>NZ_JBIBKK010000022.1:0-158852 GCF_042959105.1 Streptomyces sp. NPDC007917
GATGTTGTCGAGCATCCAGTCGACCGTCGCGCTGACCTGTTCGTTGGTCAGGGCCGGGTTGCCGCCCTTGGCCGGCATCACGCCGGAGGTGCCGGTGAAGCCCTCGATGGCGTGCTTGTGCAGGGTGTCCTTGCCCTTGGGCAGGCGCGCCGCCCAGTGCGAGGCGTCCAGGGTCGGGGCGCCGCCGGCGCCGGACTTGTGGCAGCCCGCGCAGAGGCTGTCGAAGATCACCTTGCCGTCCTTGGTGCCGCCGTAGGCGACCTGCGAGGCGGCCTTGGCCGCCGCCGCGGCCACCGCCGCCTGCCATATGCCGTTGTCGAGATGCCGTTGATGCCGTTGATGCCGTTGATGTCGCTGCCTTCATGCCGCGGCCGGGCTCGCGCCGTCTCCCCGAGTCGGACGGCCGCGATCAGCGCTCGCCGGGGCTCAGCTCTCCGCCAGGATGTGGGAGAGTTCTGTGTCGAGGTCGAAATGACGGTGTTCGGTGCCGGGTGGCACCGCGGCGTCGGTTCGCTTCAGGAACGACTCCAGGGCCCGCGCCGGGGCTTCGAGTAGAGCCTCACCCTCCGGGGAGCTCAGGGCGATGCAGACGACTCCCTGCCCATGGCTGCGGGACGGCCACACGCGGACATCGCCGGTGCCTGTGGGCCGGTGCAGGCCCTCGGCGAGCAGGTCGCGGGCGAAGACCCATTCGACCGTCTCTTCGGCTCCGGTGTGGAAGGTGGCGTGCACGGCGTAGGGATCGGCCGTGTCGTACCGCAGGCCCGCGGGTACAGGCAGTGAGGACTCGCTCGACACAACGAGGCGCAGGTGCAGCTCGCAGCTGACCGTGGTGTTCATAAGCGCCAGGGCCTTTCGCTCAGTGTGCGCTCGGGGGTTCGCACGTCGGCGAAATCGACATGCCACCTACGGTGCCGTTGTAAACCCCTCTGCCCGTTTTGTGGTCCTTCTAGTAGCTCTAGCAGCGGAGTCTCCGAGCGGTCGGTACCGCCATTTCGGTGACTCTTTTCGATCAGGTAAGTTGGGTCACATGAACGCGGAGAGTGACGAGCGGCAGGAAGTCGCCGAATCGGCGGCCCCCCGGGCCGCGGCGGGGGAGAGCGGGTCCGAGGAGCCGGCCTTCGGCTCGCGGGCGCCGCAGTTCATCAAGAGGTCCCGGGCGCTCCATCTGAGCTGGCAGGTCGGGGTGTTCCTGGTCGGGCTCGCGGTGGTGGTCATCGGCATCATCATGCTGCCGCTGCCCGGCCCTGGGTGGTTGGTGATCTTCGCTGGTATGGCGATCTGGGCCACCGAGTTCGTCTGGGCGCAGTTGGTGCTGCGCTGGACCAAGCGGAAGGTCACGGAGGCGGCGCAGCGCGCCCTGGACCCCCGGGTGCGCAAGCGGAATCTCATTCTGACCACGATCGCCGTGGTGATCTGCGCCGCGGCCGTCGCGGTCTATGTGTGGAAGTTCGGGCTCGTCATGCCCTGGAAGATCAAGGAGTGACGGGCGCGGCCGGCTGGTCGCGAGCGGGGCGCGGCCAGCCGTGAGCGCGGCCGGTGCATGGCTCGGTGCGCTGGTCATGGGCACGGTACGGCATGCGCTAATGTTGGGCGTGCGCCAGGGCGATTAGCTCAGTGGGAGAGCGCTTCGTTCACACCGAAGAGGTCACTGGTTCGAACCCAGTATCGCCCACCCTGGAACCGAGGGCCCGGAGGCTGATGCCTCCGGGCCCTCGGTGTTGTCACGCGCAGTGACGGCCGGATCCAGACGCTTCGGTGAAGCGCTTCGACTGATCCTGTCCGAACCGTTGACGTCCGCCGACTACGTCCCTAACTTAGCCCAGCAAGCGCTTGCCTAAAACGTTTCAAGGACCGTTGTGTCAAGGCTCGTTGGGCAGTCGGACGACCTGCCCGGGAGGGGCGTGTCATGAGTGCTCGATGGGTGCGGGGGAGCAGAGGGCTGCGAGCGGCCGCGGTGGGTCTGCTCGGGCTGGGGCTGCTGGCCTCGGGATGCGGTGGGAACGGCGGAGGCTCGGGCGATGGCAAGGTGACCATCCGCTATGCCTGGTGGGGAGCGAAGGACCGCGCCGAGATGATCCAGAAGACGGTCGCGCTGTTCGAGAAGAAGTATCCGAACATCGAGGTGAAGACGGACTTCGCCGAGTACGCCGACTTCTGGAGCAAGTTCAATACCCAGGCCGCGGGCGGAAACCCGCCCGACGTCTTCCAGAATTCCGTCGCGTTCCTGCGCAAGTACGGTGAGAAGAACATCCTGCTCGACCTCAACCAGCAGGTGAAGGCCGGAAACCTCAGTATGAAGGACTTCCGGGCCGGCCTGGAGAAGGCCGGTGAGGTCGACGGCAAGCTCTACGGAGTGCCGGTCGGCGCCAACACCTTCGCCATGTTCTACAACCCCGCCGAGTTCAAGAAGGTCGGGGTGACCCCCAAGGACGGATGGACCTGGGACCAGTACTTCTCCGCCGTCGAGAAGATCAGCCAGAAGGACAAGGGATCCCTCTTCGGCGCCGGCGACAACGCCGGGGTGATGTACCTCTACGACCTGTATCTGCGCCAGGAGGGCAAGGCCTTCTTCACCGAGGACAAGAAGCTCGGGTTCACCGAGGACGACCTCAAGAAGTGGTGGGGCGACTGGTACGGGAAGAACAAGGACGGGGTGCTGGTCCCGGCCAAGAAGAGCGAGCAGGTCAAGCCCAAGGCCACCATCAGCGCCGACCTCGCCGCCGCCGAGTTCACCTGGGACAACTTCCTGGTCCGTTTCGGGGCCGAGACCAAGACCGAGCTCGACCTCGGCCCGATCCCGACCCTGGACGGGAAGAAGACGGGTCAGTACCTCTCCTCGCTGATGCTCAGCGGCTCCGCGCGCACCCAGCACCCCAAGGAAGTCGCGAAGTTCATCGACTTCATGACCCATGACCCCGAGGTCGGCAAGATCATGGGCTACAACCGCGGGGTGCTGCCCACCAACGCGCAGTACGACGCGTTCAAGCCCACCGGTGTGAACGCCAAGATCGCGCAGTACGAGGAGAGCGTCACCGACAAGCTGGAGCCGATCACTCCGCACCCGGCCGGCGCGGATGTCGCGGAGGCCGCGTTCCTGCGCATCTACGGCCAGGTTTCGCAGGGCAAGACCTCGGTGGACGACGCCGTCGACCAGTTCTTCAGCGAGGCGAAGACCGCGCTCGGCTCCTGAGGAGATCTTCCGTGACCCCCACCAAGACCTCCGCGGCTGACGACCTCGGCGGGAAGGGATCCGCCCGGCGGAAGGCCGAGGACCCGCACTCCGCTCCCCCCGCCGCCGCCCTCGCGCGGCGGCGGGGGCGCCGGGAGACGCTGGCCGGGTATCTCTTCCTGACGCCGTGGTGCATCGGGATCCTGCTGCTCACCCTCGGCCCGATGCTCGTCTCGCTCTATCTGGCGTTCACCGACTACAACCTCTTCGACTCTCCCAAGTGGGTGGGCCTGAAGAACTTCCGGGAGATGTTCCGGGACGACCGGTGGTGGACCTCGGTCGATGTGACGGTGAAGTACGTGCTCATCGGCACCCCGTTGAAGCTGCTGTTCGCGCTCGGCGTGGCGCTGCTGCTGGTCAAGCCGCGCAAGGGGCAGGGCTTCTACCGTTCGGCCTTCTACGCCCCGTCCCTGATCGGCGCCAGCGTCAGCATCGGCATCGTCTGGCGGTCGATCTTCCAGGACGATGCGATCGTCGACAAGTCGATGAGTCTCTTCGGCTGGGACGTGGGCGGCTGGATCGGCGACCCGGACTGGATGCTGCCCACGCTCATCACGCTGACCGTCTGGCAGTTCGGCGCCCCGATGGTGATCTTCCTGGCCGGGCTGAAGCAGGTGCCCCGCGAGCTGTACGAGGCCGCGGAGATGGACGGCGCGGGCCGCTGGCGCCGGTTCCGTTCCATCACCCTGCCGATGATCTCCCCGGTGCTCTTCTTCAATCTGCTGCTGGAGATCATCCACTCGTTCCAGGTCTTCACCTCGGCGGTGGTCATCGGCGGCACCGGGGGCTCCGGGGCGGGCGGTCCCGCCGACTCGCTGCTGGTCTACACCTGGTACCTGTACGAGCAGGGCTTCCGCCAGATGCGCATGGGCTACGCCTCCGCGATGGCGTGGATGCTGATGCTCGGCATCGGACTGGTGACGGTGGTGCTGTTCAAGACCCAGCGCGGCTGGGTGCACTACGAGGAGGATGCCCGGTGAGCATGGTGGCCCGGCGCAGGGTACGGTCCGTGGGCTGGCACGTGGGCGCGCTCGCGCTGCTGGCCGTGATCCTCTACCCCGTGGTGTGGGTGATCGGGGCCTCGTTCAAGCCCGGGGACAAGATCGTGGGCAGTCTGCAGCTGCTGCCCACCGACCCCATCACCGACAACTACCGGCGGCTGTCGGAGGGCATTGCCGACATCCCGATCACCAGCTTCTTCTACAACTCGCTGATCATCGCGGTGGGTTCGGTGGTCGGGGTGCTGTTCTCCTGCTCGCTGGCGGCCTACGCCTTCGCCAGGATCCGCTTCGCGGGGCGCAACCTGCTGTTCTCGGTCATGATCGCCACGCTGCTGCTGCCCTTCCAGGTGCTGATCATCCCGCAGTACGTGCTCTTCCAGAAACTGGACTGGATCAACACGTTCATACCGCTGCTCCTCGGCAAATACCTGGCCGTGGACGCCTTCTTCGTCTTCCTGCTGATGCAGTTCATGCGCAACCTCCCCAGGGAGCTGGACGAGGCGGCCCGCATCGACGGCTGCGGCCATCTGCGCATCTACTGGAACATCGTGCTGCCGCTGTGCCGCCCCGCCCTGATCACCAGCGCGATCTTCAGCTTCATCTGGTCCTGGAACGACTTCATCGGACCGCTGCTCTATCTGAACACCCAGGACAAGTACACGGTCTCGCTCGCCCTGAAGATGTTCATCGACCAGGACAGCGTCGCGGACTACGGCGGCATGGTCGCCATGTCGCTGGTGGCGCTGGCACCGGTGCTCCTGTTCTTCCTCGCCTTCCAGCGCTATCTGGTCGAGGGCGCGGCGACCTCCGGGCTGAAGGGCTGAGGGGCGGCGCCATGGACGTACGGGAGGCGAGCGCGCGGTCACGGACCGGGCGGCGGACGGCCGGGCGGGAGGGGCGGATGTTCCTCTTCTCGGTGTTCGCCGAGTCCCTGCTGACCGGGGTGTGGGTGGTGCTCGCCGCCCTGCCCGCGGTCACCCTGCTGCCCGCCTTCGCGGCCGGGTGCGCCCATCTGCGCCGCCACCTGGACGGCGAGCGGTCCACCGTGCGGGACTTCCTGTCCGGTCTGCGGGAGGCGACGCGCAGCGGCTGGCGGTTCTCCCTCCTGTGGTGGGCGGCCCTCGCGCTGCTCGCCTTCGATCTGCGCGTGGCCCGCTCCGGGGCCCTGCCCGGCGGGCCCGCGCTGATCGCCGTGAGCGTGGCGGGGACGCTCGCGGTGATCGTGCTCGGGCTGCGTACGGCCGCGCGATGGCGGCCCGGCCTCGGCTGGTCCGCCGTGGCCCAGGGCGCCGTACGCCGCGGCCTCGGCGCCGAGCTGGGCGGTTCGCTGCTGCTCGTCGGCGGGCTCGCGGTGGTCACCGTCGCGACCTGGCAACTGCTTCCGCTGGCCGCGCCCGCGGTCGGCGCGCTCGTGGCCTGCGCCGTCGCGGTGGAGTCGAAGGGGCGCGCCGCTGTCGAAAGGGAGAGCGCGCGCAGGCTGCGAGGCTGCAGTTGACATGCGGCTCCGCCGCGCGGGCAGCCGAGCACGGTCGACCGTCGACAGGGGGCACCCCCGGCCGAAGGCTGGGGGAGGCTGAAGCGCCCCGGAGACGAAAAAGTCGAGCGGCGCGGCGCGCCGGGGCCTGACGGTGGTCCGCCCGCGCCTGGCAGCAGGACCCCATTGAGCCATGCACGTCATGCACCGCACCTGACCACCGTTGAAAGGTTGCGCATGTCTCCCATCCCCCGACGCGATGTGCTCAAGGCGGCCGCCGTCGCCGGCGCCGCAACCCCCTTCTCCTGGCTGCTCGCGGACAACGCCCAGCAGGCCGCGGCCGCCGGCAAGGCCGACACGGCCGACAAGGCGGCGGACGATCCCGTGGACATCACCTGGCTGGAGGACGGCGGTCCGGGCGCGGCCGCGGGCAGCACCTTCGGGGTGCCCTGGCCCAAGGGCGCCCAGCCGGCGGACCGGACGTTCGCGCTGGCCACGGCCGACGGCAAGGACGTGCCCCTGCAGACCTGGGCCACCGCCTACTGGCCCGACGGCTCGCTCAAGTGGACCGCCCACGCGGCGGCGGAGGGGCTCGACGGCGCCACCGCGTACCGCCTGACGGCCGGCGAACCCGCCGCGCCCGCCGAGAGGGTCACCGTCTCCGAGAGCGGCGGCAAGATCACCGTGGACACCGGGGTGATCAAGGCCGTGATCGGCAAGGACGGCAGGAAGCTCGTACGGTCCGTCACCCGGGGCGGCACCGAGATCGCCCGCGACGGCCGGCTCGTCCTGCTCCGCCAGGGCGACATCGACGACGGCGACCACGGCAGCGCGGCCTGGGAGCGGTTCGACGGCGAGATCAGCGGCGCCAAGGTCGAGCAGAAGGGCCCCGTCCGCGCGGTCGTCCGCATCGACGGCAAACACCGCAAGGGCAGCCGCGGCTGGCTCCCCTTCAGCGTCCGGCTCTACTTCTACGCGGGCGCCGACTCCTTCCGCATGGTCCACACCATCACCTTCGACGGGGACCAGGCCGCCGGTCAGGCGTCAGGGGACTTCATCCGCGGCCTGGGCGTGCGCTTCTCCGTGCCGATGCGCGACGAGGCGTACGACCGGCACATCCGGATCGCGGGCGAGGGCAAGGGGTTGGTGACCGAGGCGGTCAAGGGCGTCACCGGGCTGCGCCGCGACCCGGGCGCGGCCGTCCGCAAGGCCCAGTTCAAGGGCGAGAAGCTGCCCGACCCCGCCACCTGGGACCAGCGGGTGACCACCCGGCTGCACCTCATCCCCACCTGGGGCGACTACACCCTCTCCCAGCTGTCCGCCGACGGATTCACGCTGCGCAAGCGCACCAAGCCGGGCCACGGCTGGATTCCCGCGGGGGGCGGGCGCCGGGCGAGCGGCTTCGGCTATGTGGGCGGCGTCAGCGGCGGACTGTCCTTCGGACTGCGCGACTTCTGGGAGAAGTTCCCCGCCCAGCTCGACATCCGGGGCGCCGCGGGTGACGAGGCCGAGGTCACGCTGTGGCTGTGGTCGCCCGAGGCCCAGCCGATGGATCTGCGCTTCTACCACGACGGCATGGGCCAGGACACCTACGCCGAACAGCTCGAAGGCCTCAACATCACCTACGAGGACTACGAGCCGGAGTTCGGCACCCCGTACGGCATCGCGCGCACCAGCGAGCTGATGTTCTGGGCCAACGGAGCCACGCCGAGCGCGAAGACGCTGGTCGCCCAGGCCGCCGCCGTCCGCACCCCGCCGCAACTGGCCGCGGCCCCCGCCCATCTGGCCCGCGCCAAGGTCTTCGGCGGCCTGTTCGCGCCCGTGGACCGCTCGACCGCCGCCAAGGCGAAGATCGAGGACCATCTGGACTTCCTCTTCACCTACCACAAGGGCCAGGTCGAGCAGCGCCGCTGGTACGGCTTCTGGGACTACGGCGACATCATGCACACCTACGACGAGGACCGGCACCAGTGGCGGTACGACGTCGGGGGATACGCCTGGGACAACTCCGAGCTGTCACCCGATCTGTGGCTCTGGTACGCCTATCTGCGCTCCGGCCGTGCCGACATCTTCCGCTTCGCGGAAGCCATGACCCGCCACACGGGCGAAGTGGACGCCTATCACCTCGGGAAATGGGCCGGCCTGGGCACCCGGCACGGCGTACAGCACTTCGCGGACAGCGCCAAGCAGCAGCGCATCTCCACCGCCGTCTACCGGCGCCCCTACTACTACCTCACCGCCGACGAGCGCGTCGGCGACATCATGAGCGCCCTCGTCGACTCCGACGAGACCTTCCTCGTCCTCGACCCGCTGCGCAAGGTCCGCACCGACCCCGACTACGAGCCGGACCCGCACGCCCTGTCCATCGGCTTCGGCACCGACTGGAGCGGGCTCGCCGGGGCGTGGCTCACCGAATGGGAGCGGCGCGGCCCCAAGGCCGACAAGGCCGAGGCCAGGCTGCGCGGCACGATGGAGACCATCGCGGCCCAGCCCAACGGCTTCGTCCAGGGCTCCGGACTCTATGACCTGTCCACCGGCAAGTACGCCGTCGAGACCGAGGCGAAGGTCAGCGTCTCCCACCTGTCCGCGGTCTTCGGCCTCGTCGAGATGTGCGCCGAGCTGATCGACCTGATCGACCTGCCCGCGTTCAAGGAGGCGTGGCTGGACTACTGCCGCTACTTCAACGCCACCAAGGCCGAGCAGAAGGCCCGCTACGGCACGGACTTCGGCTCGCTGCTGCTCTTCCAGGGCCACTCGCGGCTCGACGCCTACGCGGGGGCGCAGCTGAAGGACGAGGCGCTGATCAAGCGCGCATGGCAGAAGTTCTCCGAGGGCGACGGCTATCCCGACGCCACGACCGACTGGAGGACGGTCGAGCTGGAGGGGCCCGATGTGCTGCAGCCCGGGGTCGAGGCCGCCTGGGTGTCCACCAACTCCACCGCCCAGTACGGGCTGGCCGCGATCCAGAACCTCGCGCTGATCGGGGACAGGCTGCCGGGCTGAGCCGGACGGGAGCGGCCCGGCGGGCCGATGGGCAGATGGGCCGCTCCCGGGCCGGGTCCGCCGCAGACTGGAGGAATGGACTGGTGCCGTTACCGCTTCCACAGCCGCTGGGACCTCGACGCCCCGCCCGCCGCCGTCTACCGGCTGCTCGCCGCGGGCGACGACTACCCCCGGTGGTGGCCGCAGGTCCGCGAGGCGGCCAGGACCGGCGAGCGGACCGGTACCGCCCGCTTCCGCTCCGTGGTCCCGTACGACCTGGTCGTCACGGTCGGCGAGGCGCGCCGGGACCCTGCGGCCGGGGTGCTGGAGCTGGTGCTCTCCGGGGATCTGGAGGGGTGGGTGCGCTGGACCGTGACGGCGCGCGGCACCGGCGCACGCGCCCTCTTCGAGCAGGAGGTGGTGGCCCGCAAGCCGCTCCTGCGCCTCTTCGCGCTCCCCGGCCGCCCCCTCTTCCGCCTCAACCACGCGCTGATGATGCGGGGCGGGCGGCGAGGGCTGCGGGCCTACCTGGCCGCGGGGCCGCCCGGTGCGCATTCGGTTTGAACGGAACCCACCGCGACCTGTATTGTTCAGGTCGTTCCACCGGGGAGGACCCCAGCGGGACACCCGGGGCGATTAGCTCAGTGGGAGAGCGCTTCGTTCACACCGAAGAGGTCACTGGTTCGAACCCAGTATCGCCCACCCCACGAGGCCGGGCCGCCAGCAGGCGGCCCGGCCTCGACGCGTGCCGGGCGGCCGGGCCCGGATCGAAGACCCCATGCTTGCCGCACCCGAGGGCGGGTACCCGAAAGCCTCGCTGATCGCCTGAACGGGAGGGGAACCCATGGCCGTCGTGGAAGCAGCCGTCCTGGCTCTGGACTGTGCCGAGCCCGTGGAACTCGCCGAGTTCTACGCGACCGTGCTCGGCGCGGAGATCCGTACGGTGACCAACGCCGACCGGGTCGAGGTCGTCGCGGAGAGCGGGGCGCGGATGGTCTTCTGCCGCGACCACGGCTACGCGCCGCCTACCTGGCCGCGCCCGGACGACTCCCAGCAGGCACACCTCGAACTGTTCGTGGCCCAGGGCGACATGGACGCCGCCGAGCGGCAGGTGATCGACCTGGGGGCGCGGCCGCTGGACACCAAGGACAACGGCGGCCCGCACGACGTCCGCCTCTACTCCGACCCGGCGGGCCACCCCTTCTCGCTCCGCTGTTCCTGACGGTGTGGGGCGTGACGGCGCCGCTCGCCACGGCGCTCGCCGCGGCGCGAGCGGGGTCACCGCGACCGCTCGATGGCGTCCTCGTTCGCCTCGACGTTCGGGGTGATCGGGTCGCCACCCTTGCCACCGGCCGACTGCTCCCCGCCGTCGTCCCCGGTCGCCGTCTGCGCCTCCTCGGCCTCTTCTGTCAGCTCCTCGGCCGCCGTTTCGGCCTGGTGGTGATGCTCACCCATGCTGCCTCCTCCTTCCGCGCCGGCGGGGGCCGGACCTGACCCCGGGGAGGTGCCGACGCCGCGGGCGGGTATCCCGGCGGCCGGCGGCCAAACACCGGGCCGCGGCAGGCGCGACGGACGGCGCCTCGCGGCCGCTCCTACGCCGCGGCGGGCAGCTCCGGGCGCAGCGGCCAGGCCGGGTCGCAGACCTCCTGCGAGCCGTTGAGCGCGAACCACGCCTGCAGACCGCGGGCCTGCGCCGCGTACCACACCGTCTGCCGGTCGTGCAGCTCCGCGGGCGTCATCGTGCCCAGCCGGGAGGTGAAGCGGCGGCCCACCGCCCGCACCACTTCCAGGGCGGCCGTGGCGTCCGCCGCCGCGTCATGCGCGCCCGTCAACTCCACGCCGTAATGGGCACACAGATCGGTGAGCGTGCGGCGGCCCTTGCGATACCGGTCGAGGTGTTTGTCCAGCACCCGGGGGTCCAGGACGGCCAGCGAGCGCAGGGAGACATACGTGGCCAGGCTCGCATTGCGGTGACGCTTCAACTCCCGGTCCAGCAGGGTCAGATCGAACGGCGCGTTCATCACCACCACCGGAGTGCCCCGCGAGGCCTGCTCGGCCAGCGCCCGCGCCACCTCGTCCACCACCGGGGCCGGCCACCTGCCGTGCCGCTGCAGATGCGCGTCGGTCAACCCGTGTATCGCGCTCGCCGCCTCCGGCACCGGTATCCCCGGGCTCACCAGCCAGCGCCTGACCTCCGGCAGACTCCCGGCGCCGCGCTGCACCACCAGCGCGGCCGAGACGATCCGGTCCTGCTCCACGTCGATTCCCGTGGTCTCCGTGTCGAATGCGGCGAGAGGCCCCTCGAACCAGGACGGCATGGCCTCAACTCCTCGTGCTCGCTCACCAAATGGCTTCTACGACCCCGCCCCACCTGGTGATACCCGTCGAGAGTGGACCGAACCGCCGCCGTTTGCCGAGGACCTGACGCGGAGACAACACATGTGTACCAACCCGGCAATACCGGAAGGCGCTCGACGACATGGCGCTCGCGCAGCCCGACCCGGCCACGCCGGCGAGCGGTCTGCTGTCCGGGCGGATCGCACCGCCGCGAGGCTCCCTCGCCACCACCGCCTGCATGGAGACCCTGCAGGTCGGCTATCTGCACGCGGTCGCGGCGGCCGCCGGCTGCTCCTTGGCGCAGCCCTTCCCCGACCACGGCATCGACTGGCACGTCAGCCACAGCGCGCGCGGGCACACCGTCGACGACGAAGTGACGATCAAGGTGCAGCTCAAGGCCACGTACCAGATCGCCCCCCGCCCGCCCGGGCCGACCTTCTCCTTCACCCTCGACAACGACCACCTGATCAAGCTGGCCCGCAGCCCGGTCTCGGTCCACAAGATCCTCGTCGTGATGATCGTGCCGCGCGCCCGGGACGACTGGGTGCGCGCCGGCCACGACCGCCTGGCGCTGCGCCACTGCTGCTACTGGACCAACCTGGCCGGCCACCCCGTCACGGGCAGCCGCCGGACCACCGTGCGGATTCCGACCTCGCGGGTCTTCGACGACCGCGCGCTCTGCGAGATCATGACCCGGGTCGGGGCGGGAGGGAGACCCTGATGGACCGGTACCGCCCGACCGAGGAGCCCGCGCCCGCCGTGCCCGCTCCGTCGCCGGACGAGGTGGACCCGGCCGTGCTCGGCGCCCTGCTGGCCCGGCACGGCTGGCGGCGGCGCGGGGGAGCGGTGGGGCGGTACGCGCGCTGGACGCCGCCCGGCGACCTGACCGGCGGCACCAGCCTGCTGGTGCCCGAGAGCCGGGAGTTCCCCGACAGCGGCGATCTCCTCGGCGAGGCGGTGACCGCGCTGGCCCGCAGCGCCGCGCCGTCCGCCCGCGAGGTGCTGATCGGACTGGCGGTGCCCAGCGACGAGATCCGCTGGCGGCGCGAGGTGCCCGAGCCCCGCACCGGCGCCCCCGACTGGACCGCGCAGGAGCGGCTGCGCGCCGCCGCCCGCGCCACCCTGCTGGCCGGTGCGCTCGCCGCCCGGGGGCGGGCGGGCTACTACGGGGAGCGGCACCGCCGTGAGGCCGAGGCGTGGCTGGAGCACGTCCTGATCGGGCCGGCCGGCCCCGGCGGGCGCGAGCTGACCGTCTTCGTGCCGGTGGAGCACGGGCGGGCCGTCACCGGGACGCTGCTGCGCGCGCTGTACGCGCTCCGTGACGCGGTGGACTACCAGCGGGCCACCGGCGGAATGGAGGCCTTCGACGCCGCCGTGGAGGCGGGTGTGAGCCGTGAGCTGACCGAGGCCGTCGTCGCCCTCGTCGAGGGGACGGAGGGGGCCCGGGTGGCGCTGGAGTGGTCGCCCGGGGCCGGCCCGCCGCACGGCTCGGCGGTCCGGCCGGAGCCGGTGGAGTTCAGCCCCGGCGATCTGCCGGCCCTGCGGGAGGCCGGCGCCCGCTACGAGCAGGCCGAGCCGTCGGTGCCGGTGCGGGTCACCGGCGCGGTGGTGCGGCTGCGCCGCACCGGACCGGGCGGCCCCGGGTCGGTCCGGCTGCGGGTGCTCGCCGGCGCCGAGGTCGCGCAGGTGCGGGTCGCGCTGGAGGAGGACGACTACCGGATCGCCGGACACGCGCATCTGGTGGGGCTGCCCATCCGGGTGAGCGGCAGGCTGGAGAGCCGGGGTGGGTTCCGGCGGATCACCGGCGCCAGGGACGTCACCCCGGTGCAGGTCGACGAGGCCGAGCGGGACCGGCTGCTGAAGTCGCTGCACGAGAACCTGGGCGTCGCGGCCTTCTTCGAGGAGGCCTGCGGCGGGCCCGAGGAGGAGCACGGCGACGGCTGCCCCGAGCCCTGACCGCGAGCCGGGGTGGCGATCGCTGCCCGTAACCGTTTCGCGGTCCGGCCCTCCGGCTCGGTACGATTCACGCTGCGCAGCAATCGCTGCCCCGAGTGATCCATCAGTCAGGAGAGACCGGTGTCAGACGTCCGTGTGAGCATCCAACGCGATTCCGAGCGGGAAGAGCGCGTGGTGACCACGGGCACTACGGCGGCGGACCTGTTCGACGGCGACCGCTCGATCGTGGCCGCGCGCGTCGCCGGGCAGCTGAAGGACCTGGCGTACGAGCTGGCCGAGGGCGACGAGGTCGAGCCGGTCGGGATCACCAGCCAGGACGGTCTGGACATCCTGCGCCACTCCACCGCGCATGTCATGGCGCAGGCGGTGCAGGAGCTCTTCCCGGAGGCCAAGCTCGGCATCGGCCCGCCGATCAAGGACGGCTTCTACTACGACTTCGACGTCGAGACCCCGTTCCACCCGGACGATCTCAAGCGCATCGAGAAGAAGATGCAGGAGATCATCAAGCGGGGCCAGCGGTTCTCCCGCCGTCCCGTCACCGACGAGGCCGCCCGCGAGGAGCTGGCGGCCGAGCCGTACAAGCTGGAGCTGATCGGGCTCAAGGGGTCGGCCGCGGATGCCGCCGAGGGCGCGTCCGCCGAGGTCGGCGCCGGTGAGCTGACCATCTACGACAACCTCGACGCGAAGAGCGGCGAGCTGTGCTGGAAGGACCTGTGCCGGGGGCCGCACCTGCCGACCACCCGGAACATCCCGGCGTTCAAGCTGATGCGCAGCGCCGCCGCGTACTGGCGGGGCAGCGAGAAGAACCCGCAGCTGCAGCGGATCTACGGCACCGCCTGGCCGACCAAGGACGAGCTCAAGGCGTATCTGGACTTCCTGGTGGAGGCCGAGAAGCGCGACCACCGCAAGCTGGGCTCCGAACTGGACCTGTTCTCCTTCCCCGACGAGCTGGGCTCGGGCCTGGCGGTGTTCCACCCCAAGGGCGGGATCATCCGCCGGGAGATGGAGGCGTACTCGCGCAAGCGGCACGAAGAGGCCGGCTACGAGTTCGTCAACACCCCGCACATCACCAAGGCCAAGCTGTTCGAGACCTCGGGGCACCTGCCGCACTACATGGAGGGCATGTTCCCCCCCATGGAGTTCGAGGGGCAGGACTACTACCTCAAGGCCATGAACTGCCCGATGCACAACCTGATCTTCAGGGCGCGCGGGCGGTCCTACCGAGAGCTGCCGCTGCGGCTGTTCGAGTTCGGCACGGTCTACCGCTACGAGAAGTCGGGCGTCGTCCACGGCCTCACCCGGGCCCGCGGCTTCACCCAGGACGACTCGCACATCTACTGCACCAGGGAGCAGGCGCCCGACGAGCTGGACTCCCTGCTCACCTTCGTGCTCGACCTGCTCCGCGACTACGGTCTGAGCGACTTCTACCTGGAGCTGTCCACCCGGGACGACAGCGACAAGTTCATCGGGTCGGACGAGCAGTGGGCCGAGGCCACCGACCTGCTGCGGCAGGCTGCCGAGAAGCAGGGCCTGGAGCTGGTCATGGACCCGGGCGGCGCGGCCTACTACGGGCCCAAGATCTCGGTCCAGGCGAAGGACGCCATCGGCCGGACCTGGCAGATGTCGACCATCCAGGTCGACTTCAACCAGCCCGCCCGGTTCGAGCTGGAGTACACGGCGGCGGACGGCTCGCGGCAGCAGCCGATCATGCTCCACCGGGCCCTGTTCGGATCCATCGAGCGCTTCTTCGCGGTGCTGCTCGAGCACTACGCGGGCGCCTTCCCGGTCTGGCTCGCCCCGGTCCAGGCGGTGGGCATCCCGATCGGCGACAGCCATGTGCCGTACCTGGAGGAGTTCGCGGCCCAGGCCAAGGCGAAGGGGCTGCGGGTCGAGGTCGACTCGTCCTCGGACCGGATGCAGAAGAAGATCAGGAACGCGCAGAAGGCCAAGGTGCCGTTCATGATCATCGCTGGTGACGACGACATGGCGGCCGGGGCGGTCAGCTTCCGCTACCGGGACGGCTCGCAGAAGAACGGCATTCCGCGTGACCAGGCGATCGCGGAGATCCTTGACGCGGTGGAGCGCCGGGTCCAGGTGTGAGGCGGCCCCCGCTGACGCGGGGGTGTGCAGTCGAGGGGCGGCCCCGGGCGGGGTCGCCCCTCTCCGCATCCTCACCGCCCGTGGACGAATATGCTGGCCCGCATGACGAGTGAGCCGGAGCAGCAGATCGGAGTGGGAACGCCCGACGCGTTCCAGCGCCTGTGGACACCCCACCGGATGGCGTACATCCAAGGCGAGAACAAGCCCACCGGGCCGGGCGCCGGGGACGGCTGCCCCTTCTGCTCCATTCCGGAGAAGTCCGATGAGGACGGACTGATCCTCGCTCGGGGCCGGCATGTCTACGCCGTGCTGAACCTGTACCCGTACAACGGCGGACACCTCATGGTCGTCCCCTTCCGGCATGTCGCGGACTACACCGAGCTGGACGCCGACGAGACCGTCGAGCTCGCGGAGTTCACCAAGGCCGCCATGGTCGCGCTGCGTACCGCCTCGGGCGCGCACGGTTTCAACATCGGCATGAACCAAGGGGCAGTCGCGGGCGCCGGAATCGCCGCCCATCTCCACCAGCATGTCGTGCCGCGCTGGGGCGGGGACACCAACTTCATGCCCGTGGTCGGCCACACCAAGGTGCTGCCCCAACTGCTGGCCGACACCCGCCGGATGCTCGCCGACGCCTGGCCCGGGGCGTGATCTCCGGGTCTGCCACGGCGGCGGCCCCGGGCCCCGGCAGCGCTGCCGGGACCCGGGGCCGTCACCGCTCACGCGGCGTACAGGCTTACGCGTCGTAGAGGTCGGCCTTCTTCGGGGCCGGGTCCTGGACCTGGCCGCTGAGGGCCAGGGAACGGCTGCCGAAGCGCTCGGTGTCCACGCCGTGGTGCTTGAGCACGCCGATCGCCGCTTCGTGGACCACCCGCAGCACGGGGGTGGCGGCGCGCAGCGCGTCATCCGCCATGAAGCGGTGCCGCCAGGGCTTGTCGGCCCAGGCGTGGCGCAGGCCGAACGGCTCGGGCAGGACCAGCTTGCCGCCCAGGTAGTCCAGCAGCGGCGGATACCAGGTGAAGGGGGCGCGGACGGCCTGCCGCACCACCTCCTTCGCGTCCACCAGCGGCAGCGGGACGGACTTGGTCTCCCAGAACCTGAAGGTCTTGCTGACCGTCTTGGAGGGCGCGGACGGCTTGGTGGTGAACAGGGGGTTCACCGGGCCCAGCGCATGGCCGGTGACCTCGATTCGCATGGTCTTGTGCAGCAGGGTCACCGTGATCAGCAGGGTGATCACCAACTGGCCGTCCCAGAGGACGAACTGCACGCCCAGATAGTGCCGGTCATTGGCGCCGAACTGCTGCTCGTCGCAGATCCGCTGGAGTTCGACGCCCTTTATCTGGAAGCCCTCCTCCTCGGAGGTGCCGCCGCGCTCCACCGCCCCGGCCTTCTCGCCGATCGCCGAGACCACCCAGTGGCGCACGGAGGGGGTGGGGAAGCCACCGGTGTGCAGCGGGGTGCGCTCCAGTAGCCGCAACTGGTCGTGGATCGCGCGTATCACGTCCCAGCTGCGGAACGGGTCGATCTCCTTGTCCGGATCGGCCGACACCAGCTCCTCGGCGAGCTGCCAGCTGCCCCAGCGCGTGCCCATGCCGAGTATCCCCTTGGGCCCTGCGTAGAAGACGACGTTGCTGTGCTGCTCGGCGGTGAGCTTGTGCAGTGCCTTGCGCAGCTCCTCGGCCGAGGTCTGGCCGGGGTGGTTCGGCACGGTCTCCGGCACCTTGGCGCCGATCGCGCCGCCCGACAGCAGGCCGTCCCAGGCCTCCCGCAGGTTCTTCGCCGTGCGCTCGCTGATCTGCTTGGCCACGTACCACCCGATGACGGGGGCGACGACCACGCCGCGCAGATACAGGCCCCAGAATCCGTCGAAGGGCAGCTTGATCAGGAAGATCAGGACGACCACGGCCAGCGCGGCCAGGAAGACGGTGCCCAGCGCCCCCATCCGCTTGTCCTTGGACCCGGCGATGGTGCGCCGCAGCTGGAAGGCGCCGAGCCACAGCAGCACCCCGGGGAGGAAGAGCAGCCCGAAGATCACCATGACGGCGGTGAGCCGGGCGTCCCGGGTCTTGCGGATGCGGTTGGCCGCCAGGCAGTGCTCGACCACCGTCTGCGGCTCCATGCCGAAGGACTGGATCACCTGCTTGCGGCCGCTGCCGAGCATCCGCAGCTGCACGGCGCGCGAGAACGCCTCGCCCAGGTTGGGCTCGAACAGAGAGATCTTCGGTGGCTTGACCTCGGAGACCGTCCACTCCGAGTTGGCCTCGAGAAGCTTGGCCACCTCGCTGTCGCGGTAGGCGGCCGAGGCGAGCGCCTGCGTCGCCGCGGTCTGGCCTGCCGCACCGGAGAGCGGAACCTGCGCCCCCGGGCTGAAGTCGAATACGTCCGCCGTCACCAACGCCCCCAATACCGCATGCTGCTTGAGCTGCGACCTCAGCGTATCGGGGGTGTGCGGTCCCTGTCGCCAGTGCGTCGCCTGCCTGTGGACAACCGCCCCATCCGACCCGACAAACCGACCGGGCCTGTGGACAGCCGCCCGCCCCAAGCGAGTTGGGGCGGGCGTTCGGCGAAGGTGCCTCAGCCTTCGGCCTGTTCCCGGACCCGGTCGGCGACCTGTGCGGGCATCGGCTCGTGCCGGGCGTAGGAGCGGCTGAACCGTCCGGTGCCGTGCGACAGCGACCGCAGGTCGACCGCGTAGCGGCCGATCTCGATCTCCGGGACCTCGGCCCGGATCAGCGTCTGGCCGCCGCCCGACTGCTCGGTGCCCACGACCCGGCCGCGCCGCCCCGACAGATCGCTCATCACCGCGCCGACGTACTCGTCGGACACCAGCACCGACACCTCCACCACCGGCTCCAGCAGATGGATCCGGGTGTCGGCGGCGGCCTCGCGCAGCGCGAGCGCGCCCGCCGTCTGGAAGGCGGCGTCCGAGGAGTCCACCGAATGCGCCTTGCCGTCCAGCAGGGTCACCCGCACATCGACCAGGGGATAGCCCGCGGCCACCCCCCGCGCCGCCTGCGCGCGCACGCCCTTTTCGACGGACGGGATGAACTGCCGGGGCACCGCCCCGCCGACGACCTTGTCCACGAACTCGATGCCGGAGCCCTCGGGCAGCGGCTCCACCTCGATCTCGCAGATCGCGTACTGTCCGTGCCCGCCCGACTGCTTGACGTGGCGCCCGCGCCCGGCGGACCGGGCCCCGAACGTCTCGCGCAGCGACACCTTGTACGGCACGGCGTCCACCTGTACGCCGTACCGGGAGCGCAGCCGCTCCAGCGCGACGTCCATGTGGGCCTCGCCCAGACACCACAGCACCACCTGGTGGGTGTCCTGGTTCTGCTCCAGGCGCATCGTCGGGTCCTCGGCGACCAGCCGCCCGAGGCCCTGGGAGAGCTTGTCCTCGTCGGCCTTGCTGTGGGCCCGGATCGCGACGGGCAGCAGCGGGTCGGGCATCTCCCAGGGCTCCATCAGCAGCGGCTGGTCCTTGGCCGAGAGGGTGTCGCCGGTCTCCGCGCGGTTCAGCTTGGCGACGCAGGCCAGATCGCCCGCGATGGCCTGGCTGAGCATGCGCTGTGCCTTGCCGAAGGGTGCGGAGAGGGCGCCGACCCGCTCGTCCACGTCGTGGTCCTCATGGCCGCGGTCCTCCAGGCCGTGCCCGGACACATGGACGGTCTCGTCCGGGCGCAGCGTCCCGGAGAAGACCCGCACCAGGGAGATCCGGCCGACATACGGGTCCGAGGAGGTCTTGACGACCTCGGCGGCCAGCGGGCCCTCGGGGTCGCAGATCAGCCGCGGGCAGGGTTTGCCCTCCGGGGTGGTGACGACGGGAGCCTCCCGCTCCAGGGGGGTCGGGAAGCCGCCCGTGATCAGCTCGAGCAGCTCGGTGGTGCCCAGACCCTGCTTCGATCCCTCGGCGGCGGGCGCGGCGGCCAGCACGGGGTGGAAGGAGCCGCGCGCCACGGCCTTCTCCAGGTCCCCGATGAGGGTCTTGACGTCGATCTCCTCACCGCCGAGATAGCGGTCCATGAGGGTCTCGTCCTCGCTCTCGGAGATGATCCCCTCGATGAGCCGGTTGCGGGCCTCCTCGATCAGCGGCAGCTGGTCGGGGGTCGGCGCCGCCTCGGTCCGTACGCCCGAGGCGTAGTCGTAGACCTGCTGCGAGAGCAGATCGATCAGCCCCGTGACCGGGGCGTGCCCATCTGGCCCGGGAGCGCCGCGCAGCGGCAGATACAGCGGCAGCACCGCGTCGGGGTCATCGCCGCCGAACGTCTGCCGGCACAGCTCGGTCATCTCCTCGAAGGACGCGCGCGCCGCCTCCAGGTGCGTGATGACCAGGGCGCGCGGCATCCCGACCGCCGCGCACTCGTCCCACACCATGCGGGTCGCGCCCGCGATGCCCAGGGCGTCCTGGGACGCCGAGACGATGAAGAGGGCCGCGTCCGCTGCCCGCAGACCGGCCCTCAGCTCCCCGACGAAGTCGGCGTACCCCGGGGTATCCAGAAGGTTGATCTTCACCCCGTCCCATTCGACGGGGACGAGGGACAGCTGGACCGAGCGCTGCTGCCGGTGCTCGATCTCGTCGTAGTCGGACAGGCATCCGCCGTCCTCGACCCGGCCGGCCCGGTTGATCGCGCCGGTCGCCAGCGCCAGGGCCTCCACCAGAGTCGTCTTGCCGGAACCGCTGTGGCCGACCAGCACCACGTTCCGCACAGAGTTGGGCCGGTCGGCCGTCGCCGCCCTGCCGGCGGCCCCTGATTGCGTGCTCGTTTTGTCGCCCATGTCTCGCCTCCAGGTCGACATCTGCGATACTTCGAGCTTTCCACCGAGGTCATGGTGCGTCCATACGTCGCACATCCGGGCGTTGCCCGACGCATGCGCGGTGGCCCCCTGGGGCGTGACTACGATGGGCCAGCCGGTGGCCTGTTGACCACCCGGCCCGTTTCGACCCCCGGGAAGGTCATGCTGAACAAGTACGCGCGTGCATTCTTCACGCGTGTTCTCACCCCGTTCGCCGCCCTGCTCATCCGCCTGGGGGTCAGCCCCGACGCGGTGACCCTCGCCGGGACGGGCGGTGTGGTCGCGGGTGCCCTGGTCTTCTATCCGCGGGGGGAGTTCTTCTGGGGCACGGTCGTCATCACCCTGTTCGTCTTCTCGGACCTGGTCGACGGCAATATGGCGCGGCAGCTGGGGCGCTCCAGCCGCTGGGGGGCCTTTCTCGACTCCACGCTCGACCGGGTCGCCGACGGCGCGATCTTCGGCGGTCTGGCGCTGTGGTACGCCGGGCGCGGGGACGACAATGTGCTGTGTGCGGTGACGATCTTCTGTCTGGCCAGCGGCCAGGTCGTCTCGTACACCAAGGCCAGGGGCGAGAGCATCGGCCTGCCGGTCAAGGTCAACGGGCTCGTCGAACGCGCCGAGCGGCTGGTGATCTCGCTGGTGGCCTGCGGCTTCTCCGGACTGCACAAGTTCGGTGTGCCGCATATCGACATTCTGCTGCCGATCGCGCTGTGGATCGTGGCCGTCGGCAGCGCGGTGACCTTGATCCAGCGCGTGGTGACGGTGCGCCGTGAGGCCGCCGAGGCGGACGCCGCGGACCGGGCGGTGGTCCAGGGAGGCGAGACGCGGTGAGCGAGAAGCTGACCGACGCGCTGTACGGGCTCGGCTGGAGCACGGTCAAGAAGCTCCCCGAACCGGTCGCCGTGGCGCTCGGGCAGCGGATCGCCGATGTGGCGTGGAAGCGGCGCGGCAAGGGGGTGCTGCGCCTGGAGTCCAATCTCGCCCGTGTCGTCCCGGACGCCTCCCCGCGGCGCCTGGCCGAGCTGTCCCGGGCCGGGATGCGCTCGTATCTGCGCTACTGGATGGAGTCCTTCCGGCTGCCGGCCTGGAGCGAGCAGCGCGTCCGCGGCGGCTTCGACCCCGAAGGACTGCACCACCTGCTGGACGGTCTGGCGAGCGGCCGCGGGGTGGTGCTGGCGCTGCCGCACATGGCCAACTGGGACCTGGCCGGGGCATGGGTCACCACCGAGCTCGGCGTGCCGTTCACCACGGTCGCGGAGCGGCTGAAGCCCGAAACGCTGTACGACCGCTTCGTGGCCTACCGGGAGGGCCTGGGCATGGAGGTGCTTCCGCACACCGGCGGCAGCGCCTTCGGGACGCTGGCGCGGCGGCTGCGGGAGGGCGGGCTCGTGTGCCTGGTCGCTGACCGGGACCTGTCGGCGTCGGGCGTCGAGGTGAAGTTCTTCGGTGAGTCGGCCAAGATGCCCGCCGGGCCCGCCATACTGGCGGCAAGGACGGGTGCGCTGTTGCTGCCGGTCACCCTCTGGTACGACGCGTCCCCGGTCATGCGGGGACGGGTGCACCCGCCCGTCGAGGTCCC
This sequence comes from Streptomyces sp. NPDC007917, assembly GCF_042959105.1. Taxonomy (NCBI): domain Bacteria; kingdom Bacillati; phylum Actinomycetota; class Actinomycetes; order Kitasatosporales; family Streptomycetaceae; genus Streptomyces; species Streptomyces sp. NPDC007917. The sequence goes on from NZ_JBIBKK010000022.1 coordinate 21,456, forward strand.
CCCGATGGGCACCGGCGCGGAGCAGGCCGCGGCCATGACGCAGGAGCTCGCCGACGTGTTCGCCTCCGGGATCGCCGAGCATCCGCAGGACTGGCACATGCTGCAGCGGCTGTGGCTGGCGGATCTCGAACCGCGTCCCGGTGGCGCTCAGGGCGCCGACGACAGCTCCGGAACGGAGAACCGTTGAGGATCGGGATCGTCTGCCCGTACTCGTGGGACGTCCCCGGCGGCGTCCAGTTCCACATCCGTGACCTGGCCGAGCATCTGATCCGGCTGGGGCACGGGGTGTCGGTGCTGGCGCCCGCGGACGACGACACGCCCCTGCCGCCGTATGCGGTCTCCGCCGGGCGTGCCGTGCCGGTGCCGTACAACGGCTCGGTCGCGCGGCTCAACTTCGGCTTCCTCTCGGCGGCGCGGGTGCGGCGCTGGCTGCACGACGGCGCGTTCGACGTGATCCACATCCATGAGCCCGCCTCTCCCTCGCTCGGCCTGCTCGCCTGCTGGGCGGCCCAGGGGCCCATCGTCGCCACCTTTCACACCTCGAACCCTCGTTCCCGGGCGATGATCGCCGCGTATCCGATCCTGCAGCCCGCGCTGGAGAAGATCAGCGCCCGGATCGCGGTGAGCGAGTACGCGCGGCGGACGCTGGTCGAGCATCTGGGCGGGGACGCGGTCGTCATCCCCAACGGCGTCGATGTGCGCTTCTTCGCCGACGCCGAGCCCAAGAGCGAGTGGCAGGGGGAGACGATCGGGTTCATGGGCCGCATCGACGAGCCCAGGAAGGGCCTGCCGGTCCTGATGCGCGCCCTGCCGAAGATCCTCGCCGCCCGGCCCCGGACGCGGCTGCTGGTCGCCGGGCGCGGCGACGAGAAGGAGGCCGTGGCCACGCTGCCCGAGCGGATGCGCGGCCGGGTGGAGTTCCTCGGCATGGTGAGCGACGAGGACAAGGCGCGGCTGCTGCGCAGCGTGGATGTGTACGTCGCGCCGAACACGGGCGGGGAGAGCTTCGGGATCATCCTCGTCGAGGCCATGTCGGCGGGCGCGCCCGTGCTGGCCAGCGATCTGGACGCGTTCGCGCAGGTGCTGGACGGGGGAGCGGCGGGGCAGCTGTTCGCCAATGAGGACGCGGACGCGCTGGCCGAGGCCGCGATCCGGCTGCTGGGCGACCCGGAGCGGCGGGCACAGCTGCGGGAGCGGGGAAGCAGGCATGTGCGCCGCTTCGACTGGGACACCGTCGGGGCGGACATCGTGGCGGTGTACGAGACGGTGGCGGACGGGGCGGCGTCGGTGGCCGCCGATGAGCGCGGCGGGCTGTGGGCCCGGCTGGGGCTCGCCCGGGACTAGGGTCCGCCCGAGGCCGGGCGCCGCCGGGTGGGCGGGGGTTTGCGCCGTAGGCGGTAGCCTGGCGCGGCGTGACCACTTTGATCTGGATCGCGGCCGCACTGGTCCTCGTCGCCGTCTATCTGAGCTGGACCGCCGGGCGGCTGGACCGGCTGCACAGCCGGCTGGACGCGGCGCGGGCGGCGCTCGACGCGCAGCTGCTGCGCCGGGCCTCTGTCGCGCAGGAGCTGGCCACCGCCGGGGTGCTGGATCCGGCGTCCTCGATCGTGCTGTACCAGGCCGCGCACGCGGCGCGGCAGGCGGAGGAGGAGCAGCGCGAGGTCGCCGAGAGCGAGCTGAGCCAGGCGCTGCGCGCGGTGTTCGCGGAGGGCGCACAGGTCGAGGTGGTGCGGGAGGCACCGGGGGGCGAGGCGGCGCTGGGCGAGCTGGCGGAGGCCGTGCGGCGGGTGCCGATGGCCAGGAGGTTCCACAACGACGCGGTCCGCGCGGCGCGGGCGCTGCGCCGGCACCGCAAAGTGCGCTGGTTCCGGCTCGCGGGCCATGCGCCGTTCCCGATGGCCTTCGAGATGGACGACGAGCCTCCGGCCGCCTTCGCGGCCCGGGCGGGCTGAGGCCACCGGCCCGCGATTGGCCCTTGTCCGGGGAGCACCCGGACGGCTTGTGTCTGTCGAACGGCCCTACGATGGGCTCATCACACATTCATCATCGAGTGAGGTCAAACGTGTCCATCACGCCCGCCAGCACGCCCCAGACCCCGGAGACCGGCACCGCGCGCGTCAAGCGCGGCATGGCCGAGCAGCTCAAGGGCGGCGTGATCATGGACGTCGTCACGCCCGAGGAAGCGAAGATCGCTGAGGACGCGGGCGCCGTCGCGGTCATGGCCCTCGAGCGCGTCCCGGCCGACATCCGCAAGGACGGCGGCGTGGCCCGCATGTCCGACCCGGACATGATCGAGGGGATCATCAACGCGGTCTCCATCCCGGTGATGGCCAAGTCCCGGATCGGGCACTTCGTCGAGGCGCAGGTGCTGCAGGCCCTCGGCGTGGACTACATCGACGAGTCCGAGGTCCTCACCCCCGCCGACGAGGTCAACCACAGCGACAAGTGGTCCTTCACCACACCGTTCGTCTGTGGCGCCACCAACCTGGGCGAGGCGCTGCGCCGTATCGCCGAGGGCGCGGCCATGATCCGTTCGAAGGGCGAGGCCGGCACCGGCAACGTCGTGGAGGCGGTCCGCCACCTGCGCCAGATCAAGGGCGAGATCGCCCGGCTGAAGGGCCTGGACAACCACGAGCTGTACGCCGCGGCCAAGGAGCTGCGCGCCCCGTACGAGCTGGTCGCCGAGGTCGCCGAGCTCGGCAAGCTGCCGGTCGTGCTGTTCTCCGCCGGCGGTGTGGCCACCCCGGCCGACGCCGCGCTGATGCGCCAGCTCGGCGCCGAGGGCGTCTTCGTCGGGTCCGGCATCTTCAAGTCCGGCGACCCGGCCAAGCGCGCCGCCGCGATCGTGAAGGCCACCACCTTCTACGACGACCCCAAGGTCATCGCGGACGTCTCCCGCAACCTGGGCGAGGCCATGGTCGGCATCAACTGCGACACCCTGCCCGAGGGCGAGCGCTACGCCAACCGCGGCTGGTAACGGACCGGCCGGCAACCCCAACCGACCGCTTGCCGGTGGACGGCCCGCACGGGCCGTCCGCCTGCCTCTTTCCCGCTCCGTCCCGAGAGGTCCCATGTCCATCGGAGTGCTCGCCCTTCAGGGCGATGTCCGCGAACACCTCGCCGCGCTCGCCGCGGCCGGCGCCGAGGCCCGGCCGGTCCGCCGGGCCGAAGAGCTCGCCGAGGTCGAAGGCCTGGTGATCCCCGGCGGGGAGTCCACCACCATGTCCAAGCTCGCCGTTGTCTTCGGGGTGCTGGAGCCGCTGCGGCAGCGGGTGCGCGCCGGGATGCCGGTGTACGGCACCTGCGCGGGCATGATCATGGTCGCGGACAAGATCCTCGACGGCCGGGACGACCAGGAGACCTTCGGCGGCATCGACATGACCGTCCGCCGCAACGCCTTCGGCCGCCAGAACGAGTCCTTCGAGGCCGCGATCGACGTCGCGGGCGTCGAGGGCGGCCCGGTCGAGGGCGTCTTCATCCGGGCGCCGTGGGTCGAGTCCGTGGGCGCGGGGGTCGAGGTGCTCGCGACGTACGGGGACCATGCCGTCGCCGTCCGGCAGGGCAACGTGCTCGCGACGTCGTTCCACCCCGAACTGACCGGCGATCACCGGGTACACGCGCTGTTCGTGGAAATGGTGCGGTCGGCTGGATGACGCCGTCCCGGTAGGATCTCAGGCGTTCGTACAGCAATGGGTTAAGCGAAGGAGACAGGCGGATGTCCGGCCACTCTAAATGGGCTACGACGAAGCACAAGAAGGCCGTGATCGACGCCAAGCGCGGCAAGCTCTTCGCCAAGCTCATCAAGAACATCGAGGTCGCGGCCCGCACCGGCGGCGCGGACCCCGACGGCAACCCCACCCTCTTCGACGCCATCCAGAAGGCGAAGAAGCAGTCGGTGCCGAACAAGAACATCGACAGCGCGGTCAAGCGCGGTGCGGGGCTCGAGGCGGGTGGCGCCGACTACGAGACGATCATGTACGAGGGCTACGGGCCGAACGGCGTCGCGGTGCTCATCGAGTGCCTGACCGACAACCGCAACCGCGCCGCGTCCGACGTGCGCGTCGCCATGACGCGCAACGGCGGGTCCATGGCGGACCCGGGGTCGGTCTCGTACCTGTTCAACCGCAAGGGCGTGGTGATCGTCCCCAAGGGTGAGCTGACCGAGGACGACGTGCTGGGCGCGGTGCTGGACGCGGGCGCCGAGGAGGTCAACGACCTCGGCGAGTCCTTCGAGGTGATCAGCGAGGCCACCGACCTGGTCGCGGTCCGCACCGCGCTCCAGAAGGAGGGCATCGACTACGACTCGGCCGAGGCCAACTTCGTCCCCACCATGCAGGTCCAGCTGGAGGAGGAGGCGGCGCGGAAGATCTTCAAGCTGATCGACGCGCTGGAGGACAGCGACGACGTGCAGAACGTCTTCGCCAACTTCGACGTCTCCGACGAGGTCATGGCCAAGGTGGACGCCTGAGGCAGCATCAGCGGCACACGGGCCGGCGGGGACACACACCCCACCGGCCCGTCGTTGTCGGTGGCTCCCGCTAGTCTGCCGAGCAGGTGATCGAAGGCCGGGAGAAGGCCGGTACAGCGGCGATGGGGAGGGGCGCGGTGCGGGTGCTGGGCGTGGACCCGGGGCTGACCCGGTGCGGTGTCGGCGTGGTCGACGGGGTCGCGGGCCGGCCGCTGCGCATGCTCGGGGTCGGCGTCATACGGACTCCGGCGGACGCCCCGATCGGCGACCGCCTCGTCGAGGTCGAGCGCGGCCTCGAGGAGTGGCTGGAGGCCCACCGGCCCGAAGTCGTGGCGGTGGAGCGGGTGTTCAGCCAGCACAATGTGCAGACCGTCATGGGCACCGCCCAGGCGAGCGCGGTCGCGATGCTCTGCGCCGCGCGGCGTGGGCTGCCGGTCGCGCTCCACACGCCGAGCGAGGTCAAGGCGGCCGTGACCGGGTCAGGGCGCGCCGACAAGGCGCAGGTCGGCTCGATGGTCACCCGGCTGCTGCGGCTCGACGCCCCACCGAAACCCGCCGACGCGGCCGACGCGCTGGCGCTCGCCATCTGCCACATCTGGCGGGCGCCCGCGATGAACCGGCTCCAGCAGGCCGTCGCCGCCCACCGCACCACGAAAGGCCGTATTTCATGATCGCGTTCGTCTCCGGCCCGGTCGCGGCCGTCGGCCCGGACACCGCCGTCGTCGAGGTCGGCGGGGTCGGCATGGCCGTCCAGTGCACTCCCAACACGCTGTCCGGGCTGCGTGTCGGCCAGCCCGCCCGGCTGGCCACCTCCCTCGTGGTCCGTGAGGACTCGCTCACCCTCTACGGCTTCGCGGACGACGACGAGCGCCAGGTCTTCGAGCTGCTGCAGACCGCGAGCGGCGTCGGCCCCAGGCTCGCCCAGGCCATGCTGGCCGTCCACTCGCCCGACGCGCTGCGGCTCGCCGTCGCCACCGGCGACGAGAAGGCGCTGACCGCGGTCCCCGGCATCGGCAAGAAGGGGGCGCAGCGGCTGCTGCTCGAGCTGAAGGACCGGCTCGGCGAGCCGGTGGGCCGCCCCGGCCGGGTGGCCGCCGCCGCCCCGGGCTGGAGCGATCAGCTGCACACCGCGCTCGTCGGCCTCGGATACGCGCCGAGGGAGGCCGAGGACGCGGTCGCGGCCGTCACCCCGCAGGCCGAGGCCGCCGTGGCCGCGGGCGGCTCCCCGCAGGTGGCGCAGCTGCTGCGGGCCGCCCTGCAGACCCTGAACCGGGCCCGCTGACCACGGGCCGCCCTGCAGACCCTGACCCGGGCCCGGCGACCGCCCCGTGCGCCCGGCCGCACTGCCCGATACGACATCGCGAGGCGAGACTTTCGTGAACTGGGACGAGACCGCACCGGCCACCGCCGACGACGCCCGCACCGGCCGGCTGGTGGGCGCCGACGCCGACGGCGAGGACCAGGCGGTCGAGGCCGCGCTGCGCCCCAAGGACCTGGGCGAGTTCGTCGGCCAGGAGCGGGTCCGCGAGCAGCTGGACCTGGTCCTCAAGGCGGCCCGGCAGCGCGGTGGGACGGCCGATCATGTGCTGCTGTCCGGCGCGCCCGGCCTCGGCAAGACCACCCTGTCGATGATCATCGCCGCCGAGATGGGCGCCCCCATCCGGATCACCTCGGGCCCCGCCATCCAGCACGCCGGCGACCTGGCCGCGATCCTGTCCTCGCTCGCCGAGGGGGAGGTGCTGTTCCTCGACGAGATCCACCGCATGTCACGGCCCGCCGAGGAGATGCTGTACATGGCGATGGAGGACTTCCGCGTCGATGTGATCGTCGGCAAGGGCCCCGGCGCCACCGCCATCCCCCTGGAGCTGCCGCCGTTCACTCTGGTCGGCGCCACCACCCGGGCCGGACTGCTGCCGCCCCCCCTGCGCGACCGCTTCGGCTTCACCGGACATATGGAGTTCTACGCCCCGGCCGAGCTGGAGCGCGTCATCCACCGCTCCGCCGGGCTGCTGGACGTCGCGATCGAGCCCGAGGGTGCGGGCGAGATCGCCGGGCGCTCCCGCGGCACCCCGCGCATCGCCAACCGCCTGCTGCGCCGGGTGCGGGACTACGCCCAGGTCAAGGCGGACGGGGTGATCAACCGCGAGATCGCGCACCGCGCCCTGGATGTGTACGACGTGGACCGGCGCGGCCTGGACCGGCTGGACCGCGCGGTGCTGACCGCCCTGCTCAAGCTGTTCGGCGGTGGCCCGGTCGGGCTGTCGACCCTGGCGGTCGCGGTGGGGGAGGAGCGGGAGACGGTCGAGGAGGTCGCCGAGCCCTTCCTGGTCCGCGAGGGGCTGCTGGCGCGTACGCCCAGGGGCCGGGTCGCCACCCCCGCGGCCTGGACCCACCTGGGCCTGACCCCGCCGCAGCAGGGCGGCGCGGCCCAGCAGGGACTATTCGAGGGCTGAGAAGGGTTGAGGGGCTCAAGGAGGCTGGAGACGGAGCTGAGCGGCCTGAGACGGCTGATAGCCGATTATGGTCGGGTCAGGAACCCACATGCCGTGCCGGGCGTTGTTCCATAGGCGCGGGCTCGCTTAGACTCCGCCGATGCCGTTCGTATGCCGTCCGTGACCGGTGCGGCATGACCACCCCATAGTCCAGGCCGCGTCCCCGCGGTCGTGTGAAGGAATCTCCGTCCCGTGTATATGACTCTCCTGCCGTTCATCGTGCTCATCGGGGCCATGTTCCTGATGACCCGGTCGGCCAAGAACAAGCAGCGCCAGGCCGCACAGATGCGTGACCAGATGGGCCCGGGCACCGGCGTGCGGACCATCGGCGGCATGTACGCCACGGTCAAGGAGGTCCACGACGACACGGTCCTCCTCGAGGTCGCTCCCGGCGTGCACGCCTTCTACGCGAAGAACGCGGTGGGAGCCGTCCTCGACGACGCCGAGTACAACCGGATCGTCCACGGGATCGACCCTGACGACGCTGTCGACGACGCCCCTGTCGTCCCCGACGACGCCTCCTCGCTCACCGAGGCCGAGGGTGAGACGGCCGAGGGTGAGACGGCCGACGCCGAGGCGGCGGACGAGGGCAAGAAGACCGACCTCAGCAAGCCGTCGGCCGCTGCCGACGCGCCGAAGGAGGACAAGCGGGACGGCGACGCCGACGCCAAGTAGCACCGCTTTGGGAGCCGCGGCGCGCCACCGCTCGGCGCGCCGCGGTTCCCCGACGGTCTAGGCTCCGGCGGGGGTCCGTCCCACAAGACTTCGTGGCCGCCCGGCGCACACCCGATACCGGGCGGTTGGACAGGGAGATTACGAGAAGGTGGCAGCACCGAAGAAGGGCCGCAGGTCCTCCGGGTCACAGGGCAGGCCCGGGCGCGCCCTGGCCGCGATCCTGGTCGCCATCGTGGCGCTCACCGCGGGGATGTTCATCTCCGGTCATACCAAGCCACGGCTGGGCATCGACCTGGCGGGAGGCACCAGCTTCACGCTGGAGGCCAAGAACCAGCCGGGCAAGCCCAACGCGATCAACTCGGACAACATGAACACCGCCGTCAACATCATCGAGCGGCGGGTCAACGGTCTGGGTGTGTCCGAGGCCGAGGTCCAGACGCAGGGCGACAAGCACATCATCGTGAACATCCCCAAGGGGATGAACGCGAAACAGGCCCGTACGCAGGTCGGCACCACCGCCCAGCTCTACTTCCGCCCGGTGGTGACCTACACCGACGGCAAGAAGACCAAGCCCACCCCCAGCCCCACGCCGACCGCGACCGGCACGGGCAAGAACGACAAGGGCAAGGACGACAAGGGCAAGCCGTCGTCCACCCCGACCGCCACGGCCACCTCGAGCGCGACTGGTACCCCGAGCGCATCCGGCGCCTCCAGCAGCAGCCAGGGGCGGGCCGTCTCCGAGGGCCTGAAGGCCGACAAGACGCCGAGCGCGTCGGAGAGCCCGGGCGCTTCCAAGAGCCCCAAGGCGCCGGAGACCCCCAACGCGACGAAGACCTCCAAGGGCGACTCCTCCAAGGCCGACGATCTGACCAAGCAACTCGCGGACCTGGAGTGCACCACCCCGGCGGACCGGGCCAAGGCCCGGGAGAAGGCCGCCGGCGCCAAGCCGAGCGACTCCGTCGTCGCCTGTGACCGGGACGGCTCGCGCAAGTTCATCCTCGGCCCGTCCCAGGTGGAGGGCACCGACGTCAAGGACGCCGCCTCCGTCTACGACAGCCAGGGCGGCGGGGGCTGGATCGTCGAGCTCAACTTCACCGACAAGGGCGGCAAGAAGTGGGCCAAGGTGACCGGCGAGCTGGCCAAGCAGCAGCCGCCGCAGAACCAGTTCGCGATCGTCCTGGACGGTGAGGTCTACTCCGACCCCCGGGTCGACGAGTCCATCACCGGTGGCCGGGCCCAGATCTCCGGCCCGGACTTCGACCAGAAGAACACCTCGGAGCTGGCCAACGTCCTGTCCTACGGTGCCCTGCCGCTGTCCTTCGACATCGCGGACGAGACCACCGTCTCCGCCGCGCTCGGCGGCGAGCAGCTGGAGGCCGGTCTGATCGCCGGCGCCATCGGCCTCGCGCTCGTGGTGCTCTACCTGGTGGTGTACTACCGCGGCCTGGCCCTCGTGGCCATCGCCAGCCTCGGGGTCTCCGCGGCCCTGACGTACACGATCATGGTGCTGCTCGGCCCGGGCATCGGCTTCGCGCTGAACCTGCCGGCCGTCTGTGGCGCGATCGTCGCCATCGGTATCACGGCCGACTCCTTCATCGTCTACTTCGAGCGCATAAGGGACGAGATCCGCGAGGGCCGCACGCTGCGCCCGGCCGTCGAGCGCGGCTGGCCACGTGCCCGGCGCACCATCCTGGTGTCCGACTTCGTGTCGTTCCTCGCGGCCGCGGTGCTCTACACCGTGACGGTCGGCAAGGTGCAGGGCTTCGCCTTCACGCTGGGCCTCACCACGCTGCTGGACATCGTGGTGGTGTTCCTGTTCACCAAGCCGCTGATGACGATCCTCGCCCGGCGCAAGTTCTTCGCGAGCGGTCACCCGTGGTCCGGCCTGGACCCGCAGCGCCTGGGCGCCAAGCCGCCGCTGCGCCGCGGCCGCCGCACCACCGCCCCCGCCCCCGCCGACCCGAAGGAGGCGTGAGATGTCGCGACTCGGCACTCTCGGCGCCAAGCTCTACCGAGGCGAGGTCGGCTACGACTTCGTCGGCAAGCGGAAGATCTGGTACGGCATCTCGATACTGATCACCATCACGGCGATCGTGGGCCTGGCGGTGCGCGGGCTCAACATGGGCATCGAGTTCTCCGGCGGAGCGGTCTTCACCACCCCCAAGACCAGCGTCTCGGCCTCCCAGGCGCGTGAGGTGGCGGAGTCGGCGGCCGGCGGGCACACCGCGGTCGTCCAGGAGCTCGGCCGTGGCGGGCTGCGGATTCAGATCAGCGAGCTGGGCACCAAGGAGGCCCTGCCGGTCCAGGAGAAGCTGGCCCAGGAGCTGCACGTCAAGACCGACAAGATCGACACCCAGCTGGTCGGCCCCAGCTGGGGTGAGGAGATCGCCAGCAAGGCCTGGAAGGGTCTGGCGATCTTCATGGTCCTGGTGGTGATCTATCTCGCCATCGCCTTCGAGTGGCGCATGGCGCTCGCCGCACTGATCGCGCTCATCCACGACCTCACCATCACGGTCGGGGTGTACGCGCTGGTCGGCTTCGAGGTCACCCCGGGCACCGTGATCGGTCTGCTGACCATCCTCGGTTATTCGCTCTATGACACCGTCGTCGTCTTCGACGGTCTCAAGGAAGCGTCGAAGGACCTCACCAAGCAGACCCGCTTCACCTACAGCGAGATCGCCAACCGCAGCCTCAACTCGACCCTGGTGCGCTCCATCAACACCACGGTCGTGGCGCTGCTGCCGGTCGGCGCGCTGCTGTTCATCGGTGGCGGGGCGCTGGGCGCGGGCATGCTCAACGACATCTCGCTGGCCCTGTTCGTCGGCCTCGCGGCCGGTGCGTACTCCTCGATCTTCATCGCCACCCCGCTGGTGGCCGACCTCAAGGAGCGCGACCCGCAGATGAAGGCCCTGGCCAAGCGGGTGCGCGCCAAGCGCGCCTCTGCCGCGGCCAAGGCCGACACCGGCGCCGAGCAGCAGCCGCAGGACGTCACCCCGCAGCCGCGCGCCGAGGACGGCGACCAGCCCACCCCCGCGGCCGCGGGCGCGGGCCAGCGCCGCCAGCCGGCCTCGCGCGGCCGGGGCCGCGGCCGACCGTCGGGGAAGCGCCGATGAGCGCCGGGACGGCCGACCCCGCGACCGACGGGCTCGGCGGACTCGACGGCGAGGAGCTGCGCGGGCTGCTGCTCAGCCGGATCCTGGATGTGCCGGACTATCCGAAGCCGGGGGTGATGTTCAAGGACATCACCCCGCTGCTGGCCGACGCCACCGCCTTCGGCGCGCTGACCCACGCGCTGGCCGAGCTGTGCGCCAAGCACGGCGCCACCAAGGTGGTGGGCCTTGAGGCGCGCGGCTTCATCCTGGCCGCCCCGGCCGCCGTGCGCGCCGGGATCGGCTTCGTCCCCGTGCGCAAGGCGGGCAAGCTCCCCGGAGCGACCCTGGGCCAGGCGTACGAGCTGGAGTACGGCACCGCCGAGATCGAGATCCACGCCGACGCGCTGGAGCCCGGCGACCGCGTCCTGGTGATCGACGACGTGCTCGCCACCGGCGGCACCGCCGAGGCCTCGCTGCGGCTCATCCGCCGGGCCGGCGCCGAGGTCGCCGGGGTCGCGGTGCTGCTGGAGCTCGGCTTCCTCGACGGCCGTGGCCGCCTCCTGCCGACGCTCCACAGCGCGCCACTGGAGGCCCTGATCACGGTCTGAGCCGTGCCATCACCCGAGGGTGGGGAAGCCGGATCACCTGGCTCCCCACCCTCACGCGTGCCGGGGCCGACCCGGGCGACGAGGCGGCCGGGAGGCAAGTGGAGTGGCGGGATCGATACCATGGCATCCTGGCCTCTTTGAGGACCGGACCGCCTGAGGAGTGCTCTTGCCAGACGAGGCCCAGCCGCTCTCCGCCGCGCAACCGGCAGAGCCGACCGCCGTTGCCAAGTCCACGGCGGCCCCCGAGGTGCCCAAGAACAGCGGCGAGACGCCCCCGCGGCCGGAGCCCTCCGCCCCGCGCCCCCCGGCGGAGCGTACGAGCAGCTCACGACCGCCCGCGCCGGCCCCCCGCCCCCTGCAGAGCCCCGCCCCCAGGGGAGGCTCCTCCAACCGGGTCCGCGCCCGGCTCGCCCGCCTCGGCGTGCAGCGCTCCAGCCCGTACAACCCCGTCCTGGAGCCGCTGCTGCGCATCGTGCGTGGCAACGATCCCAAGGCCGACGCCTCGACCCTGCGCCAGATCGAGCGCGCGTACCAGGTCGCGGAGCGCTGGCACCGCGGTCAGAAGCGCAAGAGCGGCGATCCGTACATCACCCATCCCCTCGCGGTGACCACGATCCTGGCCGAGCTGGGTATGGATCCGGCCACGCTGATGGCCGGTCTGCTGCATGACACCGTCGAGGACACCGAGTACGGCCTGGACACCCTGCGCCGCGACTTCGGCGATCAGGTCGCCCTGCTCGTGGACGGCGTCACCAAGCTGGACAAGGTCAAGTTCGGCGAGGCGGCGCAGGCCGAGACCGTGCGCAAGATGGTCGTCGCCATGGCCAAGGACCCGCGCGTCCTGGTCATCAAGCTCGCCGACCGGCTGCACAACATGCGCACCATGCGCTACCTCAAGCGGGAGAAGCAGGAGAAGAAGGCCCGCGAGACGCTGGAGATCTACGCCCCGCTCGCCCATCGCCTGGGCATGAACACGATCAAGTGGGAGCTGGAGGACCTCGCCTTCGCGATCCTCTACCCCAAGATGTACGACGAAATCGTGCGGCTGGTCGCCGAGCGGGCCCCCAAGCGGGACGAATACCTCGCCATCGTCACCGACCAGGTCCAGGGCGATCTGCGCGCGGCCCGCATCAAGGCGACCGTCACCGGCCGCCCGAAGCACTACTACTCCGTCTACCAGAAGATGATCGTGCGCGGCCGCGACTTCGCCGAGATCTACGACCTGGTGGGCATCCGGGTGCTCGTCGACACCGTCCGCGACTGCTACGCGGCGCTCGGGACCATCCACGCGCGGTGGAACCCGGTGCCCGGGCGGTTCAAGGACTACATCGCGATGCCCAAGTTCAACATGTACCAGTCGCTGCACACGACGGTCATCGGGCCCAGCGGCAAGCCGGTCGAGCTGCAGATCCGCACCTTCGACATGCACCGCCGCGCCGAGTACGGCATCGCCGCCCACTGGAAGTACAAGCAGGAGGCCGTCGCCGGCGCCTCCAAGGTGCGCACCGACGTGCCCCGCAAGCCCGGCAAGGACGACGCCGTCAACGACATGGCGTGGCTGCGGCAGCTGCTGGACTGGCAGAAGGAGACCGAGGACCCGGGCGAGTTCCTGGAGTCGCTGCGCTTCGACCTGTCCCGCAACGAGGTCTTCGTCTTCACGCCCAAGGGCGATGTCATAGCGCTGCCGGCCGGGGCCACCCCGGTGGACTTCGCGTACGCCGTGCACACCGAGGTCGGCCACCGCACCATAGGGGCCCGGGTCAACGGGCGGCTCGTGCCGCTCGAGTCGACCCTCGACAACGGCGACCTGGTGGAGGTCTTCACCTCCAAGGCGCCCGGGGCCGGGCCGTCCCGGGACTGGCTGGGCTTCGTCAAGTCCCCGCGCGCCCGCAACAAGATCCGCGCCTGGTTCTCCAAGGAGCGCCGCGACGAGGCCATCGAACAGGGCAAGGACGCCATCGTGCGGGCCATGCGCAAGCAGAACCTGCCGATCCAGCGGATCCTGACCGGCGACTCGCTGGTCACCCTGGCCCATGAGATGCGCTACCCCGACATCTCCTCGCTGTACGCGGCCATCGGCGAGGGCCATGTCTCCGCGCAGAACGTCGTCGGCAAGCTGGTGCAGGCCCTCGGCGGCGAGGAGGCGGCCAACGAGGACATCGCCGAGACCGCGCCGCCGATCCGCGGCCGCGGCAAGCGCCGCTCCAGCGCCGACCCGGGCGTCGTGGTCAAGGGCGTCGAGGACGTATGGGTCAAGCTGGCCCGCTGCTGTACGCCCGTCCCCGGCGACCCCATCATCGGCTTCGTCACCCGCGGCAGCGGCGTCTCCGTCCACCGGGCCGACTGCGTCAACGTCGACTCGCTCTCCCAGCAGCCGGAGCGGATGCTCGACGTCGAGTGGGCGCCCACCCAGTCCTCCGTCTTCCTGGTCGCCATCCAGGTCGAGGCCCTGGACCGGTCCCGGCTGCTGTCCGATGTCACGCGCGTCCTGTCCGACCAGCACGTCAACATCCTGTCCGCCGCCGTGCAGACCTCCCGCGACCGGGTGGCCACCTCGCGCTTCACCTTCGAGATGGGCGACCCCAAGCACCTGGGCCATGTCCTGAAGGCCGTACGGGGCGTCGAGGGCGTCTACGACGTGTACCGGGTGACCTCGGCGCGCCAGCGCTGAGCCGGGCGGGACGGGGGCGGGATGACGGACCGGGATCTGCTGGGCGGCCGTTACCGGCTGTTACGGAGGATCGGCCTCGGCGGGATGGGCGTGGTCTACGAGGCGCTGGACTCGACGCTGGACCGCCGGGTGGCGGTCAAGGTCCTGCCGTCGGCCGCGGCGGAGGGGCCGGACGGGGACGAGCGGCTGGAGCGCTTCCACCTGGAGGCCCAGGCCCTGGCCCGGATCAGCCACCCCAATGTGGTGGCCGTGTACGACACCGGCCGCCATGACAGCGGGCCCTATCTGGTCATGGAGCTGCTGGAGGGCGTGGAGCTCCAGCGGCTGGTGGACGTGTGCGGGCCGCTGGAGCCGGACGTGGCCCGCTGGATCGCCTCGGGGATGAGCGCCGCGCTGGCCGCGGCCCACACGGCGGGCGTGCTCCACCGCGACGTCAAACCGTCGAACGTACGCATCACCCTGTCGGGGCGCGTGGTCCTTCAGGACTTCGGGCTGGCCAGGCTGATGGAGGGGGCGGGCATCACCCGGGCCGGCGGGCTGGTCGGCACCCCGCAGTACATGGCGCCCGAGGCCATGCGGGGCGAGCGGACCACACCCCGGTCGGACCTCTACGGCCTGGGCCTGTGCCTGTACCTGATGCTCACCGGCGAGCCGCCGCTCGGCCCGGTGGAGGACATCGGGGCGGTCGTGGAGCGGGCCCTCGACCACGGTGTGCCGCAGCTGTACGGCCGCCGCGGGATCCCCGACCGGCTGGCCTACCTCGTCGACATCCTCTGCGCCTGGGATCCGCGGACGCGCCCCGAGGACGCCGCGGGGCTCCAGGCCACCCTCGCGGCCTCCTCCGAGATGGAGGCGCGCGTGGTCGACCTGGTCCAGCGCTGTGTGCGCGAGCAGGCGCTCGCCATGGCCGACCAGACGTTGGCCTCCGCGTCCTTGGACGTCGAACCCTCGCTCGCCGAGCGGCTGGGGCCGGAGGCCACCGGGGTCCCGGGCCATGCGGCGCCCCTGTCGCTCAGCGATGCCACCCGGCAGGTGGTCATGGCCAGCATGACGGCGGAGAACGCGGTGTCCCGGCTGCGCGAGGCGGTCAATCTCGTCCAGCGGGGCGAACTCCAGGAGGCGGTGCGCATGCTCACCGCCGTGACCAAGGTGTGCTCCCGGGCGCTGGGCGACGACCACCCCACCACCCTGACGAGCCAGTACTGGCAGGCGGTGTGTCTGGCGCGGCTGGGCGCCGGCGGGGCGGCGCTGGCGCTTTTCGCGCAGGTGAGCACCCACATCGAAACGGGGAGGGACGACAGACGTGGCTGAGCTGAGAGTGTCGGCCGACGGCGCCGACCAGGAAACCGAACTCCGGTCGCTGCTCCGCTGGCTGCGCGAGGACGAGTCGCTGGAGCGGCGGGTGGGCGGCCGGATGGGTGGCGCGGGGCCGGCCGTGCCCGGCCACATGGGCACCGGCTTCGACGTGCTGCAGCTCGTGCTCGGCACCGGCCTGTCCAGCGCGGCCCTCGCCGTCTCCGTCCTCCAGTGGCGCGACGCCCGGCGCACCCGGCCCGCGCTCACCCTGCGCCGCGGCGACATCGAGGTGGACATCCCGCCGGAGGCGGCCGCCGACGAGGACACCGTGCGCCGGATCGTCGCGCTGCTTGAGGCGCCCGAGACCGGCGGGGGGACCGGGGGCGATGACTCAGCTGCCTGACCCGGCCGCGTCCAGAGCCGTGCTCATCGGCACCTCCGCGTACGAGCACCTGGAACAGCTCCCGGCCGTCGCCGCGAACCTCCGCGATCTCGCCGAAGCGCTCGGCGACCCCATGCTGTGGGGCCTCCCCGGGGAGCACCGCACGGTGGTGGCCGACCCCCAGGACGCGCCCTCGATGCTCGACCCCGTGCACCGGGCCGGGCAGGAGGCCACGGACACCCTGCTCGTGTACTTCTCGGGCCACGGCCTGCGCGACAGCGACTCGGCGGACCTCTTCCTCGCGCTCAGCGGCTCCCGCGACAACACGGGCTACACGGCGGTGGCCTACGAGCACCTGCGCGCGGCCATCCGGGCCTCCACCGCCCGCCGCCGGGTGCTGATCCTCGACTGCTGCTTCAGCGGCCGCGCCGCCCGCACCCTCGGCGGCGGCGACAACGCCCTCCCGGCCCATGTGGCGGTCGACGGCGCGTATGTGCTCACCGCCTCGCCCCGCGACCGCGTGGCGCTGGCGCCCGACGGCGAGCCGCACACCGCCTTCACCGGGGAACTGCTGGACATTCTGCGGCTCGGCATCAGCCGCGGACCCGAGCTGATCGATCTCGACACCCTCTACGGGGCGCTCCACCAGCGGCTCGGGGCGAAGAACCGGCCACTGCCCCAGCGCTGCCAGGAGAACCACATCGGGCGGCTCCCGCTCGTCCGCAACCGGGCCCGTGACACGGTGCGCTCCCCGGCGGGGCCCGTGATGGACTCCGATGTGCGCGCGGCCATGGTCTCCGCCGGCCTCGGCCTGGCCCGCAGGCTGCGCGCCGTGGGCCGGCACCGCGACGCGCTGCCCGTGCTGCGGCTGGCGCTGCGGGAGCGTACGCCGCAGGGGGAGGACAGCACCTTCGCGGTGCAGCTGGAGCTCTCGGAACTGCTCGCCGACACGGGACAGACCCGGGAGGCGATCGAGGTACTGGAGCAGGCGTTCCACCAGACGCACCGCAGCTTCGGCCCCGAAGCGGTCCTCGTCTGCCGCAGACTCGCCGATCTGCTGCAGGAGTCCGGCAACCACATCCAGGCGTGCGAAGTGCTCAAGCACGCCCTGGACCTGGCCGAGAAAGGGCGAACGGCCCCGGTGCGCAGCGCACCGGAGCCGTTTCCCTACGGCCGCGTGACCGAGCCGGACGTCCGGCTGCCGGGGGCACCTCTTTGCGGCTAAACCGCCGCCGCTCTCGCGGAGGTGGTTACTCGCCATCGGGGTTCCTCAATTGGTGGCTGATGTGCCAAACGTCAGCCGCCGAACTCCTCCAGGCCCTTGAGCGCCTGGTCCAGCAGCGCCTGCCGGCCCTCCAGCTCCTTGGCCAGCTTGTCGGCCTTGGCGTTGTTGCCCGCCGCGCGCGCGGCGTCGATCTGCCCGCGCAGCTTGTCCACGGCGTCCTGGAGCTGGCCGGTCAGCCCCTGGGCGCGCGCCCGCGCCTCAGGGTTGGTGCGCCGCCACTCGGCCTCCTCGGCGTCCTGAATGGCGCGCTCCACCGCGTGCAGCCGGCCCTCGATCCGCGCCCGGGCGTCCCGCGGCACATGGCCGATGGCCTCCCACCGCTCGTTGACCGAGCGGAAGGCCGCGCGAGCCGACTTCAGATCGGAGATCGGGAGCAGCTTCTCCGCCTCGACGACCAGCTCCTCCTTGCGGGTCAGATTCTCCCGCTGCTCGGCGTCCCGCTCGGCGAAGACCTGGCTGCGCGCCTGGAAGAAGACGTCCTGCGCACCGCGGAACCGGTTCCACAGGTCGTCCTCCGCCTCGCGCTGGGCGCGGCCCGCCGCCTTCCACTCCGCCATCAGCTCCCGGTACCGGGCGGCGGTCGGACCCCAGTCCGTGGAGTCGGACAGCGACTCGGCCTCGGCGACCAGCTTCTCCTTGGTCTGCCGGGCCGTCTCGCGCTGCGCGTCCAGGGACGCGAAGTGCGCCTTGCGCCGCTTGGAGAACGCTGAGCGGGCATGCGAGAAGCGGTGCCACAGCTCGTCGTCGGTGCGGCGGTCCAGGCGCGGCAGGCCCTTCCAGGTGTCGACCAGCGCGCGCAGCCGCTCTCCGGCGGAACGCCACTGCTCGCTGGCGGCCAGCTCCTCGGCCTCGGTGACCAGCGCCTCCTTGGCCCGGCGGGCCTCGTCGGCCTGGACCGCCTTGGCCGCGCGGCGCTCCTCCCGGCGCGCCTCGACATCGCTCGTGAGCTTGTCGAGCCGCTTCCTGAGCGCGTCCAGGTCGCCGACCACGTGGTGCTCGTCGACCTGATGGCGGATGTGCTCGATGGCCGCGGTGGCGTCCTTGGCCGACAGGTCCGTGGTCTGCACCCGGCGCTCGAGGAGCTCGATCTCGACGACCAGGCCGTCGTACTTGCGCTCGAAGTAGGCGAGGGCCTCTTCAGGAGAACCCGCCTGCCACGATCCGACGACCTGCTCGCCGTCGGCCGTACGCACGTACACGGTCCCCGCCTCGTCGACGCGGCCCCAAGGCTCGCTGCTCACAGCGCCTCCTCCACATGATGCCGGGGCGGGCGCGCGGCCCGCCGGCATCGTCCACAGTTTCTTCCGGCCGGGATCCACCCGGACCGGCCTCGCAGCAGGGTCCGCCGGCTGCGGCAGACACCCTGCACAACGCCAACATAGGCGAACGGTGGCCCGGCTGTCCGTATCCTGCGCGACCGAAATTTCGCAGTACGAGCGCCGGAGGCGGTCAGGACTTGCCGACCGTCGCCTTGTTGATCAGCACGGTGGCGTTCGGAGCGGTGTTCCCGGTCTGCGGGTCCGGCGCCGCCGCGCCCGCGTCGGCGATCTTCTTGAGGACCTGCATGCTCTCCTTGTCGAGGGTCCCGAAGGGCGTGTAGTACGGCGGGAGCTCGCTGTCCTTGTAGACCAGGAAGAACTGGCTGCCGCCGCTGTTCTTGCCCTTCTTGGTCTGCGGGTCGTACGAGTTGGCCATCGCGACCGTGCCGGCGGGGTACTTGTTTCCCTTGATCCTCGGGTCCTTCAGGTTCTCGTCAGGGATGCTGTAGCCGGGGTCGCCCATGCCGGTGCCCATCGGGTCACCGCACTGGAGCACAAAGATCCCCTGAGGCGTCAGCCGGTGGCACTTGGTGTGGTCGAAGTACCCCTTCCCGGCCAGGAAACTGAAGGAGTTCACGGTGTGCGGGGCCTTGGCCGCGTCCATGGTGACGGTCATGTCGCCGCAGGTGGTCTCCAGCTTCATGGCGTACGTGGCCGACTGGTCGATGGTGAGCGCCGGCTCCTTCTTCCACGACATGGTCTTCGGCTTCTTGTCCCCGGCCTCCTTGGCCCCCTTGGCGCACGGGTCCGGCGCCTTGGTCGTGGGGGTGGGGGAGGGCGTGGGCATCGTGGGCTCAGAGGCCTTGTCTGCTTTGTCGGAGTTCCTCTTGTCTCCGTCCCCGCCGGAAAGCGCGCTCACGGTGGCCACCACCCCGCCCGCCGCCAGGACCACGGCCAGCGTGGACGCGATCACCACATAGCGGCGGCGCTGCTTGTGCCGGGCCGCCTCCCGGCGCTGCTGCTGCCGGAGGTACTTCTCCCGTGCGAGCTGCCGCCGACGCTGCTCGTTACTGACCACCGGGTCGTCTCCCTCATGCCGTATGCCGTCGCTGACGTATGTGATGACTCGGCCGTACCGTATACGGGTTCGCTGTGGCGGGAGCGCCGCCGGTAGGCTCTGAACGGCCGACATCCAACTCTGCCGGACGACTTTTAAGGACGATCGTGCTCATTGCCGGGTTCCCCGCCGGGGCCTGGGGGACCAACTGCTACCTGGTCGCCCCGGCCGCCGGTGAGGAGTGCGTGATCATCGACCCGGGCCATCGGGCGGCCCAGGGCGTCGAGGAAGCACTCGCCAAGCATCGGCTCAAGCCCGTCGCCGTCGTCCTCACCCACGGCCATATCGACCACGTCGCCTCGGTGGTCCCGGTCTGCGGCGCCCATGACGTGCCGGCCTGGATCCACCCGGCCGACCGCTACATGATGAGCGACCCCGAGAAGGCCTTGGGACGATCCATCGGGATGCCGCTCCTGGGCGAGCTGACCGTCGGGGAGCCGGACGACGTCAAGGAGCTGACCGACGGCGCGCGGCTGGATCTGGCCGGTCTCGAGTTCTCCGTCGCGCACGCCCCGGGCCATACCAAGGGGTCGGTGACCTTCCGGCTGCCCGAGCGGGCGGACATCCCGTCCGTCTTCTTCGCGGGCGACCTGCTCTTCGCCGGCTCCATCGGACGCACCGATATGCCCGGCGGCGACCACGCCGAGATCCTCGAGTCCCTGGCCCGTGTGGTCCTGCCGCTCGACGACTCGACCGTGGTGCTGTCCGGCCACGGCCCCCAGACCAGCATCGGCCGCGAGCGCGCCACCAACCCGTTCCTGCGGCAGGTGGCCGCCGGCCTCGGAGACGGCGCCCCGGCGCCCGCTCCGCGACGAGGAATGTGACGAGAGACCTTCCGTGAGCACCTTCAAGGCCCCCCGGGGCACCTATGACCTGATCCCGCCGGACTCCGCGGCCTATCTCGCGGTGCGCGACGCCATCGCCGCCCCGCTCAAGCGCTCCGGCTACGGCTATGTGGAGACGCCCGGCTTCGAGAACGTCGAGCTCTTCGCACGCGGCGTCGGCGAGTCCACCGACATCGTCACCAAGGAGATGTACACCCTCACCACCAAGGGCGGCGATCAGCTCGCGCTGCGCCCCGAGGGCACCGCCTCCGTGCTGCGCGCCGCGCTGGAGGCCAACCTCCACAAGGCCGGCAACCTGCCGGTCAAGCTCTGGTACTCCGGCTCCTACTACCGCTACGAGCGCCCCCAGAAGGGCCGCTACCGCCACTTCTCGCAGGTCGGCGCGGAGGCGATCGGGGCCGAGGACCCGGCGCTCGACGCCGAGCTGATCGTCCTGGCCCACGACGCGTACCGCTCGCTGGGGCTGCGGAACTTCCGGATCCTGCTGAACTCCCTGGGCGACGCCACTTGCCGCCCCGCCTACCGGGCCGCCCTGCAGGACTTCCTGCGCGGCCTCGAGCTGGACGAGGACACCCGGCGCCGGATCGAGATCAACCCGCTGCGGGTCCTGGACGACAAGCGCGAAGCGGTGCAGAAGCAGCTGGCCGGCGCGCCGCTGCTCGGCGACCACCTGTGCGAGGCGTGCAAGCAGTACCACGAGCAGGTGCGCGAGCTGCTGACCGCCGAGGGCGTGGCCTTCGAGGACGACCCCAAGCTGGTGCGCGGCCTGGACTACTACACCCGCACCACCTTCGAGTTCGTCCACGACGGCCTCGGCTCGCAGTCCGCGGTCGGCGGCGGCGGCCGCTACGACGGCCTGTCGGAGATGATCGGCGGGCCGGCCCTGCCCTCGGTGGGCTGGGCGCTCGGCGTGGACCGTACGGTGCTGGCGCTGGAGGCCGAGGGCGTCGAGCTCGACCTGCCGTCCGCCACCAGCGTGTTCGCGGTGCCGCTCGGCGAGGAGGCGCGCAAGGTGCTCTTCGGCGCGGTCACCGGGCTGCGCCGGGCGGGGGTCGCGACCGACTTCGCGTACGGCGGCAAGGGTGTGAAGGCGGCGATGAAGGCCGCGAACCGCAGCGGGGCGCGGCTCGCGGTCATCGCGGGGGAGCGGGATCTCGCGGAGGGCGTCGTCCAGCTCAAGGACCTCGAGTCCGGTGAGCAGACGGCGGTCCCGCTGGACGGCCTGGTCGAGGCGGTCCGCGCCCGCCTCGGCTGACCCGCCGGCGTCAGCCGAAGAATCTGCCGACGAGTCAGCCGACGCATCCGCCGAAGAATCCGCGCCCGCCGTCAACTCGGCGGGCGCGGATTCACTCTGTGAAAGAAAGGCGATGGCGGCGGTCAGTGAGCCCTCCGCGCGCCCTGCTGAGGCGGCTTATGCCCGTCGAACAGGGGGCGGAGGAGGATGGGCGGGGCCGTGCCGCATTTCGGCGAGGGGCGGTCCGGACGTCCCCGATGCGGCAGAATGTCCGTGCCTGACGGGGGCGACACATGGACTCGGTGGGACGACGGAACGGCGATATGGCGACGACAGCGGTGGACGAGGTGCACTCCGACGAGGCACGGCAGAGGGATGACGCGCGGGGCGCGGTCGGGGGCGGTCGCGCCTTCGCCCTGCTGCTCGTGGTCACCGGTGCGCTCGGGCTGCTCGCCGCGTGGGTCATCACGATCGACAAGAACAAGATCCTCGAGGCCAAGGCCAACGGCACGCAGTTCACGCCCGGCTGCAGCCTCAACCCGATCGTCTCCTGCGGCAACATCATGGAGAGCGAGCAGGCCCAGGCCTTCGGCTTCCCGAACCCGATGCTCGGCCTGGTCGCCTACGGGATCGTGATCTGCGTAGGCATGTCCCTGCTGGCCGGGGCCCGCTTCCCGCGCTGGTACTGGCTGACGTTCAACGCGGGCACCCTCTTCGGCGTCGGATTCTGCACCTGGCTGCAGTACCAGTCGCTGTACGTCATCGGCTCGCTGTGCCTGTGGTGCTGCCTCGCCTGGGTCGCCACCATCGTGATGTTCTGCTACGTCACCGGCAAGAACATCAAGCACGGGTTCCTGCCCGCACCGGACGGGCTCCGGCGGGGACTGCTGGAGTTCCACTGGGTGGTGCCGGTGCTGTGGGTCGGCGTCATCGGCATGCTGATCCTGACCCGGTGGTGGACCTTCTGGACCGGCGGCCAGGCCTGACGCGGTTCGCCGACGGGCGCGGGGCGACGGGCGCGGTCCGGCACGGTCCGTCACAGCGCCCGGCGGCGCTGTCAGTGGGGTGACATAGGCTTCCCGCGTGGAGCCAGACCTGTTCACCGCCGCCGCAGAGGAACGCCAGGAGAAGGACCCGGCCAGCAGCCCCCTGGCCGTGCGCATGCGCCCGCGCACGCTCGACGAGGTCGTGGGCCAGCAGCATCTGCTGCGGCCCGGCTCCCCGCTGCGGCGGCTCGTCGGCGAGGGCAGCGGCGGCCCGGCCGGGCCGTCCTCTGTCATCCTGTGGGGCCCGCCCGGCATCGGCAAGACGACCCTGGCGTACGTCGTCAGCCAGGCCACCCAAAAGCGCTTTGTCGAGCTCTCGGCGATCACCGCGGGCGTGAAGGAGGTGCGGGCCGTCATCGACGGCGCCCGCCGCTCCTCCGGGGCGTACGGGCGGGAGACCGTGCTCTTCCTCGACGAGATCCACCGCTTCAGCAAGGCCCAGCAGGACTCGCTGCTGCCCGCCGTCGAGAACCGCTGGGTCACGCTCATCGCGGCCACGACGGAGAATCCGTACTTCTCGGTCATCTCCCCCCTGCTGTCCCGCTCGCTGCTGCTCACCCTGGAGCCGCTGACCGACGACGACCTGCGTGGGCTGCTGGGGCGCGCCCTGACCGACGAGCGCGGCCTCGGCGGGGCGGTGACGCTCCCCGAGGACGCCGAGGGCCATCTGCTGCGGATCGCCGGCGGCGACGCGCGGCGCGCGCTGACCGCCCTGGAGGCGGGCGCGGGCGCGGCGCTGGCCAAGGGCGAGGCCGCGATCACCCTCACCACGCTGGAGGAGGCGGTCGACCGCGCCGCGGTCAAGTACGACCGCGCGGGCGACCAGCACTACGACGTGGCCAG
This sequence comes from Streptomyces sp. NPDC007917, assembly GCF_042959105.1. Classification (NCBI taxonomy): domain Bacteria; kingdom Bacillati; phylum Actinomycetota; class Actinomycetes; order Kitasatosporales; family Streptomycetaceae; genus Streptomyces; species Streptomyces sp. NPDC007917. The sequence continues at coordinate 44,769 of NZ_JBIBKK010000022.1, forward strand.
CGCCCTGATCAAGTCCATCCGCGGCTCGGACGTCGACGCGGCGCTGCACTATCTGGCCCGGATGATCGAGGCGGGCGAGGACCCGCGGTTCATCGCCCGGCGGCTGATGATCTCCGCGAGCGAGGACATCGGGCTCGCCGACCCGACCGCGCTGCAGACGGCGGTGGCCGCCGCCCAGGCGGTCGCGCTGATCGGCTTCCCCGAGGCGGCGCTGACCCTCGGCCACGCCACGGTGGCGCTCGCGCTGGCCCCGAAGTCCAACGCGGTCACGCGCGCGATCGGCGACGCCCTCGCCGACGTCCGCGCGGGGCTGGCCGGTCCGGTCCCGCCGCATCTGCGCGACGGCCACTACAAGGGCGCCGAGAAGCTCGGCCACGCACAGGGGTATCTCTACCCGCACGACCTGCCCGGGGGGATCGCGGCGCAGCAGTACGCGCCGGACAAGATCCACGGCAAGCGGTACTACGAGCCGACGCGGTACGGGGCGGAGGCGCGGTACGCGGATGTGGTGGAGCGAGTGCGCGCCCGCCTCCGCGGCGAGCCCCCGCCCCCCCGCCCGCCCCAGCCGACGCCGCCGGAGCCGCCCGCGCCACGTGCGGCGCAGCCCGCGCCCGCGGAGCCCTCCGCTCGGCCCGGCCCCGCCGATGGTTCCGCCCCGGCCGACCAGGCTGCCCCGGCCGGCCCCGATGAGGCGGGGTCCGGCGGTCCGGCTGCTGGGGGTTCGGGGCGCCCCGGCTAGTCCGTCGCCGCCTCGAAGAGCGCGTGCATCGCGCGGCGGAGTTCGGAGATGTTCCGCACCGGCTCCGGGAAGTCGAAGCGCGCGTCGAAGGGGTTGCCCGGGGCGTCGGGGAAGCGTACGCGGAGGCCGAAGCGGTCGAGGGCCACGGGGATCGCGCGGCCGCGCGGGCCGCAGGCGCGGGCCGGGTGGCCGCCGAGGAGGGAGCACAGGGTGTGCATCTGGTTGTCGTGCGCCGCGTGCAGATGCTGCAGGAGCTCGGCCTCGTGCGGGGCGAGCGGGTCGGGGTCGGCCCGCGCGAACTCCTCCGACTCGACCGCGTCCGCGCCCCACAGGTCGTCCACGCCCGCCTCGCCGACCTCCAGCCGCAGCAGCGCCCATGCGCCGTCGCCCCCGGCCAGCGCCTCGCCGATGCCGAGCAGTTTGCCGAGCGGGTGTCGGTGGGCCAGCAGGGCCGCGGTCGCCGCACGCTCCCGGCCGCGTACGGGCGTGAGCCACCCCCCGACCCAGGCGCGGCCGCGGATCCGGTGGGCGACCGCGACCGGGGCGACATCCGTGATCTCCATCACGCAGGTCACCTCGTCGTCGTGGGCGTATGCCGCGGCGCGGGCGGCGGCCGAGCCGCCGGGGACCAGCAGGAGCACATCGCCGTCGGGGGAGACGGCGCGGGCGGCGGGGGCGTGGGCGCCGAGGTCGGCCATGCTCTCGACGGTCCCGGTGCCGGGAATGGTGAGCGACGCCGTAGCCTTGGATTCCACGAGAGTACGCACCCGCTCCGCTGCCGATGGCCGCGGAGCTTCCTCCCCGGGACGCGGCTGACCCTCCTCGGCGCTCTGACCAGTGCTGGGCAGGGGGATCCCAGGTCGAAACATGCGTCCTCCTCGGCTAAGGTAAGGCTCACCTAACTTATATCGGAGGTTCGTTCCCCGTGCCCAACCAGTCGCGTCCCAAGGTCAAGAAGTCGCGAGCGCTCGGCGTCGCGCTGACCCCGAAGGCCGTCAAGTACTTCGAGGCTCGCCCCTACCCGCCGGGCGAGCACGGCCGTGGCCGCAAGCAGAACAGCGACTACAAGGTCCGGCTGCTCGAGAAGCAGCGTCTGCGCGCTCAGTACGACATCAGCGAGCGCCAGATGGTCCGCGCCTACGACCGCGCCCGGAAGGCCGAAGGCAAGACGGGCGAGGCCCTGGTCATCGAGCTTGAGCGCCGTCTGGACGCGCTCGTCCTGCGGTCCGGTCTGGCCCGCACCATCTACCAGGCCCGCCAGATGGTGGTCCACGGCCACATCGAGGTCAACGGCCGCAAGGTCGACAAGCCGTCCTTCCGGGTCCGCCCGGACGACGTGGTGATGGTCCGCGAGCGCAGCCGCGACAAGCACCCCTTCCAGGTGGCGCGCGAGGGCGGCTACGCCCTGGACGGCGAGACCCCCCGCTACCTGCAGGTCAACCTGCAGGCCCTGGCCTTCCGCCTGGACCGGGACCCGAACCGCAAGGAGATCCCGGTGATCTGCGACGAGCAGCTGGTCGTCGAGTACTACGCCCGCTGATTCAGCCGGGCGGCGCCGGCCGTACGAGCGCCGGCGCGCACACTCACCCCGCGGGTTCCCTTCGACATCGTCGACGGGGACCCGCGAGGCGTTTCCGGGCGACCGTAATGCGGTTCGGGCACGGGTGTCCGGCGCGATAAGGTCGATACCTGCCGCCCGTCTCGGATGCCGACCCACCCGCCCGTGACGGCGGCCCGACGGACGACCTACCCACGAAGAGCAGCAGCAGGGAGCGTGCAACGTGTCCGGTGGAGAGGTGGCCGGGATCCTCGTGGCCGTCTTCTGGGCGATTCTCGTGTCCTTCCTCGCCCTCGCGCTGGTGAGACTCGCGCAGACGCTCAAGGCGGCCACCAAGCTGGTCGCCGAGGTCACCGAGCAAGCCGTGCCGCTGCTCAGCGAGGCGTCCGCGACCGTGCGCTCGGCCAACACCCAGCTCGCCCGCGTGGACTCGATCGCGGCGGACGTGCAGGAGGTCACCTCCAACGCCTCCGCGCTCTCCTCGACCGTCTCCTCGGCCTTCGGCGGGCCGCTGGTGAAGGTCGCCGCCTTCGGCTACGGCGTGCGGCGCGCGATCGGCCGCAAGGGGCAGCCGCACCCGGACGGCGAGACCACGCACGCCGTCGTCGTCGGCAAGACCCTGCCGTCCGCCCGCCGGGGCGGCCGTCGCAACCGTCCATCGAAGGGCTGAGAGACCGGAATGTTCCGCCGTACGTTCTGGTTCACCACCGGGGTCGCAGCCGGTGTGTGGGCCACCACCAAGGTCAACCGCAAGCTCAATCAGCTGACCCCGGAGAGCCTGGCGGCGCAGGCCGCCGACCGGGCGGTGCTCGCGGGGCGGCGGATCAAGGTGTTCGCGCTCGACGTACGCGACGGCATGGCCGACCGGGAGGCGGCGCTCAAGGACGCCCTGGGCCTGAGCGCGGCGCCCGCGCACGACCGCAAGCAGCTGCCCGCCCAGCGCGGACCCGCCCAGCTCACGCAGAATTACTCGTACAACCACCCAAAAGCCGGAAATGAGGACCACTGATGGAGTCGGCTGAAATCCGCCGCCGCTGGCTGCGCTTCTTCGAAGAGCGCGGGCACACCGTCGTGCCTTCGGCGTCGCTCATCGCGGACGACCCGACCCTGCTGCTGGTCAACGCCGGCATGGTGCCCTTCAAGCCGTACTTCCTCGGCGAGGTCGAACCGCCCTACAAGCGCGCTGTGAGCGTGCAGAAGTGCGTGCGCACGCCGGACATCGAAGAGGTCGGCAAGACCACCCGCCACGGCACGTTCTTCCAGATGTGCGGCAACTTCTCCTTCGGCGAGTACTTCAAAGAAGGCGCCATAAAGTTCGCGTGGGAGCTGCTGACCACCTCCGTGGAGGAGGGCGGCTACGGCCTGGAGCCCGAGAAGCTCTGGATCACCGTCTACAAGGAGGACGACGAGGCCGAGCGCATCTGGCGTGAGGTCATCGGCGTCCCCGCCGAGCGCATCCAGCGCCTGGGCATGGGCCCCAACTTCTGGTCCATGGGCGTCCCCGGCCCCTGCGGCCCCTGTTCCGAGATCAACTACGACCGCGGCCCCGAGTTCGGCGTCGAGGGCGGCCCGGCCGTCAACGACGAGCGGTACGTGGAGATCTGGAACCTGGTCTTCATGCAGTACGAGCGGGGCGCGGGCGAGGGCAAGGAGGACTTCCCGATCCTCGGCGACCTGCCCTCCAAGAACATCGACACCGGTCTCGGCCTCGAGCGCCTCGCCATGCTCCTCCAGGGCGTGCAGAACATGTACGAGACCGACACCCTGCGCGTCGTCATCGACAAGGCCACCGAGCTCACCGGCGTGGCCTACGGCGCCGCCCACGACTCCGACGTCTCGCTGCGCGTGGTCGCCGACCACATGCGCACCTCCGTGATGCTCATCGGCGACGGCGTCACCCCCGGCAACGAGGGCCGCGGCTATGTGCTGCGCCGCATCATGCGCCGCGCCATCCGCAACATGCGCATCCTGGGCGCCACCGAGCCGGTCGTGGGCGAGCTCGTCGACGTCGTCCTGAAGACGATGGGCCAGCAGTACCCGGAGCTGCTGACCGACCGCAAGCGCATCGAGACCGTCGCCCTCGCCGAGGAGGCCGCCTTCCTGAAGACGCTGAAGGCCGGCACCAACATCCTCGACACCGCCGTCACCGACACCAAGGCGGCCGGCGGCACGGTGCTCTCCGGCGACAAGGCGTTCCTGCTCCACGACACCTGGGGCTTCCCGATCGACCTCACCCTCGAGATGGCCGCCGAGCAGGGCCTGTCGGTGGACGAGGAGGGCTTCCGCCGCCTGATGAAGGAGCAGCGGGAGCGGGCCAAGGCCGACGCCAAGGCCAAGAAGACCGGCCACGCCGACCTGTCCGCCTACCGCGAGGTCGCCGACACCGCCGGCTCCACCGTCTTCACCGGCTACACCGACACCGAGGGCGAGTCCACCGTCGTCGGCCTGCTGGTCGACGGCCTGCCCTCGCCCGCCGCGACCGAGGGCGACGAGGTCGAGGTCGTCCTCGACCGCACGCCCTTCTACGCCGAGGGCGGCGGCCAGCTCGCCGACTCCGGCCGGATCCGGCTGGACTCCGGCGCCGTCGTCGAGGTGCGCGACGTCCAGCAGCCGGTGCCCGGGGTCAGCGTGCACAAGGGCACCGTCCAGGTGGGCGAGGTGACCGTGGGCGCCGCGGCGTACGCCCAGATCGACGTCAGGCGCCGGCGCGCCATCGCCCGCGCCCACAGCGCCACCCACCTCACCCACCAGGCGCTGCGCGACGCCCTGGGCCCGACCGCCGCCCAGGCCGGTTCGGAGAACTCGCCCGGCCGCTTCCGCTTCGACTTCGGCTCTCCGACGGCCGTGCCCGGCACGGTCCTCAGCGACGTCGAGCAGAAGATCAACGAGGTCCTTTCCCGTGAGCTCGATGTCACCGCCGAGGTGATGAGCATGGAGGAGGCCAAGAAGCAGGGCGCCATCGCCGAGTTCGGCGAGAAGTACGGCGACCGGGTGCGCGTGGTGACCATCGGCGACTTCTCCAAGGAGCTGTGCGGTGGTACGCATGTGCACAACACCGCCCAGCTGGGTCTGGTGAAGCTGCTCGGCGAGTCCTCGATCGGCTCCGGCGTGCGCCGCGTCGAGGCCCTGGTCGGCGTGGACGCGTACAACTTCCTCGCCCGCGAGCACACCGTCGTCTCCCAACTCACCGACCTGGTCAAGGGCCGGCCGGAGGAGCTGCCCGAGAAGATCTCCGGGATGCTGGCCAAGCTCAAGGAGGCCGAGAAGGAGATCGAGCGGTTCCGCGCCGAGAAGGTCCTGCAGGCCGCCGCCGGGCTGGCCGCGGGCGCCAAGGACGTACGGGGCGTGGCCCTGGTCACCGGCCAGGTGCCGGACGGCACGGCCGCCGACGACCTGCGCAAGCTGGTGCTGGACGTGCGCGGGCGCATTCCGGGCGACCGCCCGGCCGTCGTCGCCCTGTTCTCCGTCGCGAACGGGCGGCCGCTGACCGTCATCGCCACCAACGAGGCCGCCCGCGAGCGCGGCATCAAGGCCGGCGAGCTGGTCCGCGCCGCCGCCAAGACCCTCGGCGGCGGAGGCGGCGGCAAGCCGGACGTCGCCCAGGGCGGCGGCCAGAACCCGGAGGCCGTCGACGAGGCCGCGGCCGCCGTCGAGCGGCTTGTCGCGGAAGCCGCCTGACCGCCGTGCGACGCGGCAGGCGCATCGCGATCGACGTCGGGGACGCCCGGATCGGGGTCGCCTCCTGCGACCCCGACGGGATCCTCGCCACCCCGGTGGAGACCGTGCCGGGGCGGGACATCCCGGCCGCCCACAAGCGGCTGGCGGCCGTCGTCGAGGAGTACGAGCCGATCGAGGTGGTGGTCGGCCTTCCCCGCTCGCTCAGCGGGCGGGAGGGGCCGGCCGCGGCCAAGGTGCGCACCTTCGCACGGGAGCTGGCGCGCCGCGTCGCGCCGGTCCCCGTCCGGCTGGTCGACGAGCGTATGACGACCGTCACAGCGGCCCAGGGGCTGCGGGCCTCCGGCGTGACGTCCAAAAAAGGCCGTTCGGTGGTTGACCAGGCAGCCGCCGTCGTCATCCTGCAAAGCGCACTGGAGACCGAGCGTGTCTCCGGGCGGGCGCCGGGCGAGGCCGTCGAAGTGGTCATCTGATCGCGATACGGTAACGTTCCGCGCGGCCATGGCAGCCGTCGCCTGGCGCGAGACACGGGTGACACCTCGGCTGCCGCCGTGCGTCGCTAGGGGTTCGATGACTGACTACGGCCGGGGTACCGGCTCCCAACCGTGGGATCCTCAAGACCCGCTGTACGGGGATCAGGGGTGGGGCGGTCACCAGACGGTGACCGGTCACGATCCGTACGCCCAGGAGGCCTACGCACAGGATCCGTACGCCCAGCACGGCTCCCAGGGCCACGGCGGCTACGGCCAGGACCCCTACGGCCACGACGGCTACGGTCAGGACCCCTACGGCCAGGGCGGTCACCAGCAGGAGCAGTATCCCCAGCAGGGTTACGGCAACGACGGCTACGGGCAAGAGGGTTACGGGCACGAGGGCTACGGCCAGGACCCGTACGCACAGGACCCGTACGCCCACCAGCAGTACCCCCAGGGCTACCAGCAGGAGACCCAGCAGCCGCAGCAGCACCAGCAACAGCAACAGCACTGGGACGGACACGACACGGGCGGCTATCCGCAGCAGCCTCAGCACCCCCAGCAGCCGTACGGCAACGGCGACTGGGACGGCTCCCAGGCTCCCCAGGCCCGCCGGCCTCAGGAGCCCGTCGCCGACCAGGCCGAGCAGACCGAGCACGACGAACCCGGCGACGACCACCCCTTCTTCCGGGACGGCGACGGCAAAGGCGGCACCCTCCGCGACGACCGCGACGACCGCGCCGATGACGAGTACGACGACGAAGACGCCGACGAGGACGAGGGGCGCGGGCGCCGGAACAAAAAGCCCCCCAAGCGCCGCAGCGGGGTCGCCTGCCTCTTCGTGACCGTGGTGCTGGTCGGCGTCGTCGGCGGAGGCGGCTACTTCGCCTACCAGTTCTGGCAGAGCCGCTTCGGCCCGGCGCCGGACTACTCGGGCAAGGGCAGCGGCGAGGTCACGGTGGAGATCCCCGAAGAGGCGAGCGTGACCGCCATGGGGAACATCCTCAAGGACAAGGGGGTCGTCAAGAGCACGGACGCCTTCATCGAGGCCGCCAACGCGAACGACAAGGGCGGCAGCATCCAGCCCGGCTCGTACACGCTGCGCAAGCACATGTCCGCGGCGGAGGCCGTGAAGCTGATGGTCGACCCGGCGAGCAGCAACGGCCTGATCGTCACGGAGGGCATGCGCAACGCGCAGATCTACGCCGCGATCGACAAGAAGATCGGCCTCAAGGCGGGCACGACCAAGAACGTCGCTCTCAAAGAGGCCAAGAACCTCGGGCTGCCCGACTGGGCCGACGACAACCCCAAGATCAAGGATCCGCTGGAAGGATTCCTTTACCCCTCCCGCTACAGCGCCGGCAAGGACACCAAGCCCGAGGACGTCCTGCGGAAGATGGTCGCCCAGGCGAAGAAGAGCTACGCCCACTACGACCTCGAGGGCAAGGCCAAGGAGCTGGGCCTGAAGTCGCCGCTCCAACTCGTCACCGTCGCCAGCCTGGTCCAAGCGGAGGGCGTCACCCACGACGACTTCCGCAAGATGGCCGAGGTGGTCTACAACCGGCTCGTTCCCGGCAACGCCCAGACCAACGGCAAGCTGGAATTCGACTCGACGTACAACTACATCAAGAACCAGAGCAAGATCGATATCTCGCTCCAGGAGATCAAGAACTACGACAACCCCTACAACACGTACTTCTACCGGGGGCTGACGCCGGGGCCGATCGGCAACCCGGGGGAGGACGCGCTGAAGGCGGCGATGAATCCCACCGACGACGGCTGGTACTACTTCATCTCGCTCGACGGCAAGACGACGAAGTTCACCAAGACCTACGCCGAGCACCGGAAGCTCTACGACCAGTTCAACAAGCAGCGCAAGAACAGCTGAGGAAAGATGTCGGAAAACCGCAGGGCCGCGGTGCTCGGCTCGCCGATCGCCCACTCCCTGTCCCCGGTGCTGCACCGGGCCGCCTACGACAAGCTGGGCCTGTCCGGGTGGGCCTACGACCGCCACGAGGTGGACGAGGCCGCGCTGCCCGGCTTCTTCGAGCGGCTGGACGCGGCGGCCGGTGACCGCCCCTGGGCGGGGCTGTCCCTGACCATGCCGCTCAAGCGCGCGGTCATCCCGCTGCTCGACGAGATCACCGACACGGCGGCGTCGGTGGAAGCGGTCAACACGGTCGTCTTCACCGACGACGGCCGCCGGGCCGGCGACAACACCGACATCCCCGGCATGGTCGCGGCGCTGCGCGAGCGCGGTGTCGAGCGGGTGGCCGGCGCCGCCGTCCTGGGCGCCGGGGCCACGGCCTCCTCGGCCCTGGCCGCGCTGTCCCGGATCTGCGAGGGCGAGGTCACCGCGTATGTGCGCAGCGAGGCGCGGGCCGCGGAGATGCGGCAGTGGGGCGAGCGGCTGGGGGTGGCGGTCCGCACGGCGGACTGGGGTGACGCGGCCGAGGCGTTCCGTGCGCCCCTGGTGATCGCCACCACCCCCGCCGGCACCACGGACGCGCTGGCCGCGTCCGTCCCCGACCGCCCCGGTGCCCTCTTCGACGTGCTGTACGACCCGTGGCCGACCAGGCTCGCGGCCGCCTGGGCGGCGCGCGGCGGCGCGGTCGTCAGCGGCCTGGACCTGCTGGTGCACCAGGCGGTACTGCAGGTCGAGCTGATGACGGGGCGGTCCCCGGCCCCCCTGGCCACGATGCGGGAAGCGGGCGAGGCGGCTCTCGCCGCCCGCGGGCGCTGAGTCCGGTCCCGCCTGTTGGACCGGCGGCCCCAGGGCTTCTGGGACGTGGGAGGATCGGAGGTGGCGGGCCGGGGCCGCGCGCTGCCCGGGCCATGCCGCCGTACGTCGAGGCGCGAGCATGAGGAGCACCGTTGAGCAGGTTGCGCTGGCTGACCGCGGGGGAGTCGCACGGCCCCGCACTCGTGGCGACGCTGGAGGGGCTGCCCGCCGGTGTGCCGATCACCACCGACATGGTGGCGGACGCCCTCGCCCGCCGGCGGCTCGGCTACGGCCGCGGTGCGCGGATGAAGTTCGAGCGCGACGAGGTCACCTTCCTCGGCGGCGTGCGCCACGGCCTCACCCTCGGCTCCCCGGTGGCCATCATGGTCGGAAACACCGAGTGGCCCAAGTGGGAGCAGGTCATGGCGGCCGACCCGGTGGACCCGGAAGAGCTCGCCGGGCTGGCCCGTAACGCGCCGCTGACCCGGCCGCGCCCCGGCCACGCGGACCTGGCCGGCATGCAGAAGTACGGCTTCGACGAGGCCCGGCCGATCCTGGAGCGGGCCAGCGCCCGCGAGACCGCCGCGCGCGTCGCGCTCGGCACGGTCGCCCGCTCCTACCTGAAGGAGACGACGGGTATCGAGATCGTCTCCCACGTCGTCGAGCTGGCCGCGGCCAAGGCCCCGTACGGGGTCTACCCGACCCCGGCGGACGTGGAGCGGCTGGACGCCGACCCGGTGCGCTGCCTGGACGCCGACGCGAGCAAGGCGATGGTCGCCGAGATCGACCAGGCCCACAAGGACGGCGACACGCTCGGCGGCGTCGTCGAGGTGCTGGCGTACGGCGTGCCGGTGGGGCTGGGCTCGCACGTCCACTGGGACCGGCGGCTCGACGCCCGCCTGGCCGCCGCGCTGATGGGCATCCAGGCCATCAAGGGTGTCGAGGTCGGCGACGGCTTCGGCCTGGCCCGGGTGCCGGGCTCCAAGGCGCACGACGAGATCGTGCCCGGTGAGGACGGCATCAGGCGGGCCTCCGGCCGCTCCGGAGGCACCGAGGGCGGGCTGACCACGGGCGAGCTGCTGCGGGTGCGCGCCGCGATGAAGCCGATCGCGACCGTGCCGCGGGCGCTGGCCACGGTGGACGTCACGACGGGCGAGCCGACCCAGGCCCACCACCAGCGCTCGGACGTGTGCGCGGTCCCGGCCGCGGGCATCGTCGCGGAGGCGATGGTGGCGCTGGTCCTCGCGGACGCCGTCGCGGAGAAGTTCGGCGGCGACTCGGTCACCGAGACCCGGCGCAACGTGAAGGGCTTCCTCGACAACCTGGCCATCAAGTGAGCGGCCGGCCGAGCGGCCCGGGAGCGAACGGGCCGGCGATCGTGCTGGTCGGGCCCATGGGCGTGGGGAAGTCCACCGTCGGGCAGGTGCTCGCCGAGCGGCTCGGCACCGGCTTCCGGGACACCGACACCGACATCGTCGAGACGGCCGGCAAGCCGATCTCCGAGATCTTCATCGACGAGGGCGAGCCGCACTTCCGCGAGCTGGAGCGGCAGGCCGTGCGCGCCGCGGTCGCCGGGCACCGCGGGGTGCTGGCCCTCGGCGGCGGCGCGATCCTGGACGACTCCACCCGCGCCCTGCTGTCCGACCTGCCGGTGGTCTTCCTGGAGATGGGCGTCGCCGAGGCGGTCAAGCGCACCGGCCTCGACGCCCCGCGCCCGCTGCTCGCCGTCAACCCGCGGCAGCGCTGGCGCGAGCTCATGGAACAGCGCCGTCCGCTGTACACCGAGGTGGCCCGCGCGGTCGTGTCGACCGAGGGCCGTACCCCCGAGGACGTCGCCGACGCGGTCCTCGACGCACTGGAGTTGAAGGACGCATGAGCACCGACACACCCACCCGTATCCAGGTCGGCGGCACCGCGGGCAGCGAGCCCTACGAGGTCCTGGTCGGCCACCGGCTGCTCGGCGAGCTGCCCGGCCTGATCGGCCCCGCAGCCAAGCGCGTCGCCGTGCTGCACCCGGAGGCGCTGGCCGAGACCGGCGAGGCCATCCGCCAGGACCTCCTCGGGCAGGGCTACGAGGCCATCGCGATCCAGCTGCCCAACGCGGAGGAGGCCAAGACCGCCGAGGTCGCCGCGTACTGCTGGAAGGCGCTCGGCCAGACCGGATTCACCCGCAGCGATGTGATCATCGGCGTCGGCGGCGGCGCCTCCACCGACCTCGCGGGCTTCGTCGCCGCGACCTGGCTGCGCGGGGTGCGCTGGATCGCCGTCCCGACGACCGTGCTCGGCATGGTGGACGCGGCGGTCGGCGGCAAGACCGGTATCAACACCGCCGAGGGCAAGAACCTGGTCGGCGCCTTCCACCCGCCGACCGGGGTGCTGTGCGACCTGGCCGCGCTCGAGTCGCTGCCGGTCCACGACTACGTCAGCGGCCTCGCCGAGATCATCAAGGCGGGCTTCATCGCCGACCCGGCGATCCTGGAGCTCATCGAGGCGGACCCGGCGGCGGCCCGCACCCCCGCCGGACCGCACACCGCCGAGCTCATCGAGCGCTCCATCCGGGTGAAGGCCGAGGTCGTCTCCTCCGACCTCAAGGAGGCGGGGCTGCGGGAGATCCTCAACTACGGCCACACCCTCGCCCACGCCATCGAGAAGAACGAGCGCTACAAGTGGCGGCACGGCGCGGCGGTCTCCGTCGGCATGGTCTTCGCCGCCGAACTCGGCCGCCTCGCCGGGCGCCTGGACGACGCCACGGCCGACCGGCACCGCGCGGTGCTGGGCTCCGTCGGCCTGCCGCTGACCTACCGCGGCGACCAGTGGCCCCGGCTGCTGGAGACCATGAAGGTCGACAAGAAGTCCCGCGGCGACCTGCTGCGCTTCATCGTCCTCGACGGCCTGGCCAAGCCCACGGTGCTGGAGGGCCCGGACCCGGCGGTGCTGCTCGCGGCCTACGGAGAGGTGTCCGCGTGAGCCGCAAGGTGCTCGTCCTCAACGGCCCCAACCTGGGGCGGCTCGGCAGCCGCGAGCCGGACGTCTACGGGGCGACCTCCTACGCCGGTCTGGTGGAGGAGTGCGCGAAGCTCGGCGCGGAGCTGGGCTTCGAGGTGGACGTGCGGGAGACGAACGACGAGGGCGAGATGATCCGCTGGCTGCACGAGGCGGCGGACGGCTCGATCCCGGTCGTCATCAACCCCGGTGCCTTCACGCACTACTCGTACGGCATGCGGGACGCGGCGGCGCAGCGCACCGCACCGCTGGTCGAGGTGCATATCTCCAACCCGCACGCGCGGGAGGAGTTCCGTCACAACTCTGTCATCGCCGCGGTCGCCAGTGGCACCGTCGCCGGGTTCGGAATCGGGTCGTATCGCCTCGCATTGCGTGCCTTGGCGGACGAATTGGCCGGATGACGGCGTTCGCTGGGCACACACCGTATTCCCCGGCCGTTCACACGGTGGCGGCCGGGGCGGGTACCGTTCGGTAGAACCGGCTTCACCGCCGCGTCTTCACGCGACAGTTGCCCGTAACAGACCGCCTGCACGAGACGGAGTGCCACCGGATGCAGCACTCAGTGGGAGCTCCGCTGCCACCGCCCCATCAGCCCGGGCAAGCCCCCGGCGCGGGCGGCGCCGGATGGGCCCAGAGCACGGGTCACCACCCGGCCCAGCACCCTGGTCCCCACCCTGTCCCTCCCGTTCCCCCGGCCCCGCTCCACCCGACGCCGGCCCCGCCGCCCATGGACCCCTCGGGTGCCACCGGCCACATCCAGCTTCCGCCCGGCGGCCCGGTGCCGCTGCCGCACCCGCCGGCGGGCGGCGCGGCGATGGCCGACGCCTCGCAGGCGGCGGTGGCGGTGCTGCTGATCGGCCCGGCCGGGGCGGGCAAGACGACCGTCGCCCGCCACTGGGCCGACCGCCGGCGGGTGCCGACCGCGCACATCAGCCTGGACGACGTCCGCGAGTGGGTCAGGTCCGGTTTCGCCAATCCGCAGTCGGGGTGGAACGAGAACTCCGAGGCGCAGTACCGTCTCGCCCGCCGCACCTGCGGCTTCGCCGCCCGTAACTTCCTGGCCAACGGGATCTCCTGCATCCTGGACGACGCCGTCTTCCCGGACCGCCCGGTCGTGGGCCTCGGCGGCTGGAAGCGCCACGTCGGCCCCGGACTGCTGCCGGTCGTGGTGCTGCCGGGCCTCGAGGTCGTCCTCGAGCGGAACGCGGCCCGCAGCGGCAACCGTCGGCTGAGCGACGAGGAAGTGGCCCGGATCCACGGCCGGATGGCCGGCTGGTACGGGTCGGGCCTGCCGATCATCGACAACTCCACGTATGACGTGGAGACCACGGCCCGCATGCTCGACGAGGTCGTCGCCCGCAGCATCGCGAGCCCGCCGCTTTTTTAGGGGCTCGGTTCGCCTTTTTCAGGGCTCGGTTCTCCCCCAGCTACCGCTGGGAGGTGCCCCCGGGGGGCGGGGCCATTCGGACCCGCTCGACCGGCCGTCGGGCGCGGTACTGCGTAGGCTCGGGAGCATGTCCCAGGCGTACGCGGCCCGACGAGCCCGGCTGCGCGATCAGTGCGCGGCGGCGGGCGGTGAGGCCGCGCTCGTCTCCAGGTCGGCCAATGTGCGCTATCTGTGCGGCGGCGGTGTGCCGCCCGGGGCCGTGCTGCTGCTGGGGCCGGTCCAGGACGTGCTGGTGGCGCCCCTGACGCCGTTCTGGGAGCCGCTGCCCGGCGGTTCGCCGCACCCCGAGGACCTGCGGATTCTCGTACTGCCCGGCCAGGACGGCGACCCCGCCGCTGCCGCCGCCGACCTGGCCGCCGCGGACGGCGCCGAGTCGCTGGCCGTCGAGGAGCACCATCTGACCGTCGCCCGCCACCGGTCGCTCGCCGCGGCCGCCCCCCGGCTGCGGCTGCTGGACCTGGGCCGGGCCGTGGAGCAGCTGCGGCTGGTCAAGGACGACGAGGAGATCTCCTGTCTGCGGATCGCCGCCGAGCTCGCCGACCAGGCGCTCGGCGAGCTGCTCGAGTCGATCCTGGTCGGCCGGACCGAGCGGCATCTGGCGCTGGAGCTGGAGCGCCGGCTGGTGGACCACGGCGCAAACGGCCCGGCCTTCCCCACGGTCGTGGCCACCGGGCCGAACTCGGGCCGGGCCGGGCACACACCCACCGACCGGCGGGTCGAGGAGGGTGACTTCCTCACCATCGGCCTGGGCGCCGACTACCGCGGCTACCGCTGCGAGGTGGGGCGTACGTTTGTCATCGGCCCGTCTCCGGCCACCTGGCAGGTGGAGCTGTACGACGCGGTCTTCGCGGCGCAGCGGGCCGGGCGGGAGGCGCTGGTACCCGGCGCGGCCTGCCGCGATGTGGACCGGGCGACCCGGCAGGTGCTGGACTCCGCGGGGTTCGGCGAGGGGCTGGGACCGCGGATGGGACACGGCGTGGGCCTGGAAATCGACGAGGACCCTCGGCTGGCACCCTCGGCCATGGGTAAACTGGACGCTTGTGTGCCGGTCACTGTCGAACCGGGGGTCCACCTCCCGGGCCGGGGCGGTGTCCGGATCGACGACACGCTCGTCGTCCGCTCCGAGGCGGACGGCGGACCCGAGCTACTCACCATCACGACCAAGGAGCTGCTCGCGCTCTGAAATTCCGCGCGTCGCATCTTTGTGGTCCCCACCAGCTGTAGTCCAGGAGATCCCGCAACCGTGGCATCCACGAACGACCTCAAGAACGGCATGGTGCTCAAGCTCGACGGGGGCCAGCTCTGGTCCGTCGTTGAGTTCCAGCACGTCAAGCCCGGCAAGGGCCCTGCTTTCGTCCGCACCAAGCTCAAGAACGTGCTGTCCGGCAAGGTCGTCGACAAGACCTTCAACGCCGGTGTGAAGGTCGAGACGGCCAATGTCGACAAGCGCGGCATGCAGTTCTCGTACAAGGACGGCGAGAGCTTCGTGTTCATGGACATGGACACCTACGACCAGATCTACATCACCCCCGAGGTCGTCGGCGACAACGCCCGCTACCTGCTCGAGGGGTTCGAGGCCGTCGTGGCGATGTACGAGGGCAACCCGCTGTACGTCGAGCTGCCGGCCGCCGTCGAGCTGGTGATCGAGTACACCGAGCCCGGCGTCCAGGGCGACCGCTCCACCGGCGGCACCAAGCCCGCCAAGCTGGAGACCGGCTATGAGATCGGTGTCCCGCTGTTCATCACCACCGGTGAGAAGATCAAGGTCGACACCCGCTCCGGTGAGTACCTCGGTCGGGTGAACAGCTAACCGTGGCCGCCCGCAACAAGGCCCGCAAGCGGGCCTTCCAGATCCTGTTCGAGGCCGATCAGCGTGGCACCTCCGTGCAGACGGTTCTCGCGGACTGGATCCGGCACGCCCGAACCGACGACCGGCAGCCGCCGGTCAGCGAATACACGATGCAGCTCGTCGAGGGGTACGCCCGGTACACCGACCGGATCGACGAGCTGATCTCCACCTACGCGGTGAGCTGGACGCTGGACCGGATGCCGGTCGTCGACCGGAACATCCTGCGGCTCGGCGCTTACGAGCTGGTGTGGGAGGACGAGACTCCGGACGCCGTCGTGATCGACGAGGCGGTGCAGCTCGCCAAGGAGTTCTCCACCGATGACTCGCCGGCCTTTGTCAACGGTCTTCTCGGCCGCTTCAAGGAGCTGAAGCCGAGCCTGCGCCGGCCTACGGAGGCCTGAGCCCAACCCGAGCGCACAAAGCCGCCGGGGGCGGTGGAACCGAGTGGTTCCACCGCCCCCGGCGGTACGTTTCTGCTGGTCGATGTCGCTCTTCTGGTGACTCCCAAGAGGCCGCGCGCGGCGTCAGACGTCCTCGTGCTGGACCGCTCGGCGCGCATCGGCGCCCAGCACGCCCCAGCTGATCAGCTGCTCGGTGAGCACCGAAGGCGACTGGTCGTAGATCACGGCGAGGGTGCGCAGATCGTCCTGGCGGATCGACAGCACCTTGCCGTTGTAATCCCCGCGCTGGCTCTGGATCGTCGCGGCGTACCGCTGCAGCGGCCCCGCCTTCTCGACCGGCACATGGGCCAGCCGCTCGAGGTCCAGCACCAGCTTCGGCGGCGGCTCGGCGGCCCCCGCCGGGCTGGTGCCCGGAAGCAGCTCCTGGACCGGGACGCCGTAGAAGTCGGCCAGCTCGGCGAGGCGCTGCACGGTCACGGCACGGTCCCCGCGCTCGTACGAGCCGACCACGACGGCCTTCCAGCGGCCCTGGGACTTCTCCTCGACACCGTGGAGGGAGAGGCCCTGCTGGGTGCGGATGGCACGGAGCTTGGCTCCGAGCTGTTTGGCGTATTCGCTGGACATAAAGCTCCCCGGACGAAGACTGGTAACTCACTGTGAGGTTACGCAGCGTAATCTCCATTCGTCAAGCCGAACGGGGCGCAGGGGGGCTCCGCCAGGGGCGATGCCGGACCGGGGTGCCGTTCCTGCTACTGTGAATGGCGCAATTCCGACGTCCTTTAAGGTCCGTCCCGTGAGGCGGAGAAGGAGGTCCGTTTCGTATGGACGCACACACCACTGACGCAGCAGACACGGCAGCCGCGGCGCGCTCCGTGCTCGAGGCACCGGACATCGCCCGTGTTCTGACCCGCATCGCCCACGAGATCGTCGAGCGCGCCAAGGGCGCCGACGACGTGGTGCTCCTCGGCATTCCGACCCGTGGTGTGCACCTCGCCCGGCGGCTGGCCACACGGCTGGGGGAGATCACCGGCAAGGCGCCCGGCCAGGTGCCGGTCGGCTCGCTCGACATCACCATGTACCGCGACGACCTGCGGCTGCGCCCGGCCCGCGCGCTCGCCCGCACCGACATCCCCGGCGACGGCATCGACGGCCGTCTGGTGGTGCTGGTCGACGATGTGCTCTTCTCGGGCCGCACCATCCGCGCCGCCCTCGACGCCCTGGGCGACATCGGCCGGCCGCGCGCCGTCCAGCTCGCGGTCCTGGTCGACCGCGGCCACCGGGAGCTGCCGATCCGCGCCGACTACGTCGGCAAGAACCTCCCCACGTCGTTGCGGGAGACGGTCAAGGTCCAGCTCACCGAGGAGGACGGCCGCGACAGCGTGCTCCTCGGCGTGCGCGGGACCACCCCCGCGGACGGGCAGTAGCCCCGGCCGGAGCCGCCGCGGCACGGAACCACGGCCCCACGGCCGCCCACGGACTCAGCCGGCACCACCGGTCGGCGACCGCCGCGGGCCCGGTACGCCGGCCACGACGACGCCCCGCCTGCCCGCCGTACGCCTGAACATCTCCCTCACCCACGGAGCAACCGGATGAAGCGCCACCTCATCTCGGCCGCCGATCTCACGCGCGACGACGCCGTCCTGATCCTCGACACCGCCGAGGAGCTGGCCCGTATCGCCGACCGGCCGATCAAGAAACTGCCGACCCTGCGCGGCCGCACCGTCGTCAACCTGTTCTTCGAGGACTCCACCCGCACCCGCATCTCGTTCGAGGCGGCCGCCAAGCGGCTGTCCGCCGACGTGATCAACTTCTCCGCCAAGGGCTCCTCGGTCTCCAAGGGCGAGTCCCTGAAGGACACCGCGCTCACCCTGGAGGCGATGGGCGCCGACGCCGTCGTCATCCGCCACCACGCATCCGGCGCCCCGCACCGGCTGGCCACCTCCGGCTGGATCGGCGGCTCGGTCGTCAACGCCGGGGACGGCACCCACGAGCACCCCACCCAGGCGCTGCTGGACGCCTTTACCATGCGCCGCCATCTGACCTCGGGCACCGGGCAGGACCTGGCCGGGCGCCGGATCACGATCGTCGGCGACGTCCTGCACAGCCGGGTCGCCCGCTCCAACGTCCATCTGCTGTCCACCCTGGGCGCCGAGGTGACCCTGGTCGCCCCGCCGACCCTGGTGCCGTTCGCCGTCGAGAGCTGGCCGTGCGAGGTCTCGTACGACCTGGACGCGGTGGTCGGCAAGTCCGACGCCGTGATGATGCTGCGCGTCCAGCGCGAGCGGATGAACGCCGCCTTCTTCCCCACCGAGCGCGAGTACGCGCGCCGCTACGGGCTGGACGGCGACCGGATGGCCCGCATGCCCGAGCACGCCATCGTCATGCATCCCGGCCCCATGAACCGCGGCATGGAGATCACCGCCGAGGTCGCGGACTCCGACCGCTGCACCGCCGTCGAGCAGGTCGCCAACGGCGTCTCGATCCGCATGGCCGTCCTGTACCTGCTGCTCGGCGGGAACGAACCCGCCGTCGCCACGTCCCGCACCGCCACCGAGGAGAGCAAGTAACCATGAGCGACACCCACAAGACCCTCCTCCGCGGTGCGAAGGTCCTCGGCGGCGAGGAGCGGGACGTGCTGATCGAGGGCGAGCGGATCGCCGCCGTCGGCACCGGCGTCGAGGCGGGCGACGCCACCGTGATCGACGCCACGGGACAGATCCTGCTGCCCGGCCTCGTCGACCTCCACACCCATCTGCGCGAGCCCGGCCGCGAGGACTCCGAGACCGTCCTCACCGGCACCCGCGCGGCCGCCGCGGGCGGCTACACGGCCGTCCACGCCATGGCCAACACCTTCCCCGTCGCCGACACCGCGGGCGTCGTCGAGCAGGTGTGGCGGCTGGGCAAGGAGTCCGGCTACTGCGATGTGCAGCCCGTCGGCGCCGTCACCGTCGGCCTGGAGGGCAAGAAGCTCGCCGAGCTCGGCGCCATGCACGACTCCGCCGCGGGCGTGCGGGTCTTCTCCGACGACGGCAAGTGCGTGGACGACGCGGTGATCATGCGCCGTGCCCTGGAGTACGTGAAGGCCTTCGACGGCGTCATCGCCCAGCACGCCCAGGAGCCGCGGCTGACCGAGGGCGCCCAGATGAACGAGGGCGTGGTCTCCGCCGAGCTCGGGCTCGGCGGCTGGCCGGCCGTCGCCGAGGAGTCGATCATCGCCCGCGATGTGCTGCTCGCCGCGCACGTCGGCTCCCGGGTGCACATCTGCCACCTGTCCACCGCGGGCTCGGTCGAGATCGTCCGCTGGGCCAAGTCCAAGGGCTGGAACGTCACCGCCGAGGTCACCCCGCACCACCTGCTGCTCACCGACGAGCTCGTACGCTCCTACAACCCCGTCTACAAGGTGAACCCGCCGCTGCGCACCGAGGCCGACGTCATGGCGCTGCGCGAGGCGCTGGCCGACGGCACCATCGACTGCGTCGCCACCGACCACGCCCCGCATCCGCACGAGGACAAGGACTGCGAGTGGGGCGCGGCGGCCATGGGCATGGTCGGCCTGGAGACCGCGCTCTCCGTCGTCCAGCACACCATGGTCGACACCGGCCTGCTGGACTGGGCGGGCGTCGCCGACCGGATGTCGCACCGCCCCTCGGCCATCGGCCGGCTGGCCGGCCACGGGCGCCCCATCGCCCCCGGGGAGCCCGCCAACCTCACCCTGCTCGACTCCGCATACCGTGGTGTGGTGAACCCCGCGGGCTTCGCCTCCCGCAGCCGCAACACCCCCTACGAGGGCCGTGAACTGCCGGGCCGAGTGACGTACACCTTCCTGCGGGGCCGGGCGACGGTCGTGGACGGGAAACTGGCGTGACACCTCTCATCAACGCGGCGGCGGGCCCCCTCGGGGGCCTCGCGGCCGAGCAGAAGTCCCAGGACGTGACGGACTGGGCGGCGCGCATCGGCTGGGTGGCCGGGCTGCTGTTCCTCATCGCGCTCGTCTACTGGCTGATGCGCGAGGGCTGGAAGTGGCGGGGCACGCTCCAGGGCGACCTGCCCGAGCTGCCGCAGGCCCCGGCGGAGCCCGGGCCGGCCCGGCTCGCCCTGTCCGGCCGCTACCACGGCTCGACCACCGCCGGGCAGTGGCTCGACCGGATCGTCGCCCAGGGCCTGGGCACCCGCAGCCGCGCCGAGCTCACCCTGACCGAGCAGGGCGTCACCGTCGTACGGCCGGGGGCGCGTGACTTCTTCATCCCGGCCGGCAGCCTCCGCGGCGCCCGGCTCGACAAGGGCATCGCCGGCAAGGTCCTCACCGAGGGCGGCCTGCTGGTGATCACCTGGCAGCTGGGCGACCGCCTGATCGACTCCGGCTTCCGCTCCGACCACGCCGCCGAGCACGCCGCGTGGGTGGACGCCCTCACCGAACTCTCCGGCGGCCCCAGCGAAGCGGCCGCCCCCTCGCACGACACGGAAGGCGCACGATGACCACCTCCAACAGGGGAGCTGCAATGAACACGCGCCCCGCAGTCCTCGTCCTGGAGGACGGCCGCACCTTCCGCGGCCGGGCCTACGGGGCCGTGGGGGAGACCTTCGGCGAGGCGGTCTTCTCCACCGGCATGACCGGCTACCAGGAGACCCTGACCGACCCCTCGTACCACCGGCAGGTCGTCGTCATGACCGCCCCGCACGTCGGCAACACCGGCGTCAACGACGAGGACCCCGAGTCGAATCGGATCTGGGTCTCCGGCTATGTGGTCCGCGACCCCGCCCGGGTGCCCTCCAACTGGCGCTCGCGCCGCTCCCTGGACGAGGAGCTGGCCGCCCAGGGCGTCGTCGGCATCAGCGGGATCGACACCCGCGCCCTCACCCGCCATCTGCGCGAGCGCGGCGCCATGCGCGTCGGCATCTTCTCCGGGCAGGAGATCGCCGACGAGGCCGCGCTGCTGGCCAAGGTGCGGGCCGTACCGCAGATGAAGGGCGCGGACCTGAGCGGCGAGGTCGCCGCCACGGAGCGTTATGTCGTCCCCGCGATCGGCACCAAGCGGTTCACCGTCGCCGCGGTCGACCTCGGCATCAAGGGCATGACCCCGCACCGGATGGCCGAGCGCGGCATCGAGGTGCACGTCCTGCCCGCGACCGCGACGGCTGACGACGTGTACGCGGTCAACCCGGACGGGGTGTTCTTCTCCAACGGCCCGGGCGACCCGGCCACCGCCGACCACCCGGTCTCCGTGATGAGGGCCGTCCTGGAGCGCTCCACCCCGCTGTTCGGCATCTGCTTCGGCAACCAGATCCTCGGCCGCGCGCTCGGCTTCGGCACGTACAAGCTCAAGTACGGCCACCGCGGCATCAACCAGCCGGTCCAGGACCGCACCACCGGCAAGGTCGAGGTCACCGCGCACAACCACGGCTTCGCCGTCGACGCCCCGCTGGACGGGCCCTCCGACACCCCCTACGGGCGGGTCGTGGTCTCCCATGTGTGCCTCAACGACAACGTGGTCGAGGGCCTCCAGCTGCTCGACCGCCCCGCGTTCAGCGTCCAGTACCACCCCGAGGCCGCCGCGGGCCCGCACGACGCGGCCTACCTGTTCGACCGCTTTGTCTCCCTGATGGAGGGCCAGCGTGCCTAAGCGCACCGACATCCAGTCCGTTCTGGTCATCGGCTCCGGCCCGATCGTCATCGGCCAGGCCGCCGAGTTCGACTACTCCGGCACCCAGGCCTGCCGCGTCCTCAAGGCGGAGGGGCTGCGGGTCGTCCTGGTCAACTCCAACCCGGCCACGATCATGACCGACCCGGAGATCGCCGACGCGACGTACGTCGAGCCGATCACCCCGGAGTTCGTCGAGAAGATCATCGCCAAGGAGCGCCCCGACGCGCTGCTGCCCACCCTCGGCGGGCAGACCGCGCTCAACACCGCGATCTCCCTGCACGAGGCGGGCACGCTCGAGAAGTACGGCGTCGAGCTGATCGGCGCCAACGTCGAGGCCATCCACAAGGGCGAGGACCGCGACCTCTTCAAGGACGTCGTGGAGGCCGTCCGCGCCAAGATCGGCCACGGCGAGTCCGCCCGCTCGGTCATCTGCCACTCCATGGACGACGTCCTCGCGGGCGTCGACCAGCTCGGCGGCTACCCCGTCGTCGTGCGCCCCTCCTTCACCATGGGCGGCGCCGGCTCCGGCTTCGCCCACGACGAGGAGGAGCTGCGCCGCATCGCCGGCCAGGGCCTGGCGCTCTCGCCCACCACCGAGGTGCTGCTCGAAGAGTCCATCCTCGGCTGGAAGGAGTACGAGCTGGAGCTGATGCGCGACAAACACGACAACGTCGTGGTCGTCTGCTCCATCGAGAACTTCGACCCGATGGGCGTGCACACCGGAGACTCGATCACCGTCGCGCCCGCGATGACCCTCACCGACCGCGAGTACCAGGTCCTGCGCGACATCGGCATCGCCGTCATCCGCGAGGTCGGCGTCGACACCGGCGGCTGCAACATCCAGTTCGCGGTCAACCCCGCCGACGGCCGGGTCATCGTCATCGAGATGAACCCGCGCGTCTCGCGCTCCTCGGCCCTGGCCTCCAAGGCCACCGGCTTCCCCATCGCCAAGATCGCGGCCAAGCTCGCCGTCGGCTACACCCTCGACGAGATCCCGAACGACATCACGCAGGAGACCCCGGCCTCCTTCGAGCCGACGCTCGACTACGTGGTCGTCAAGGCCCCGCGGTTCGCCTTCGAGAAGTTCCCGAGCGCCGACTCCACCCTCACCACCACCATGAAGTCGGTGGGCGAGGCCATGGCGATCGGCCGCAACTTTACCGAGGCGCTGCAGAAGGCGCTGCGCTCGCTGGAGAAGAAGGGCAGCCAGTTCTCGTTCGTGGGCGACCCCGGCGACAAGGCCGCCCTGCTGGAGGAGGCCCGGCGCCCGACCGACGGCCGTATCAACACGGTCATGCGGGCCATCCGGGCCGGGGCCACGCAGGAAGAGGTCTTCGAGGCCACGAAGATCGACCCGTGGTTCGTCGACCAGCTCTTCCTGATCAAGGAGATCGCCGACGAGCTCGCGGGCGCCGAGAAGCTGGAGCCGGAGCTGCTGGCCGAGGCCAAGCGGCACGGCTTCTCCGACGCCCAGATCGCGGCCATCCGCTCGCTGCGCGAGGACGTGGTCCGCGAGGTGCGGCATGCGCTGGGGGTGCGCCCCGTCTACAAGACCGTGGACA
Source organism: Streptomyces sp. NPDC007917 (assembly GCF_042959105.1). Taxonomy (NCBI): domain Bacteria; kingdom Bacillati; phylum Actinomycetota; class Actinomycetes; order Kitasatosporales; family Streptomycetaceae; genus Streptomyces; species Streptomyces sp. NPDC007917. Next base: position 67,840 of record NZ_JBIBKK010000022.1, read on the forward strand.
CCTGCGCCGCCGAGTTCGCCGCCAGGACCCCGTACTTCTACTCCTCCTACGACGAGGAGTCCGAGGTCGCGCCGCGTGAGAAGCCCGCGGTGATCATCCTGGGCTCGGGCCCCAACCGGATCGGCCAGGGCATCGAGTTCGACTACTCGTGTGTGCACGCCTCCTTCGCGCTGCACGACGCGGGCTACGAGACCGTCATGGTCAACTGCAACCCGGAGACCGTCTCCACCGACTACGACACCTCCGACCGGCTCTACTTCGAGCCGCTCACCCTGGAGGACGTGCTGGAGATCGTCCACGCCGAGCAGCAGGCGGGCCCGGTCGCGGGCGTCGTCGTCCAGCTCGGCGGCCAGACCCCCCTCGGCCTGGCCCAGGCGCTCAAGGACAACGGCGTGCCCATCGTCGGCACCTCGCCCGAGGCGATCAACCTCGCGGAGGAGCGCGGCGCCTTCGGCCGGGTGCTGACCGAGGCCGGGCTGCCCGCGCCCAAGTACGGCACCGCCTTCTCCTTCGAGGAGGCCAAGGGCATCGCCGCCGAGATCGGCTACCCGGTCATGGTCCGCCCCTCGTACGTCCTGGGCGGCCGCGGCATGGAGATCGTCTACGACGAGCCCTCGCTCGCGGCCTATCTGGAGCGGCACGCCGGGCTGATCTCCGAGCACCCGGTCCTCATCGACCGCTTCCTCGACGACGCCATCGAGATCGACGTGGACGCGCTCTACGACGGCCAGGAGCTCTACCTCGGCGGCGTCATGGAGCACATCGAGGAGGCCGGCATCCACTCCGGCGACTCGGCCTGCGCGCTGCCCCCGATCACCCTCGGCGGCTTCGACATCAAGCGGCTGCGGTCCTCCACCGAGGCCATCGCGCGCGGCGTCGGGGTGCGCGGGCTGATCAACATCCAGTTCGCCATGGCCGGGGACATTCTCTACGTCCTGGAGGCGAACCCGCGCGCCTCCCGCACGGTCCCCTTCACCTCCAAGGCCACCGCCGTGCCGCTCGCCAAGGCCGCCGCCCGCATCTCGCTGGGCGCGACCATCGCCGAGCTGCGCGCCGAGGGACTGCTGCCGAGCAGCGGTGACGGCGGCACGCTCCCGCTGGACGCGCCGATCTCCGTCAAGGAGGCCGTGATGCCGTGGAGCCGGTTCCGCGACGCCTCCGGGCGCGGTGTGGACACCGTCCTCGGCCCGGAGATGCGCTCCACCGGCGAGGTCATGGGCATCGACTCGGTCTTCGGCGCGGCGTACGCCAAGTCGCAGGCCGGGGCGTACGGGGCGCTGCCCACCAAGGGCCGGGCGTTCGTGTCCGTCGCCAACCGCGACAAGCGCTCGATGATCTTCCCGGCCCGTGAGCTGGTCGCCCTCGGTTTCGAGCTGCTGGCCACCTCCGGCACCGCCGAGGTGCTCAAGCGCAACGGCATCAACGCGACCGTGGTGCGCAAGCAGAGCGAGGGCGAGGGGCCGGGCGGCGAGAAGACCATCGTCCGGCTCATCCACGACGGCGAGGTCGACCTGATCGTCAACACCCCCTACGGCACCGGCGGCCGCCTGGACGGCTATGAGATCCGCACGGCGGCCGTGGCCCGCGGCATCCCCTGCCTGACCACGGTCCAGGCCCTGGCGGCCGCCGTCCAGGGCATCGAGGCGCTCGGCCGGGGCGCGGTCGGCGTCCGGTCCCTGCAGGAGCACGCGGAGCACCTGACCGCGGCCCGGGAGCAGTAGCGGCGGGTGGGGGACGCCGGGGCTCCGCCCGCCGGCGTCCCCCACGCCCGTCCCGGCGTCCCCCACCGTCCCCTCCCGCGCCCGTCCCGCGCCTCTCCCGTGCGCCGCCGGCGCGCGGGACGCGCAGAAAGTCCGCCATGTACCAGCTTTTCTTCCGTCTCGTCTTCCGCCACATGGACCCGGAGCGGGCGCACCACCTGGCCTTCGGCTGGATCCGGCTGGCCGCCCGCGTCCCGGTCCTGAGGACCTTCGTCGCGGCCCTCCTCGCTCCGCGCCACCGGGCGCTGCGCACCGAGGCGTTCGGCCTGCGCATGCACGGGCCCTTCGGGCTCGCGGCCGGATTCGACAAGAACGCCGTCGGCATCGACGGCATGGCCATGGTCGGCTTCGACCATGTGGAGATCGGCACGGTCACCGCCCAGCCGCAGCCCGGCAACCCCAGGAAGCGACTCTTCCGCCTGGTCGCGGACCGGGCGCTGATCAACCGGATGGGCTTCAACAACGAGGGCTCGGCGGCCGTGGCCGCCCGCCTCGCGGCCCGTCGCGCCGGCCGCCCCGCCTTCCGGACCACGGTCGGCGTCAACATCGGCAAGACCAAGGTCGTCCCGGAGGCGGAAGCCGTCGCCGACTATGTGACCTCCACCGAGCGGCTGGCCGGCCACGCCGACTACCTCGTCGTCAACGTCTCCTCGCCCAACACCCCCGGGCTGCGCGACCTCCAGGCCGTGGACCAGCTGCGGCCCCTGCTGAGCGCCGTGCGCGAGGCCGCGGACCGCACGGTCCCCGGCCGCCGGGTGCCGCTCCTGGTCAAGATCGCGCCCGACCTCGCCGACGAGGACGTGGACGCGGTCGCCGACCTCGCGGTCGAGCTGGGCCTGGACGGCGTCATCGCCACCAACACCACCATCGCCCGCGACGGCCTCGGCCTGCGCTCCGGGGCCGAGCTCACCGGTGAGACCGGCGGCCTGTCCGGGGCGCCCCTCAAAGAGCGCTCCCTGGAGGTGCTGCGCCGCCTGTACGCCCGGGTCGGCGACCGGATCACGCTGGTGGGCGTGGGTGGGATCGAGACCGCCGACGACGCCTGGGAGCGGATCCTGGCCGGGGCCACGCTGGTCCAGGGCTACAGCGGTTTCATCTACGAGGGCCCGTTCTGGAGCCGCCGCATCCACCGCGGCCTCGCGGCCAGGCTCGCGGCGAGCCCGTACGCCACGCTCGCCGACGCGGTCGGCGCCGAGGCCCACACGGCCGGCCAGGCCGGCCAGGCCGACCAGGCCGACCAGGCCGACAAGGAGAACGCATGACCCCCTTCGGTGCGCGCCTGCGCGGCGCCATGGACGCCCGCGGCCCGCTGTGCGTCGGGATCGACCCGCACGCCTCGCTGCTCGCCGACTGGGGGCTCGGGGACGACATCGCGGGCCTGGAGCGGTTCACCCGTACGGTCGTGGACGCCCTCGCCGAGCGGGTCGCGGTCCTCAAGCCGCAGTCCGCGTTCTTCGAGCGCTTCGGCTCGCGCGGCATCGCGGTGCTGGAGCGGGCCGTCGCGGACGCCCGGGCCGCGGGGGCGCTGGTGCTGATGGACGCCAAGCGCGGCGACATCGGCTCCACGATGGCCGCGTACGCCTCGGCGTACCTGGACCCCGGCAGCCCGCTGTTCTCGGACGCCGTCACCGTCAGCCCGTATCTGGGGTTCGGCTCGCTGCGCCCGGCGCTGGACGCGGCGCGGGCGAGCGGATCGGGGGTCTTCGTCCTGGCGCTGACCTCCAACCCGGAGGGCGCCGAGGTGCAGCACGCGGTGCGGGCCGGCGGGGCGACGGTCGCCGCCACGGTGCTCGATCACCTCAGGGCGGAGAACGCGGAGGAGGCCCGCGCGGGCCTCCTCGGCTCCTACGGCGCGGTCGTCGGGGCGACGCTGGGGGGCGCGGCGGGGGAGGCCGGGGCGGATCTGGCGATCGGCGGCCCGCTGCTGGCTCCGGGCATCGGCGCCCAGGGCGCGACGCCCGAGGACCTTCCGGGGGTCTTCGGCGCGGCGGTGCGGAATGTGGTCCCGAGCGTCAGCCGGGGGGTGCTCCGGCACGGTCCCGACCCGGCTTCGCTGGCCTCGGCGGCGCTCCGAATGGCTGATCAAGTGCGCGCGGTGGCCGAATAACCGGGTTATTTTGCCCCTAAATGTCCAAGTCGAGCGAGTCTGACCAGGACTTTTCGTCTGTTCTCGCTGACTGGAGCGGAATGGGCCGCTAGTCTCCGATCAGAGCCAACGCGCAGCTGCGTTGCGCGTTGCTCCCCAGGTGAGGGGCGACTAGGTTCCTCACCGGTCCGTATCCGACAGTTCGACATCCGAGGTGACGTAGGCGTGGCTCTTCCGCCCCTTACCCCTGAACAGCGCGCAGCCGCGCTCGAAAAGGCCGCCGCGGCTCGCCGGGAGCGCGCCGAGGTCAAGAATCGGCTCAAGCACTCCGGCGCTTCCCTGCACGAGGTCATCAAGCAGGGCCAGGAGAACGATGTCATCGGCAAGATGAAGGTGTCCGCTCTCCTGGAGTCCCTGCCTGGCGTCGGCAAGGTCCGCGCCAAGCAGATCATGGAGCGGCTCGGCATTTCCGAGAGCCGTCGTGTCCGCGGTCTGGGCTCCAACCAGATCGCATCGCTTGAGCGTGAGTTCGGCGGCGCCGCCGGCTGACGTTTCCAGGCACTCCGGGGAACCTGGATAATCGCTGCATGGCAGCACACTCCCGGGGGGCGACCCCCGTACCCCCGGACGCACGTCCGCGGCTGACCGTGCTCTCCGGCCCTTCCGGGGTCGGCAAGAGCACGGTCGTCGCTCATATGCGCAAGGCACACCCTGAGGTGTGGCTCTCGGTCTCGGCCACCACCCGCAAGCCGCGCCCCGGCGAGCGCCACGGTGTCCAGTACTTCTTCGTGGACGACGGGGAATTCGACAAGCTCATCGCCAACGGTGAGCTGCTGGAGTGGGCCGAGTTCGCGGGCAACCGCTACGGCACTCCGCGCGAGGCGGTCCAGGACCGCCTCGCCGCGGGGGAGCCGGTGCTGCTGGAGATCGACCTGCAGGGCGCCCGCCAGGTCCGCGAGTCCATGCCGGACGCGCAGCTGGTCTTCCTCGCCCCACCGAGCTGGGAGGAGCTGGTGCGCCGGCTCACCGGCCGGGGGACCGAGCCGCCCGAGGTGATCGAGCGCAGGCTGGAGGCCGCGAAGACCGAGCTGGCCGCCGAGCCCGAGTTCGATGTGACCTTGGTCAATACCTCCGTCGAGGACGTGGCGCAAGAGCTGCTAACCTTGATGCGAGTCGTTTGATCTTCCCTGGCCTCCACCGCGCCGGCCCCGGCCGAAGCGCCGGTCGCCAGTCATCAAAACACTGATCGAATTTCTCACTTCTTCATCACCCGTTCGGAAGGCAGAGAGTGTCCTCTCCCATCACCGCGCCCGAGGGCATCATCAACCCGCCGATTGATGAGCTGCTCGAGGCCACCGACTCCAAGTACAGCCTGGTGATCTACGCGGCCAAGCGCGCCCGCCAGATCAACGCGTACTACTCGCAGCTCGGCGAGGGCCTGCTCGAGTACGTCGGTCCGCTGGTGGACACCCACGTCCACGAGAAGCCGCTGTCGATCGCGCTCCGCGAGATCAACGCCGGCCTGCTGACCTCCGAGGCCATCGAGGGCCCGGCCCAGTAGCCCGGTCCAGTAGTTGGAACTCCCACCACGGGCCTGGCGGCATGACCGCCGGGCCCGTGGTGTGTCATGGGTACGTACGCAACGGGGCCGCGCGTGGCGGAGAGGCGAGCGATGGACAAGCCCAAGGTCGTCCTGGGGGTCAGCGGCGGGATCGCCGCCTACAAGGCGTGTGAGCTGCTGCGCCGCCTCACCGAGTCAGGCCATCAGGTACGGGTCGTGCCGACCGCCTCGGCGCTCCACTTCATCGGGGCGGCGACCTGGTCGGCCCTGTCCGGCAACCCGGTCGCCACCGAGGTCTGGGACTCCGTCCACGAGGTCCCGCACGTGCGCATCGGCCAGTCCGCGGACCTCGTCGTGGTCGCCCCCGCCACCGCCGACCTGCTCGCCAAGGCCGCCCACGGCCTCGCCGACGACCTGCTCACCAACACGCTGCTCACCGCCCGGTGCCCGGTCGTCTTCGCGCCCGCCATGCACACCGAGATGTGGGAGCACCCGGCCACCCAGGAGAACGTGGCCACGCTGCGCCGCCGTGGGGCCGTCGTCATCGAGCCCGCCGTCGGGCGGCTGACCGGCGTGGACACCGGCAAGGGGCGGCTGCCCGAGCCGGAAGAGATCTTCGAGGTCTGCCGCCGGGTGCTCGCCGGCGGCGCCGGGGAGCGCCGCCTCGACCTCGCCGGACGCCATGTCGTGGTGAGCGCCGGGGGCACCCGTGAGCCCCTGGACCCGGTGCGCTTCCTCGGCAACCGCTCCTCCGGCAAGCAGGGCTACGCCCTGGCCCGGGCCGCCGTCGCCCGCGGCGCCCGGGTGACCTTGGTCTCGGCCAACAGCGCGCTGCCCGACCCGGCCGGCGCCGATGTGGTGCGGGTGGGCACCGCGCTGCAGCTGCGCGAGGCGGTGGTCAAGGCCGCCGCCGACGCCGACGCCGTGGTGATGGCCGCGGCCGTCGCCGACTTCCGGCCCGCGACCTACGCCGAGGGAAAGATCAAGAAGCGGGACGGCCGGGAGCCCGACCCGATCGCCCTGGTCCGCAACCCGGACGTGCTCGCGGAGATCTCCGCCGACCGCGCCCGGCCCGGGCAGATCGTCGTGGGCTTCGCCGCCGAAACCGACGACGTGCTCGCCAACGGGCGCGCCAAGCTCGCCCGCAAGGGCTGTGACCTGCTGGTCGTCAACGAGGTCGGGGAGCACAAGACCTTCGGCTCGGAGGCCAACGAGGCCGTCGTCCTGGCGGCCGACGGCACCGAGACACCGGTGCCGTACGGGCCCAAGGAGGTCCTCGCCGACACGGTCTGGGATCTGGTCGCCCCCCGCCTCGGCTGATCGGCGCCCCGCACGGCCGGCGCCGGGCCGGCCGATCGGTCAGCATCGGGCCAACGGAGGGAATGACATTTTCCTGCCTCCCTGACAAGGCTGAATTTCCGGTCAGGGAGAGGTATGTTCCACGTCACGGCCTGCCCGTCCTGTGGGACGGGGATGCTCGACCGGTAACCATGCCGGATAAACTGGCCGAGGAACCGCACCGGGCGCAGCTCCCGAGCGGTCCCACCCATGATCAGCCAGCAGCCGCTGCAACCCCAGGGAGCGATGTGTCCCGCCGCCTGTTCACCTCGGAATCAGTGACCGAGGGTCACCCCGACAAGATCGCTGACCAGATCAGCGACACCATCCTCGACGCGCTCCTGAAGGAGGACCCGACCTCCCGGGTCGCCGTCGAGACTTTGATCACCACCGGCCTGGTGCATGTGGCCGGTGAGGTGACGACCAAGGCGTACGCACCGATCGCCACGCTCGTGCGCAACAAGATCCTCGAGATCGGCTACGACTCGTCGAAGAAGGGCTTCGACGGAGCCTCGTGCGGCGTCTCGGTGTCGATCGGCTCCCAGTCCCCGGACATCGCGCAGGGTGTCGACGCGGCGTACGAGGCCCGGGTCGAGGGCGATGACGACGAGCTGGACAAGCAGGGCGCGGGCGACCAGGGCCTGATGTTCGGCTTCGCCTGCGACGAGACCCCCGAGCTGATGCCGCTGCCGATCAACCTGGCCCACCGGCTCTCCCGCCGCCTCACCGAGGTGCGCAAGAACGGGACCATCCCCTACCTGCGCCCGGACGGCAAGACGCAGGTCACCATCGAGTACGACGGCAACAAGCCGGTCCGCCTGGACACGGTGGTCGTCTCCTCGCAGCACGCCTCCGACATCGACCTCGACTCGCTGCTGGCACCGGACATCCGGGAGTTCGTGGTCGAGCACGTCCTGAACGGGCTCGTCGAGGACGGCATCAAGCTGGACACCGACGGCTACCGCCTGCTGGTCAACCCCACCGGACGGTTCGAGATCGGCGGCCCCATGGGTGACGCCGGCCTCACCGGCCGGAAGATCATCATCGACACCTACGGCGGCATGGCCCGCCACGGCGGCGGCGCCTTCTCCGGCAAGGACCCGTCCAAGGTCGACCGCTCCGCCGCGTACGCCATGCGCTGGGTCGCCAAGAACGTCGTCGCGGCCGGCCTGGCCTCGCGCTGCGAGGTGCAGGTCGCCTACGCGATCGGCAAGGCCGAGCCGGTCGGCCTGTTCGTCGAGACCTTCGGCACGGCCACGATCGACCCCGAGAAGATCGAGCAGGCCATCTCCGAGGTCTTCGACCTCCGCCCGGCCGCGATCATCCGCGACCTCCACCTGCTGCGCCCGATCTACGCCGCGACGGCGGCGTACGGCCACTTCGGCCGTGAGCTGGAGGACTTCACCTGGGAGCGCACCGACCGGGTGGACGCGCTCCGCACGGCCGTGGGTCTGTAAGGGCCCCCTGTACCGAATCGGACACCGGCCCGGGCGCCCTGATGAAAGGGGCAAGCCCGGGCCGGTGTCCGTGTCGTCTGCTAAGACTGGAGCTGTGAGCAGCGACAACGGGCGGCCGGGGCCCGCGGCGGGGGAGCCGCGGGGGGAGCAGCTCGCGCTCATCCGCGAGAGCGTGCGCAAGGCCAAGGCGCCGAAGGCCAAGCCGCGGACATGGCGGGGGGCCGCGCTGGCGCGGGAGCTGCCGGTGGCCAAGGTGCTGGTGGACAAGGGCCCGGTGCACCTGGACAAGCTGTGGGACTACGCCGTGCCCGCCGAGATGGACGCCGAGGCCAGGCCGGGCGTGCGGGTGCGGGTGCGGTTCGGGGCCGGCACGGGGAAGGTGCGCGAGGGGCGCCGGGAGGGCGGGGGGCTGCTCGACGGGTACATCGTCGAGCGGGTCGCCGAGTCCGACTACCGGGGGCCGCTGGCCGCCCTCGCGCAGGTGCTCTCGCCGGAGCCGGTGCTGGGGCCCGGGCTGCTCGCGCTGTGCCGGGCGGTCGCCGACCGGTACGCGGGGTCGCTCGCCGACGTGCTGCAGCTGGCCGTGCCCAAGCGGAACGCGCGGGCCGAGAGCGAGCCCTCCCCGCCGCCGCTGCCGCCCCCGGCGGCTCCCGCGGCCGGGAGCTGGGAGCGCTATCCGGCCGGACCCCGGTTTCTGGACGCGCTCGCGGGCGGCGGGACGCCGCGGGCGGTGTGGACCGCGCTGCCCGGGCCGCACTGGCCGCGCGAATGGGCCCTCGCGGTGGCCGCCACCCTCGCCTCGGGGCGCGGCGCGCTCGTCGTCGTCCCCGACGGGCGGACGGCCGCGCGGGTCGACGCGGCGCTCACCGAAGTGCTCGGCGGGACGGGGCGGCATGTGCTGCTCACCGCGGACCTCGGGCCCGAGGAGCGCTACCGGCGGTGGCTGGCCGTCAGCCGGGGCTCGGTCAGGGCCGTGGTGGGCACCCGGGCTGCCATGTTCGCGCCTGTCAGGGACCTGGGGCTGGTGGGGATCTGGGACGACGGCGACCAGAGCCACAGCGATGACCACGCGCCGTGCCCGCACGCCCGCGACGTCCTGCTGCTGCGCGCGGTCCATGAGCGGACGGGCTTTCTGCTGGGCGATCTCGGCCGCACGGTGGAGGCCGCCCAACTGGTGGAGAACGGCTGGGCCAGACCCCTGGAGGCCGACCGAGAGCAGGTCCGCGCCGCTGCCCCGCTGATCCGTACGGTCGACGAGGGCGAGGTCGCCCGGGACGCGGAGGCGCGCGCCGCCCGGCTGCCCACGCTCGCCTGGCAGACCGTACGGGAGGCGCTGACCCGGGGCCCGGTGCTGGTGCAGGTGCCGCGCCGTGGATACGTACCCCGGCTGGCCTGCGAGCGCTGTCGCGAGCCCGCGCGCTGCGCGCACTGCGCAGGGCCCCTGGAGGCCCGGGACGCGGACCGGCTGGCGTGCGGCTGGTGCGGCCGGGCCGAGACCTCCTGGCGGTGCGCCGAATGCGGTGGTGTGCGGCTGCGGGCGCGGATCGTCGGCGCCCGGCGGACCGCCGAGGAGCTGGGCCGGGCGTTCCCGGCGGTGCCGGTACGGACCTCCGGGCGCGACCATGTGCTGGACCGGGTGCCGGACCGCCCGGCGCTCGTGGTCAGCACCCCGGGCGCCGAGCCGGTCGCCGACGGCGGGTACGCGGCGGCGCTGCTGCTCGACGGCTGGGCCCTGCTCGGCCGCCCCGACCTGCGGGCGGGCGAGGAAGCGCTGCGCCGCTGGCTGGACGCGGCGGCGCTGGTGCGGGGCCAGGGGAACGGCGGCCTTGTCGTGGTGACGGCCGAGCCGACGCAGCGGCCGGTGCAGGCGCTGGTGCGCTGGGACCCGGCCGGTTACGCGGCGCGGGAGCTGGCCGAGCGGGCCCTGCTGGGCTTTCCGCCGGTCTCCCGGATGGCCTCGGTCGCCGGCCCCGCCGAGGCGGTAGCCGAGCTGATCGCCGCGGCCCGGCTTCCGGAGGGCACCGAGACCCTTGGCCCGGTGCCGCTGCCCCTGACCGAGCCCGGCCGTCCGCGCCGCCCCGGTCAGCCGCCGCCGGGGGAGGAGTGGCAGCGGGCGCTGCTGCGTGTGCGCCCCGGACAGGGCAGCGCCCTCGCGGCCGCGGTCAAGGCGGCGAAGGCGCAGCGGATGGCCCGGGGCGAGAGGGACCCGGCGGTGCGGATCGACCCCCTCGACATCGGCTGACGCGCCGCGACGTGACCCGCGGGGTCTCAGCCGTTGCGCGGGTTGGGGAGCGCGCCCGGGCGGGGCTCCTCGCGCAGCGCCGGGGCGGGCTGCGGTGGCATCGAGCGCGCCGCGGGCACCGCCGGCAGGGCGCCCGGCTCCGCGGTGCGCACCGACGCCTCGGCGCCCTCGGCGGCGGCGGCGCTCTGCGCGGCGGCCCGGCGCGCCCCGTAACGCCGGTGCACCGCCTGCTTGGTGACGCCGAGCGCCGAGCCCACCGCGTCCCAGGAGAAGCCGAGCGAGCGGTCGAAGTCCACGGCGGCGGTGACCAGCGTCTCGACGCTGTCCCGCAGCTCCTGGGCCAGGCGCACCGTGGGCGCCGGGGCGCGCCCGTAGACGACGAAGCCCGCGGACGGGCCGCTGCGCCGCGGACGGTAGACATTGCCGAGCTGGGCGGTGAGCGTGCGCAGCGCGTCCACCTGTCGGCGGACCCGCTCGATGTCCCGGACCAGGAGGTGCAGGCTGGCCCGTGCCTGGGCGTCGTGGGTTGCGTGGTCGGCCATGAACAAGCCTCTCGAATCCGGCGTTTGATACTCGAAGACAGGGGACGGGAAGTCGGAAACGCGTCGGGCCGCCGCAGCGGCCCGACGCGGTCAATCTGCCTTGACTGCCTTGACCAACGCGGCACCCGCCCGTCGGTCACGGTCCGGGGGCGTGCGCCACCGCTTTCGTACGCCCCCCGGAGCGCGGCGCCTAGACTGGTGCGCTGTTCCCGCTGCGCGTTGAGAGGTAGTTCGCCACCCATGAGGCTCGTCTTCGCCGGTACTCCCGAGGTCGCCCTGCCCGCCCTGGACGCGCTGATCGCGTCCGACCGGCATGAGGTGGTGGCCGTCGTCACCCGGCCGGACGCACCGGCCGGGCGCGGCCGGCGGCTGGTGGCCAGTCCGGTCGCCGAGCGCGCGGCGGAGGCGGGGATCGAGGTGCTCAAGCCGGCCAAGCCGCGCGACCCGGAGTTCCTGGACCGGCTGCGCGGGATCGCGCCGGACTGCTGCCCGGTGGTCGCCTACGGCGCGCTGCTGCCCAAGGCGGCGCTGGAGATCCCCGCGCACGGATGGGTCAATCTGCACTTCTCGCTGCTGCCGGCCTGGCGCGGCGCGGCCCCCGTGCAGCACGCGGTGCTGGCGGGCGACGAGGTGACCGGCGCCTCGACCTTCCTGATCGAGGAGGGCCTGGACTCCGGTCCGGTGTACGGGGTGGTGACGGAGGACGTACGGCCCACGGACACCAGCGGCGATCTGCTGACGCGGCTGTCCCTGGCCGGGGCCGGGCTGCTGGCCGCCACCATGGACGGCATCGAGGACGGCACCCTGCGCGCCGAGCCGCAGCCCGCCGAGGGCGTCTCGCTCGCGCCGAAGATCAACGTCGAGGACGCGGAGATCGACTGGGCCGCGCCCGCGCTCCGCGTCGACCGGCTGGTACGGGCCTGCGCCCCCGCGCCGGGGGCGTGGACCACCTTCCGCGGGGAGCGGCTGAAGGTGAACGCGGCGGCGCTGGTGACGGACCGTACGGACCTGGCGCCCGGCGAACTCGCTGTCACGAAGAAGGCCGTGTACGCAGGCACGGGCAGCCACGCCGTGGAGCTGTCGTGGGTGCGGCCGCAGGGCAAGCGGCCGATGCCCGGGGCCGACTGGGCGCGCGGGGTGCGGATCGCCCAGGGCGAGCGGCTGGGCGGATAGCGCGTATCGCGTCCCGTGCTTCGAGCGCGGGACGGAGTGAGTTGACCTCAACAATGGTTCAAGTCTTACGGTCCTGAGGTGTGCCGCCGGTCCGCAAGAGCCGCGATCCAGGGACGGCACCCCGAGACCCACGGAGGTGCGCGATGGACATGGAAGCCACCGCCATGCATTCGCTCTACCGGACCGCGATGGCCAACGACGACAGACGTCCCTTCTCCCGCGAGACCCTGCGGCGTATCGGCGGCTTCGCCCGACCCCACCGCCGCCGCCTCGCCTTCTTCCTGGTCAGCAGCGTCGTCACGGCCGTGCTCGCGGTCGCCACCCCGCTGCTCGCCGGCCGGGTCGTCGACGCGATCGTGCACCGCTCCAGCCAGGGCACCGTCCTCGGTCTCGCGGCGCTCATCGCCGTCATCGCGGTCGCCGAGGCCGCGCTCGGGCTGTTCACCCGCTGGATGTCGGCGAACATCGGCGAAGGGCTCATCCTCGACCTGCGCACCGCCGTGTACGACCACGTACAGCGCCTGCCCATCGCCTTCTTCACCCGCACCCGCACCGGCGCCCTGGTCAGCCGGCTCAACAACGATGTCATCGGCGCGCAGCGGGCGTTCAGCGACACCCTCTCCGGGGTGGTGGGCAATCTGGTGACCCTGCTGCTCACGCTCGCGGTGATGTTCGGCATCTCCTGGCAGATCACCCTGCTCGCACTGGTGCTTCTGCCGATGTTCCTGCTGCCCGCCCGGCGCGTCGGCGGCAAGCTGGCGCGGCTGCGGCGCGAGGCGGCCGACCACAACGCCACCATGGGCACCCAGATGACCGAGCGCTTCTCCGCGCCCGGCGCCACGCTCGTCAAGCTCTTCGGCCGGCCCGACGAGGAGTCCGCCGAGTTCGCGGCGCGGGCCCGGCGGGTGCGCGACATCGGGGTGCGCACCGCGATGGTGCAGACCTCCTTCGTCACCGCCCTGACCCTCGTCTCCGCCCTGGCCCTCGCCCTCGTCTACGGCCTCGGCGGCTACTACGCGCTGCGCGGCCGGCTCGACCCCGGCGCCGTCGTCGCCCTCGCGCTGCTGCTCACCCGGCTGTACGCGCCGCTGACCGCGCTGGCCGGCGCCCGGGTGGAGGTGATGAGCGCCCTGGTCAGCTTCGAGCGGGTCTTCGAGGTGCTGGACCTCACGCCGCTGATCGCCGAGAAGCCGGACGCCCGGCCGGTGCCCGACGGGCCCGTGTCGGTGGAGTTCGACCACGTGGACTTCGGCTACCCGTCGGCGGACAAAATCTCCCTCGCCTCCCTGGAAGAGGTGGCGACCCTGGACACCCGGGGCGGGGAGCAGGTGCTGCACTCGGTGTCCTTCCGCGCCGAACCAGGGCAGATGGTCGCGCTGGTGGGCTCCTCGGGCGCCGGGAAGTCGACCATCGCGCAGCTGCTGCCCAGGCTCTACGACGCCGACGGCGGCGCGGTGCGGCTGTCGGGCGTGGACGTCCGCGACCTGACGGCCGAGTCCATCCGCCGCACCCTCGGCATGGTCACCCAGGACGGCCACCTCTTCCACGACTCGATCCGCGCCAACCTGCTGCTGGCCCGGCCCGGGGCGACGGAGGAGGAGCTGTGGGAGGTGCTGCGCCGGGCCCGCCTCGACGGGCTGATCGCGGCCCTGCCCGACGGCCTGGACACCGTGGTCGGCGAGCGCGGCTACCGGCTGTCCGGCGGCGAGCGCCAGCGGCTGACCATCGCCCGGCTGCTGCTGGCCCGCCCCCGTGTGGTGATCCTCGACGAGGCCACCGCCCACCTGGACTCCACCTCCGAGGCGGCGGTCCAGGAGGCGCTCGCCGAGGCGCTGGACGGGCGGACCGCGGTGGTCATCGCCCACCGGCTGTCCACCGTACGGGCCGCGGACCTCATCCTGGTCGTCGAGGACGGGCGGATCGTGGAGCGCGGTACGCACACCGCGCTGCTCGCGGCTGGCGGGCGCTACGAGGAGCTGTACCGCACCCAGTTCGAGCAGCATGACGCGACGGCGCTGATCGAAGCTCCGGCCCAGGCGGCCAAGGGCGCCCTGAACTGAACCCGGCCCCGGCCGTAGGCTGGGACACCTCGAAGCCCCATCCCTCCCCGGAGCACATTTCCCGTGAGTCCCCAGCCCGGCCGTCCCCGCCGCAGCGCCCCCGGCACGTCCTACCGGCGCCCGAAGAAGGACCCCGTCCGGATCCTCGCCTTCGAGGCGCTGCGGGCCGTCGACGAGCGCGACGCGTACGCGAACCTCGTCCTGCCGCCGCTGCTGCGCAAGGCCCGCCAGGACAGCACGGAGGCCAAGCCCTTCGACGCGCGGGACGCCGCGCTGGCCACCGAGCTCGTCTACGGCACACTGCGCCGCCAGGGCACCTACGACGCGATCATCGCCGAGTGCGTGGACCGGCCGCTGCGCGAGGTGGACCCGCCCGTGCTGGATGTGCTCAGCCTCGGCGCGCACCAGCTGCTCGGCACCCGTATCCCCACCCACGCCGCCGTCTCGGCGAGCGTCGAGCTGGCGCGGGTGGTGCTCGGCGACGGGCGGGCGAAGTTCGTCAACGCCGTGCTGCGCAAGATCGCGGCCGATGACCTCGACGGCTGGCTGGAGAAGGTCGCCCCGCCGTACGACGAGGACCCCGAGGAGCACCTGGCCATCGTCCACTCGCATCCGCGGTGGATCGTCTCCGCCCTGTGGGACGCGCTGGGCGGCGGCAGCGCCGGGGTCGAGGATCTGCTGGAGGCCGACAACGAACGGCCCGAGGTCACCCTCGTCGCCCGGCCGGGCCGCAGCACGACCGAGGAGCTGACGGCGGCGGTCGGCGAGGGCTCCGCGCTGCCGGGCCGCTGGTCCCCGTACGCCGTGCGGCTCGCCGAGGGCGGCGAGCCGGGGGCGCTGGACGCGGTCCGCGAGGGGCGCGCGGGGGTGCAGGACGAGGGCAGCCAGCTGGTCGCCCTGGCGCTGGCCGGCGCGCCGCTCACCGGGCCGGACGAGCGCTGGCTGGACGGCTGCGCGGGCCCCGGCGGCAAGGCGGCGCTGCTCGGCGCGCTGGCCGCGGAGCGGGGCGCCGCGCTGCTCGCCTCGGAGAAGCAGCCGCACCGGGCGGGCCTGGTGGAGCGGGCGCTGGCGGGCAACCCCGGCCCGTACCAGGTGATCGCGGCGGACGGCACCCGGCCGCCGTGGCGCCCCGGCACCTTCGACCGGGCCCTGGTGGACGTGCCCTGCACCGGCCTCGGCGCCCTGCGCCGCCGCCCCGAGGCGCGCTGGCGGCGCCGCCCCGAGGACCTGGCGGGCTTCGCGCCGCTGCAGCGGGGGCTGCTGCGCGAGGCGCTGACCGCGGTGCGCGTGGGCGGTGTGGTCGGCTATGCGACCTGTTCGCCGCACCTCGCCGAGACGCGGGCCGTGGTCGAGGACGTCCTCAAGGGCCGCGGCGGCTCCGCGCCCGCCGCCGAGTGGATCGACGCCCGGCCGCTGATGCCCGGGGTGCCCGAGCTCGGGGACGGCCCGGATGTGCAGCTGTGGCCGCATGTGCACGGCACGGACGCGATGTATCTGGCGCTGCTGCGGCGTACGGACTGACGATGCGTCCGGACATCAGGGCCGGAGGTCCCGGTGCACGGCGCGGGCGACGGCCTCGACGGTGGCGACTCCGGCGGCCATGGTGCGGTTGTCCTGGGTCAGCACGGTGAGGGTGTAGCCGGGGCCGCCGCCCGTGAAGACGCCGATGCTGTGCACCCGCCAGCCGTGTGCGGCGCGGGACAGCCAGCCGTTCTTCACATGGACCCGCACGGTGTCCGGGGCGCCCGCCGGGGTGCCCCAGCGCTGGGAGGGCACCACCTTGCCCATCAGATCGAGGACGTACGCGCGGGCGCCGTCGCTCAGCACCGGGTTCGGGGTGGTCACCAGGTCCAGGAGCCTCATCTCGTCGCGCGCGGTGATCTGGGTCAGGCCCCAGTGGTTGTCGGCGCCGGGGACGGTCCGGGGCATCCGCGCGGCCCGCAGAAACGCCGCGACCCTCCCGGCGCCCAGCTGCCGCCACAGCGTGCTGGTGGCGGCGTTGTCCGACTTGGTGATCATGGCGGTGGCCAGGGCGGACTCCCGCGGGGTGAGCTGCCGGTGGTGCTGGTCCGCGTCCCACAGCAAGGCGGCCAGGACGGTCACCTTGACCACGCTCGCGGAGTCGAAGGCCCGGTCCGCGCGCAGGGTGCACACCGTGTGGGTGGCGGGGTCGCGCAGGGCGACCGCGGCCGCCTCGGGTCTGCCGCGCAGCGCCGTGGCGATGTCCGTGGAGAGCCTGGTGGCCAGGCCCGGCCGGGCGGAGGTGCACACCGGCCGCCATGCCGCCGCCGGGGCGGCCCCCGCCCCGGCGGCCGGTGCCACCAGCAGCCCCGCGGCCAGGGCCACGGACAGGGCGCCCCGGACGAGCCGGGGCCGGTGCGGTGTCGCGGAGGTGCCGTGTCGCGTCATGACTGTGATCACCCGGGTCCATGGACCGGCGGCGGTCGTGGCAGGCTGGTGCCATGGCCGTGCAGATCAATCCCAGCATCCTGTCCGCCGACTTCTCCCGACTCGCGGAGGAAGCCAAGGCCGTCGAGGGTGCCGACTGGCTCCATGTCGATGTGATGGACAACCACTTCGTTCCCAACCTGACTCTCGGCGTGCCGGTGGTCGAGGCGCTGGGCAAGGCGACGGACACGCCGCTGGACTGCCATCTGATGATCGAGGACCCGGACCGGTGGGCCCCGCAGTACGTCGAGGCGGGCGCGGGCTCGGTGACCTTCCACGCCGAGGCCGCCGCCGCCCCCGTACGGCTGGCCCGCGAGATCCGGGCCAAGGGCGCCCGGGCGTCGCTGGCGCTCAAGCCCGCCACCCCCATCGACCAGTACGAGGACCTGCTGCCCGAGCTGGACATGGTGCTGGTGATGACGGTTGAGCCGGGCTTCGGCGGGCAGGCGTTCCTCGACATCATGCTGCCGAAGATCCGGCGCACCCGCGAGCTGATCTCCAAGCACGGCCTGGAGATCTGGCTGCAGGTGGACGGCGGGGTCTCGGCCTCTACGATCGAGCGGTGCGCCGAGGCCGGAGCCGATGTGTTCGTCGCCGGGTCCGCGGTCTACGGGGCACAGGACCCGGCCAAGGCGGTGCAGGAGCTGCGTGGTCTGGCCCGCCAGGCCACCCCCATCGCGCGGCGTGCGGAAGACGGGCCCGCGACCGCGCGATGAACTCATGGGTAAAGGGCAGATCAAGTCCGCCGTTTCTGACAGGATGAACGGTGAGTCCGGTACATGGGAAGCAGTGAGGAGACCGCGGTGTCGACGGGCCGTTCAGGCACGCGGATGGGACCCGCCGAACTGGTGCAGGCGGCGGCCATGGCGCGCCGCTTCTACCTCGAAGGCAAGTCCAAGATCCAGATCGCCGAGGAGTTCGGCGTCAGCCGCTTCAAGGTGGCGCGGGTGCTGGAGACCGCGCTCGAGCGCGATCTGGTGCGCATTGAGATCCGGGTGCCCGCCGAGCTCGACGCGGAGCGCTCCGACGCGCTGCGCGCCCGGTACGGGCTGCGCCACGCGGTCGTCGTCGAGTCCCCGGCCGACGCCGAGGCCGACACCCCGGACCCGGAGAACCTCGGCGAGGTCGCCGCGGATCTGCTGGGCGAGCTGGTGACCGAGGGCGATGTGCTGGGCCTGGCCTGGGGGCGGTCCACGATCCACATGGCCGCGGCCCTGCACCGGCTGCCCCCGTGCACCGTCGTCCAGCTCACCGGCGTGTACGACGCGGGCACCGCCGAGCGCGGCTCGGTCGAGGCGGTCCGGCGCGCCGCCGCCGTCTCCGGCGGCGAGGCGCACCCCATCTACGCGCCCATGCTGCTGCCCGACACGGCCACCGCGGACGTGCTGCGCGGCCAGACCGGCATCGCCCGCGCCTTCGAGTACTTCGACAAGGTCACCGTCGCCGCCGTCTCCATCGGCTCGTGGGAGGCCGGTATCTCGACGGTGTACGACATGCTGACCGAGCAGGAGCGGGCCCACTACGCGGGCCTCGGCGCCGCCGCCGAGATGTCGGCCCACCTCTTCGACGCCGAGGGCCGGCGCATCGGCCGGGACCTGGGCGAGCGCTGCATCACGGTCGAGGCCGACCGGCTGCGGCGGATCCCGGAGGTCGTCGCCATCGCGGGGGGCCGCCGCAAGGCCCCCGCGATCGGCGCGGTGCTCCGCTCCGGGCTGGTCACCAGCCTGGTCACGGACACCGCGGCCGCCGACCACTTGCTGCTGGAGACCGGCCCCGGCCCGCGCCCCGCGCTGGACCGGGCGGACCCGGACGGGCCGTAGACCTCACACGGCGTCCACGTCGAGCAGTGCGCGCAGCTCGTCGACGGACAGCCACAGGTCATTGGTGTTCGACCGGTACGCGAATCCCTCCGGCACGGGGCGACTGCCCTCCGGAGGGACGTACTCCTCCCCTCCCACCGTGGGCACGACCACGTACCGGTCCTTGCCCCGGAAGGCCCGGTGGCTGTCCTCCCTGGCGATCATCTCTTCGTGCAGCTTCTCGCCGGGGCGGATGCCCACCTCGCAGTTCGGGCAGCCGGGGGCGATGGCCTCGACCAGGTCGGTGACCTTCATGCTCGGGATGCGGGGGACGAACAGCTCTCCGCCGCGCATCTCGTCGAAGCAGTCCACGACGAATCTCACCGCCTGGGCGAGGGGGATACAGAACCGTGTCATCCGTTTGTCGGTGATCGGCAGGCTGGCCCCCTCGCGCGCCAGCTTGCGGAAGAGCGGGACGACCGAGCCGCGGCTGCCCATCACATTGCCGTAGCGGACCACCGAGAAGCGGGTGCCGTGCCGGGCCCATGCGGTGTCGGCGGAGGTGAACAGCTTGTCCGAGACCATCTGCGTCGCGTTCTGCAACCCCGACAGCCTCAGCGGTGCCGGACTGTGGGACATCATCTGCCGGACCGTGACGCGGGCGCCGGCGCCTCCGTACGAGGACAGCCGCGCCGCCCCGCCCCTTCTGTCGCCGGCCCGTACGCAGACCGAACTGGGCTGGACCCCCTCCGTCGATGTCGGGTCCGGTATCAAACATGTGCAGCACTGGCTCGCCTGGTCGTCAATATCCGACTGAGCGGACGTGGCCGACCGCCTCCTCACCCATCCCGCCGCCCGGCCGAAGCCGCGGACACCTCCGCGGACTCACGCGCCGCCGGTCCGCTCCGCCGCGCCCCCGTCCGGCCCGTGCCACGACTCCCACAGGGCCGCGTAGGGGCCGCTGCGGCCGATCAGTTCCCGGTGCGGACCGGCTTCGGTGATGCGACCGCCGTCCAGGACGACGACCCGGTCGGCGTCGTGGGCGGTGTGCAGCCGGTGCGCGATCGCGATGACGGTCCGCCCCTCCAGTACGGCCGCGAGGGACCGCTCGAGGTGACGCGCGGTCCGGGGGTCGAGCTGGGCCGTCGCCTCGTCCAGCACCAGGGTGTGCGGGTCGGCGAGCACCAGACGGGCCAGCGCCAGCTGCTGGGCCTGAGCCGGCGACAGCCGCGCCGCACCCGAACCCACCTCCGTGTCGAGGCCGAGGGCCGAGGCCCACTCCCACGCGTCGATCGTCTTCAGGGCCTTCTCCAGCTCGTCGTCGCCGGCCTCCGGCTTGGCGATGAGCAGGTTGTCGCGCAGGGTGCCGCGGAAGACGTGGTGCTCCTGGCTGACGAGGGCGACCTGGCGCCGCAGCTCCGTCAGGGGAAGCGCGTCGAGGGGTACGCCGCCGACGGTGACGGAGCCGGTTCGCGGGGTGTGGATTCCGGCGAGCAGCCGGCCGAGGGTGGACTTGCCCGCGCCGGAGGGACCGACGATCGCCAGCCGTTCCCCGGGCCGGACGACCAGGTTCACCTCCCGCAGGACGTCGTGCCCCTCCCGGTACGCGTAGTGCACACCGCGGACCTCGATCTCCTGGCCGGCGGGCGTGTGCACGCCGTCCTGCCCGGCCTCGGTGTGCCGGTCGGGCAGCGCATGGCCCACCCCCAGGATGCGGGCCAGGGACGCGCCGCCCACCTGCAACTCGTCCATCCAGTAGAGCAGTTGGTCGACGGGCCCGATGATCTGCTGGACGTACAGGGTGGCGGCGATCGCGGCCCCGAGGCTCACCGCGCCGTTGACGTAGAACAGGCCGCCGACGACGAGGGTGGCCGCCACCGGGAGCATGTAGGCGGTGTCCGCGAACGGCAGGTACACGCTGCGCAGCCAGAGGGTGTGGCGTTCGGCGGCGTAGGACTCGGCGATGTCACGGTCGGTCCGGGCCAGGCGCCGGTCCGCGATGGCGAGCCCCTCCACCGTCCTCGCCCCGTCGACGGTTTCCGTCAGCCCCTCGGTGAGCCGTGAGTACGACGCGCTCGCGCGCAGATACCCGGGCCGGGCGCGCCTGAGGTACCAGCGGGTCGACGCCCACAGGACCGGGACGGCCACCAGGCTGGGCAGCAGGAGCAGGGGGCCGGCCAGGGCGATCGCGCCCAGGGTGAGCAGAATGGTGCACAGGGCGATCAGGGTGTCGGGAGCCGCGCGCTGCACGGTGCGCGCCAGGACGTCGATGTCCCGTGTGGTCCGCGCGACCAGGTCCCCGGCGCCGGCCCGCTCCACCGTCGCCAGCGGCAGCTCCAGCACCTTCTTGACGAAGTCCTCCCGCAGCCGGGCGAGGATCTTTTCGCTGAGCCGTGTCGAGGTGATGGTCGCACAGCGTTCCAGCAGGGCCTGGGCCGCCACCGCGGCACAGATGACGGCTCCCGCGGTGGCGGCGGTGCCCGCGTGGCGTCCGGCGTCCTGGACCAGGTCGCCGAGCATCCAGGGAGCGACCAGGCCGGTGGCCGCGGCCAGGGAGTACAGCAGGAGCGAGGCGGCCAGTTGGCGTGGATGGAGCAGGGCGAGGCGCCGGGCGTAGGCCCGCACCTCGGCGGCCTCGGCGACGGGCAGCGTTGTCATGCCCTTCCCTCCTGCTCGGTCTCGGCGCGCTTCGCTGCGCGGGCTTGCTCTGTCGCTGCGCGGCTCCTCAGTCCAGCAACGCTCATGTGGTGACCACCTCCCGGGTGACCACGGACCGGTAGCGGGGATCGGCCAGCAGCTCGTGGTGCGGACCGGTGGCGACGGCCTGTCCGCCGTCCACCAGTACGGCCTGGTCCGTGTGGTCCAGCAGGATCGGGCTCGTGGTGAACACCGCGGTCGTCCGGCCGGAGCGGTGTGCCGCCAGGCGGGCGGCTATCCGGCCCTCGGTGTGGGCGTCGACGGCGTTGCTCGGTTCGATCAGGATCAGCACCTCGGGGTCGGCCAGCAGGGCCCGGGCGAGCCGCAGCCGTTGCTGCTGGCCGCCGGAGAACTCCCGCCCGCCGACGCCGATGTCCCCGTCGGCGCCGCCGGGCAGCGTGTCCAGGACGTCGAGCGCCGAGGCGTCGTCCAGGGCCTGCCGTACCAGCCGCTCGTCGCCCAGGGCCCGGTCGCGGGGGTCGAGTTCGGTGCGCAGCGGCCCGGAGAAGAGCGGCGAGTCGTTGTCCGCGACCAGGATCAGGCGGCGGACCTCGGCCAGGGGCAGCGCGGACAGCGCCACGCCTCCGTAGGTGACCTTTGAGTCGGTGTACCGGCCGAGCCGGTCGGCGAGCAGGGCCGCGTCCTCCTGCTCGGTGCAGACGACGCCCACGAACCGCCCCGCGGGCAGGACAAGCCCCGACTCCGGGTCGGTCAGCTCGGCCGCGTCGGCGGGAGCGGTGGCGGTGCCCGTCGTCGGCTCGGGTTCCAGGGTCAGGAAGTCGGTCACCTGGCGGGCGGCCACCAGGGCGCGGGTGAGCTGGTCGATCATGCCCGTGATACGGCTCAGCTGGTCGGCGAGGAACACCGCGAAACCGTAGAAGGACACCAGCGCTCCGGCGCCGATCCGGCCGGTCTCGACGTAGTGTGCGCCCAGCGTGACGATCACGGTGACGAGCAGTCCGGGCAGCAGGATCCGCGCGGCGGATATCCAGGACCCCACGCCGGCGACGCGCACCCCGTGGTGCCGCACCCGCTGGGACGCCTCCCGATAGCGCCGGGCGAAGACCTCCTCGCCCCCGATGCCGCGCAGGACGCGCAGGCCGTCGACGATGTCCATGGCCAGGTCGGTCATCGCTCCCTGGCTCTCCCGCAGTTCCCGCTGGCGACCGTGCAGACGCCGCATGAGCAGGGTCATGAGCCAGGCCATCAGGGGCACACCGGCCAGGGTCACCAGGCCCAGTTGCCAGGATGTGGCGAGCATGATCCCGGCGACGACGACGGTCGAGACGACCGCGCCGCTGCCCCGGGCGGTGCTCTCCAGGGCCGCCCCGATGCGGGTGATGTCGGCGGCACCGACACTGACCACCTGGCCGGTGGACACCTGCTTCGGCAGGGTGGCGCCGAGCCTGGTGGCGTGCCGGGTGACGTACTGCATGGTCAGATAGCCGGCGCCGAACCGGTTGTTCTCCGAGCTGCGGTCGCGCAGCATCCCGGAGAGCGCCTGGACGACGCCCAGGGCCAGGACCGTGCCGCCCCACAGCAGCAGTTCGTCCCGCTGCCGGGGGATGAGACCGGCGTCGACGCCCCGGCCGACCGCGGCGGGGACGAGTCCCTGGGCGAGGGCGCAGACGATCCCGCTGACCGTGGCGAGCAGGACGCTGCCCCGGCGGTCGGCGATGAGGTGGACCAGATAGCGAAGTGGCGAGCGTGTGTCCGGGGTGCCCGGACGGGGATCTGGGATGGGACGCATGTCACCCAACAGTGGTCGCGTGGCCTCGGACATGGGCCAGCAAGTGGCCCCGGACATGAGCCAGGGAGCGGTGGATACGGCGGAGTCGGATACTACTTCTTGACGCCGTAGGTCAGCCCGTGTTCGTACGGTAGGCCCGAGGTGGTCCGCACGTCCTCGAAACCGGCCATGCCCAGCCAGTTCTCGTAGTCTCTGGCCGGATAGGCCATTCCCTGGCCGCTGGCGAGGACGTTGAGGTAGAGGGAGAGCCGGGCGGAGAAGATGCCCGCGGTCTCGTCGTCGGACACGTGGTACCCGTAGACGAAGACCCGGCCGCCCGCCGGCAGGGCCTGGTAGGCCTTGGTGAGCAGGGCGACGATCTGCTCACCGGAGAAGATCTCCAGGAGATGGCTGAACAGGACGCCGTCGACCCCGGTGGGGAAGTCGTCCTCGAACAGGTCTCCGGGATGGTGCCGCACGCGGTCGCCCAGATCGGCCGTGGTGTCCTCGGCGAGCCCGGAGACGCTCGGCAGGTCGAAGACGGTGACCCGCAGGTCGGGGTGGCGCCGCACGAGGTGCGAGGTGGTCGTCGCGTCGCCGCCGCCGACGTCCAGCAGGTGCCGGACGGAG
The DNA here is from genome assembly GCF_042959105.1 of Streptomyces sp. NPDC007917. Lineage (NCBI taxonomy): Bacteria > Bacillati > Actinomycetota > Actinomycetes > Kitasatosporales > Streptomycetaceae > Streptomyces > Streptomyces sp. NPDC007917. The sequence continues at coordinate 91,362 of NZ_JBIBKK010000022.1, forward strand.
GAGAGTTCGGGGTGGTCGAGGAGCGCGGGCAGCGACCGCAGGGTGAACGCGCTCATCGCGGCGTGGAACAGCGCCTCGCGTTCGGGCTGGTGGGACAGGCGCTGGTAGAGCGTGGGCTCGTCGCCGGGGTAGTCGGCCAGGGCGGTGTTGGTGCCGGCCCGTCATCTGCCCGAACGCCGGGTAGTAGATCTCTTTCCAGCCGATGAGGATGTGCCGCCAGCTACCGCGGTGGCCACGGCGTTGAACAGGGCCGGGGCGTTCACAAGAAAATGGAAGCGGTCCACGACAGGATCCGAAGCCCCTACTTCACCGACCCCTCCTTCGGCATGGCCGGCATCACGCCCAAGAGCGCCTACCGGTTCGCCTACCCCGTGCCAGGACTCGACCACGGGCGCATCGCCTACTTCTTCGACTACGAGGCGCCCGACGTCGCCGCGCCCGACGTCGTCGCGCGCCTCGCCGAGGCCGTGGAGGGCTGGCAGCGGGCGTGGCAGTCGGACGACCGCCCGATGCTGGCGTACCGGCGCGGACCGGGCTGGCTCACCCTGCTCGACACCCGGGGCGGCCGCCGGCGCAAGACGACGCTCGACGGCTGGCGGGCGCGGGCGTACGAACTGGTCGGCGACGCGCCCCGCAGCGCCTCACGGGTGCACCGCGAACTCGCCGCGCCGGGGGAGCCCGCGGGTCCGGACGGCGAGCCGGTCGCCGCACAGGCCGTGGAGGCTTTCCTGCGGACCGCCGTCGAACACGGCATCTGTCTGGAGGAGGACGGTAAGTACCTGTCCCTGGCCCTGCCGCTGCGGCCCGGACGGACCGCCGGCGCGGGCGGTAATATTTCGGGGTAAGGCAGGTGCCACTGCCCGGCACGGTCTCCGCACCCTCCGACACCCTCCGACACGGAGGAACGAATAACGCGGGGGCGTTTTGCTGTGTCTGCGGGTGAGGCCTGCGCCGTTTCGCGTGAAAATGTGAGACTTATGCGTTTCATCGAGCCCGGCACGGGTCGCCACGTCGAGTCATCTCCGGTTCCCTACGACCTGACCTACGACGACGTCTTCATGGTGCCCAGCCGCTCCGCGGTCGTCTCGCGTCAGGACGTGGACCTGTCCTCGTCCGACGGCAGCGGCACCACCATCCCGGTCGTGGTGGCCAACATGACCGCGATCGCCGGGCGCCGCATGGCCGAGACCGTCGCCCGCCGCGGCGGGATGGTCGTCATACCGCAGGACATCCCGCTGGACGTGGTCACCGATGTGGTCGGCTGGGTCAAGCGGCGCCACCTCGTGCTGGACACGCCGATCGTGCTCGGCCCCAGCGGGACCGTCGCCGACGCGCTGTCGCTGCTGCCCAAGCGGGCCCACGGCGCGGGCGTGGTCGTGGAGGACGGCCGCCCGGTGGGCGTGGTCACCGAGTCCGATCTGACCGGCGTGGACCGCTTCACCCAGCTGACCGAGGTGATGTCCCGGGAGCCGCTGGTGCTCGACGCGGACATCGACCCGCGCGAGGCCTTCAACCGCCTCGACGCCGCACACCGCAAGCTCGCCCCCGCGGTCGACGCGGACGGGCAGCTGGTCGGCATCCTGACCCGCAAGGGCGCGCTGCGCGCGACGCTCTACCGGCCCGCGGTGGACGCGGACGGCCGGCTGCGGATCGCCGCCGCCGTCGGGGTCAACGGCGATGTGGCGGGGCGCGCCAAGGCGCTGCTCGCGGCGGGGGTGGACACGCTGGTGGTGGACACCGCGCACGGCCACCAGGAGTCGATGATCAGCGCGCTGAAGGCGGTCCGGGCGCTCGACCCGGGGGTGCCGGTGGTCGCGGGCAACGTCGTCGCCGCCGAGGGCGTGCGCGATCTGATCGAGGCGGGCGCCGACATCGTGAAGGTGGGGGTGGGCCCCGGCGCCATGTGCACCACCCGCATGATGACGGGCGTGGGGCGGCCGCAGTTCTCCGCGGTGTTCGAGTGCGCCGCCGAGGCGCGGAAGTTCGGCAAGCACGTGTGGGCGGACGGCGGTGTACGGCACCCGCGCGACGTCGCGATGGCGCTGGCCGCGGGCGCGTCCAATGTGATGATCGGCTCGTGGTTCGCCGGGACGTACGAGTCGCCGGGCGATCTGCAGCACACCGCCGACGGTCGGCCGTACAAGGAGAGCTTCGGCATGGCCTCCGCCCGCGCCGTGCGCAACCGCACCAGCGAGGAGTCGGCGTACGACCGGGCCCGCAAGGCGCTGTTCGAGGAGGGCATCTCCACCTCCCGGATGTTCCTGGACCCGGCCCGGCCGGGCGTCGAGGACCTGATCGACTCGATCGTCGCGGGCGTGCGCAGCTCCTGCACCTACGCGGGCGCGGGCACGGTCGAGGAGTTCCACCAGCGGGCCGTCGTCGGCGTGCAGAGCGCCGCGGGCTACGCCGAGGGCAAGCCCCTCCACGCCAGCTGGGACTGAGCCCCGCGCCGGTAGCGCCGTGGTCCCCGCTCGGACGAGCGGGGACCGTTCACGCGCGGGGCTTGTCGCGCGGCTCCGCGCCCCGGTTGCGGGGCAGGGCGTGGCGCGGTGGGCTGGTCAGGGTGATCTGGCGCACCAGCTGGTGGAACGAGACCAGCGCGGCGACGGGCGGCAGCCCGGCGACGGCCATGCTGGGCGGGTCCTTGGGCGCGTGCGCGACACAGAGGAAGACCGCGATGGTGGAGAAGAGCACCACCACCGCCCAGGAGTGCGCCGCGCCCCGGTGGTGCAGGGCGGCGCGCAGCACCGACAGCGAGGCGACCAGCCAGGGCCCGTAGACCAGCAGCGGCCACCACGCCGCCATGGACTCCGAGGTGCTGGGGGAGGCCAGATAGCGCAGCGGGCCGTAGGAGATCATCCCGCCGAGCACGCTCAGCATGGCCACGATCACCGTGGTGACCGCCGCGAAGATCAGGCTGATCAGTTGCAGCCACGGCATGGTCGGCAGCCGGAAGCGGACCCGGCGGCGCCGCCCGCGGCCGCGGACGTGCGCGGGGGCCCGGGCGGCGGGGAAGCTGCCGGTGGTCCGCTCGGCAGGCTGGTCGAGCAGGGAGCCATCGGGCGGGCCGACGGACGAGTCGAGGGGCGACTCGAAGGGGGAGGAGGCGGGGGCGGAGGTCTGCAGCAGCCGCGCCAGGTCCCCCTCCAGATCCCACCGGCTCTCGATCGTCTCGGGGTCCGGCAGCGGGAAGCCCAGCGAGTCGGCGGGGGCCATGTCGAACCGCTCGCCGGGAGCGGACCGGTGGCCGGCGGGGTGCGGGGGGCCGTAGCCGCCCGGCCTCGGCTCGGTGTATGTCATGCCTGTACGCCCGGTTCCGTGGTGCCGCAGCGGTGGACGAAGTCGGTCTCGATGCGGTTCAGGGTCCGCAGGAAGTCCTCCCACACCCGGGCGCAGTACTCGAGCGGAAGCCGCTCATCCTCGCCCCCGTGGCCTCCGGGGCGGCACCCGCCGTCCGGGCCGTGAGGGTCATGATCGGTGCTCTGCAGGCTGTCTGGGGTCACGTTCCCACCAACGAGGGCCAAATTGGTGCCGTATCGTGGCATTCGGGTGAAACGCGCGTCGGCTCGGCCCGGCCTCCCGCAACGATTCGCCGTACAGCCACCCCGTGTGCAACGTTCGTACGGGTATGCGCAACAATGGTGCGCTGTGTGTACGCCGCCGGTCACCGCCATCCGACCACCCGGCCGGCAGCGATAAGGAGTCATTCACTTGCTGGACCACGGCGCAGCCCTGCCCACCGCCGAGCGATCCGGGCCGGGGCCCGGCACTCGGACGCCCGGCTCCCGGGGACTCGGGTCCGGGGGTCTCTCCTCCCGGCTGACGCGGCGCAAGCCCGTCGAGCTGCTGGTCGCCGAGGGCGGTCAGGGCGAGGGCGGGAAGCTGCGGCGCGCGCTCGGCATGTGGCAGCTGACCATGATCAGCATCGGTGCGACGCTGGGCACCGGCATCTTCGTGGTGCTCGGCGAGGCCGTGCCGGACGCCGGGCCCGCGGTGATCGTCTCCTTTGTGATCGCGGGGCTGACCGCGCTGTTCTCCGCCCTGTCGTACGCCGAGCTGGCGGGCACCATCCCGGTCTCCGGGTCCTCGTACTCCTACGCCTACGCCACCCTCGGTGAGCTGGTCGCCTGGGTCTGCGGCTGGTGTCTGATCCTGGAGTACGGGGTGTCGGTGGCCGCCGTCGCGGTCGGCTGGGGCCAGTACCTGAACGAACTCCTCGACGGCACGCTCGGCGTCACCATCCCCGACGCGCTGGCCGCCCCGCCCGGCGACGGCGGTCTGTTCAACCTGCCCGCGCTGCTGGTCGTCCTGCTGGCCATGGCGTTCCTGCTGGGCGGGGCCAAGGAGAGCGCCCGGGCCAACGCGATCATGGTCGGGGTGAAGATCGCCGCCCTGGTGCTGTTCTGCGCCGTCGCCTTCACCGGCGTCCGCGCCGGGAACTACACGCCGTTCATGCCGCTGGGCATGGCGGGCGTCAGCGCCGCCGGGGCCACCCTCTTCTTCTCGTACATCGGCTTCGACGCCGCCTCCACGGCCGGCGAGGAGGCCAAGAACCCGCAGCGTGACCTGCCGCGCGCGATCATGCTCTCGCTGGTGATCGTCACCGCCCTGTACTGCCTGGTCGCGGCCGTGGCGGTGGGCGCGCTGCCCTGGAAGCGGTTCGCGGGCTCCGAGGCCGCGCTCGCCGGGATCATGAAGGAGGTGACCGGGCAGAGCTTCTGGGCCGTGCTGCTGGCGGCGGGGGCGGTCGTGGCCATCGCCTCGGTGGTGCTGACCGTCCTGTACGGGCAGACCCGCATCCTCTTCGCGATGTCCCGGGACGGGCTGGTGCCGGGGGTCTTCTCCCGGGTGCACCCGGGCAGCGGGGTGCCGCGCGCCAACACCGTGATCGTCTCCCTGTTCTGCGGGGTGCTGGCCGCCGCCATTCCGCTCGGCCAGCTCGCCGACGCCACCAGCATCGGCACCCTCTTCGCCTTCGCGCTGGTCAACATCGCCGTGATCGTGCTGCGCCGGACCCGGCCCGCGATGGAGCGCACCTTCCGGGTGCCGCTGGCGCCGCTGTTCCCGCTCGTCGGCTTCGGGCTGTGCCTGTGGATGATGGGCAGCCTGGACCGGGTGACCTGGATGGTCTTCGGCGTCTGGATGGCCGTCGGCCTTGTGCTGTACTTCGCATACGGCATGCGCCGCTCCCGACTGGCCACGGCAGAAAAGTGACATCCCCGCAGTGCGACTGAACGATCTGGACGAACGCATCGTCCACGCCCTCGCCGAGGACGCCCGCCGCAGCTACGCCGACATAGGGGAGGAGGTCGGCCTCTCCGCCCCCGCCGTCAAGCGACGGGTGGACCGGCTGCGGGCCGAGGGGGCGATCACCGGCTTCACCGTACGGGTCGACCCGGCCGCCCTCGGCTGGGAGACCGAGGGCTTCATCGAGCTCTACTGCCGCCGCAACACCTCGCCCGAGGACATCCACCGGGGGCTGACCCGCTACCCCGAGGTGGTCTCCGCGTCGACCGTCACCGGCGACGCGGACGCCATCGTCCAGGTCTTCGCCTCCGACATGCGGCACTTCGAACGCGTCCTGGAGCGGATCGCGGGCGAGCCCTTCGTCGAGCGCACCAAGTCCGTCCTGGTCCTCTCGCCCCTCCTGCGCCGCTTCGGCTCGGGGGCTCCGGCGTAGCCGGAGGGGGGCGGCGCAACGAATCGCCGCGGTGGGCCCGGAAGACGTCATGAATCGACGCCCGGTGCGCAACGGTCGCGCCTTGTCCGCCGATCTCGGGCCGACGTACCGTCTTTGTGCCGTTACGTGGCTCCTTCCCTCCCAGCTCCCCCTCCCTCCCGAGGTTCGCCCATGCCCGCGCTGCGCACCGCCCTGCTCCAGAGCTCAGGACACCCCGGCGAGACCGCCCATAACCTCAAGGTCCTCGACGAGGCGGCCGGGCGCGCCGCGGCGGCCGGGGCCGGGCTGCTGATCGCCCCGGAGCTGTTCCTCACCGGATACGCGATCGGCGACGGCGTGCGGCGGCTGGCCGAGCCGGCCGACGGGCCGGGCGGCCGGGCGGTGGCCCGTATCGCCGCCGCCCACGGGCTGGCCGTCCTCTACGGCTACCCGGAGCGCGCGGGCGGCGCGGGGGACGCGGTCTTCAACTCCGCGCGACTGGTCGGCCCCGACGGCGCGGAGCTCGCGAACTACCGCAAGACCCACCTCTTCGGCGACTTCGAGCGCGCGTGGTTCACCCCCGGCGACACCCCCGTCGTCCAGGCCGAGCTCGGCGGCGTACGCCTGGGCATCATGATCTGCTACGACGTGGAGTTCCCCGAGAACGTCCGGGCCCACGCCCTGGCCGGGACCGATCTGCTGCTGGTGCCCACCGCCCAGATGCACCCCTTCCAGTTCGTGGCCGAAGCCCTCGTCCCGGTCCGGGCGTTCGAGAGCCAGCTGTACATCGCGTACGTCAACCGCACCGGGCCCGAGGGTGACTTCGATTTCATCGGTCTCAGCTGCCTGGCCGGGCCCGACGGCACGGTCAAGGCCCGCGCCGGGCGCGGCGAGGAGCTGGCCTTCGGCGAGGTGGACCCGGGGCTGCTCGCCGCCTCGCGCACCGCGAACCCGTATCTGGGCGACCGCAGGCCCGAGCTGTACACGCCCCTGACCTGACCCCGCCCCTTCGCGCCCTCCGCACACCGCCGCCCCGCGCGCGCCCTCGCTCACCCCCGCAAGGAGTCCGTACCCGATGACGTCCATGGTGCCCACCGCCGTCCACGCCCAGCAGGACGACCAGCAGGACGACCGGCAGCCCGATCCGCCGCTGACCATGTTCGGCCCGGACTTCCCCTACGCCTACGACGACTACCTCGCCCACCCCGCGGGCCTCGGCCAGATCCCCGCGACCGAGCACGGCACCGAGGTCGCGGTGATCGGCGGCGGGCTGTCCGGCATCGTCACCGCGTACGAGCTGATGAAGATGGGCCTGAAGCCGGTCGTCTACGAAGCCGACCGGATCGGCGGGCGGCTGCGCACCGTCGGCTTCGAGGGCTGTGACCCGTCGCTGACCGCCGAGATGGGCGCGATGCGCTTCCCGCCCGGCTCCACCGCCCTCCAGCACTACATCGACCTGGTGGGCCTTGAGACCCGGCCCTTCCCCAACCCCCTCGCGCCCGCCACCCCCTCGACCGTCGTCGACCTGAAGGGCGAGTCGCATTACGCGCGCACGCTGGAGGACCTGCCCGAGGTCTACCACCAGGTGATGGACGCCTGGAACGCCTGCCTGGAGGAGGGCGCCGACTTCTCCGCCATGCAGCGCGCCATCCGCGAGCGCGACGTCCCGCGGATCCGGGAGATCTGGTCCCGCCTGGTCGCGCTCCTCGACAACCAGACCTTCTACGGCTATCTCTGCGACTCCCCGGCCTTCGCCTCCTTCCGGCACCGGGAGATCTTCGGTCAGGTCGGTTTCGGCACCGGCGGCTGGGACACCGACTTCCCGAACTCCATCCTGGAGATCCTGCGCGTCGTCTACACCGGCGCGGACGACGACCACCGCGGCATCGTGGGCGGCAGCCAGCAGCTGCCGCTGCGGCTGTGGGAGCGCGAGCCGCGCAAGCTCGTGCACTGGGCGCCGGGCACCTCGCTGGCCTCCCTGCACGGCGGCCGGCCGCGCCCGGCCGTCACCCGGCTGCACCGCGCGGCGGGGGACCGCGTCGTCGTCACCGACGCGGCGGGCGACATCCGCTCCTACAAGGCGGTGGTCTTCACCGCGCAGTCCTGGATGCTGCTCTCGAAGATCGACTGCGATGACTCGCTCTTCCCCATCGACCACTGGACGGCGATGGAGCGCACCCACTACATGGAGTCCAGCAAGCTGTTCGTGCCGGTGGACCGCCCCTTCTGGCTGGACAAGGACGAGGTCACCGGGCGGGACGTGATGAGCATGACGCTCACCGACCGCATGACCCGGGGCACTTATCTGCTGGACGACGGGCCGGACCGGCCGGCCGTCATCTGCCTCTCGTACACCTGGTGCGACGACAGCCTCAAGTGGCTGCCGCTGTCCGCGAACGAGCGCATGGAGGTCATGCTCAAGTCGCTGTCGGAGATCTATCCGAAGGTCGACATCCGCAAGCACATCATCGGCAGCCCGGTCACCGTCTCCTGGGAGAACGAGCCGTACTTCATGGGCGCGTTCAAGGCCAACCTCCCCGGCCACTACCGCTACCAGCGCCGTCTGTTCACCCACTTCATGCAGGACCGCCTCCCGGCCGACCGGCGCGGCGTCTTCCTCGCGGGCGACGACATCTCCTGGACCGCGGGGTGGGCCGAGGGTGCCGTACAGACCGCGCTCAACGCGGTGTGGGGCGTGATGACCCACTTCGGCGGGCGGACGGACCCGAAGAACCCGGGCCCGGGCGATGTCTACGACGAGATCGCGCCCGTCGAACTCCCCGAGGACTGAGCCGGTGCGTCTGCGGTGGCGCCGGGCAGCGGGGTGAGCAGAAAACGCCCCACCAGCCCCACGCTCTCGTCGACGCGCTCGACGAACTCCTCGGCCAGCTCCGGCAGTCCGCGCAGCCCCCACAGGGCGCGGAACGCCGCCCACGCGGCGCCCCGCGCCTTGTCCAGGCTCCACGCCCCCACCACATGGGTGAGCGGATCGGCGACGTCCAGCAGATCGGGGCCGGGCATCAGGTCCTCGCGGATCCGCTCCTCAAGACCGGTGAGCAGGGTGCCGACCCGGTCGAAGTCGCCCTCCAGCTCCTCCGGTTCCACCTTCCGTTCCCGGCAGGTCTCCACGAGCGCGAGGGCCAGGTCATGGCCGATGTGCGCGTTGATCCCGGCCAGCGCGAACTGCAGCGGACGGACGCCGGGATGGCGGCGCAGCTGGAACAGCGGCCGCCAGCAGGCGGGCGGCCGGCGCCCGGCCGTCACCGCCTCGACCGCGGTCAGATAGCGGGCGGCGAAGCGCACATCCAGGTCCTGGGTGGCGGCGGGATCCTGGAAGTAACCGTCCGTGAGCCGGCGGCCGACCTCCTCGGTGACCGCCAGATACACCCGGTTGAAGACCGCCACCCCGTCCCGGGGCGGCAGCGCGGCGCCGAGCGCGCGCATCCGCGCCACGACACCCTCCACGGTCCGCGGCGCGCGCCGCTCGGCCGACGTCGTCATGGACGCAAGCGTCGCAGCCCGGCCGCGGCCCGTCCGGCGGTACGCCGCTGCTTCCCCGGAACGGGCTAACGAGCCCCGTCACCGCCGTCTCGTATGCCGTGCCCCCGTCACCGCCGTCTCGTCACCACCGTGCCCCCCTCACAGCGCCCCCGCGTCGAGGGCCGTCCACAGCGTCGGGTACAGGGGCCGCCAGCCCAGCTCGGCGCGGAGCCGGGCGTTGGAGCACACCCCGAACCAGGGGTCGGGGTCGGTGCGGTCCGCCATGCCCTCGGGCAGCGGCACGCCGTTGACCCGGTGCAGATCCACCGCCGTGACGGGCGCGTCATCGACGATGTTGTACTTCCGCCCGGCCACCCCCGGCACGGTCAGCAGCCGCAGCAGCCCCCGCGCCACATCCGCGTGATGCACCATCTGCAGCCGCTGGTGGCCCGCCCACCGCGCCGCCCACCGCAGCGAGTCCGCCAGATGCGGGTCGCCCTCCCCGTACACGAAGGGCAGACTGCCGATCCGGAGGTCCAGACCGTGCTCGCGGTGCAGCTCGAGCAGCCCCTGCTCGGCCTCGGCCTTGGAGGCGGGGTACGCGCCCCACATCTCCCCGCCCGGCACCGTCTCGTCCTCCTCCACCAGCGGCCGACCGCGCCCGAGGCCATAGACCAGATTGGTGCTGACCTGGACGAAGCGCGGGGCGCCCGCCTCCAGCGCGGCGCGGGCGAGCCCGAGGGCCGCGTCGCGGTTGACCGCCCACGCCTCCTCGTCCGGCACCCCCCGGAACGCCGCCGCCACATTGACCACCGCGTCCACCCCGGCCAGCGCCTTGCGCACGTCCTGCTCCTCACGCACATCGCCGACCGCCACCTGCGCGCCGAGCGCGGCGAAGGGCGCGCCCTTCGCCTCGTCGCGCACCAGCACCCGCACCTCGTCGCCGGGCGCGCGCCACTGCAGCAGCCGTGGCGTGAACCGCCGTCCCACCTGGCCGGTCACCCCGGTCACCAACGTCAGCATGTCCTGACTCCTCTCATCGGTGTTCGTCGACCACGACCCTGCGGGAGTCCAGAGCCGACCGGGAGAGCACCGCCGATCCAGGGATTGGCAGACCCTGGTTGAGGAGCCGGGGACCGGCGATCCTTGAGGCGTGGACCGCACTCAACTCGCCGACTTCCTGCGCCGCTGCCGCACCCGGCTCTCACCCGCCGACGTCGGGCTCGGCCCGGGCGCGCGCCGCCGCACCCCCGGGCTGCGCCGCGAGGAGGTGGCCCAGCTGACCGGTATGTCCACCGACTACTACACCCGGCTGGAGCAGGCCCGCGGCCCGCGCCCGTCCCGGCAGATGCTGACCGCGCTGGCCCGGGCGCTGCGGCTCACCGACGACGAGCGCGACCACCTCTTCCATCTGGTGGGGGAGGAGCCGCCGCGCGACCGGTCGTCCTCCGGGCATGTGCGGCCCGGTCTGCTGCTGGTCCTGGACCGGCTGTACGACACCCCGGCGATGGTGATCAACGACTGGGGCGAGGTGCTGGCGCAGAACGCGATGGCCGCCGCCCTGTCCGGCGACATCAGCGCCCGGCCGCCGGGGCAGCGCAACGTCATCCGCCGCTACTTCACCGATCCGGACACGCGCCGGCTCTGCCCGCCCGAGGACCAGGAGGAGCACGCGCGGAACCATGTCGCGAATCTGCGAGCCGTGCTGGCCGCCCGCCCCGACGACCCCGCACCGGCGGCGCTCGTCGCCGAGCTGCGGGCGGCCAGCGAGGAATTCGCCGCGCTGTGGGAGGCGCATGAGGTCGCGGTGCGGCGCTCGGCGGTCAAGCGTTTCCTGCACCCGGTGGTGGGGCTGCTGGAGCTGGACTGCGAGGTGCTGCTGAGCTCCGAGCACGCCCAGCGGCTCATCGTCCACTCGGCCCGCCCGGGTACCGAGTCGTATGAGCGTCTTGAGCTGCTGCGGGTGGTGGGCCTCCAGGACCTCGCGGCGCGCGACTAGCGCCGCGCGCCCTCCTCGGGCCCTCAGGCCTTGGTGGTGGTCTCGGCCGCCGTCGGCTCGTCGTCGTACGCGCTGGTGCCCGCGTCCAGCAGCGGTTCCTCCCGCTTCATATGGGCCGGGGCCAGCGCGCGCAGCAGGTGGTAACCGCTGAGCACGACGAGCGTGCCCAGCGCGATCCCGCTGAGCTCGAAGTTGTCGCTGACCTTGAGGCCGACCCCGCCGACGCCGATGACCACACCGGCCGCGACCGGCACCAGATTGAGCGGATTGCGCAGATCCACCTTGTTGTGCACCCAGATCTGGGCGCCGAGCAGCCCGATCATGCCGTACAGGATGACGGTGATCCCGCCCAGCACACCGCCGGGTATCGCCGCGACGACCGCCCCGAACTTGGGGCACAGCCCGAAGAGGAGCGCGAAGCAGGCCGCGGCCCAGTAGGCGGCGGTGGAGTAGACGCGGGAGGCCGCCATGACGCCGATGTTCTCGGAGTACGTGGTGGTGGCCGGGCCGCCGACCGCCGTGGAGAGCATGGAGGCCGCGCCGTCCGCCGCGATGGCGGTGCCGAGGGTGTCGTCGAGCGGGTCGCCGGTCATCTCGCTGACCGCCTTCACATGCCCGGCGTTCTCGGCGATCAGCGCGATGACGACCGGCAGGGCGACCAGGATGGCCGACCACTGGAAGCTGGGCGCGTGGACGGAGGGCAGCCCGATCCAGTCCGCCTTGGACACCCCGGACAGATCGAGCCGCCAGTGGTCGGTGACCCGTCCACTGCCGTCCAGCGAGTGGATCTTGCCGAAGACGCGGTCGAAGATCCAGGAGATCACATAGCCGAAGACCAGGCCCAGGAAGATCGCTACACGCGACCAGAAGCCGCGCAGACAGACCACGGCGAGGCCGGTGAAGAGCATGGTCAGCAGCGCGGTCCACTGGTCGGCGGGCCAATAGGTGTTCGCCGTCACCGGAGCGAGGTTGAAGCCGATCAGCATCACCACCGCGCCCGTGACCACCGGCGGCATCGCCGCGTGGATGATGCGCGCGCCGAACGTACGGACCGCAAGGCCGCTGAGGAACAGCACCCCGCCGACCACCAGAATCGCGCCGGTGACGGCGGCGCTGCCCCCGCCCTGCGCCCTGATCACGGCCGCCACGCCGACGAAGGAGAGGCTGCAGCCCAGATAGCTGGGCACCCGCCCGCGGGTCGCCAGCAGGAACAGGATGGTCGCGACCCCGGACATCATGATCGCGAGATTGGGGTCGAGGCCCATGAGCACTGGGGCCACGAAGCTCGCCCCGAACATCGCCACGACGTGCTGAGCGCCAAGACCCGCCGTCCTGGGCCAGGACAGCCGCTCATCCGGCTTGACGACGGCTCCGGGGGCGGGCGTGCGCCCGTCGCCGTGCAGGGTCCAGCGCACGCCGAGGCCCATGGTTGTGCTCCACTTCATTGCTCAGGGGGATCGCAGCAATGTTAGTGGGTCGAAAGTGTGTTTCATCCCCCTAAAGATCAGCGGTCCCCCTGAAGATCAGTGGTCCAGCTGAAGATCAGCGGTCCCCCTGAAGATCAGTGGTCCAGCTGAAGATCAGCGGTCCGCACCCCGAGCAGCTCGTGCAGCGCCCGCCGCCCCTCCTCGCTGACCCGCAGCGCCCGCTGGCTGCCGATCCGCACACACCACCCCGCCTCCAGCGCATGCCGGCACAGCGCGGCCCCCGCCACGCCCGCCAGATGTGGTCTGCGCTCGGTCCAGTCCAGACAGCTGCGGGCCATCGGCCGCCGGCCGCGCGGCGCGCTCGACAGATCGACGCCCAGATCCCCGAACCAGACCAGACCGGCGTCGGTCAGCGAGAAGCCCGTCGCGCCCTGCAGCAGCCCCCGCTCCAGCATCGCGTCGGTGATCGCCGTGCCGAGCCGCCCGGCGAGGTGGTCGTAGCAGGTGCGGGCCCGCGCCATGGCCTCACCGGCGCTGGCGGCGCGCAGCGTCCGGGGCGCGGGCGGCGGGGCGACATGGCCGGACAGGTCCTCGATCAGCTGGGCGATCTGCGGCCCCGCCAGCCGTACGTAGCGGTGCCTGCCCTGCCGCTCCTGCGCCAGCAGGCCGCCCTCGACGAGCCGGCTCAGATGCTCGCTCGCGGTCGACGGGGCCACCTTGGCGAAGCGCGCCAGCTCCCCGGCGGTCCAGGCCCGCCCGTCGAGCAGCGCCAGACAGAACGACGCGCGGGTCTCGTCGGCGAGCAGCGCGGCGAACCGGGCGAGCTGCGGACCGCGGGAATGGGGCTGGGACATACGCCCATCATGGGCCCTCCAAACTTCGGCCCCGGCCGAAACGACCGCCCGCCCGCGGGCGGCGTGCCGCGCCCCGTCAGCGCGGCGTGGTGCTCGACGCCGCGGAGTCCGCGTGGCCGTCGGGTGCCGCAGCGCCCGCGTGCCCGGACGATGCGTTCCGCAGCACGCCCGCCCCGGCCACCAGCCCCAGCGCCAGCACCGCCACCACGCCGAACGAGGCCGTCAGCGAGGTCGCGTCGGCGATCGAGCCCATCGCGGCCGGGGCGATCAGACCCGAGGTGTAGGTGATCGTGGCGACGCCCGCGATCGCCTGGCTGGGGTTCGGCCCGCTGCGCCCCGCCGCCGCGAAGGCCAGCGGGACGACCACCGCGACGCCCAGGCCCAGCAGGCCGAATCCGGCGATGGCGAGGGCGGGACCACTTGCGGTCACGACCAGCACGCCGCCGGCCGTGGACAGGACGCCGCCCGTGCGTACGGTCCGCACCGCGCCGAAGCGGCCCACCACCGCGTCGCCGACGAGCCGGGCCGCGGCCATGGTGCAGGAGAAGGCCGTGGTGCAGGCGGCGGCGAGGGCGGGGGAGGAGTCCAGGACGTCCCGCAGATAGACCGCCGACCAGTCCAGGCTCGCGCCCTCGGCGAACACCGCGCAGAAGCCGACCGCCCCGATGATCAGCGCGGAGCGGGGCGGCAGGGCGAAGCGGGGCGGCGGGTGCTCCTCGGGGGCGCTGCGCAGGTCGAGCACCCAGTGGCAGGCGACCGCGCCGATCGCGGTGAGCGCGGCGGCGGCGAGACCGAGGTGCAGCCGGGCGTCCGCGTCGGCGTGGGCGGCGAGCGTGCCCGCCGCCGAGCCGAGGAGCGCTCCGACGCTCCACATGCCGTGCAGCCCGGACATGATGGAGCGGCCCAGACGCGTCTCGATCTCCACGCCGAGGGCGTTCATGGCGACGTCGGCCATCCCGGCGGAGGCGCCGTAGACGAACAGCGCGGCGCACAGCCAGACCAGGCCGGGCGCGAGCGGGGGCAGCACCAGCGACAGACACCACAGCGCGATCAGTCCGCGCAGGGCGGCGCGGGCGCCGAAGCGGTGGCTGATCCGCCCGGCCAGGGGCATCGCGACGGAGGCCCCGAGCGCGGGGAAGACCAGCGCGAGGCCGAGCAGGCCCGCGCCGAGGTCCACATGATCCTGGATCCACGGGACGCGGGTGGCGAAGTTGCCGGTGACCGCGCCGTGGACGGCGAACACGGCCGCCACGGCCATCCGCGCCCGACGAAGAGCTTTCGCGTCCGTATCGCTGTCCATACCTGCTGCCCACCCTCCCTGAGACCCCGAGACGCGCGATTTCGACCACGGAAACTATCAGGAAGGGTCCCTGATAGATAGGGTCCCTATGAGTGGTACCTCTGAAAGGATCCCGCCATGACGTCGACGCGCGCGCCCCTGGCGGGCCGTACCGCCTCCCCGAGTACGGCGCGGGCCATCAACGACCGCCTCGCCCTGCACCTCCTCAAGGACGAGGGGCCGCTGACCGCCGGCCAGCTCAAGGCGCTGACCGGGCTGTCCCGGCCCACCATCGCGGACCTGGTGGAGCGGCTGCGGGACGCCGGGCTGATCGCGGTGGTGGGGGAGGCGGGCGCCGAGCGCCGGGGGCCCAACGCCCGGGTGTACGGCATCGTCGCCGACAGCGCGCATGTGGCGGGCGTGGACGTCCGCGCGCGGAGCGTCGCGGTGTGCGTGGCCGATCTGCTGGGCAACCCCCGCGCCGAGGCGTCGCTGCCGGTCGCCGCCGACGCCGAGCCCGCGCGGGCCGCCGAGGCCACGGTGGACCTGGTGCGGCGCACCGCCCGGGAGGCCGGGGCCGAGCGGCTGCACCACATCGGCATCGGCGCCCCGGGGCTCGTCGACCCGTCGACCGGCGAGCTCGCCGCCACCGACGCCCTGCCCCGCTGGCACCGTGAGCTGAGCGCCGCCCTGCACGCCGGTCTCGGGGCGCCGGTGCTGCTGGAGAACGAGGTCAATCTGGCCGCCGTCGCCGAGCAGCGGCTCGGCGTGGTCCGCGACCGGGACACCTTCGTGCTGCTGTGGCTGGGCCACGGCGTCGGTGCGGCCGTGGTCCTCGACCGGGTGCTCAGACGCGGAGCCTCCGGAGGGACGGGGGAGATCGGCTTCATGCCGGTGCCGGGGACGTCCGGGCTGCCGTCCGCGACCGGCTGCGACGGCGGCTTCCACTCGCTCGCGAGCAGCCCCGCGGTCTGTGAACTCGCCCGCGAGCTGGGGCTGCCGGCCGACGCGGCGGACGACGCGCCCGCGGCCGAGGCGGTCGTACGGGCCGCGGTGGACGAGGGGGAGCGGGGCGAGCCGTTCCTGGACGCGCTCGCGGGCCGGATCGCGGTGGGGGCGGCCGCGGTGTGCGCGGTGCTCGACCCGGGATGTGTGGTGCTCGGCGGAGAGGTGGGGCGGGCCGGGGGCACCGCCCTGGCGGGCCGCGTCGCGGACCGGATACGGCGCATGTCGCCGCTGCGCACCCAGGTGCGGGCCGGGGTGGTGGGCGGCGGCGGGGTGCTGCGCGGCGCGGTCCTGACCGCCATGGACGCCGCCCAGAACCAGCTGTTCGGCGCCCCTTAGCGGCCCCGCGGCCGGATGCCGCACCGCCCCCCTCGCCCCGTCTCCCGCGTTCTCCTGCCCTTCTCGCCGCCGCTCTCACCGCTGCGGAGTTGTGTGCGGTCTCTTGTCGTGAGCATGGCCTCCGCATAGCCTGAGCCACGATCGTGCTCCTGAATTTTGTTCAGATAGCTGATTGGGGTCCTCGATGGGTGCAACCTCTCCGGCACGCGGCCCGATCGCCCGCGCCGCCGTCGCCCTGTCCGCGCTCCTCGCCGTCCTCGCCCTCCCCGCCGCCCCCTCGGCCCATGGCGCCGAGCCCGCCCGTCACCCGGCCCCGGTGCCAAAGACCGTGGTGCTCGACGGCCCACGGCTGGCCGTGACCAAGGTGAAGCTGCAGTTGGGCGACGCGCGGCTGAAGCGGACCGTACGCGATCTGACCGACCGGGCCGACCAGTGGATGGACCAGGGCCCGTGGACGGTCACCGACAAGGACCAGGTGCCGCCCAGCGGCGACAAACACGACTACTTCAGCCAGGCCCCGTACTGGTGGCCCACCCAGCCGAAGACCGAGGACAATCCGTACGGCTGCCCCTATGTTCAGAAGGATGGCCAACGGAACCCCGATGTGGACAAGATGATGGACCGTCCCGAGGTGGGCAAGGTCTTCGAGTCCGCCTATGAGCTCTCCCTGGCCTGGTACTACACCGGCAAGCGCGGCTACGCCGAGCACGCCGCCGAGATCCTGCGCACCTGGTTCGTCGACCCCGCGACCCGGATGAACCCCAGCCTGAAACACGCCCAGTTCATCCCCTGCAAGTACGACGGCCGCTCGATCGGCATCATCGACTTCTCCCAGGGCTTCACCAGCCTGCTGGACGCCGCCGCCATCCTCGACACCGGCGCCCCCGGCTGGACCCGCGGCGACCACGCCGGCTTCCGCACCTGGAACGAGCAGTTCCTGGACTGGCTGGTGAACAGCGACTTCGGCAAGGAGGAGGGCGCCGCCGAGAACAACCACGGCACCTTCTACGACATGCAGGTCGCCGCCATCGCCACCGCCGTCGGCGACCGGGACCTCGCCCGCCAGGTCGTCCGCGAGGCCCGGACCAAGCGCGTGGACGCCCAGATCGCGGCGGACGGCACCCAGCCCGGCGAGCTGTCCCGCACCCGCAGCTTCCACTACTCCACCTTCAACCTCGTCGCCTTCAGCCGCCTCGCGGCCGTCGGCGACCACGTCGGCGTGGACCTGTGGCACTACACGGGGCCGAACGGGGCGAACCTCTTCAAGGCCGTCGACGTGCTGCTCCCCGCGGCCACCGGGGCCAAGCCCTGGCCGTACCCGGAGCTGGACTTCCGCGCCTACGCGGCCAGCGACATCGTGCACGCGGCGGCCGACGCGGGCGACCGCAGGGCCAGGGCCGCGCTCCCCGCGCTCCAGGCGCCGCCCGGCGGCGACCTGTGGGCGCTGCGGCCGGCCGTCGAGCAACTTGACAGCATCGCCACCACGGGTTGACGGACGGGTGAGGCAGGCCACACTCCCGCGGCTCCAGCTGTGCCGAGGTCCCATGGCACACTGGGGCCGTACCAGTGACGTCAGCGCACTCCGGGGTCGGTGAAAATCCGAACCGGCGGTTACAGTCCGCGACCCGTCCGCTGCCAGCGGCCGGTTGACCAGGTGAAATTCCTGGACCGACGGTGAAAGTCCGGATGGGAGGCAGTGCGCGGCGGGAGTAGTGCACCGGTGCGCCGCGCTCGGCGGCCCGTCTTTCGCGACGGACCGTATCCCGGCTAGGCGTTCCCCGGTGCCGTCTTTCCGCTTCTGTCATCTCGACAGCCCCGGAGTCCGTGCCCGAAGAGGCAGGAGGACCCGGTGGCCACCACCGCCGAAGCCGAAGCGATGCGCCGTGCCATAGCGCTCGCCGCCCGGGGCCTCGGCCACACCAGCCCCAACCCCGTGGTCGGTTGCGTCATCCTCGACGCCGACGGCCGCACCGCCGGCGAGGGCTGGCACCAGCGGGCCGGCGGGCCGCACGCCGAGGTCCACGCCCTGCGCGCGGCCGGAGAGCGGGCCCGCGGCGGCACCGCCGTCGTCACCCTCGAACCCTGCAACCACACCGGCCGCACCGGCCCCTGCGCCCAGGCGCTGCTGGACGCCGGGATCGCCCGCGTCGTCTACGCGGTCGCCGACCCCAACGCCAAGGCCGCCGGCGGGGCCGCCACCCTGGCCGCCGCCGGGACCGCCGTCGAGAGCGGACTGCTCGCCGAGGAAGCCGCCGCGGTCAACGAGGCGTGGCTGACGTCGATGCGGCGCGGCCGCCCCTTCGTGCTGTGGAAGTACGCCGCGACCCTGGACGGGCGCAGCGCCGCCGCCGACGGCACCAGCCGCTGGATCACCTCCCCCGAGTCCCGCGCCGATGTGCACCGGCTGCGCGCCGAGTCGGACGCCGTCGTGGTCGGCTCCGGCACCCTGCGCGCCGATGACCCGCACCTCGCCGTGCGCGGCCAGGACGGCGCCCGGCAGCCGCTGCGCGTCGTCCTCGACACCAAGGCCACCATCGCCCCGGACGCCCGGGTCCTGGACTCCGCCGCGCCCACCCTGGTCGCCGTCGCCGAAGACGCCCCCGCCGTACGGCTGGCGGGCGCCGAGACCGTACGGCTGCCCCGCGCCGCCTCCGGGCCCGGCCTGGACATCCCCGCGCTGCTCGGCGAGCTCCACGCGCGAGGGATCCGCTCGGTCCTGCTGGAGGGCGGCCCCACGCTCGCCGGGGCCTTCCTCGCCGCCCGCGCCGTCGACAAGGTCGTCGGCTATCTCGCCCCCGCACTGCTCGGCGCCGGCACCCCCGCCCTCGCCGACGCCCAAATCACCACCATCACCCAGGCGCTGCGCCTGGAGCTGACCGACGTCATCAGGCTCGGCCCCGATCTGCGCGTCACCGCCGTGCCGGCCCCCACCGTCCCCGTCGCACCCGAGGAGAGCTGAGTGTTCACCGGAATCGTCGAAGAACTGGGCGAGATCGTCGCCGTCGAGAACCTCGGCGACGCGTCCCGCTTCCTGGTCAGCGGCCCCGTCGTCACCGAAGGCGCCAAGCACGGCGACTCGATCGCCGTCAACGGCGTCTGCCTCACCGTCGTCGACCTCGAGGACGGCCGGTTCTCCGCCGACGTCATGGCCGAGACCCTGGACCGCTCCAGCCTCGGCACCCTCGCCGTCGGCTCCCGCGTCAACCTGGAGCGCCCGATGGCGCTCGGCGGGCGCCTGGGCGGCCACCTGGTGCAGGGTCACGTCGACGGCACCGGCACCATCGTCGAGCGCAAGCTCTCCGAGCACTGGGAGATCGTCAAGATCTCGCTCCCCGCCGACCTGAGCCGCTATGTCGTCGAGAAGGGCTCCATCACGGTCGACGGCATCAGCCTGACCGTCGTCGACGCGGGCCCCGACTACTTCACCGTCAGCCTCATCCCGACGACCCTCGCCCTGACCACCCTGGGCGTCAAGCAGGCCGGCGACCCGGTCAACCTCGAAGTGGACGTGCTCGCCAAGTACGTCGAGCGGCTGCTGGGCAAGGGCGCCGGCGCCCCGGCCGCCCCGGGCGGGGAGGCCGTCGCATGACCGCCCCGGCCGGCGACGTCCAGGAGCCCACGGACAGCAGGAACAGCAGGAAGCGACACATGACCCCCGTGCAGAGCGTGCAGGCCGTCCCGAGCCCGCAGAACGCCTCCGAATGGCCCGACGAGGTGGCGCTCGACTCCGTCGAGCGGGCCATCGCCGAGATCGCCGCCGGGCGCCCCGTCGTGGTCGTCGACGACGAGGACCGGGAGAACGAGGGCGACCTCATCGTCGCCGCCGAGAAGGCCACCCCCGAGATCGTCGCCTTCATGATGAGCGAGTGCCGCGGGCTGATCTGCGCCACCCTGGACGCCGCCGACCTCGACCGGCTGCGGCTGCCGCAGATGGTCGAGGACAACTCCGAGTCCATGCGCACCGCCTTCACCGTCTCGGTCGACGCCACCGCCGAACACGGCGTCGGCACCGGCATCTCCGCCGCCGACCGGTCCACCACCCTGCGCCTGCTGGCCGATCCGCACAGCGCCCCGGACGACTTCGCGCGCCCCGGCCACATCTTCCCGCTGCGCCCCCGCGCCGGCGGCGTGCTCACCCGCGACGGCCACACCGAGGCCGGCGTCGACCTCGCCCGGCTGGCGGGGCTGCGCCCGGCCGCCGCGATCTGCGAGATCGCGGGCGCGGACGGCACCATGCTGCGCCTGCCCGAACTGGTCTCCTTCGCCCGCCGGCACGGGCTGGCGATCATCTCCATCGAGGCCCTGATCGCCTACCGCAGGGCGATCGAGCCCACCGTGCGGCGCGAGGCCGAGACCCGGCTGCCCACCGCCTTCGGCGACTTCCAGGCGTACGGCTACCGCTCCACCACCGACGGCGTCGAGCACATCGCCCTCGTCCAGGGCGACATCGGCGACGGCGAGGACGTCCTCGTCCGCATCCACTCCGAGTGCCTGACCGGCGATGTCCTCGGCTCGCAGCGCTGCGACTGCGGCCCCCAGCTGCACGCCTCCCTGGAGCGGATCACCGCCGAGGGCCGCGGCGTGGTGGTCTATCTGCGCGGCCACGAGGGCCGCGGCATCGGGCTGCTGTCCAAGCTGCGCGCGTACGAGCTGCAGGAGCTGGGCCGCGACACCCTCGACGCCAACCTCGAACTCGGCCTGCCCGCCGACGCCCGCGACTACGCCGCCGGCGCCCGCATCCTCCTCGACCTCGGCGTGCGCTCGCTGCGCCTGATGACCAACAACCCGGAGAAGACCGCGGCCCTGGTCCGGCACGGGCTGCGGGTCGCCGGCCGGGAGCCGATGCCCGTCCAGGCCGGTGAGCACAACCTGCGCTATCTGCGCACCAAGCGCGACCGCATGGGCCACGACCTGCCGTGGCTGGAGAGCGGCCGCCCCCAGCCGATGTCCGCCTGCGGCAACCAGTAGCCGCGGCCCGTACCACCAGCGACACCCGCACCAGAGCAACACCCGTACCAAGGAGAGATGCAGACGTGAGCGGTAAGGGAGCCCCCGAGCTGACCGTGGAGAACAGCGGCGGCCTGCGCGTGGCCGTGGTGGCCGCCCAGTGGCACGCCCAGGTGATGGACGGCCTCGTCGACGGGGCGCGGCGCGCCCTGCGCGAGCTGGGCATCGACGAGCCGACCCTGCTGCGGGTGCCGGGCAGCTGGGAGCTGCCGGTGGTCGCCAAGTCCCTCGCCGACCGCGGCTTCGACGCGGTCGTGGCCCTGGGCGTCGTGATCCGCGGCGGCACCCCGCACTTCGACTATGTGTGCCAGGGCGTCACCCAGGGCCTCACCCAGGTCAGCGTGGACACCGGGGTGCCGATCGGCTTCGGCCTGCTGACCTGTGACACCGAGGAGCAGGCCCTGGACCGGGCCGGGCTGGAAGGCTCCAGCGAGGACAAGGGCCACGAGGCCGTCACCGCGGCCGTCGCCACCGCCGTCACGCTGCGGTCGCTCACCTAGCCCTGGCGCCCGGCCGCCCACCGCGGCCCCAGTAGGATGACGGACATCATGCCCAAGAAGACGTTCGAGGAGCTCTTCGCCGAGCTTCAGCAGAAGGCCCTCACGGCCGATCCCGCCACCTCCCGCACCGCCGACCTGCTCCAGTCGGGCGTGCACGCCATCGGCAAGAAGGTCGTGGAGGAGGCCGCCGAGGTGTGGATGGCCGCGGAGTACGAGAGCGACGCCGCGGCCGCCGAGGAGATCTCGCAGCTCCTCTACCACCTCCAGGTGATGATGATCGCCCGGGGCCTGACCCTCGACGACGTCTACGCTCACCTCTGAGCACGCTTTCGCCCCAACCCTCGCCCACGTAAGGAAAAAGGTCTCATGCTGCGCATCGCCGTCCCCAACAAGGGTTCACTGTCCGAGCCTGCGTCGGCGATGCTCCATGAGGCGGGCTACCGGCAGCGCAAGGACCGCAGGGAACTGGTGCTCGTCGACTCCGAGAACGACGTCGAGTTCTTCTTCCTGCGCCCCCGCGACATCGCCGTGTACGTCGGCTCCGGCCGCCTGGACATCGGCATCACCGGCCGTGATCTGCTGCTCGACTCCGGCTCCCAGGCCGAGGAGATCATGCAGCTCGGCTTCGCCGGATCCACCTTCCGCTACGCCACCCGCCCCGGCACGGCGAAGGACGTCAGCGAGTTCGGCGGCATGACGGTCGCCACCTCCTTCTCCGGCCTGGTCACCAAGCACCTCGCGGACAACGGCGTCGACGCCGCCGTCGTGCACCTCGACGGAGCCGTCGAGACCGCCATCCAGCTCGGTGTGGCCGAGATCATCGCGGATGTCGTCGAGACCGGTACCACCCTGCGCAACGCCGGTCTGGAGATCATCGGCGAGCCGATCCTGGAGTCCGAGGCCGTCGTCATCCGCCGCACCGGCGCCCCCGCCGACGACCCCAAGGTCCAGCAGTTCCTCCGCCGGATGCAGGGTGTCCTGGTGGCCAGGCGCTACGTGATGATGGACTACGACATCCGCGTCGAGCAGGTGGAGCGGGCCGTGGCCCTCACCCCAGGCCTCGAGTCGCCCACCGTCTCCCCGCTGCACCACGAGGGCTGGGTCGCGGTCCGCTCGATGGTCCCCACCAAGGACGCCCAGCGGATCATGGACGAGCTGTACGACCTGGGGGCGCGGGCCATCCTGACCACCGGCATCCACGCCTGCCGCCTCTGAGCCACCAGACCCACCGTTCCTCTCACGGAGAGACCCACACCACGTGTCCGCCCCCGAGCCGGCGCCCGCGCAGCCCTCTGCCGGGCTCCCCGCCCTCCCCGTCACCTTCCGGCCGACCCGCACCCGGGCCGTTCTGCTGACCACGGGGGTCGCCGTGGTCGTCGTCCTCACGGCGGTCGCACTGCTGCTGGAGCGGCTGAACCCGGGGGAGAAGCTCAGCTTCGTCTTCACCGGTCTGCTGTTCTTCGGCGTGCTGGCGCTGCTCAGCCGGCCCAAAGTGGTCGCCGACGCGGGCGGGGTGACCGTCGTCAACCTGACGACCAAGCGGCGGCTGGCGTGGGCGGAGGTCCTCCGGGTCAATCTGCGGCCCGGGGACCCGTGGGTCTACCTGGACCTCTCCGACGGCACCAGCCTGCCCGCGATGGGCATCCAGCCCGGTATCGCCAAGGCCCGCGCCATCAGTGACGCACGCGCACTGCGGGCCCTGGCCGAGAAGCACGGCACGGGCGCCTCGGGCGAGTGAGCCGAAGGGGCCGCGGGCGCCCCGGAGGCGGAGCGCCGAAGAAGCGTCCGACAGCTGAAGGCCGCCCGATCGGCCCTGTCCGGGTCCCGGGGCCTGCCCGGAAAGCCCGATCCTTGATTACCCTGTTGCCGGGGCGCTGCCCGTGCCCCGGCCCGTACCACCTGTCCGCGCGCCGTTGTGCGCACCCCGGCAGGCCCCTGCGACCCGAGGAGTGACTCCCTCCAGAGATGGACGGATCGTCCTGTAGTACCTGCGCCGCCCCTCATCGACCGATGGCGGCGGCATGAGCACCACCCTGTCCCTCCTGCTGCTCGCCGCAGCACTCGTCCTGATCCTCGCCAACGGCTTCTTCGTGGCGGCCGAATTCGGCCTGGTCACCGTCGAGCGGCCGGACGCCGAGCGGGCCGCCGCCGAGGGCGACCGCCGGGCCGGCACCGTCGTCGAGGCCCTGCGCGAGCTGTCCTTCCAGCTCTCCGGCACCCAGCTCGGCATCACCATCACCTCGCTGGTGGTGGGCATGCTCGCCGAGCCGGCGCTCGGTGAACTGCTGACCCCGCCGCTGACCGCCACCGGGCTGCCGCACGGCGCCGTCTCCGGTGTCGCGGTCGTCGTGGGCATGCTGGTCGCCTCCGCCGTCCAGATGGTCGTCGGCGAGCTCGTGCCCAAGAACTGGGCCGTCTCCCGGCCGCTGCAGGTCGCGCGGTTCGTCGCCGGGCCGCAGTACGCCTTCGCCCGCTTCTTCCGCCCGGTCATCGCCCTGCTCAACACGGTCGCCAACCGGCTGGTGCGGGCGCTGGGCGTCGAGCCCACCGAGGAGCTGGCCTCCGCCCGTACCCCCGACGAACTGGTCTCCCTGGCCCGCCACTCCGCGCGGGCCGGCGCGATCGAGCAGGACACCGCCGACCTGTTCGTACGCACCCTCTCCCTGGGCGAGCTGACCGCCCAGCATGTGATGACCCCCCGCGTGCGGGTCAGCGCCCTGCAGTCCTCCGCGACCGCGGAGGACGTGCTCAACCTCACCCGCGCGACCGGTCTTTCCCGCTTCCCCGTCTACCGCGACCGCCTCGACGAGGTGGTCGGCATGGTGCACCTCAAGGACGCCCTCGGGGTGCGCTCGGAGGAGCGGTTGCGCACCTCGGTCGCGCGGATCGCCCAGCCCCCGCTGCTCGTCCCCGAGACGCTGCCCGTCCAGCCGCTCCTGGAGCGGCTGCGCAGCGAGCAGCCGATAGCCGTCGTCGTCGACGAGTACGGCGGCACGGCGGGCGTGGTCACCCTGGAGGACATCGTCGAGGAGCTGGTCGGCGAGGTGCGCGACGAGCACGACGACGAGGCCGCGCAGACCCCGGACCTGACGCCGGCCGCGGCCGAGGACGGCCGCCCCGCCTGGGAGGCCGACGGCGGCTGCCGCGTCGACACCTTGCGCCGGATCGGCCTGGAGGCGCCGGACGGGCCGTACGAGACGGTGGCCGGGCTGGTCGCCGACCTCCTCGGGCGGATCCCGGCCGTCGGTGACGCCACCGAGCTGCCCGGCTGGAAGCTGTCGGTCCGGCAGGTCGGACACCACCGGGCCGAGCGGGTGCGGATCATACGCACCGGCACCGGAGCCGGGGCGGCCGCCGCCACCGGCACACTCACGGCGAGCGGCGCCGCCGCCGGTGGCGACGCCCGGGGGGCGGAACGATGAGCCTGGTCCAACTTCTCTTCGCCGCTCTCCTGGTCCTCGCCAACGGCTTCTTCGTCGGCGCCGAGTTCGCCCTCGTCTCCGTCCGCCGCAGCCAGATCGAGCCGCGCGCGGCCGAGGGCTCGGCCCGCGCCCGTACGGTGCTCACCGGCCTGGAGAACCTGCCGCAGATGATGGCGGCCGCGCAGTTCGGCATCACCGTCTGCTCCCTGACGCTCGGCGCGGTCGCCGAGCCGACCATCGCACACCTGCTGGAGCCGGTCTTCCACGCCCTCCATCTGCCCGGCGGGCTTGTCCACCCCCTCGGCTACGCCATCGCGCTGGCTGTGGTGGTCTGTCTGCACCTGGTCATCGGCGAGATGGTGCCGAAGAACCTGGCCATGGCCGCCCCCGAGAAGACCGCGCTGTGGCTCGGGCCCGGCCTCGTCACCTTCGCCCGGCTGTGCCGGCCGGTCACCGCGCTGCTCGGCGCCTGCGCCCGGCTGGTGCTGCGGCTGTTCCGGGTGGAGCCCAAGGACGAGGTCGAGGCCGTGTTCACCAGCGAGCAGCTGACCCATCTCGTCGAGGACTCCCGGCAGGCCGGGCTGCTCGACCCCGGAGAGCACGAGCGGCTGGCCGACGCCCTGGAGCTGGGCAGCCGCCCGGTCACGGATGTGCTGCTCGACCCGGCGGGCCTGGTCACCGTCGACCCCTCGGTCACGCCCCGGCAGATCGAGGAGCTGACCGTGCGGACCGGCTACTCCCGCTTCCCGGTGCGCGGGGCCGGCGGGGCCTTCATGGGCTATCTGCACGTCAAGGACGTCCTTGACCTGGAGGCCCGGGAGCGGGCCGTACCCCAGCACGTGTGGCGCCCGATCGGGACGCTGCGGGCGGAGCTGCCGCTGGACGACGCGCTCACCGTGATGCGGCGGGCGGCCGCGCATCTGGCGGCCGTCGCCGACGCCTCGGGCAAGGTGCTGGGGCTCGTCGCCCTGGAAGACGTCCTGGAGATGCTGGTCGGCGAGGTGCGCGACCCCTCCCACCGGGGCGGCACCCGCGACCGGGTGAGCGAGCCCCGGGCCGAGGCGGCGCCGTCGGCTTCGACGGAGGAGCGCGCGATGGTCGGCTGAGCGGGGACACCCGCCCGGGCCCCGCCGGGGGGCTACTCCAGCGGTGGGTCCTGCGGGTCGCGGTACATGGGGCCGCGGCCCGAAAGGACCTCGCCGTACGCCTGCATCAGATCCGGCAGCCGCAGCGTGGCCAGGTCCTCCCGGGTGGGCGTCCCCGTCCACCCGGACAGCCGCAGATCCCGGTACGCGCAGCTCTTCTCGTACAGCGTCCGCAGGAACCGCCCGTTGCCCAACTCGTCGATCCACCCCTGGTCCACGACGTGTCCGCTGATGGAGCGCAGCTCCTCCACCGCCTCCTCGTCCCACATGTCGCCGTTCTCGGCGGCCAGGACCTCGCCGATCCGGGTGAGCTCCAGCGGGCGGTAGCTGGGGAAGTCGACGCGCGTGGTGAAGCGCGAGCCGAGGCCGGGGTTCGCGGCCAGCAGCCGGTCCATGCCCTCGGGATAGCCGGCCAGGATCACCACGAGCCGGTCGCGGTTGTCCTCGGCGCGCTTGAGCAGCACCTGCAGCGCCTCGTCGCCGTAGGCGTCGCCCTTGCTGTAGCCGGAGTTGGACAGGGAGTACGCCTCGTCCACGAACAGCACCCCGCCGAGCGCCGAGTCGATCAGCTCATTGGCCTTCACGGCGGTCTGGCCCAGGTACTCGCCGACCAGGTCGGCGCGCCCGGCCTCCACCAGATGGTCGCCGCCCAGCAGTCCGAGCGCGTAGAAGACGCGGCCGAGGATCCGGGCGACCGTGGTCTTGCCGGTGCCGGAGGGGCCGGAGAAGACGAAGTGCCGCTTGGGCGGCTGGACCGGAAGGCCCTGCCCGGCGCGCAGCCGGGCCATGTGGAGCTGTGCCGACAGCGCCCGCACCTGCCGCTTGACGGGCTCCAGGCCGACCATGCGCTCCAGTTCCTGCAGCGCGTTCTCCAGCAGGACCGGGTCGGAGGGGCCGGGCTGCGGGGGCACACCGGCCCGCTCGCGCGGGCCGTCGGCGGCCACCACGGGGGAGCCCACCAGCGGCGAGCCCTCCGGGTCAGGGCCGGTGGTGCGCAGCTCGCGGCCGTCCGGCGGGTCGGCCGCGACCAGCGGGTCGGGGTCGGCGGCGGGGGCGTCGCGGCCCTCGGCCGCGTCCTGGCTGCCGAGTCCGGCGAGCGACACGGCGGCCAGGTCCGCGGTCTCGTCCAGGCCGTCGCCCTCGGCTATGGCCGCCAGCCGGGCCGAGGTGTCCATGAAGGTCGGGTCGATGCGGTGCACCGCGCGGTAGAGGGGGAGCGCCGCGGCGCTGCGGCCGGTGCCCTCGTGGGCCCGGGCCAGCCAGTAGCGCAGCTCCTTGCGCTGCGGCTGCTCGCTGCGGCAGCGCATCAGGGCGGCGGCGAGCAGCGGTTCGGCCTGGCCGAACATCTCGAGGCGCACCCGGGCCATTCCGCCGAACAGCCCCGCCTCGATGCCCAGTAACGGGTCGTCCAGCAGCGGCTCGGTGTGCCGCACCAGCTGCTCCCAGTCCTTGACCAGATAGGCCCGGCAGGCGTGCAGAAAGCGCGCCTGCGGATCGGCCTCTACGGGCGGGCAGCCGGCCAGGGCCCGGTCGAGCTCGGGGACGTGGCGGCCGTCGAGCCAGTGGGAGGCGTGCGCGAGCAGCAGGTCCCGGCTGGTCTCCAGCACCGGCTGGACCCACCAGCCCAGCCAGTACCAGGAGTTCAGGGTGCGGTGGTGGCGGGCGCGCTGCTCGCCGAAGCGGTCGCGGTGCCGGTACATCCGCAGCAGCGCGGTGGTGGTGTCGGCGCGCAGCGCGTGCAGTCCGAGCCAGGCGTCGGCCATTGCGGGGTCGTGCCGCACCGCGGCCCGGAACTCGTCCTCGGCCTGCGCGTAGGCGCCCATGGTGTAGGCGTCGACGGCGCGCAGCCAGGCGAGATCGGCTGGGGCGTGCGAACTCTGCGTGCCGAAATCCATCACGTCCCCCACAAACCCTGCCCCCGTGGTTGCCGCAGGGGCGGCTGCCCCGTTTTCGCATCGTACCTGCGCAGGCCGCACGGGCCGAGGGTGCCGCACGGCTGTTCGTGTCCAACTTGCCTGGCAGGGCGGCGTGCGCGGGGGCGCGGACGGGGCGCGAAAGGCCGGAAGACGCTGGTCACCGAGGGTGAGGGGGGTGCGGAGCAAAAGCGGCCGAAAGGGACCTCCGGGAGACCTCCGAAGGGGCTCCCGGACAAGACGAAGCCCCCGATCACGGGGGAACAACCGGGGGCTTCGCGATGTGGGACGACTCGTACGAGTCGCACATTGAGAACGTAAGACCTGTATGGGCCCCGGGTCAAGCCGAGTTGGGGCGCGCGTCGCGGGTCCGGAACGCCGATCGGACGCGACCCGGACGCTCGCGGTTACGCTGAGTGAGGCCGAGGGGAGGTTCGGGTCGCCACGGCGGGTCCCGTCAGCAACTCGTACCCCTCTGGTCGCTGTACTACCAGGGTTTCGGCATATGGGCGCGAGGGGTCCGCAGCGAAATGCGCGCGCTCGGCGAGAAGCCAGCCGTCCCAGAATGTGGACATCTCCGGTCCGTCCCGCAGCTGTCCGCGCCGCCAGGACTCCGCGTCGGGCAGTTCCATCCACAGCAGACGCGCGAGATACGGCCGCAGGGAGCGGCGGCCGCTGCCCACGCCCTCGACGAGTACCACCGGCGCCGGGGCGAGCCGCCGGCCGGCCGCGAAGCGGCGCTCCACCCAGTCGTACGGCGCGTACCGGGCGGCGGCGCAGCGGGCGAAGGGGGCGAGGACCTGCTCGCGCAGCCGCCCGGTCCAGGCGAACAGCTCCTCGTGGGTGGCGAGGTCGTCGGTGTGCAGGACGGGGGCGCCGCCCAGCGCCGCCGCCAGCCGCCCGGCGAAGGTGGTCTTGCCCGACCCCGCGTGCCCGTCCACCGCGACCAGCCGCACCGGCCCGCACGAGGGCGGCAGGGCGCGCAGCCGGCCGGCCAGCGCGTCGAGCGCGTCGGGGCCGGCCGGCGGGCCGAGCGGGGCGGACGGGGCGGTGGCGGTACGAGAGAGGTCCATCGCCGACCACCTTACGGCCGCCGCCCCAAGCCGGCCTCGCCGCCGTTTTCCGGCTCCGTCCGCACCCCGCGCCCGCCCTGCTTCACTCCAATGGTCCACACCAATATTGATACGGTGCCGCGCCGGGAATCACTGGCCTGAAGCCATTCGCAGCGGCCATAGTTGTGCGACTGTCGCGCACCCGCGGCCCACCCGGACGACGACTGGGGGAACCCCGTATGACCAGATCCGGAGACGGATTCACACCTCGCCGCACCGTGCTCGCCGCCGCCCTCACCGTCACCGGGGCGACCGCGCTGGCCTCGTCAGCCGCGGCACCCGCCGCCGCGGCCGCCGAGGCGGCGCGCCCGGCGGCCCGGCCCGCCCGCAGAGCCGCCGCCCCCGCCATCGGCTACCACGGCTGGACCAGCCGAGCCGACTGGCGGGCCGGAGCGGGCGACGGTGTCCGCGTCGAGGACGGAGCCCGCCCCGGCGTGGTCATCTCCCGCCCCGCGGGCACCGCCGACTACACCGATCCGCACACCGGCACCACCGCCGCCTGGGAGTACGGCACCTGGACCTCCCCCAGGCAGACCCTGCCCCACCCGGCCACCGAGGCGATCGTCTCCTGGAACGCCCGCACCCCGGCCTCCACCTGGATCCAGGTCGAGCTGAAGGGCACCTACACCGACGGCACCGACACCCCCTGGTACGTGATGGGCCGCTGGACGTCCGGGGACGGCACCGACTCCATCCGGCGGACCTCGGTCGACGACCAGAGCGACGGCAAGAGCTCGGTGTGGACCGACACCTTCGCCGTCGACGACCCGGCGAGCGGGCTGCGGCTCGCCTCGTACCGGGTGCGGCTCACCCTCTACCGCAAGCCCGGCAGCGGTCTGACGCCCAAGGTCTGGCGCGTGGGCGCGATGGGCTCCGACGTCCCCGACCGCTTCGAGGTGCCCGCCTCCACCCCGGGCCTGGCCGGCGGCCGGGAGCTGCCCGTGCCGCGCTACTCGCAGGAGATCCACAAGGGCCAGTACCCGGAGTACGACAACGGCGGCGAGGCGTGGTGCAGCCCCACCTCGTCCCAGATGATCGTGGAGTACTGGGGCCGCAAGCCCACCGCCGAGGACCTGGCCTGGGTCAACCCCGACTACGCCGACCCGCAGGTCTGCCACGCCGCCCGGTACACCTTCGACTACCAGTACGAGGGCTGCGGCAACTGGCCGTTCAACGCCGCCTACGCCGCCACGTACCGCGATATGCAGGGCGTGGTCACCCGGCTCGGCTCGCTCAACGACGCCGAGAAGCTGATCGCCGCCGGCATCCCGGTGATCACCTCCCAGTCCTTCCTCAAGGAGGAGCTGACCGGGGCCGGTTACGGCACCGCGGGCCATCTGATGACCGTGATCGGCTTCACCGCCGACGGCGACGTCATCGCAGGCGACCCGGCGTCCGCCGACAACGCGGCGGTCCGCCACGTCTACAAGCGGCGCGAGTTCGAGAACATCTGGCTGCGCACCAAGCGCTACAACGCCCAGGGCAAGGTGGCCTCCGGCACCGGTGGCGTGTGCTACCTGTACTTCCCGGCCAAGCCGACCGCGAGCCAGCGCCGGACCCTGCTGGAGCTGGGCATCCGCTGAGCCCGCCGGCGGCGCCCGGCCCCGGCCCTCCGGGCCCCGGGCGCCGCCCTCCACTCCCGCCCTCCGCCCCTTCCCGACCTGCCCTGCCACCGCCCCGGCCATGATCCGAGGTGCGGGCGGCCTCCCGGCTGCCCATCCTGGACAGGGGGAGGTCGTCGCCCGCAGTGCGAGGAAGGGTGAATGTCCATGGCCACCCAGCCCGAGCCGCCCTTGTTCCGGCCTCCCCACGGGGCGCCCGCCCGATGACCGGCGAGGACCGGGCACCCGACGGCAGGCCGGCCGGGGACGAGACCCCCGGCGAGGCGGTCCCGTTCGAAACCCCTGACCTGTACGGGGCGTTCCCGCGGCTGAACGAGGAGCAGATCGGGCTCCTCTCCGCCCACGGGCGCCGCATCCCCGTCGAGCCCGGGCAGGTGCTGATCAACGAGGGCGAGCGGGCCACGGAGTTCATCGTGGTCCTCAGCGGCTCGGTGGCCGTGGTCGAGGACTTCGGCGGCCCCGGGGAGCGGGTCCTGCGGGTCCACGGCCCCGGGCGCTTCCTCGGCGAGGTGGGGCTGCTCAGCGGTCAGGCGGCCTTCGCCACCACCCGGGCCCGCGAGGCCGGGGAGATCCTGTCCGCCCCGGTCGACCGGATGCGCGTCCTGGTCGCCCGCGACCCCCTTCTCGGCGATCTCGTCCTGCGCGCCCACCTGGCCCGCCGCGCCCTGCTCGTCGGCGCCGGCGCGGGCTTTTGCATCATCGGCTCCCGCTACTCGCCGGACACCGGCAGGCTCCGCGAGTTCGCGGCGCGCAACCGGCTGCCGCACCGCTGGATCGACCTGGAGGCGGACCAGGAGACCGAGGCGGCGCTGCGGCGCTTCTCCGTCAGGCCCGAGGAGACGCCGATCGTCATCTGGCGGGCGCGGGAGCTGCTGCGCAACCCCAGCGACGCCGAGCTGGCCCGGCACATCGGGCTGGCCTCGCCGGCCGTCGAGCGGGACCGCTGCGATCTGCTGGTCATCGGCTCCGGCCCGGCCGGGCTCGCGGCCGCCGTCTACGGGGCCTCCGAGGGGCTGTCCACCGCCGTGCTGGACGCGATCGCCACCGGCGGCCAGGCCGGCACCTCGTCCCGGGTCGAGAACTACTTCGGCTTCCCGTCCGGGATCTCCGGCGCCGAACTCGCCGAGCTGGGCGTGTTCCAGGCGCACAAGTTCGGTGCGGCGGTCCGCGTCCCGGCGGAGGCCACCGCGCTCGTGCCGGAGGACGGCCAGTACCGCGTCGCCCTGGCCGACGGCGGCGAGGTGACCGGCCGCGGCGTCGTCCTGGCCACGGGCGCCCGGTACCGCCGCCTTGACGTGCCGGGGATCGAGCGCCTGGAGTCGACGAGCGTCCACTACGCGGCCACCGTGCACGAGGCACGGCAGTGCCGCGCCGACCCGGTCGCGGTGGTCGGCGGCGGCAACTCCTCCGGCCAGGCGGCGCTCTTCCTCGCGGACCATGTGCCGCGCGCGTATCTGCTGGTCCGGGGCGCCGACCTCAGGGCCAGGATGTCCCGGTACCTCATCGACCGGATCGAGCGCCACCCCCGGGTGAAGGTGCTGTGCAACACCGAGGCGCGCGAGGTGATCGGCGAGGACGTGCTGCGGGCCGTCGTGGTGGAGAACAACCTGTCCGGCGAGCGGCGCAAGCTCGACGTCCGCGCGCTGTTCTGCTTCATCGGGGCGGTGCCCCGCACCGCATGGCTGGCCGGTTCCCTCGCCCTGGACGACCGGGGCTTCGTGGTGACCGGCGCCCCGGCGCGGGCCCGTGCGGGGCCCGGCGTCTGGGAGGGCCACGGCCGCGGCTGTATGCCCCTGGAGACCAGCCTGCCGGGGGTCTTCGCGGCGGGCGACGTGCGCAGCGGCTCGGTCAAGCGGGTGGTCTCCGCCGTCGGCGAAGGGGCGATGGCGGTCCACCACGCCCATGAACACCTCAACCACCTCGCCACCTATGCTCCGCCCGGCCCGCCCCCCGAGCCGGACGGTGGACACAACACATCCGCGGATCAACGAGAGGACGGAGGTGATGGGCGATGAGCATGCCCGTCCGACGAACGCGAAACGAAGGCGCGATGGAACGTCAGCGCGGCTGGGCACGCAGCCCGATGGCCGAATTCGACGATCTGCTCAACCAGATGGGCGGTCTGCTCGAATCCGCGGTCGGCGGCGCGGTGCCGGGCGCCGGCCTGGCGGCCTGGACCCCGTTCGCCGATGTGTCCGAGACCGATGAGGCCTACCACGTACAGATCGAGCTCCCCGGCGTCGACCGACACGATGTCGATGTCGAGGTGAGCGGGCCGGAACTGGCCGTTTCCGGGGAGATCGGGGAACGGGAGCGCAAGGGCGTCCTGCGCCGCAGCACGCGCCGCACCGGCCGCTTCGAGTACCGGATGCGGCTGCCGAGCGAAGTGAACACCGAAGGCGTCAAGGCGAGCATGTCCGACGGCGTGTTGTCGATCGACGTCCCCAAGGCGGAGACCACCAAGCTCCGCCACATCGAAATCACCGAGGCGGGCGAGAGCGGGGGCCCGTGATGGTCGCGACAGGCTTTGCCTCGTTCGACACCATGGTCGACAAGGCCAACCGGCTTCTGAAAGAGATCGAAGAGGCCTACGGCTGGCCCAAGGAGCGCCGTAAGCAGTCGTACGCGGCCCTGCGCGCGGTGCTGCACCATCTGCGGGACCGGCTCCCGGTCGACGAGGCCGTGCAGTTCGGCGCCCAGCTCCCGACCTTGTTGCGGGGCGTCTACTACGACGGGTGGCGGCCCGCGCACACACCGGTGAAGATGAACAGCGAGGAATTCTTCAGACGGGTCCGCGCGGACTTCCCGTACGCGATCGAGGGTGACACCGAGCAATTGGTACGCACCGTTCTGCAAGCCCTCGAGCACCATGTCAGCGAAGGCGAGTGGAATGATCTGAAGGCGCGGTTGCCGTCGTCGCTGGCCTCCGTCATGCCTTAGCGCGTCCGGATCATTGCCCGGCTTCTCCCGGCTTTTCCGTTCCTGACGCCGAAAACGGCCAAGAAGTGGACTAGTGATTTCCACTTCACGCTCCACAACGGACGGCCGATCAGTAATCTCGGCTCAGCAGCGGGTTGCCCTGCCGCTATTCGTCATGCTCCACTTCCCCGAGGACGCGGACGACCCTGAGGGCGGCCCCGGAAGCCGGAAGAGGGCGAGGAAGTGCAGGACGTGTACTGGCGGCCGAAGGGCGACGACGGCACGGGCGAGGACGCGGCGGCTCATCACGGCCTCGCCGCGGCGGGGCCCGCGACATGACCTCCGGGCCGGGCGGCGGGCGGAGACCGAGAAACAGCACGGCGGAGAGCGCGGCGGCCGCGGACGCCCGGATCAGACGGTTCGCCGAGATCTGGAGCCGCGCGGTCCACCCGGTGGCGGCGACGACGCTGACCCGTGCCGAGTTCGAGGCGCTCCTGGCACCGCTGGCCCGCCGGCTGAGCGACGCCCTCGGCTCCCAGCCGTTCGACACCGCCCCGGCGTACGAGGTCGGGGCCGCGCTGGTGGACGCGCAGTGCACCGAACCCGAGGTGCTGCCGGCGGTCCTGGGCGCGATCGACAGCCATCTGGTGGAGCACTGCCCGCCCGGCGGCCGGACGGCCGGACCCATGGCGGAGGACGAGGCGCGGGCCCGCTGCACCCGGCTGCAGCACGCCCTCGCCGCCGGTTTCGTCCGCGAGCTGAGGAAGCGCGAGCGCGCCCAGCACGAGGCCGTCTCGCGCGCCGCCGAGGCCGCCCGCACCGCGGCCGAGAAGGCGCTGCACGCCAGCGAGGCCAAGTTCCAGGCGGTGTTCGAGGGCGCGGTCATCGGCGTCGGGATCTGCGGCCTCGACGGCGAGATCCTGGTCGTCAACGACGCCATGGCCCGGATGTTCGGCGGCATGGACTTCTTCCGCCCCGGCCGCAACGTCAACGAGTTCGTCCACCCCGACGACGCGCCCGGAGTCCACGAGATCTACCGCGAGCTGGTGACCGGCCGGCGCGACCACTTCCGCGTCGAGAAGCCCCACTACCGCGACGACGGCAGCGTGCTGTGGACCAATCTCACCGTCACCCTGCTCCGCGACTCCTCCGGCGCCCCGCAGTACCAGCTCACCCTCGCCGAGGACGTCACCGAACACCGGCTGCTGCGCGAGCGGCTGCGCTACGAGGCCACCCACGACGAGCTGACCGGGCTGCCCAACCGCACCCTGTTCCTGGAGCGCCTGGACAAGGTGCTGGCCGGCGAGGCCGACGCCGAGCGCTTCGGCGTGTGCTACCTGGATCTGGACGGCTTCAAATCGGTCAACGACAGCCTCGGGCACATCGCGGGCGACCGGCTGCTCAAGGCCGTCGCCGAGCGGCTGCGGGACTGCGCGGCCGCCCCCGGCGAACTGCTGGCGCGCGTGGGCGGCGACGAGTTCCTGGCCCTGGTCACCGGACCCACGGCCCAGCAGGACTCCACCGCGCTCGCCCGCCGGATGCTCGACGCCCTGGCGGAGCCCGTCCGCGTCGACGGCCGCGAGCTGCTGGTGCGCGCCAGCATCGGCGTCGTGGACGGCCTGGCCGGTGAGCTCGGCCGGGCCGAGGTGCTGCGCAGCGCGGACATCACGATGTACCGGGCCAAGGCGGCCGGAGGAAACCGCTACGAGCTCGCCGACGCCGACTCCAACGCCCGGGTCATCGCGCGCCACAGCCTGACCAACGGCCTGCCCGCCGCCCTGGAGCGGGGCGAGTTCTTCATCGAGTACCAGCCCCTGGTGCGGCTGGCCGACGGCACCGTGCGCGGCGCCGAGGCGCTCGTACGCTGGCTCCACCCCAAGCACGGCGTCCTCGGCCCCGACCAGTTCATCCCGCTCGCCGAGGACACCGGGCTCATCGTGCCCCTCGGCCGCTGGGTGCTGGAGCAGGCCGCCCGGCAGGCCCGCGACTGGCGGGACGCCGATGCCGGCGCCGGTGCCGGCGGACAGCTGCGGGTCAACGTCAACCTCTCGCCCTGCCAGCTGAGCCACCCCAGCCTGGTCTCCGACACCGTGGCCGTCCTGGAGGACGCGGGTCTTTGCCCGAGCGCGCTGTGCCTGGAGGTGACGGAGAACGACCTGATCGGCGTGGACGAGGACGCGCTGCGCCCGCTGCGCCAACTCGCCGACCTGGGCGTGGACATCGCCCTGGACGACTTCGGCACCGGCTACTCCAACCTCTCGTACCTGCGCCGGCTGCCGGTCTCCACGCTCAAGCTCGACCGCTCCTTCACCCGGGGCATGCAGCGGGCCCCCATCGACCCGGTCGACGTCAAGATCGTGGAGGGGATCGTCTCGCTCGCCCACACCCTCGACCTGACGGTGACGGTGGAGGGCGTGGAGACCGCGGTCCAGGCCGAGTGCCTGCGCGGCCTGGGCTGCGACACCGCCCAGGGCTGGTACTACGCCCGCCCCGGCCCGCCCGAGCGCCTGCACACCCTCGCCCTGGCCGACGCGAGCTGACGCGGGGCCCGCGCCCGAGGCGGGGGCCGACCCGGGCCCCCGCCGCGGGCCGCGCCCCGCGTCAGCCCGGCGGGTCGAGCAGCCGCGAGCGGATCAGGAAGCGGACGCCCTCCGGGGCCTCCAGGGAGAAGCCGCTGCCCCGGCCCGGCACCACATCGACCGTCAGATGCGTATGCCGCCACCGCTCGAACTGCTCGGCCGACATCCAGAACCCGACCGGCTCGGCGACGCCCTCCACCGTCAGCGACCCGAGCAGCACATCCGCCGCCCCGGTGCGGAACTCGCCCAGCGGATAGCACATCGGCGCGCTGCCGTCGCAGCAGCCGCCCGACTGATGGAACATCAGCGGGCCGTGCGCCTCGCTCAGCCGCCGGATCAGCTCCGCCGCGGCCGGGGTCAGCGCGACCCTCGCGACCCGGGAATCCGCGACACCCTCGGGCTCGGCCATCAGAACAGCCCGAGCTTCTTGGGGGAGTAGCTGACCAGCAGGTTCTTCGTCTGCTGATAGTGGTCCAGCATCATCTTGTGCGTCTCGCGGCCGATGCCGGACTGCTTGTAGCCGCCGAACGCGGCGTGCGCCGGGTAGGCGTGGTAGCAGTTGGTCCACACCCGGCCCGCCTGGATGGCGCGCCCGGCGCGGTACGCGGTCGTGCCGTCACGGGTCCACACGCCGGCGCCCAGCCCGTACAGCGTGTCGTTGGCGATCTTGATCGCGTCGTCGAAGTCGGCGAACGGGGCCACCGCCACCACCGGACCGAAGATCTCCTCCTGGAAGACGCGCATGTGGTTGGCGCCCTCGAACACCGTGGGCTCCACGTAGTAGCCGCCCGACAGCTCGCCGCCCAGCTCCGCGCGGGCTCCCCCGGTCAGCACCCGGGCGCCCTCCTGCCGGCCGATGTCCAGATAGGACAGGATCTTCTCCAGCTGGTCGTTGGAGGCCTGGGCGCCCAGCATGGTGTCGGTGTCCAGCGGATGGCCCTGGGTGATCTTCTCCGTACGGGCCACGGCCGCGGCCATGAAGTCCCGGTAGTGGCCCTGCTGCACCAGGGCGCGCGAGGGACAGGTGCACACCTCGCCCTGGTTGAGGGCGAACATGGTGAACCCTTCCAGGGCCTTGTCCAGGAAGTCGTCGTCGGCGGCCGAGACGTCGTCGAAGAAGAGGTTCGGGCTCTTGCCGCCGAGCTCCAGCGTCACCGGCTTCAGATGCTCGCTCGCGTACTGCATGATCAGCCGCCCGGTGGTGGTCTCGCCGGTGAAGGCGACCTTGGCCACGCGCGCGCTGGAGGCCAGTGGCTTCCCGGCCTCCACGCCGAAGCCGTTGACGACGTTGAGCACGCCCGGCGGCAGCAGATCGGCGACCAGGCTCAGCCACAGGTGGATGGAGGCCGGTGTCTGCTCGGCGGGCTTCAGCACCACCGCGTTGCCCGCGGCCAGCGCCGGGGCGAGCTTCCAGGTGGCCATCAGGATCGGGAAGTTCCACGGGATGATCTGGGCCACCACGCCCAGCGGCTCGTGGAAGTGGTAGGCGACGGTGTCCTCGTCGAGCTGCGAGAGGCTGCCCTCCTGCGCCCGGATCGCCCCCGCGAAGTAGCGGAAGTGGTCGATGGCCAGCGGGATGTCGGCGGCCAGCGTCTCGCGCACCGGCTTGCCGTTCTCCCAGCTCTCGGCGACCGCGAGCGCTTCGAGGTTTTCCTCCATGCGGTCGGCGATCTTCAGCAGCACCGAGGCGCGCTCGGCGGGCGAGGTGCGGCCCCAGGCGGGGGCCGCCGCGTGGGCGGCGTCCAGGGCCCGCTCGACGTCCTCGGCGGTGCCCCGGGCGATCTCGGTGAACGGCTGCCCGTTGACCGGGGTCGGGTTCTCGAAGTACCCGCCCTGCTTGGGCGGTACGTACTCACCGCCGATCCAGTGGTCGTAGCGCGGCTGATAGCTGACGACCGAGCCCTCGGACCCCGGGTCTGCGTAGCGCGGCATGGGCGGCCCTCCCAGTGTTCGTCGTATGCCACCGTCTTGGTCGGTGGTACGTCGCCGGCGAGGCTAGAGGCCGGTACGTTGCACGGACGTTGCGCGCCTCGCCGGCCCGTCGGCGCCGGCGCTGTACGGGCGGCCGTCGGCGGCCAGGCCGTACGCCGCGCGCAGCCGCCGCACCCGGGGCAGCAGCGACGCCCGGCCCGGGGCGTGCCGCGGAAGGGCCGCCAGCAGGGCCTCGCAGGCCTCCAGGTCCTCCTCGCCCCACGGCGTCCGGGCCCACCACCGCAGCAGCTCCAGATCGCCGCAGGCCAGCACGGAGCGACGGACGTCCTCCTCCAGCATCCGGCGCATCCGGCACACCCCCGGCGCCTCCGACAACGGCAGCAGCGGCCCTGCGTACGCGCGCGCCGCCGCATGCGCGTTCCCGGCCGCCAACTCCTCCGTCACGGCCGCCGCATCGGCCCGCACCGGCGTGCACAGCCGGTAGGGGCGCGAGCCCAGCAGCGGCCCCACCAGGCGGCGCAGCCGCGACAGCTCCGCGCGCAGGGTCACGGGGGAGAGCCGGTCCGCCTGCTCCCCGTACAGCTCCAGGGCCAGCCGGTCGCCGCTCAGGCCCTCCGGATGGGCGGCCAGCAGCACCATGATCTCGCTGTGCCGCGGCCCGAGCCGCAGCCGCCGTCCGTCCGTCAGCAGCAGCGCCTCGTCCCGCCCCAGCGCCACCAGGCGTGTCCGCGGGCCCGCCGCGCGCGGCGCCTCGGCCGCCAGCCGGCCCTCGGCGGCCCGCGCGGTCGCCTGGACCAGGGCCAGGCTGTGCGGGGCCGCCAGATGGTCGCCGCCGGTGATGTCCACCGCGCCCAGCAGCCGGCCGGTGTGCGGATCGTGGACCGGGGCGGCCGCGCACGTCCAGGGCTGTACCGCCCGGTGGTAGTGCTCGGCGGCGAAGATCTGCACCGCGTGGTCCACGGTGAGCGCCGTGCCCGGCGCGTTGGTGCCCGCGTGCCGCTCGTCCCAGCGCGCGCCCGCCACGAAGTTCATCCGCTCGGCCCGGTGCCGTACGCCCGCGTGCCCCTCCACCCACAGCATCCGGCCCTGCTCGTCGCAGACCGCCAGCAGATGCGCGCCGTCGTGGGCGATGGTCCCCAGCAACTCGCGGAACAGCGGCATCACCCGGGCCAGCGGGTGGTCCGCGCGGTACGCCTCCAACTCGGCGTCCGCCAGGTCGATCGGCGCCAGCCCCTCCTGGCCCACCCGCGCTCTGGCCGAACGCCGCCAGGAGTCCGCCACCACCGGGCGGACGGCCGCCGAGACCGCCCCCTCGGTCACAAACGCCTCATGGGCGCGGCGCACCGCGCGGACGCGCTCCGCCGGATCAGCGCCCGACGCCATCGCCAGCCAGGGGTTGCCCACAGGTCCTCACTCGAGGTCACGGACGGTCAGATCGCCGATGGGCGGCGCGGGCGAGCCGAGCCGCACCGGCCGCCCCGATTCCTCACACTCTCCCGCGCGCGGGCCGCCCCGCAAGAGCCGGGACGGCGCCGGTCCGCGCCCAAGATGCTCAACTTCCGCGCCCCTGGCGGCGCCAGGGGCGACCTGGATGCGACGATGTGCACGTCGTGACTCCGCTCCCCACCCGAAGGAGGGGGCTTCCAACTCGAAGGTTGCGGTCCAGCCCGAACCGTCCCCTTACGGGGCGTGGCGAGTCTATCACGGTCAGAAGCGATTTCCGCATGCTAGGGGACTGATGGGAGCGGGCCACGTGCTACGGGCGCTGCGAGCCGCGGTGTTCGCAGCGGTCTGTGTGCTGCTCGCGGCGCTCGGCCACGTCCTGATGTCGGGGGCCGCCGTCCCGTGGTGGGTGATCGGCGCCGCCGTGCCGGTCACCGGCGGCGCGGCCTGGTGCCTGACGGGGCGCGAGCGCGGGCCGCTGGCGGTGGTCGCCGCGACCGTGGGCGCGCAGACCGCGCTCCACGTCGCGTTCATGCTCGCGCAGGGCGCCATGGCCGGTGCCGGTGCGGGGGCAGCCGCGCCGATGCGCATGCCCATGCCGTCCGGGCACGCCCACCACATGGCCCACGCCCACGACGCCATGGCCTCGGCGCCACTGCCCGGGGGCCAGGGTTACGGCGCGCTCGGCATGTGGTCCGCGCACCTGCTGGCCGCCCTGCTGTGCGGGATGTGGCTCTCCGGCGGCGAACAGGCCGCGTTCCGGCTGGTGCGGACCCTGGCCGTCGGCCTCTTCGCGCCCCTGCTGTCCCTGCTGTACGGCGCCCCGCGCGTGCCCGCGCGGCCCCGCGTCCAGGCCGGGCGCCCCGGCGGCCCTCAGCGGCTTCGGCTGCTGCTGCTCGCCCATGTCATCGCCACCCGTGGTCCGCCGCCCGGGGCCGCCGTCCGGTGACGGACGGCGGCCCTCCAGGCCCACCACGTCACCGGGCGGCCCGCCGGGCCGCCCGGACTCCAGGAAGGACCGCAGGCGATGACCCCTGCCCGTACCCCGGCCCCCGTGCCGGTACCCCGGCTCTCACGGTCACGGCCCGTCGAGAGCGGCCGCGAGCTCCCGCAGCCGCCGCGCCCGCTCGCCCCAGCGGCGGCACTCCGCGCACTCCAGCAGATGGGCGTCGAGCGCCGCGTCCGGGACCTCCGGCGGCGGCGCCTCACCGTCGACACGGGCCGACACGGCGACCCGGAACTGAGCACAGCACACCCCCTCATGGTCCCCGATGCCGCGGAGGGCCGCGATGCCTGACCGCGACGACGAGACCCTGACCTCCTGGGCGCTGGCCGCCCGCGGCGGCGACCCCGAGGCCGTGGACCGCTTCGTACGCGCCACCCGGCGCGATGTGTGGCGGTACGTCCACCGGCTCAGCGACGACCCGCACTCGGCCGACGACCTCGTCCAGGAGACCTATCTGCGGGCGCTGCGCGGACTGCCCCGCTTCGAGGGCAGATCCTCGGCACGCACCTGGCTGCTGTCGATCGCCCGCCGGGCGGTCGTGGACCGGCTGCGCCGCAACGCGGCAAGGCCGCGGGCCGCCGACACCGACGACTGGCAGGCGGCGGCCGAGCGGGCCCAGCGCCGGACGGCGCCGGAGACCGGCTTCGACGAGGCGGTGGCCCTGACCCAGCTGCTCGCCCTGTTGCCGCACGACCGGCGCGAGGTCTTCGTCCTCACCCAGCTGCTCGGGCTGCCCTACGCCGAGGCCGCGCTCGTCGTCGGCTGTCCGGTGGGCACGGTCCGCTCCCGGGTCGCCCGCGCCCGCGAGGCGCTGATCGAGCAGCTGGCGACGGCGGAGCGGGCCGCTTCCGGTGCGGCTGAGCCGGGTGGTGCGGCTGAGCCGGCCCGGCCGCCCCGCGCGGCCTGTTCGGACCGCGAGGCCCGCGCGGCCCGCGAGGCCCGGTCCGGCCGGCCCGCCCGCCCCGCCGTACCCGAGCCGGTGGGCTCCCGCTAGCCGGGCCGGTCGGGGACGTGCTCCAGGACGATCACCGCCGCGTCGTCCTGGAGCCGCCCCTTCGTATGGGTGTCCAGATCCTTTCTCAGCCGCCGCAGCAGCTCGGGGGTCGGCAGCGGGGCCCAGCCGCTCAGGCGGTCGGCCAGCGGGTAGAACTCCCCGGTGGGACAGCGCGCCTCGGTCACCCCGTCCGTGCAGGCGAGCACCCGGGTGCCCGGCTGCACGGGGACCCGCTGGACGGGGCGCGGGGCGCCCGTCAGATCGCCGAGGCCGAGCGGCAGACCGGGCTCGGCCGAGTCCAGCTCGCTGACCGTGCCGTCGGCGTGGAGCAGATACGGCTGGACGTGGCCGCAGTCGATCAGCACGAGGTGCGCCGTGCCCATGGGATCGGCAGCGTCGGCAGGGGTGCCGGGCCGGGCGTCCGCCGGGGGCCGAGCCGGGGGCGCCGCCGGGGATTCGGCGGGGGATTCGACGGGGGATTCGGCCGCGGGGGCGGGACCGTCCCACTCCACCCCGAACACCAGGGCCGTCACAAACCGCTCCTCCTCGCTCCCGTTCCGCTCCCGCGCGTGCGAGGCGTTGTAGCGGCGCAGCCCCACCTCCATGGCGTCCACCCCGCCGCTCAGGCTCCGCAGGTGGTACGCGGCCTCCCGGAACGCGGTCAGCACCGCCGCCCCCGCCCCGAGGGTGCGCAGCCCCTTGCCCTGCACATCGCCGATCAGCACCCGGGGCCCGTACGGAGTGTCGACGACCTCGTAGATGTCGCCGCCCACCAGCGCGCCCTGCTGCGAGGAGACATAGAAGCCGTCCACGACCACGTCACCGCTGCGCAGCGGCAGCTCGCGCAGCAGGGCGCGCTGGGCCGCCTCCCCGGTGGCGCGGACCTGGGTCAGCAGCTCCTCGCGGTCCCGCAGCAGCCGGGCGACGGCGATGCTGGCCCCGACCATGAGGGTGTTGCCGAGGACGGAGGCGACGCGGTTGAGGGGGACCAGGCTGTCGGGGATGACGCCGTGGGTGACGGCCATGACGACGAGGTCGAGCAGGCCGAGCACCAGCGTCTGGCGGTAGGTGCAGACGGCCGCGGCGACGAGCGGGGCCAGCGCGGCGAAGACGTCCAGGCGGAACGAGCGG
Organism: Streptomyces sp. NPDC007917; assembly: GCF_042959105.1. NCBI lineage: Bacteria > Bacillati > Actinomycetota > Actinomycetes > Kitasatosporales > Streptomycetaceae > Streptomyces > Streptomyces sp. NPDC007917. Next base: position 134,129 of record NZ_JBIBKK010000022.1, read on the forward strand.
GGGGTGATGGAGTCGACGACGACGATCAGCGCCAGATAGACGAGCAGCACGGCGAAGACACGCTTGGTGTACGCGCGCGTGCGCTCCCTCCAGGGCACCGGAACCTCCGCCTCCAGATCGGGACGGACTCAAGGCTCGCACGGCGTCCCGCACTGTAGCCAGCGGCGAGTGAGCCGAAGGGGCTGTAGCGCCCCGGCGGGGGCACCTCCCAGCGGTAGCTGGGGGAGAACCGAGCCGAAAAAGGGGGGGTGGGGGGCCGGATACCCGGCCCCCCACCCCGCGCTCCTGATCGGGAGCGGTCAGCTGATGGGGGTCAGCTGATGGGGGTCAGTTGATGGACTTGATCAGCTCGCCGTTCGAGGTGTCGCCGCTGAGCTCCCAGAAGAAGGTGCCGCCCAGGCCCTGCTGCTGCTTGTAGCTCATCTTCCCGGCGATGGTGGACGGCGTGTCGTAGCTCCACCACTGGCTGCCGCACTTCGCGTACGCGGTCCCCGCGACGGTGCCGGTGGCCGGGCAGGAGTTCTTGAGCACCTTGTAGTCCTCGATGCCCGCCTCGTACGTGCCGGGGGCCGGGCCGGTGGCCGTCCCGCCGGGTGCGGCCTGGCTGACGCCGGTCCAGCCGCGTCCGTAGAAGCCGATGCCCAGCAGCAGCTTCGAGGCCGGGACGCCGAGGCCCTTGAGCTTGGTGATGGCGGCGTCGGTGTTGAAGCCCTGCTGCGGGATGCCGTTGTAGGAGGTGAGGGGGGAGTGCGGGGCGGTCGGGCCCTGGGCCGCCCAGGCCCCGAAGAAGTCGTAGGTCATCGGGTTGTACCAGTCCACGTACTGCGCGGCGCCGGCGTAGTTGGCGGCGTCTATCTTGCCGCCGGAGGAGGCGTCCGCGGTGATGGCGGCCGTCACCAGGTTGCCGCTGCCGAACTTGGCGCGCAGGGCGGCCATCACGTTCTTGAAGGCGTCCCTGCCACTGGAGTCACAGGTGTTGCCGCAGGCGTTGGGGTACTCCCAGTCGATGTCGATCCCGTCGAAGACATCGGCCCAGCGCGGGTCCTCGACCAGGTTGTAGCAGGACTGGGCGAACGCGGCGGGGTTCTTGGCGGCCTCGCCGAACCCGGAGGACCAGGTCCAGCCGCCGAAGGACCAGATCACCTTCAGGTTCGGGTGCAGCTTCTTGAGCTTGCGCAGCTGGTTGAAGTTGCCGCGGAGCGCGCCCGCGTCCCAGGTGTCGGCGACGCCGTCGACGCTGCTCGCCGCGTCGTACGCCTTGTCGTAGTCGGCGTACGCGTCGCCGATGGCGCATTTGCCGCCGGTGACATTGCCGAAGGCGTAGTTGATGTGGGTGAGCTTGGCGGCGGACCCGGAGGTCTCGATGTTCTTGACGTGGTAGTTGCGCTGGTAGATGCCCCATTCGGTGAAGTAACCGACCACCTTGCTGCCCGCGGCGGCCTCCTTCGCGCCCGCGGTGGCCTTTGCCGCGGTCTTGGCGGCCTGCGCGGCCTTTGTGTGGGGTTCGCCGGCGGCGGCCGGGCCGGCGAGCGTCGTGGCGGCCAGGACCGCCGTACACAGCGCCGCGAGGGCGCCGAGCAGTCCGCGAGGTCCGCGAGGTCTGCGCATGGGTTCTCCTCCGTGGGGGTGAGGGGAAGTGGTGCTCACTGACGACCTGCCCATGACTTGACATGAACGCGTAGGGCACGGTGGGAGCACCGTAGAAGGACTAGACCAGTGAGGTCAATGGTTTGGACCAATGTGCTCACCGTCGAGGAACTTGGTTGAAGATCCACCGACCGGTGACGCAGGGCCCCGGATCGGGCATACTCCAACCGCCACGGTGCAGGTCACGCCCCCATTCGAGACCCGATGGGAGCGTCTGCGACCGCCCGGCAGCACACCCGGCGGCCGCCGCCGCACCCCCGGCGCCGTGCCGCCGCCGCGCCCGACAGGGAGAGGAGAGCGCCGTCATGACCGACCACCGACCGCAGCCGGTGGAGCGTGAGCTGCCCACCGAGGAGGCCCACGACCTGATCGCACTCGTCCGGGAGCTGATCGAGCGGGAGATCAGGCCGCGCGCCGCCGAAGAGGAGGCCGCCGGGCACTTCCCGCGCGATCTGTTCGCCCTGTTGTCGCAGTCCGGGCTGCTGGGTCTTGTGTACCCCGAGGAGTTCGGCGGCGGTGAGCAGCCGTACGAGGTCTATCTGCAGGTCCTGGAGGAGCTGGCCGCGGCCCGGCTCACCGTCGGCCTCGGCGTCAGCGTGCACACCCTCGCCTGCCACGCCCTCGCCCACTACGGCAGCAAGGAGCAGATCGCCGAGCACCTTCCCGCGATGCTGGGCGGCGGGCTGCTGGGCGCGTACTGCCTGTCCGAGCCCTCCTCCGGCTCCGACGCGGCCGGGCTCACCACCCGCGCCGACCGCGAGGGCGACGGCTGGACCCTGGCCGGCACCAAGGCCTGGATCACCCACGGCGGTATCGCCGACTTCTACACCGTGATGGCGCGCACCGGGCCCGACCGGACCCGCGGCATCACCGCGTTCCTGGTCCCCGACGACACCCCCGGGCTCAGTGCCGCCGCGCCCGAGCGCAAGATGGGCATGAAGGGCTCGCCCACCGCGCAGATCCACCTCGACGGCGTCCGGGTGCCCGACGCCCGCCGCGTGGGCGAGGAGGGCCAGGGCTTCGCCATAGCCCTCTCGGCCCTCGACGCGGGCCGCCTCGGCATCGCCGCGTGCGCGATCGGTCTCGCCCAGGCGGCGCTGGACGAGGCGCTTGCCTACACCACGCAGCGGCGGCAGTTCGGCCACCCCGTGGCCGACTTCCAGGGGCTGCGCTTCATGCTGGCCGACATGGCCACTCAGATCGAGGCCGGACGTGCCCTCTACCTCGCGGCCGCACGGCTGCGCGACGCGGGCAGGCCGTTCTCCAGGCAGGCGGCGATGGCCAAGCTGTTCTGCACCGACACCGCCATGAAGGTCACCACGGACGCCGTCCAGATGCTGGGCGGCTACGGCTACACCGCGGACTTCCCGGTCGAACGCTATATGCGGGAGGCCAAGGTGCTGCAGATCGTGGAGGGCACCAACCAGATCCAGCGCGTCGTGATCGCCCGCCATCTCGCGGGTCCGGAGAGTCGCTGAGGTGGTGCCGGTGACGGCGCGGAGGACGTACTGAAGCTCACGCCGGTGGGGGCGCGGCGCGCCGGGCCCCCTCGGTGAGCGGTCGGTGTCAGGCCCGGGACGTCCGCGGGCGGCGGCGCAGACCCGGCATCCGGATGGGCTGCGACCCGGGGCCGCCGATGTGCGAGAACGGCTGCATCCGCCAGTCCAGCGTCTCCGGCAGCGTCAGCAGCATGGCGGCGTCCTGCTCCGACGCCTCCATCGACGCGTCGGCGGCGGAGGCGTCCGCCACCCCCCGCCCCGTGCCGGGGCAGACCGTGAGCCCGAACGGGTTCCACGGGGACGGGCACAGCGCATGCTCGGGCAGCACGTCCTCGTCGGCCAGCAGGGCGATTGGACGAGCGCAATCCGGGCAGACGACCCGGAAGATCTCGTAGGTCTCGTCCGTATCGTTGTCGCCTTCTTCCAGGCGCTCCAAATAGGGCATGAATTTCCCCCTCGGGTGGGCTGGCCGGGCTCGTCGGCCTCGGCCTGGCCAGGCTCGTCGGCCTCGACCACAGCAAGCATTTCCCGCGGCACTACGCGGGTAATCGCGGCATCCCCTGGGACCCCGGCGAATGTATGTGGCGTTCGTCACATGCCCGCAGCAGATGCTGCGAACATGGGCGTATGTCCCACCGGTGTCCACAGGGGAAACACCGACTGGGCCGGACCGCCTCCGACCGCATAGGGTGACGGGCTGTGGAGGAGCTGGACAGACAGATCGTGGAACTGCTCGTCAAGGACGGGCGGATGAGCTACACCGACCTGGGCAAGGCCACCGGCCTGTCGACATCGGCGGTGCACCAGCGCGTGCGCCGGCTCGAACAGCGGGGGGTCATCCGCGGCTACGCGGCCGTGGTGGACCCGGAGGCCGTCGGCCTGCCGCTCACCGCGTTCATCTCCGTCAAACCCTTCGACCCCAGCGCGCCCGACGACATCGCCGAGCGGCTGGCCGACGTGCCCGAGATCGAGGCGTGCCACAGCGTGGCGGGGGACGAGAACTACATCCTCAAGGTGCGCGTCGCCACGCCGCTGGAGCTGGAGAACCTGCTCAGCCGGATCCGCTCGCTGGCCGGGGTCTCCACCCGGACCACCGTCGTGCTGTCCACGCCCTACGAGGCGCGCCCGCCCCGCGTGTGAATCCCGCGCCGCGAACGCAACGCCCCTGGTGTCGGCCGGCTCCGTCGAGGGGCGAGACTTAACGGCGTACCGCACGCCCGACCCGACCCCGCGAGGCAGCCCGTCGTGAACGACCCCACACCCGCCCAGGCCGAAGGCCGCACCGTTCTGCTGCGCGGCGGCGAGGTCCACAGCCCCGCCGATCCGTTCGCCACCGCCATGGTGGTCGAACGGGGCACCGTCGCCTGGGTCGGCTCGGAGGGCGCCGCTGACAGCTTCGCCGACGGCGTGGACGAGGTCGTCCACCTCGACGGAGCGCTGGTCACCCCCGCGTTCACCGACGCGCATGTGCACACCACCGCCACCGGACTCGCCCTCACCGGCCTCGACCTCGCGGGCGCCCGTACGCTCGCGGACGCGCTCGGCCGCGTACGCGCGTACGCGCTGGCCCACCCCGAGGACCGGATCCTCCTCGGCCACGGCTGGGACGCCAGCGGCTGGCCGGAGGGGCGGCCCCCCACGCGCGCCGAACTCGACGAGGCCGCCGGCGGCCGTCCGCTCTACCTCACCCGCGTCGATGTGCACTCCGCCGTCGTCACCACCGCCCTGCTCGATGTGGTTCCGGGCATCGCCGGGCTGGCCGGATACCACCCCGACGGGCCGCTGACCGGCGCCGCCCACCACGCCGTGCGCGCCGCGGCCCGCGGCGCCGTGACCGCCCGGCAGCGCGCCGACGCACAGCGCGCCGCCCGCGCCCGCGCCGCCTCCCTCGGCATCGGCTCGGTCCATGAGTGCGCGGGCCCCGACATCTCCGCCGAGGACGACCTCGCCGGGCTGCTGCGGCTGGCCGCCGAGGAGCCGGGCCCGCGCGTCTTCGGCTACTGGGCCGAGGCCGCCGAGAGCGCCGCCGACCTGGACAAGGTGCGTGACCTCGGCGCCTTCGGCGCGGCGGGCGACCTCTTCGTCGACGGCTCGCTCGGCTCGCACACCGCGCATCTGCACGAGCCGTACGCCGACGCCCCGCACACCGGCACCGCCCACCTGGAGGCGGCCGCCGTCGCCGCCCATGTCATCGCCTGCACCGAGGCCGGGCTGCAGGCCGGCTTCCACGCCATCGGCGACGCCGCCGTGACCACCGTCGTGGAGGGCGTACGGGCGGCCGCCGACAAGGTGGGCCTCGCCCGCGTCCGCGCCGCCCGCCACCGCGTCGAGCACGCCGAAATGCTCACCCCCGCGGCCATCGCGGCCTTCGCCGAACTCGGCCTCACCGCCTCCGTCCAGCCCGCGTTCGACGCCGCCTGGGGCGGTGGGACGGGCATGTACGCGCAGCGGCTCGGGCCGGAGCGGGCCCGTACCCTCAACCCCTTCGCCGCGCTGCTGCGCGCCGGCGTGCCCCTGGCGCTCGGCTCCGACAGCCCGGTCACCCCGCTCGACCCCTGGGGCACCGTCCGCGCCGCCGCCTTCCACCGCACCCCCGAGCACCGCGTCTCCGCCCGCGCGGCCTTCACCGCGCACACCCGCGGCGGCTGGCGGGCGATCGGGCGCGACGACGCGGGGGTTCTGGTGCCCGGCGCGCCCGCCGACTACGCGGTCTGGCGCACCGGTGAGCTCGTCGTACAGGTGCCCGACACCCGTGTCGCCGACTGGTCGACCGATCCGCGCTCGGGGACGCCGGGGCTGCCCGACCTCACGCCCGGCGCCCAACTCCCCGTCTGCGTGCGCACGGTGGTCGCCGGACGGACCGTGTACCTCCGGCCGGACGAGTGACGCACGGCCGTGCCGTACCGCCGAACGATGCTCCCGCGGCTTGTCGCGGAAGCTGAACGCAGTCCGTACTGACCTGCTCATTTGAGGAAACGGCGCAGGTCGTGCCGGTGTTGACAGGGTGCGGTCGGCGGCCGGTAGGTTCGGCCGAGTCCACCACAGGACGTCCGACCGGGGAATCTCCACGCAGTCGTCGAACGCCGCTGGGCCATGGGGTGGCGCGCCGGCCGGTGCGCCACCGCTGGGAGCCAGGTCCAGCGCACGGGGGCGAGGGAGGGATCGCCGGGTCGGCAGGTGCGACCCGGAAGGGGCCCGGACGCTCAGTAGACAACGGCTCTCGGTCGACCCGCAGCCAGCGGGTCCCAGGCCGGCCCGAAGGGCGCCGGGCCCCGATCCGCACGCATGGCGGACTCATCAACGCACGCACGGTCATCAACGCACGCACGCGCCCTTGTGGCGCGTTCATGACGCTCTCGTGGAGCCCGCGTGACGGCTTGGGAACCACGCTGTCCGCCTGAGCGTTCCGGACCTCGGGACACATATTCGAGCCCCGCGTTATACGGTCACCTCACCACAGCACGACTTGCAGGAAGGCAGCACGTGCAATCGGGTACCGAAACCAACGCCGAGGCCGGCCCCCGGGGCGCGGCCGAAGACCGACCGGGGGAGCAGCCGGAGTCCGCCGCCGCGCCCGCCGAGGCCGACGCCGACGCCCCGGCGCGTGCCGCCGCGTCCCCGGCCGAGGCACGCCCCGCGCGGGAGCGCGCGCAGCCGGGCCGCCCCGAAGAGGGCCGCCCCGGCCGGATGCGCCGCCTGGCCCGGCTCGCCCGGCGCGAGGCGCGCCGCAGCGCCGTCGCGGCCGTGTTCGGTATCGCCCTCGGCCTCGCCTTCCCGCCGTACGGGCTGTGGCCGCTGTCCCTGGTCTCCGTGGCGGCCCTGAGCCTGCTCACCCACGGACGCACGGCCCGCCAGGGCGCCTGGACCGGCTTCGCGATGGCGCTGCCGTTCTTCGTGCTCCTGCTGAAGTGGCTGCACGTCGTCGGCTGGGACGCGACGGTGGGCCTCGCGATCCTGCAGGCGCTCTACTTCCTCCCGCTGGGCGCGGCCCTCGCCCTGACCTCCCGGCTTCCGGTGCCCTGGCTGCGGCCCCTGTGGGCGGCCTGCCTGTGGATCGCCGAGGAATGGCTCCGCGGCCGGGTGCCGTTCGGCGGCTTCACCTGGGGCCGGCTGGCCTTCGCCAACACAGGGTCGCCCTACACGCCGCTCGCCGCGCTCGGCGGGGCGCCGCTGGTCGGCTTCGCCGTCGCCCTGACGGGCACGCTGCTGGCCGCCGCGGCCCTGGCCCTGTACGGGATGCGCGGCGGCGCCCCGAGGCCGCGCGCGGCGCTGGTGGCCGGCGGGTCGGTCGCCGTGGCCGCGGCCGTGACAGCGGCCGGGTTCGCCGTGCCGATCCCCACGGCCGCCGACGACGCCGTGGACATCGCGATCGTCCAGGGCAACGTCCAGAAGCCCGGTATGGACTTCCTGGGCCGCCCCATGAAGATCCTCAACAACCACGTCAACGCCACGATCGAGCTGGCCAAGGACGTCAAGGCAGGCCGGATCAAAAAGCCCGATCTGGTGATCTGGCCGGAAAACGCCTCCGATCTCGACCCCTTCCAGTACCGGGAGGCGTACGCGCGGATCGACGAGGCCGTGAAGGCGATCAATGTGCCCGTCCTCGTCGGCGCCCTGGTCGACCACCCCACCAAGCAGGGCTATGTGCTGAACCAGGGCATCGTCTGGGACCCCAAGACCGGCCCCGGCGCCTCCTACACCAAGCAGCACCCGGTGCCCTTCGGCGAGTACGTCCCCTTCCGCGAGCAGCTGTCCAAGGTCATCACCCGGTTCAAGCGGGTCCCGCGCGACTTCTACCCCGGCCACCACACCGGGGTGCTGAAGGTCGGCCCGGCCCGGCTCGGCGATGTGATCTGCTTCGAGGTCGCGTACGACGGAATCGTCCGTGACACGGTCAACGCGGGCGCCCGCATGATCGTCGTCCAGACCAACAACGCCACGTACGGCCGTACCGGCCAGCCCGAACAGCAGCTGGCCATGAGCCGGCTGCGGGCCATCGAGCACGGCCGCGCGGTGGTCACCGCGGCCACCAGCGGGATCAGCGCGGTCGTCGCACCGGATGGCACGATCGAGCAGCGGACGAAAGAATTCACGCAGGATGTGCTCACCGCGCGCGTCCCGCTGCGCGATGGCACGACTGTCGCCGACCGCGTCGGTGCGACCCCCGAGTGGGTGCTCGCTATGGTGGGCGTTCTCTCCTGTGCGGCCGCGATCATGATTGGCCGTCGGGGACGTATGGACGAGAAAGGGCAGTAGACCGTGAGCGACGCACGCGAGGCCGACGAGCCGCGCCACACCTCGGACGCCGCAGATTCGCCTCGCGGGCGGAGAAGCGAACCAGAGGGTGCGGTGAGCGACGCACGCGAGGCCGACGAGCCGCGCCAGACCTCGGACGCCGCAGATTCGCCTCGCGACGGGGCCGTGGCCGAGAGGGAGGGCGGGCGGCGGAAGTACGGCCCGCTCGGCAAGGTCCTGGTGATCATCCCGACCTACAACGAGGCGGAGAACATCGGGCCGATCGTCGCCCGGGTGCGGGAATCCGTGCCCGAGGCGCATGTGCTGGTCGCCGACGACAACAGCCCGGACGGCACCGGCAAGGTCGCGGACGAGATCGCGGTCGAGGACGACCATGTGCGGGTGCTGCACCGCAAGGGCAAGGAGGGCCTGGGCGCCGCCTATCTCGCCGGGTTCCGCTGGGGCATCGAGCACGGCTACGGCGTGCTGGTCGAGATGGACGCCGACGGCTCGCACCAGCCGGAGGAACTGCCCCGGCTGCTGACCGCGCTCAAGGGCGCCGACCTGGTGATCGGCTCGCGCTGGGTGCCCGGCGGGCGCATCGTCAACTGGCCCAAGCGGCGGGAGTACCTGTCGCGCGGCGCCAGCACCTATTCCCGGATCCTGCTGGACGTGCCGATCCGCGATGTGACCGCCGGCTTCCGCGCCTTCCGCAAGGAGACGCTGGAGGGCCTGGGGATGGACGCCGTCGCCTCCCAGGGCTATTGCTTCCAGATCGACATGGCCTGGCGCGCGGTCAAGGCGGGCTTCCACGTCATCGAGGTCCCCGTGACGTTCGTCGAACGTGAGCGGGGCGACAGCAAGATGAGCCGCGACATCGTCACCGAGGCGTTCTGGCGGGTCGCGACCTGGGGCGTGAGCTCCCGGGCGAACAAGCTGCTGGGGCGCGACCCCTCGTAGCCGTAGATCTTTGGCCCCCGGGGCCCGGCCCCGCCGTCGCTCCGGGCACACTTGGAGCATGATGACCGGCCCGTCGCAGCAGACCGACCCGACCCGTCCGAAGCGCTCCCGCACCCGCACCTTCCTGCCGCTGGGCATCGCGGCCTGGCTGGTGCTGGAGATCTGGCTGCTGACCGTGGTGGCGGAGGCCGCCGGCGGGTTCACGGTCTTGTTGCTGCTGCTCGCCGGGGTGGTGGTCGGTGCGGCCGTGATCAAGCGCGCCGGCCGCCGGGCCTGGCAGAACCTCTCCCGGTCCATGCAGCCGGGCGCCGCGCCGCAGGACCCGGCGGCGGGGACGGGCAGCAGCTTCACGATGCTCGGCGGGCTGCTGCTGATGATTCCCGGCCTGATCTCGGATGTGGCCGCGCTGGTGTGTCTGTTCCCGCCGACGCGCGCGCTGCTGCGGGACCGCGCGGAGGCAATGCTCACGCGCCGGGTCGGCTATGTCCCCGGGCCGATGGGCGGCGGCTTCGGGCCGGGGCCGGACTCCGGCCAGGACCGGATGCGCCACCCGGACGGCAAGGTCATCCAGGGCGAGGTGATACGGGACGACGAGGACCCGCACTCGGCGCCCCGGGACTGACGCGTTCCCGCTCCGGCCCGGTCAGATCTGGTCAGGTCGGATCCGGCCAGGTCAGGCCAGATGGGTCGACAAGGGCCGGGGCCACTGCTCGGCAGTGGCCCCGGCCCTTGATGTTGTCGCTGTCGGTCGCTGGTTGTTGTGCGATCAGGCAGACTTACGGGTGTCGCGCGGATGCACAGCGATGTTCATGGCGCCGGAGCGCAGTACGGCCAGCCGCTCGGCCAGCACCTCCTCAAGCTCCTCACGGGTGCGCCGCTCCATGAGCATGTCCCAGTGCGTGCGCGCCGGCTTGGCCTTCTTCTCCTCGGGACCGTCGCCGTCCACCAGGAGTGCCACGGCGCCACAGGCCTTGCACTCCCACTCCGGCGGAATCTCCGCCTCTACCGAGAACGGCATCTCAAATCGATGTCCGTTCTGGCATGCGTACTCCACCGCCTGGCGCGGGGCCAGATCGATGCCGCGGTCGGTCTCGTAGCTGGTCACCACGAGTCGCGTGCCGCGGAGAGCTCGCTCACTCATGAATCGTGCCTCCCGGGCTTGTCGCCCACAGGACAGGTGTCGCTGTCGTCGTCATCCGGTCAACGTCCGGTCGGCGGTGAAGATTCCCGTACTGGGACATGCGTCGCCCGTCGTGCCGCCCCGTTGTTCTACCCACAGGCGCCCGGTTTGTCACATCTGGCAGCAGATGTCACCCAGCGTTTCTGGTACTTTAGCGCGCAGTAACGGTCCGCCTGGTGGGCCGAGGGCGTACACTACCGCTCCCTACCCGCGAGGGCTAAATCCGGTCATGTATCGGTGTTCGTGTTGTCTGCATTGTCCGTGTTGACTGTGTTGCGGATGTTGTCTGCGGCTCGCCCTGCGCGACGACCGGCGAGCGTTCGCCCGCGGGCGAGGGAAGCGCGAAGAAACGCAGGAAGTACTGCGCGAGCGGCCCGATGGTCAGCGCGTACAGCACCGTGCCGACCCCCACGGACCCGCCCATCGCGAACCCCGCCGCCAACACCGTCACCTCGATCGTTGTCCGCATCAGCCGCACCGAGCGGCCGGTGCGCCGGTGCAGCCCGGTCATCAGCCCGTCCCGCGGCCCCGGCCCGAAGTGCGCCGAGATGTAGAGGCCGGTCGCCGCGCCGTTGAGGATCACCGAGAACACCAGCAGGGGGATCCTGAGGGCCAGCGCGTGAAGCTCCGGAATCAGCCATAGTGTGATGTCCACCACCACACCGATCACCGCCACATTGGACACCGTCCCCAGACCGGGGCGCTGCCGCAGCGGGATCCACAGCAGCAGTACGGCGGCGCCGACCACGATGGTCACCGTGCCGAAGGACAGCGAGGTGTGCCCGGCGATGCCCTGGTGGAAGACGTCCCACGGGTCGAGCCCGAGTCCGGCGCGCAGCTGGAGCGCCATGCTCGCGCCGTACAGCACCAGCCCCGCGTAGAGGTGGACCAGGCGACGCGTGAGCCGGGGGCCGGGCGGCGCGGATGATGCGGACGGCTCGGATGACGCGGACGGTGCGGACGGTGCGGGCGGCTCGGACGGCGCGGGCGGTACGGGTGGCTCGGACGACGCGGGCGGTACGGGTGGCGCGGACAAAAAAGGCTCCCAGAGGCTGAAGTGGCCTGGCCAGTGGTGGCAGTGGACTGTGGCATGTCACTCTGTAGCCCCAGACCAGTCCAGTTCCATGGCCAATTCCGGAAAGGTGGACCGCAGACGATGAGTCCGTGGACATCCGCGGTGGGAGCACCCCAGTTGGCTCGCCTGCTCGGGCCGGAGCACACGCGGGAGGCCGAGGCCGCGGCGATCGTGTCGGTGACGGGCGGCCGGCGCGTGCCCGCGTACCGCTCCCTCGCCGATCGCGTACGGCTGCTCGTCCTCGAGGGCCGGGTCCCGGTCGCGGCCCGGCTGCCCGCCGAGCGCGAGCTCGCGGCGGCCCTGGGGGTCAGCCGGACCACGGTGGCCGCCGCCTACGAGGCGCTGCGCCAGGAGGGTTTCCTGGAGTCGCGGCGCGGTTCCGGCAGCTGGACCGCGATGCCCGCCGGGAGCCCGCTGCCCACCCGTGGCCTCGACCCGCTGCCGCCCGAGGTCGCGCGTTCGGTGATCGACCTGGGCTGTGCGGCCCTGCCCGCGCCCGAGCCCTGGCTGACCCGCGCCATGCACGGGGCCCTGGAAGAGCTCCCGCCGTACGCCCACACCCACGGCGACTACCCCGCCGGGCTGCCCGCGCTGCGCCAGGCCCTCGCCGACCGCTACACCGCCCGCGGCATACCGACCATGCCCGAGCAGATCATGGTGACCACCGGGGCCATGGGCGCGGTGGCCGCCATCTGCCGGCTGTTCGTCCGCCATGGCGAGCGGGTCGCCGTCGAATCGCCCTCGTACGCGAACATCCTCCAGCTCCTGCGGGAGGCCGGCACCCGGCTGGTCCCCGTGGCCATGGCCCCCGGGCTCGCGGGCTGGGACCTGCCGGCCTGGCGGCAGACGCTGCGCGACGCCGCGCCGCGCATGGCCTATGTCGTCGCCGACTTCCACAACCCCCTGGGCTCGCTGGCCACCGACGAACAGCGCAGACAGCTCGTCGACGCGGCGCGCTCGGCCGGGACCGTGCTCGTCGTGGACGAGACCATGGCGGAACTGCGCCTGGACGAGGACGTGGAGCTGCCCCGCCCGGTCTCCGCGCTCGACCCCGGGGGCAGTACCGTCATCACCGTCGGCTCGGCGAGCAAGTCCTTCTGGGCCGGGCTGCGCATCGGCTGGGTGCGCGCCGCCCCCGACGTCATCCGCAGTCTCGTCGCGGCCCGCGCCTACGCGGACATGGGCACCCCGGTCGTCGAACAGCTCGCCGTGGGCTGGCTGCTGGCCACCGGAGGCTGGGACGAGGCGGTCGAGCTGCGCCGTGCGCAGGCGAGGGAGAACCGCGACGCGCTCGTCGCCGCCGTCCGCCGCCACCTCCCCGACTGGGAGTTCGCGGTGCCGCACGGCGGGCTCACCCTCTGGGCCCGCACCGGCGGCCTGTCCGGGTCACGGATCGCGGAGACGGGCGAGCGGCTGGGCGTACGGGTTCCCTCGGGCCCCCGCTTCGGGGTCGACGGCGCCTTCGAGGGGTACGTACGGCTTCCGTTCACCGTCGGCGGCGCGGTCGCGGAGAAGGCCGCCGCCTGCCTCGCCGCCGCGGCGGAGCTGGTCGCGACCGGCGCCGCGGCCGAGGCCCAGGTCCCGCGCAGCTACGTGGCCTGAGTTCACGGGGTTCGCAGGTCCTCGGCGGTGAATGCCAGCAGGACCAGGGCATCGTGCTCGGCGGTCCCGGGCGGGGCCTGGTAGATCAGCATGCGCTGGCCGTCGCCGGCGGGGGTGAGCACCTCGTTGGCGAGGGTGACCGCGCCGATCGCCGGGTGCCGGAACGCGGTCTCGCCCGCGCGCTTGACCCATACCTCGTGCCGGCGCCACAGCGCGGCGAACTCGCCGCTGGCCGAGGACAGTTCGTCGACCAGCGCGGCGGTGCGCTCCGGCGCGTCCAGTTCGGCGGTGTGCAGGTGCGCGACGCTGTTGCGGGCCACCCGGCCCCAGTCGGCGAACAGGGTTCGCGCGGCCGCGTGAAGAAAGGTGTACCGGATCGTGTTGCGCTGTGCGGGCGGCCAGTCGCTGAGCCCGGGCATCAACGCAAGGCCCTCGGGATTGGCGGCCAGCACGTCGTTGACCTCGTCGAGTACGTACGCCGGGCTCGGCCGGACGGACTCCAGCAGCAGCCGCAGGCCACGGCCGGCCGGTCGGGGGTCGGCGGGCCGGCGGCGCGGTGTCCGCCCGGCGACGCGGTCGGCAAGGCCGAGCAGATGGGCGTGCTCGTCGGCGCTGAGGCGCAGGGCCCGGGCCAACGCGCCCAGTACCGCGTCGCTGGGCGCGGTCTCCCGCCCCTGCTCGATCCGGATGTAGTAGTCCACGCTCACGCCGGCCAGCGCCGCCAGCTCCTCGCGGCGCAGCCCGGGGGTGCGCCGGGCACCCGGCCCGGTGGGCAGCCCGACCTCGGCCGGGCCGATCTGCCCGCGCCGGATACGAAGGAAGCTGGCCATCGCGTTCACGGCCCCGAGTCTGCCATCGGCCGGCCCGCTCCTGGGTGGCCGCGGCACACCCAGGAACCACGCGGCCTCCCCCGGAACCGGTCCGACGGCGCAGCCTCGAACCATGACTGACGCGATCATCATCGGTGGCGGCTCCGGCATGGGCCTCGCCCTGACCCGGACCCTGCTCGCCGAGGGCATGGATGTGACCATCGTCGGCCGATCCGCCGACCGGCTCGCGACGGCCCGGGCGCAACTGGAGCGCTCCGAGCACAAGAAGATCAGCACCATCGCGGCCGACATAGGGCGGGAGGAGGACGTGGCCGCACTGTTCGCCCAGGTGGAGCGAGTGGATCACATCGCGGTCACCGCGGCGGACGCCACCGGCGTCTACGGCCGGACCGCCGACGTCGTCACCGCGACCGCCCGGGCCGTCGTGGACACCAAGCTGCTCGGTGCCTGGTTGGTCGGCAAGTACGCGAGCGGCCGGGTCACCGGCTCGATCACGTACACCTCGGGCATCAACGCGTACCGGCCGAACGGGTCGAACACGATCATGGCCGCGGCCAACGGCGCGCTCGCGTCGCTGGCCTATGGGCTGGCGATCGAACTGGCGCCCGTGCGAGTGAACGTGATCTCCCCCGGCTGGGTGGACACCCCCATCTGGGACCAACTCGGCATGGACAAACGGGCGGCCTTCGCCGAGCTGGCCGAGCGACTCCCGGCCCGCCGTGTCGGCACCCCCGACGACATCGCCCAGGCGTTCTCGTCGGTGATGCACAACGGCTTCATCACCGGAACCGTGCTGCACGTCGACGGAGGACACCGCATCACCTGATCGGGCACACCACTCCGCAGCCCCGGGCCCTTCGGACTCACTCGTCCGGACAGGGGCTAGCCGTGGGTTAGCCGTCCGCCGGGCCCGCCGCGGGCCCGGCCTTCACCATGTCGACCCGCTCCGCGGCCTCGACCGGGCCCGCCTCGACCGGGCCCGCCTCGACCGGGCCCGCGGCCTCGACCGGGCACGGGGCCGCCGCCTCCCGCGGCAGCTCGGGCTCCGGCAGCAGTCCGAGCACCGCCTGGCGCTGCGCCTCGCTCGTCGCCTCGTCGTACGGGTCGGGGGTGGCCGGCACCTGCAGCCGGTGCACCGGGCCGGTGCCGAGCCGTACATAGCCCCGGCCCGGGGGCATCTCGGGCGTCGGCGTGGTGTGCGGCGGGGCGCCGAGCACGGCCCGGATCTGGTCCTCGGAGGCGGGCCCCAGCACCACGCGGGCCCGGGTGTGGGACCGTACGACCTCGCCCAGCGCGTCCGCGGCGTCGAGGTGGTCGGCCACCACCACCCGCACCTGGGCCGCCCGCCCGTGGCGCAGCGGCACCTGCAGCAGCTCCTGCGGGTCGCGGCGGCCCTCGGCCGCGGCGAGCTGGCCGAGCACCGTCGGCCGGTCGAGGACGAGCCACAGCGGACGGAGGATGTCCTGCGGCGGCGGGTGGCCCGTCTGGCGGGCCCGGTTCGCGGCGATCAGCCGCCGCTCCGTCTCGTGTGCCGCCCACTCCAGCGTCGCCAGGGTCCCGGCGAGCCCGCACTCGATGCCCAGCACCCCGGCCCGGCCGCCCAGGAACGCGTACTCGCCGGTGCCGCTGCCGTCCACCACCAGCACCTGACCGTGGCACAGTGCCTGCAGCGCGATGGACCGCAGCAGGGTCGTGGTGCCGCTCCCCGGCGGGCCGAGCGCCAGCAGATGGGGCTCCGTCGACCGCGGCCCGGTGCGCCACACCACCGGCGGGGCGTCCCGCCGCACCTCCTCGGCCGGGTCGTCGGCCGCCTCCGTGACGGGCAGGGTGCGCTGCACCGAGGAGGCGTCGGTGAAGCCGAGCACCGTCTCGCCGGGCGTGGTCACGAAGCGCTGCGCGCCGATCGCGGTGGACAGGGCGGGCAGCACCGTCAGCGTCAGGTGATTGGCCTCCTCGTCCCACGTGAAGGAGTACTCCCGGCCGCGCCCCGACTTGGCGTACAGCAGCCGCTCGACGCGGGCGCGGGACTCCGCGTCGCCGTCGGTGAAGTACGGGGGGTAGCGCAGCCTCAGCCGGGTCAGCCGCCCGCTGTCGTCGAACTCGAAGGAGTCGAAGGCGCGCGACCACTCCCCGCCGTGCGCGTACAGCGGGTTCGGGTCCTCGGGGGCGGAGAAGTACGGCACCAGCGCCTCGTACAGGATCCGCAGGCGCTCCCGGCCGGCCTCGCCGGGCCCCGGATCCTTCACGGGGCCCTTGCGCCCGGCCCAGAACGCGGCGCCCATCAGGCTCACGGCCGACAGCGTCGGGCCGTACGGCAGGAGGGCGATGCCCACCACGCAGGTGGCCATCAGGAAGAGCGCCGGGCCGCGGCGCTCCTTCGGGGTCTGCGCCCATTTGCGCCGCCCGCCGGCGGCCATGGCGCGCAGTCCGCGGCACAGCGCGATCAGCGGTTGCAGCACATCGGCGGCGCCGTCGCCGGTGGCCCGGGCGAAGCCCCGGACGCCGGCCAGCTTGCCGCCGCGGGCCGGCCTGCCGCGGCGGGCGAACCCGCGGGCGAACCCGCGGGCGAACCCGCGGACGCGGATCAGCGGGCCGCCGCCGCTGAGGACACGGGGGAGCGGTCGTCGGCGCACGTCAGAACTTGATCCCGCCCAGGAGGTTGGCCAGGCTGACGCCACCGGCCCTGATGCTCGGGGCGATCGCGGTGCTCGCGAGGTAGAAGCCGAACAGGGCGCAGATGATGGCGTGTGACGCCTTGAGGCCGTCCTTGCGGAAGAACACGAAGACGATGACGCCGAGCAGTACGACGCCGGAAATGGACAGGATCATCACGGTCTCCTGGCTGGTGGGGGACGGTCACCATGAGTCCTTCCAGGGTCACGCCAGGTACCCACTCGGCAAAAGGTGCAAATGGGTGGATTATCGGTGTATTCACTGGTGTGGACGCGAAGCCGGAGGCGAGACGCCCATGAGTGACCAGAACCGCGAGACCGAGCCGGCCCACGACCCGGAGGTGCTGCAGCTCGCGGCCAAGGTCTTCGATCTGGCCCGGCACGGGGACACCGACACGCTCGCCGCCTACGTGGACGCGGGGGTCCCGGCCAACCTCACCAATGACAAGGGCGATTCGCTCCTCATGCTCGCGGCCTACCACGGGCACGCCGCGACCGTCTCCTCCCTGCTGCGCCGCGGGGCCGACCCCAACCGCCTCAGCGAAAGCGGTCAGACGCCCATCGCCGGTGCCACCTTCAAGGGCGAGGACGAGGTGCTTCGGGTGCTGCTCGCCGGTGGCGCCGATCCGCGGGCGGGCTCGCCCTCGGCCGTCGAGGCGGCGCGCATGTTCGGGCGGCGGGATCTGCTCGCGCTGTTCGGTGCGGCGGAGTGATCTGACGGCGTCCGGGCGGCCGGGCTTGCGGCGTTCCGGACGGGCTGACGGCGCCCGGGCGGCCGGGCTTGCGGCGTTCCGGCGGCCGTCGCCCGTTCGACTTCTGTCCGCCTCCGGCCGCACGTACGGCGACATGCCTCAACTTCTTTGAGGCGAATGGTCCAGACTATTGACATGCCCTGAACAAGGCTCGGCATGATGTCCCCATCGCGCACCCTTCGCGCTCCCTTCGCGCACCCTTCCCCACGGGACGCCCCGGGCGCCCGGTTCCCCCACACAGGAAGGCCATCGCTTCATGAGGAAAACTCTGCGCATCGCCATGACCGGCCTGCTCGCGGCGGCCGCCCTCGCCGCCGCCCCCTGGCCGGCCCCGGCCGCTGACGCCGCCCCGCCGGCCGTCGCCGCCACCTTCACCGACACCTTCGACGGCCCGGCGGGCAGCGCCGTCGACGGCTCCAAATGGGGCTATGAGACCGGCGACAACGTCAACAACCACGAGCGCCAGTACTACACGGACGGCACCAAGAACGCCGCGCTCGACGGCCAGGGCAACCTCGTCATCACCGCCCGCAAGGAGAACCCGGCCAACTACAACTGCTGGTACGGCCGGTGCGAGTACACCTCGGCCCGGCTCTCCACCGCACGCACGTTCACCACCGCGTACGGACGTGTGGAGGCCCGGATCAAGGTGCCCCGGGGCCAGGGCATGTGGCCCGCCTTCTGGATGCTCGGCAACGACATCGGCAGCGCCGGATGGCCCAACTGCGGCGAGATCGACGTCATGGAGAACGTCGGCTACGAGCCCAGCACCGTGCACGGCACCATCCACGGCCCCGGCTACTCCGGATCGGGTGGCATAGGCGCCGGCTACACCCTGCCGAACGGGCAGAAGTTCGCCGACGGCTTCCACACCTTCGCGGTCGACTGGTCACCCAACAAGATCACCTGGTCCGTGGACGGCCATGTCTACCAGACCCGCACCCCCGCCGATCTGAACGGCAACCGCTGGGTGTTCGACCACCGCTTCTACCTCATTCTCAACCTCGCGGTCGGCGGCTACTGGCCCGGCGACCCGGACGGCTCGACCACCTTCCCGCAGCAGCTGGTGGTCGACTACGTCAAGGTCACCGGAGGCAGCTGACCACGAGAGACACGGCGACCCGGCGGCGTCGGCGCCCAGCCATGGCCGGGCCCCGGCGCCGCTCCCGTGGAGCGCCGACAGAACATTCGCCTCCGTACGCTTGACCCTCTCACTGTGTGAGGGCCTGCACTGGAAGGCGTCATGTTCACCATCGGAGAGTTCGCCAAGCACGGACGGGTGTCGGTCCGCATGCTGCGCCACTACGACGCCATCGGGCTGCTGCGCCCCGCCCACACCGACCCGACCAGCGGCTACCGCTACTACGAAGCCGGTCAGCTCGCCCGGCTCAACCGCGTCATCGCGCTCAAGGACCTGGGCTTCAGCCTCCACCAGGTCACGTCGCTCCTCGACGACGACATCGGCACCGAGGAGCTGCGCGGGATGCTGCGGTTGCGCCGGGCTGAGCTGGAGTCGGCCGTCGCGGAGGCGGTGGCCAGGCTGGCCCAGGTCGAGGCGAGGCTCCGGACCATCGAGAACGAGGGACGCATGCCCACCGAGGACATTGTGATCAAGAGCCTGCCGCCGCTCCGCCTGGCCGAGCTGAGCGCCACCGCGGCGAGCTTCGAACCGCAGGACATCGGGCCCGTCATCGGCCCCCTGTTCGAGCGGCTGTGCGGGCTGCTGGACGCCGCGGGCGTGACCCCGACCGGCCCCGGGCTCGCCTACTACGAGGACGCCCCCGAGGGCGGCGGGGCGATCACCGTCCACGCCGGGCTGCCGGTCGGCGCGCAGGTCGCCGGTGAGGACTTCCAGATCGTTCAGCTGCCCGGCGTCGAGCGCGCCGCCACCGTCGTGCACCGCGGCCCCATGGAGGGCGAGGTGCTGACCACCTCCCAGGCGCTGGCCCGCTGGATCGACGCCAACGGCTACCGCTCGACGGGATACCCGCGCGAAGTCTCCCTGCACTGCCCCGAGGACCGCACCCAGTGGGTCACCGAGCTCCAGGAGCCCATCGTCGCCGGCGGCTGAGGCCGATGTCCCGGAGGCCCGGTCCGGCCGGGCCTCTGGGACATGCCAAGATCGCAGGCATGACGGCACAGCACGACCCGGAAACGATCCTCGCCGGCCTGGCCGACGAGGACTGGCCCACCATCGGCTTCTCCCGCGGCACCGCCGCCGACCCGGCCGGGACGCTGCGCGCCCTGGTCTCGGGGGACAACGAACATGTCCGCGAGGAGGCGCTCGGTTCCTTCTGGGGCGCGATGCGTGCCCGCGTCCCCGCGTACCGCGCGACAGTACAGGTCATCCCGTACCTGGCCCGGGCCTGCGCAGCCGGGATCCACCAGGAGACGCTGCTCGAGCTCCTGCACAGCGTCGCGGGCGGCGAGGACCAGCCCCGTAACGACCAGGGCGAGCTCACGGCCGCCGTCGCCGCGCAGGTGCCGCTGCTGCTGCCCCTCCTCGCCCACGACGACGAGGACATCAGGCGCTGGCTGATCCGTATCGTCCTGCTGTCCGGCCGGTCGCGGGAGTCCGCCGAGGCGATACGGGCCCGCTGGGCGGAGGAGCCCGACCCCACGCTGCGCTCCGCCCTGCTGTCGGCCTGCCGTATCGCCGACCCGGACGTCGCGGCGGAGATCGCCGCGGGTGAACTCGGCCCCGACCGCGACCCCGAGATCCGGCTCGTCGCCGCCCTCAACCTGGTGCGCGACGGGGCCTCCTGGACGGACGAGCTGGAGGCCGCGGCCATCGCCTGGGCCGTGCAGGGTAGCGAAATCGAGCCGGTCGAGCGGTGGTTCGACGTGAACTCCGGCGACTGGAAGGACACCGACCCCGACGACCAGTCCTTCGAGCTTCTGCTCCAGCTGCTCGCCGACCGCGGCGAGCTCCCCGTGGCCCTCCGCCTGCTGGACGCGGTCCTGGCCGCCGAGGGTCCCGGCGCCGACCTGCGCGGCCGCCGGGCGCTGGCCGCCATCGAGCCGCTGTGCGCCGAGTTCCGCACCGCCCCGGCGCTGCTGGCCCCTCGCATGGCGTCCCTGGTGGCGCATCAGGACCTGGTCGTGGCCGGGACGGCCATCGGACAGCTGCGGCGCCTGGGGGAAGAGGGCAGGCCCGCCGCCGACGCGCTGCTGACCCACGCCTCGGGCGAGCGGGTCGCCGAGGCGGAGGACAAGTTCGACGCCGAGGACGCCGACGACGTGGCCGACAACGCCCTCGCAGCGCTCGTCGGCCTCGGCGACCCCAGGGCCGTGCCGCTGCTGGCCCGCGATCTGCCGCGCCGCAAGGAGGCCCTGGAGACCGCCGTCGGCATCTCGCCCTGGAGGCTCCGCGACGAGCCGTCGGTGCCCTTCGACCCCCGGCTCCTGGACGCCGCCCGCGACCTGATCCGCAATCCGGACCGCCGCAACTACGGCGCGCCCCGGCACCTGTGCACCCTGCTGGCCTCCTGGGGACCGCAGGCGGCCCCCGCCCTCCCGGAGCTGTACTCCCTGCTGACCAAGGAGCGCCAGCACGCCCCGGGCGCGGTGGCCGCCGTCGCGGCCGGCACCGAGGCCGCCGCCGAGGCGGCGGACCGGCTGCGCGAGGCCGCCGAAGGGGCCTCCGTCTACGACCGCATGCCCACCGCCGAGGCCCTGCACCGGCTCACCGGCGACACCGAGCAGCTGCTCGAGGCGATCCGCCCCGGACTCGACGACATCCTCTACAGCCGGCGCGCCGCGGTGGGCCGGGCCGGGCGGCTCGGCCCCGCCGGCGAGCCGCTGCTGCCCCGCCTGCGCGAGCTGCTGGCGCCCGAGGAGGGGGAGCGCGTCGGCTGGGTCCCGCGCGACTGCCTGTCGGCCGCGTGGGCCATCCTGGCGATCGCCGGCGCGTCGGCGCCCGACGAGCTGGTCCCGGCCATCTCCCGGGGACTGGCGAGCCGGGACGCCCAGACCCGGGCCTCGGCCGCTCGCCTGACCGGCCGGCTGGGCGCGGCCGCCGCGCCCCTGGCCGAGCGGATCGCGCCGCTGCTGAAGTCCCTGGCCACCCTCCTGCCCGCCGCGCGCGCCCTGCTGGCCATCCCCGGGGCTGTGGGGCCCGAGGGGGTGGTCGACCGCGAGGAGCTGACGGATGCGCTGCTCCTGGCCGTCGACTCCGTCGATCACCCCGGGACGGCGCTCGACCTGCTGCGCGACCTCGGCGGCGGCAGCCTCCCCGCGGCCACCGCCGACCGGCTGCGCGAATCGCTGACCGCCGAACGCCGCCCGCCCCTGCGCGGGTTCGCACTCCAACGCATCCGCATCGACCAACGGCGCACCGCCGCCCTGCGGGCCGCCCTGGGCGAGTAACCTTCCGGCCGCCGAGTAGCCTCCATCCATGGATATCGGTGATGTCGTCGAGGACTTCGAACTGCCGGACGAGAGCGGCACCGCCCGCACGCTGAGCGGACTGCTCGAGAACGGCCCTGTGGTGCTGTTCTTCTATCCCGCGGCCTTCACACCGGGCTGCACGAAGGAGGCCTGTCACTTCCGGGACATCGCGGGGGAGTTCAAGGCGCTGGGCGCCCAGCCGGTCGGGGTGAGCGCGGACTCGGTGGACAAGCAGGCGGAGTTCGCCCGGACCCACTCCTTCGGCTATCCGCTGCTGTCCGATCCGGAGGGGACCGTACGGGAGCGGTTCGGGGTCAAGCGCGGCATATCGGCCGTCCCGACCAAGCGGGTCACCTTTGTGATCGACACCGACCGGCGGGTGCTGGAGATCGTCAAGAGCGAGTTCCGGATGAGCGTCCACGCGGACAAGGCCCTCGAGGCGCTGCGCAGCAGGGCGGCGTAGAACGGATCAGCGTGCGGGCAGCCGCCGGGCGAAGAACCCCCGTACGAGGCCCCGCACGGCGGGCACGGAGCGCGCCGGGTCCACCGCGCCCACCAGCGCGCCCCGGGCCTCGGCGGTCATCAGCCCGGCCGTCTGCAACTGGGGCGCGACCGCGGCGTAGTCGGTGAACACCCAGTGCGCGGCGTCGCCCAGCCGCCTGCGCCCGATGTGCCCGCCGGGGTGGGCGAGCGCGGCCGACCAGGAGCGCCGCATGTCCTCGTCCCGGGCGCCGAAACCATCGGTGTCCAGCAGGAGCAACGGCCGGTCCACCCCGTACCGGGCGACCGGGAACAACTCCCCTTCCCGGCCCGGCGCTTCCGCCGGATGGTTGAGATAGCCCTCCAGATTGACCGCGGCGGCGATACGGCGGTCCTCGTACAGCGCCTCGGCCGCGGCCGTGCCGCCCGCCGAGTGGCCGTACACCCCCACCCGGCTCAGATCCAGCGCGCGGCCGATGCCTTCCGGCAGCGGGCGGCGCGCCGCGTCCGGATTCCGCCCGCTCGCCACCGCCTCCACCTGGTCCAGGACGAAACGGAGGTCTGCGATCCGGGTGGCGATCATGGTGCGGAAGGTCGCCGGGCCCGTGCGCGGATCCCCGCGGAAGACGGTCGGGCGGACCATGTCCCGTCCCGTCATCGCGCACGGGAACTCGACCGCGCAGGCGTCGCCCGGGTGGTCGACCGTCACCACCACACAGCCGTGACTCGCCAACTCCTCGGCGACCACCGTGCCCAGGCCGCGCGGATCGCCGCCGCCCGGGCTGTAGAGCAGCACCGGGTGCGGGGCGGGCCGCGCGGGCGCGCCCGGGTGCGCGTGCGTCATGGTGGCCGCCCAGTCCACCCCGGCCCGGGGCAGTCCGGGGTGCGTGGCGGGGGCGATCACCGCGAACAACTCCGCAACACCCTGGGACAGTTGTGGCGCGAGCGGATATCCCCGGACGGTGCGGGCCGGATAGCGGACCGTGGCCATCACCTCCCGCACCGGAATCCCCGGCTCCCACGGGTCGCGCCGGGAGCGATCGACGAGATACAGCGTGGTCACCCCGACCGGGTGCGGGCCGGTCGGCGCCGGCAGCCGTACGGTGGCCGCAGCCGCGGCCCGTGCCCGCGCGAGGCCGCCACCGCCCGCGAGCAGCGCGGCCGGCAGGGCCGACGTGGTGACGGTCCGCCGGGACACCCCGGCGGCATCGTGAACGAATGAAGAGGCCATAACCTGGATGCTGGCTCCCGGCGGGGAGCGCGGGCGATGGTTCAGGCCCTGCCCGAAACGCTGGCGCGCCGCCGCCCGGGGGAGTAATGATCCGCATCCGCTTCACTGCCGCCGACTTCGCCCGGGTCCGGTTCGCGCCCCGGCCGGCCCCGCTCCAGGAGCTGAACGTGGCCCTGACGCGGATGTGCCTCCCCGGCGACGCACCGCTCTACGGCCGCTGGCGACGGCGGCTGCTGCGGTCCCTGCCCGCCGCCGTCGGGCCGCTGCGCGACCTGGTCCCCGCGGGCCGGGCCCCCGCCTTCATCGACGTGTTCAGCGACGACCTGAAGGAGGGGCTGGACACCGTGCGGGCCGCCCGCCCCGCCCTGGTCCGCTCCGAAATCGAGCGCGTCTACGCCGGACACCCGGCCCCCGCCCCGCTGTGGATCCGCGATCTGCACCGGGGCGGCGCCGACGCCTGGCGGCTGCTGCGCCGCGCGCAGCACACGGCCTTCGAAGCGGTCCTGGCCCCCGTCTGGCCCCTGGTGCGCGACCTGCACCACGGAGAGTTCACCCGCCATGCCCTCGCCGTGGCCGAACACGGCACCGCCGCCGCGCTCACCGAGCTGGTCCCCGGCGCCCCGCTGCGCGGGGAGGTCTGGGAGCTGAACGGGCCCGGGGAGCGGGAGATCGCGCTGCGCGGCCGTGGCCTGGTGCTCCAGCCCACCTTCCACTGGACGGGCCACCCCCTCCTCGCAGACCTGCCCGGCCACCCGCTGTACGTCACCTACCCGGCAGGCCCGGGTCTGCCGCTGCCCCCGGCCGGGGCGGGCGGCACGGGCGGCGACGACGCGCTGGCCGCGGTGCTCGGCCGGACCCGCCTGGACATCCTGCTGCTGCTCGCCGAGGAACACACCACCAGCGGGCTCGCCCGGCGGCTGGGCGTCAGCAACGCCACCGCCTCCGCCCACACCGCCGCGCTGCGCGGCGCGGGCCTGATCACCACGGTCCGCGCCGGGCGCGCGGTGCTGCACCGGCGCACCGCGCTGGGCGGCCTGCTGGTGCGGCGCGCCTCCTGACCGCGCGCGCGTTCGTGGTGGGGGGGGGCGGGCCGGGGCCCCGCGCGCGCCCCCCCCCCAACACCCCCCCCAGAGGCCCCGCTAGGGGGCGGCGTACACCACGGCGCGGGCGGG
>NZ_JBIBKK010000023.1:0-158697 GCF_042959105.1 Streptomyces sp. NPDC007917
GACGGCCTGGGCGAATTCGGCGTTCTCGGACAGGAAGCCGTAGCCGGGGTGGATGGCGTCGGCGCCGGATTCGGCGGCGGCGGCCAGGACCTTGGCCTGGTCGAGGTAGCTGGCGGCGGGGGTGTCACCGCCCAGCGCGTACGCTTCGTCGGCCGCGCGCACGTGTACCGCGTCCCGGTCCGGATCGGCGTAGACCGCAACACTCGCGATCCCGGCATCCCGACAGGCACGGGCAACGCGGACCGCGATTTCGCCACGATTGGCGATGAGCACCTTGCGCACGATGGCTCCCTCCTTGAAACAAGCCGAGTTTAGGTACTGGCGACACCACACGCCGAGAAGAACTCGGGCGTGAGCTTGACCACACGGAGCGTGAACCCTGCCGACAAGAGGCAGCCGACTCCCCCGTCGTTCCACGGTACGCCCGGTTTTTCGGGCCGCGCGGCGGTTCTCGATGTGGCCAGGATCTCCGGTGACCCAAGCGGCCGTCCTGGACGTTTCTTTGTGGAAACCCTACGAACGGGGGACGGAAACTTTGCCGCGGCGTTCCGGTCGAACAAGTGCGTTCACGACCCCTTGTCGGGGGGCTTACCCGTTAGTAGCGTTCGCGATGTCGAACCTCCTCGGGGGGACGGCCCCGAACCGGCGCAGCGGAAGAGGTGGGCGGGGTGGCGCGCAGACCCGTGGCCGTGGTGACGGCCGTGATGCTGATCGTGGAGGCGGCCGGGATAGCGCTGCTCAACTGGGTCCTCGGCCTGGTGGTCGACCGGCAGCAGATGTCCCTGGCGGGCCTCGACACGGACGCGATGTCCGTCGGCACGTGGGTCGCGGGCGGCCTCTTCGGCCTCTACCTGCTGCTGTGCGGCCTGGTGCTGCTGCGCACCGCCGTACGGGACCGCGCCCCCGGGCGGCTGGGCCGCGTTCTGCTCATCACCTGCGCGGTGGTGCACGGCCTGGTGGGCGCCTTCGCCGTCGGCCTGGTCGGCTGGACGGCCTTCGCGCTGATGATGGTGATGCTCGGTCTGATCGTGCTGAGCCTGCTGTCGTACGACGAGCCCTCGGGCGCGCCCGAGGGCGACGCCGCCGCCCCGGGCGCCACGGGGGCCCGGGGCGCGTCGGGCGGGGACGCTCCGCATCCGGATCCGGCGTGAGGGGCTGAGAGCCGCCGGCCGGGCGCCGCTTGAAGGCCTGGGGTCACTGCCCGGCGTCGGCCCACAGATCGGTGATGCCCACGCCCAGCTCGGCCAGGAGCCGGCGCAGCAGCGGCAGGGACAGCCCGATGACGTTCGCCGCGTCGCCCTCGATGCCGTCGACGAAGGGCGCGGAGCGGCCGTCGAGCGTGAACGCGCCCGCCACGTGCAGGGGTTCGCCGCTGGCGACGTACGCCGCGATCTCGGCGTCCGTCGGCTCGCCGAAGTGGACCGTCGTGGAGGCGGTGTCGGAGGTGCGGCGGCCGGTCGCCGTGTCGATCAGGCAGTGCCCGGTCCGCAGCACGCCGGAGCGGCCGCGCATGGACTTCCAGCGGGCGGTGGCCTCCTCGGCGTCCGCGGGCTTGCCGAGCGCCTGGCCGTCGAGCTCCAGGACCGAGTCGCACCCGATGACCAGCGCCCCGGCCGCCTGCGGAAGCGCGGCCACGGCGCCCGCCTTGGCCTCGGCGAGTATGCGCGCCAGCTCGGCGGGGGTGTCGGCGCTCAGCGCGTCCTCGTCCACGCCGCTGACGATCACCTCGAAGGCCAGGCCGGCCTGGTGCAGCAGGGCCCGGCGGGCGGGGGAGGCGGAGGCGAGGATGAGGGTGCGCTGCGAGTCAGTCATGCGCCCAGCGTAGGCGGCGGGCTGTGCCTCCACCCCGCCCCTGCCCGCGGTATCGATGTGCGGCTCCGCCGCGCGCGGGGCGCCCGGCCTCCGGCCCCGGTCGGAACCCGGCGCGGGCAGCCTCGGCCGCGGCTCACGGCCGCAGGCTCAGCAGCACCATCAGGGTGAGGGTCGCCACGGCGAGCACCGTGCCCGCGCGGCGGAGCATGTCCTGGGCCCGCCGCAGCTCGTCGGGCGGCTCATCAGGCGGGTCGGACCACAGCATGCGGTCGATCCTGCGCCGCCCCATGCCGTGGCGCCTGAGTACGCGTACTCAGGCGCCACGGGCGGAAGGGACCATCTTCGCGAAAAAGGTGCTGTCGCGAAAAAGGTGCCCGTCGCGAAAGCGATGACTCGGTGAGGCCGCGGGCTCGCCTCAGGTCGGCCAGTACGTCGTGCGCCACGCCCGCGGCCCCGGGTGCGGCACCCGGCGGGCGGGGACGGTGCGGGCCGGGTCGGACCACTCCGGTGGCGCGCCCTCGCCCTGCGCGGCGGCCGAGGCGGCCGCCGCGCGTGCTTGGACCACCGCGAGTGCGGCGGCCAACTCCTCCGGGGTCGGATTGCCCCGTACTATCTTGATCATGGAAACAGCCCTTCCGGGAGGTGGACGGGGGATGTTGCCTGAGCCGGGCGTTCGCTTTACAGCGGGATGTTGCCGTGCTTCTTCGGGGGCAGGCTCTCGCGCTTGTTGCGCAGCGAGCGCAGGCCCTTGACGATGTGGCGGCGGGTGTCGGACGGCATGATCACCGCGTCGACGTAGCCGCGCTCGGCGGCGATGTACGGGTTGAGGAGCGTGTCCTCGTAGTCGGCGATCAGCTCGGCGCGGGTCGCCTCGGGGTCCTCGGCGGCCGCGATGGTCCGCCGGTGCAGGATGTTGACCGCTCCCTGGGCGCCCATGACCGCGATCTGCGCGGTCGGCCAGGCCAGGTTGAGGTCCGCGCCCAGGTGCTTGGAGCCCATGACGTCGTACGCGCCGCCGAAGGCCTTGCGGGTGATGACCGTGATCAGCGGGACGGTGGCCTCCGCGTAGGCGTAGATCAGCTTGGCGCCGCGCCGGATGATGCCGTTGTACTCCTGGTCGGTCCCGGGCAGGAAGCCGGGCACGTCCACGAAGGTCAGCACGGGCACGTTGAAGGCGTCGCAGGTGCGCACGAAGCGGGCGGCCTTCTCCGAGGCGTCGATGTCCAGACAGCCCGCGAACTGCAGCGGCTGGTTGGCGACGATGCCCACCGGGTGGCCCTCGACCCGCCCGAAGCCGGTGATGATGTTCGGCGCGAACAGCGGCTGGGTCTCCAGGAACTCGCCGTCGTCCAGGACGTGCTCGATCGCCTTGTGCATGTCGTACGGCTGGTTCGCCGAGTCCGGGATCAGCACGTCCAGCTCCTGGTCCTCGTCGCTGACCTCCAGGTCGGCGTCGTCGGCGAAGGCCGGGGGCTCGGAGAGGTTGTTGGACGGCAGGTAGGACAGCAGCGCCTTGACGTACTCGAAGGCGTCCTTCTCGTCGGCCGCCATGTAGTGGGCCACACCGGAGGTGGTGTTGTGCGTACGGGCGCCGCCCAGGGCCTCGAAGCCCACGTCCTCGCCGGTGACCGTCTTGATCACGTCCGGTCCCGTGATGAACATGTGCGAGGTCTGGTCGACCATCACCGTGAAGTCGGTGATCGCGGGCGAGTAGACGGCCCCGCCCGCGCACGGCCCGACGATCAGGCTGATCTGCGGGATGACGCCGGAGGCGTGAACGTTTCGGCGGAAGATCTCGGCGAACAGGCCGAGGGCGACCACGCCCTCCTGGATCCGGGCGCCCCCGCCGTCGTTGATGCCGATGATCGGGCAGCCGGTCTTGAGGGCGAAGTCCATGACCTTGACGATCTTCTCGCCGTAGACCTCGCCGAGCGAGCCGCCGAAGATCGTGAAGTCCTGGGAGTAGACGCAGACCGGACGGCCGTCCACCGTGCCGTAGCCGGTGACCACGCCGTCGCCGTACGGGCGGTTCTTCTCGATGCCGAAGTTGGTCGAGCGGTGCCGCGCGAACTCGTCGAGTTCGGTGAACGAGCCCTCGTCGAGGAGCAGACCGATCCGCTCGCGCGCGGTCAGCTTGCCCTTGGCGTGCTGCTTCTCCACCGCTCGCGCCGAGCCCGCGTGCGTGGCCTCGTCGATGCGGCGCTGAAGATCCGCGAGCTTGCCCGCGGTGGTGTGACGATCGGGAATCTCGGGGGAGATCTCAGGCTCGGACATCGGGTTGCGGCTCCTGCTCGTCCTCGGGGGCCTGGGGGATCAGGCCCTGAAACGGGGGTCGGCGGGCGGGAAAGGGGCGCTTGCGCCGGCTGGGCTACCGGCTCGTAGCGTATCGGCGGGACTGCATGTGGGCACTGCGTCGTTGGCCACACCTCCTGACCCTAGGCTGGCCCTTATGACGCCATCTGACACCCCGGGGAGCCCGGGCACCCCGGGCGGCCCCGGCGGACGCTGGTCCGACCTGGAACGTCCCCCGCTGGTCGCCACCGCGCTGCGGCGCGCGCTGGTGCGGCCCGGCAGGCTGTGGACCGAGCTCGACGTGGTGCAGGCGACCGGCTCGACCAACACCGACCTGGTCACCCGGGCGGCCGCCGGGGCCCCGGAGGGCGCGGTGCTCATCGCCGAGGAGCAGACCGCCGGGCGCGGCCGGCTGGACCGCGCCTGGAGCGCCCCGCCCCGCTCCGGGCTGTTCTTCTCGGTGCTGCTGCGCCCGGGCGCCGCCGGGGTGCCCACCGAGCGGTGGGGATGGCTGCCGCTGCTCGCCGGGGTCGCCGCCGCCGGGGCGCTGTCCCGGACGGCGGGTGTGGACACCGCGCTGAAGTGGCCCAACGACCTGCTGGTGACGGTCGGGGGCCAGGAGCGGAAGTTCGGCGGGATCCTGGCCGAGCGGACCGGCGACGCGGTGGTCATCGGCATCGGGCTGAACGTCTCGCTGCGCGCCGATGAGCTGCCCGTGCCCACGGCCGGGTCGCTGGCGCTCGCGGGCGCCGTCTCCACCGACCGGGACCCGCTGCTGCGCGCGGTGCTGCGGTCGATCGAGGAGTGGTACGGGGAGTGGCGCCGGTTCGAGGGCGACCCCGGGCCGTGCGGGCTGCAGGAGACGTACGCGGCCGGGTGCGCCACCCTGGGCCGTAGGGTGCGCGCCGAGTTGCCCGGCGGCGGGGAGCGCGTCGGCGAGGCGGTCGCGGTCGACGGCGACGGGCGGCTGGTGCTCGCCACGGAGGGGGGCGTGCAGGAGCCGGTCTCCGCCGGGGACATCGTGCATCTGCACGCCGCGTCATAGCTCGCGTCATAGCCCCCCGGGCAGGGAGCGAGCAGAGATCCGCGAGAATTTTTGCGCCCCTGAGCAAAGAGTTTTCCCAGCTTCGCAGGGGAGAGTGAGCTAGGGCACACCTGACGTATCGTTGTGGCGGTCCGCCCAGTTCGGGGCGGCCGTGGGCCGGAACCGAACCGGAAGAGGGAACGGAAGGGCAGTGCGCAGGGATCGGACAGGGGGCCGCCGGTGACCGCCGACGACATGGATTCCGGCGCGGCTCCGGAGGCCGGGGCCCGGGACGCGGTCGGCGACGAGGCGACGGTCGGCGAGCGAGCGGCTGCCGACGGGCGTGCGGCTGCCAGTGAGCGTGCAGGTGCCAGTGAGCGGGCGGCTGCCGACGGGCGTGCGGCGGCCGGCGAGGACACCGCGGCCGGTGCCGGCGAGATCGAGCTCGACCCCCTCTCGCTCCGGCTCGAGCAGCTGATCCTCGGGGCGGAGCGGCAGTACACCCCCTTCCAGGCGGCCCGCAGCGCAGGGGTGTCCGTGGAGCTGGCCACCCGCTTCTGGCGGGCCATGGGCTTCGCCGACATCGGCCAGGCCAAGGCGCTCACCGAGGCGGACGTGCTGGCGCTGCGGCGGCTGGCCGGCCTGGTGGAGGCGGGGCTGCTGAGCGAGCCCATGGCCATCCAGGTGGCGCGGTCCACGGGCCAGACCACGGCGCGGCTGGCCGACTGGCAGATCGACTCCTTCCTGGAAGGGCTCACCGAGCCGCACGAGACGGGGATGACGCGGACCGAGATCGCCTACCCGCTGGTGGAGCTGTTGCTGCCGGAGCTGGAGGAGTTCCTGGTCTACGTCTACCGGCGGCAGCTGGCGGCCGCGACCGGCCGCGTGGTGCAGACGGCGGACGACGCGGAGATGGTCGACCGGCGGCTGGCGGTGGGCTTCGCGGACCTGGTGAGCTTCACCCGGCTGACCCGGCGGCTGGAGGAGGAGGAGCTCGGCGAACTGGTCGAGGCGTTCGAGACCACGGCCGCCGACCTGGTGGCCGCGCACGGCGGGCGGCTGATCAAGACGCTGGGCGACGAGGTGCTGTACGCGGCGGACGACGCGAGCATCGCCGCCGAGATCGGGCTGCGGCTGATCGAGACGCTGACCCACGACGAGACGATGCCCGAGCTGCGGGTCGGCATGGCGTTCGGGACCGTCACGACCAGGATGGGCGATGTCTTCGGGACGACGGTGAACCTGGCCAGCCGGCTGACCTCCATAGCCCCGAAGAACGCGGTGCTGGTGGACGGGGCGTTCGCGGAGGAGCTGGGGCGGCTGCGGGCGGCCCCGGTGTCGGAGGCCCAGGCCGCCGAGGAGGCGGCCGCCGCGGAGAAGGAGGGCGAGGAGCCGCCTTCGTACCGCTTCGCGCTCCAGCCCACCTGGCAGCGGCCGGTGCGTGGGCTGGGGGTCGTGGAGCCCTGGCTGCTGACCCGGCGGGGCTGAGGGCTTTCGGGTACCGAGGCCCGTGCCCTGTGGTCCAGGGCCCCTGCGCGCGAAGGCCTCGCGTACCGAGGCCTTGCCTGATGAGCCCTGTGCGCAAGGCCCTGCGCGCCGAGGCCTTTCGTACTGAGGATCCACGTACTTCTGTGCGCAGTTCCTGTGCTTCTTCGCCGAAGCCCGGGGTGCATCCCCGGCGTCTCGCGCTAGCCTACCTGCGCGCGATGGGAGTGGATCTTGGCGATCCCCCGCGGGCCCTGCGCTCGATGCCCTCGCGCTGTCGGCCTGTACCGAAGACAGAAGCCAGGAGCACTGTGAGCCAGCCTTACGAATCGGTCGCCCAGCCGACTGCCGTTCCCCCGCCGGGCTGCCCGGCGCACGCCGGCGGCACCGGCACCGGCACCGGACCCGAGCCGCTCTACACGCCCGAGTTCTTCCAGGACCCGTACGCCGTCTACAAGCGGCTGCGCGAGACCCACGGCCCGCTCGCGCCCGTGGAGCTGGACCCGGGCGTCACGGCCATGCTGTGCGTCGGCTACGAGACGGCTCTGGAGATCATGCGGCGCCCCGAGATGTTCTCCAAGGACCCGCGGAACTGGCGGGCGATGAACGAGGGCCGGGTTCCCGAGGCCACCCACTCCGCGCAGCTGCTCAGGCCCCGGGCTCAGGCCGGCTGGGTGGACGGGGAGGCGCACCGGCGGCTGCGCAGCGCCGTCGACGACAGCATGAGCCGGATCGACCTGGGGGCGCTGCGCGGCTATGTGGAGCGCATAGCCGACTCGCTGATCGACCAGTTCGCCGCGGCGGGCGAGGCCGATCTGATCCCCGAGTACTGCCAGCTGGTCACGATGCTGGCCGTCGGCGAGCTGTTCGGCTGCCCGAAGGACATCGCGGACCGGCTGTTCGCGGCCATGGCGCGGCTGCTGGACGGTCGCGACCCGATGTCCGCGGCCCAGGACCTCGACGCGACGTTCCGGGACCTGATCGAGCTCAAGCGGGCCGAGCCGGGGCCGGACGTCACCTCCTGGCTGATCGCCCACCCGGCGCGGCTGGACACTGAGGAACTGGTCGAACACCTGCTGCTGCTGATGGGCATGGGCGTCGAACCGGTGGCCAGTCTGATCAGCAACGCCCTGCGGGTGCTGCTGATCGACGAGCGCTTCGCGGGGGACCTCGCGGGCGGGGGCATGCTCGTCGAGGACGCCTTGGACGAGGTGTTGTGGACCGACCCGCCGCTGGCCAATCTGGGGGTGCACTGGCCGCTGCGGGACGTCACGATCAGCGGGACCCGGCTGCGCGCGGGTGAGCCCGTGGTGATCAGCTACGCGGGGGGCAACCAGGACGCGCTCGACTCCTCCCAGCACAAGCAGGGAAACCGGGCCCACCTGGCCTTCAGCGCAGGGCAGCACACCTGCTCCGGCCGCAACCAGGGGCGGCTGATCGCGACCGCGGCCATCGAGAAGCTGCTGGACCGGCTCCCGGACATCGAACTCGCCGTCGCCGCCGAGAAGCTGGAGTGGCGCCCGGGGCTGTACCAGCGCGGGCTGACCGCGCTCCCGGTGCGGTTCGCCCCTGTCGGCGAGCTGCCCAAGCCCGCGGAGTGGGACGCCGGGCCCGCGGCTCCGGCTCCGGCTCCGCAGGTCCCGTCGGCCCCGCCGGTACCTGCCCCGCAGGCTCCGGTGGCCCCGGAGGTCCCGCCCGCCCCGACGGGCCTGCCGGCCGTGCCGGGAGCGGAGGGGGCCGTGGCGGAGCCCGGCGGCGCACCGGCGGACGCGGAGGCTGCCAAGCCGAAGCCGACCGGCGTGCTGGGCTTCCTGGCCAGGTGGCGGCGCTCGCGCAAGTGACCGGCGGCTGATCAGCGTCTGATCGGTGCCTGATCAGTGTCCGGCCGGAGTTCCGTCGCCCCCGGTGCCCACTGGCCGGGGGCGGCGCGGGCTGCGATGATCCGTCCCGAGGTGTTCACGGTCGTTAACCGGGAGGGTCGTGTGGGTGAGCAGCGCTACGGCGAGTGGGTCGCGGTCCGGCGGGAAGGCTCCGTGGCCGAACTGGTGCTGGACCGGCCGAAGGCCATGAACGCCGTCTCCACGGGGATGGCGCGGAGCATCGCCCAGGCGTGCGCCGCGCTGGCCGAGGACGGGTCCGTACGGGCCGTGGTGCTGTCCTCCACGCACGAGCGGGCGTTCTGCGTCGGCGCGGACCTCAAGGAGCGGAACTCCCTGAGCGACGCCGAGCTGGGGCGGCAGCGCCCGCTGGCGCGCGCCGCCTACACCGGGGTGCTGGAGCTGCCGGTGCCGACGGTGGCCGCGGTGCACGGCTATGCGCTGGGGGGCGGCTTCGAGCTGGCCCTGTCCTGCGATCTGATCGTCGCGGACGGCACGGCGGTGGTCGGGCTGCCCGAGGTCTCGGTCGGGGTGATCCCGGGCGGGGGCGGCACCCAGCTGCTGCCCCGCCGGGTGGGGGCCGCGCGCGCCGCCGAGCTGATCTTCACGGCGCGGCGGGTGGCTGCCGCCGAGGCCCGCGAGCTGGGCCTGGTCGACCGGCTGGTGGCGGACGGGGAGGACCGTACCGAGGCGCTGGAGCTGGCCCGGCGGATCGCCGCGAACTCACCGGTCGGGCTGCGGGCGGCCAAGCGGGCCCTGCGGGTCGGTTACGGGCTGGATCTGCGGGCAGGGCTCGAGGTCGAGGACGCGGCGTGGCGGTCGGTGGCCTTCTCCGGGGACCGGGCGGAGGGCGTCGCGGCCTTCAACGAGAAGCGCACACCGAACTGGCCCGGCGAATAACCCGGGACGGGACAAGGCGGAATTCGCCGAACATTCCTACGCTGGACTGTGCGGTGTGCGCGGCAGGGGAATGCGAGGCGTGGTGACGGGCGAGGGTGATGCGCGGCTGAAGGCCGTGGTGGGACTGGCGCAGTCGATGGCGGCCGCGCACACCCCGCGTGAGGCGGTGCGGTCCGCGGCGCGGGCCGCGTGCCGCGCGCTGGGCGGGAGCTTCGCGGCGGTCTCGGTGTGGGAGCGGGAGCTGGGGCGGCTGCGGGTGCTGGTCAACAGCGGGGAGCTGGCCCCGGGGGAGGAGGAGTTCCCCGAACGCGAGTTCTATCCGGTGCATGAGTTCCCCGAGATCACCGAGTTTCTGCATGAGCAGTGGGCGCGGGGCGGGGAGCCGCACGCCTGGGTGGAGGTGGCCGCCGGGGCGGACGGCGGCGGCCCGGGGGGCGTGCACACGGACGCGGCGGCGGGTGCGCCGCGCGGCGTCAGCCCCGGCCGGGTGGCGGCGCTGCGGCGGCGCGGGCGGGGCAGCTGTGTGGTCGCGCCGATCGTGCTGCACGGGCGGGCGTGGGGCGAGCTGTATGTGGCGCGGCGGGCCGGGGAGCCGGTCTTCGGCCGGGCCGACGCGGACTTCGCGACGGTCCTGGCCGCGGTGACCGCCGCCGGGATCGCGCAGACCGAGCGGCTGGAGGAGGCCCGCCGGCTGGCCTTCACCGATCCGCTGACCGGGCTCGGCAACCGCCGTGCGGTGGACATACGGCTGGACGAGGCGCTGGAGGAGCACCGCCGGGACGGGGTGGTGGTGAGCCTGGTGATGTGCGACCTCAACGGGCTCAAGCAGGTCAACGACGCGCTGGGCCATGCGGTGGGCGACCGGCTGCTGGAACGATTCGGCTCGGTGCTCTCGCTGTGCGGAGCCATGCTCCCGGGGGCCCTGGCGGCCCGGCTGGGGGGCGATGAGTTCTGTCTGGTGGAGGTCGGCCCCTCGGCGGACGAGGTGGTGCGGGTGGCCGATGAGCTGTGCCGCCGGGCCGCCGAGCTGGAGCTGGGCGAGGGGGTCGCGTGCGGGGTCGCCTCGACCGGCGATCCGATCGGCCCCGTACGCACCGCCCGCCGGCTGTTCCGGCTGGCGGACGCCGCCCAGTACCGGGCGAAGGCCGCTCGCTCGGCGAAGCCGGTGGTCGCCGGGCGGGAGGGCGGCCCGCAGGACCCGGTGGTGCGGCTGGCCGACACCTCGGCCCGGGGGCCCGAGCGCCGTCGCTTCAGGGGCCGCATCTAGGCCCTGTCCGGGCGAGAGCCCCTGGGGCGGGCCAGGGGCGGGTGACAGACCAGCCCCGCAGCGGACCAGGGGCGGGTGACAGACGGAGATTCACTATCTAGGGTGCCTGAATATGGATATGCATTCTGTGGTGCTGGGCACCTCCGGGACGACCGCCGCCGATGTGATCGCCGTCGCGCGCGACGGCGCGCGGGTCGAGCTCTCCGAGGAGGCCCTGGCCGCCGTCGCCGCCGCGCGCCGGGTCATCGACGACCTCGCGGCCAAGCCCGAACCCGTCTACGGCGTCTCCACCGGCTTCGGCGCCCTCGCCGTCCGCCACATCAGCCCCGAGCTGCGCGGCCGGCTCCAGCGCAACATCGTGCGCTCACACGCCGCCGGCATGGGGCCGCGGGTCGAGCGCGAGGTGGTGCGCGCGCTGATGTTCCTGCGACTGAAGACGCTCGCCTCGGGCCGCACCGGCGTGCGCCCGGTGGTCGTAAGGACCATGGCCGCCGTCCTCAACGCGGGGATCACCCCCGTGGTGCACGAGTACGGCTCACTGGGGTGCTCCGGCGACCTCGCGCCGCTGTCGCACTGCGCGCTGACGCTGATGGGCGAGGGCGAGGCCGAGGGTCCTGACGGGGTGCTGCGCCCGGCCGCTGAGCTGCTGGCCGAGCACGGCATAGAGCCGGTCGAGCTGCGCGAGAAGGAAGGGCTCGCGCTGCTCAACGGCACGGACGGAATGCTGGGCATGCTGATCATGGCCTGCGAGGACCTGGGCCGGCTGTTCACCGTCGCCGATGTGACGGCCGCGCTGTCGCTGGAGGGGCTGCTGGGCACCGACCGGGTGCTCGCGCCCGAGCTGCACGCCATCCGGCCGCACCCGGGCCAGGCGGCGAGCGCGGACAACATGCTGCGGGTGCTGGCCGGGTCCGGCCTCACCGGACACCACCAGGACGACGCGCCGCGGGTCCAGGACGCCTACTCGGTCCGCTGCGCGCCCCAGGTCGCCGGCGCCGGCCGGGACACGCTCGCGCACGCCCGGCTGGTCGCCGACCGCGAGCTGGCCTCCGCCGTGGACAACCCGGTGGTGCTGCCGGACGGCCGGGTGGAGTCCAACGGCAACTTCCACGGGGCGCCCGTCGCCTACGTCCTGGACTTCCTCGCCGTCGCCGTGGCCGACCTCGCCTCGATCGCCGAGCGCCGCACCGACCGGCTGCTGGACAAGAACCGCTCGCACGGCCTGCCGCCGTTCCTGGCGGGCGACGCGGGCGTGGACTCGGGGCTGATGATCGCGCAGTACACCCAGGCGGCGCTGGTGAGCGAGCTCAAGCGGCTGGCGGTACCCGCCTCCGTCGACTCCATCCCGTCCTCGGCGATGCAGGAGGACCATGTCTCGATGGGCTGGTCGGCGGCGCGCAAGCTGCGGACGGCGGTGGACAACCTGACCCGCGTGCTCGCGGTCGAACTGGTCGCGGCCACCCGCGCGATCGAGCTGCGGGAGGGGCTTGTCCCGGCCCCCGCGAGCCGGGCGGTGCTGGCGGCGGTGCGCCGGGCGGGCGTCGAGGGCCCGGGGGAGGACCGCTATCTGGCGCCGGACCTGGCGGCCGCGGACGCGTTCGTACGGTCGGGGCGGCTGGCGGAGACGGTGGAGCAGGTGACCGGCCCGCTGGCCTGAGGGCGGGGGCCTCGCCTCCGGCCGGGGCACCTCCCAGCGGCAGCTGGGGGAGAGCGGAGCCTAAAAAGAAGGCCGGCGGCGTACGGAGGCGGTCACCATGGCGACCCCGAGCCCCAGGAAGGCGGTGCCGCCGACCAGGTAGGGGGTGACGTCCACGCTGCCGGTGTCGGCGAGGTTCTCGCCGGAGGCGGGCTGGGTCCTCGTCTGCCCGGCGGGGGCCTGGCCGTCCCGCTCGACGGTGGCGTTCGCGGACGGGACGAACCACAGGGCGCACAGCAGCGAGCCCGCGGCGGCGGCGGTCAGCAGCGGTCGGCGTGCGGACAACGGCATCCTCCTTGAGGCTGCGGTCAATTGGCCCCGTGCGTCCGATCGTAGTGACAACTGCGGGTCGCACGGAAGCGAGACCGCCCGGAGGCATACCCTCCGTCGTATGGGCAGTCCTGAGACGTCATGCTTTGTGCCGCTTTGTATGTTTTTCTCCCCAGGGATCTTGATCGATCCGCGACCTCGACGCGCCGGAGTGGAACGGAGTTCGAGGGATCGGCGTCCTGGAGGATAAGAGGGGAAGGGACGACTGCGCCGCACGGGTGCTGGGTACCCCGGTCGGGCCATGGGCTTGACCGGCGTCTTTGCTAAGTGGCCTTCCGCACAGTTTTACTGTGCGTGGAACCGGCCAAAAGGTACAGGCGTTCTTGTCGGATAGGTCCGGGGTTTCTGGGGTCCAGATCAATGGAGAAGCGTGTGATGACGGACGGCAAGCGCCGTAGGGGGCTGGTGGCCGCGGCCGCCGTGCTCAGTGGAGTACTGACCCTCGCGGCGTGTGGTGGGGGCGACGACGGCGGCAGCGACGGCAACAAGAACAACGCCGGGGGCGACAAGTCCCAGTCGCAAGTGGACGAGGCGGCCGCCAAGGACGCGTCGGAAGCCCACATCAAGATCACGCCCAAGGCCGGAGTGACCAACGCGGGCATCAACAGCGACACGAAGGTCACCGTCTCCGGCGGCACGCTCAAGGACGTGACCATGACCGCCGCCGCGACCGGTGCCAAGGTCCCCGGCTCCATATCGTCCGACAGGAAGTCCTGGAAGCCGAGCGGACAGCTGGAGCGGTCCACCCAGTACAAGATCACTGCGACGGCCGAGGACTCCAAGGGCCGCAAGGCGACGGAGAACTCCTCCTTCACCACCGTCTCGCCGGCCAACAGCTTCATCGGCAACTTCACGCCGGAGAGCGGTTCGACGGTCGGTGTCGGCATGCCCGTGTCGATCAACTTCGACAAGGCGATCAGCGACAAGAAGGCCGTCCAGTCGCACATCACCGTCTCCTCCAGCAGCGGTCAGCAGGTGGTCGGCCACTGGTTCGGCACCCAGCGCCTGGACTTCCGGCCGAAGGACTACTGGAAGGCCAACTCGACCGTCACCCTGAAGCTGGACCTCGACGGCGTCGAGGGCTCGCCGGGGGTGAAGGGCGTCCAGGAGAAGACGGTCACCTTCAAGATCGGCCGCTCCCAGGTCTCCACGGTCGACGCCGAGGCCAAGACCATGAAGGTCGTGCGCGACGGCAAGCTGTTCAAGACCATCAAGATCTCGGCCGGCAGCCCGCAGAACACGACGTACAACGGTCAGATGGTGATCTCCGAGAAGTTCAAGGAGACCCGGATGAACGGGGCGACGGTCGGCTTCACGGACAGCGACGGCAAGGGCGAGTACGACATCAAGGACGTGCCGCACGCCATGCGCCTGACCACCTCGGGCACCTTCATCCACGGCAACTACTGGGGCGCCAAGTCCATCTTCGGCGCGGTCAACACCAGCCACGGCTGTGTCGGCCTGTCGGACACCAAGGGCGCGGGCGACCCGAACACCGACGGCGCCTGGTTCTACAACGAGTCGCAGATCGGTGACGTCGTCATCGTGAAGAACTCGAAGGACAAGACCGTCTCGCCGGACAACGGCCTGAACGGGTGGAACATGAGCTGGAGCGAGTGGATCGCGGGCAGCGCCACCGGCGCCTGACGCACCCTCAGGACTCCCGCCCCGGGCGGCGGTCGGCCTTCTTCGGGCCGGCCGCCGCCCGTCGGCTTTGGCCGGCAGCAGCGTGTGGCGATGCCGGTGGGGCCGTCAGCGCCGCAGGTCCTTGGCGCGTACGTAGCGCAGCCCGCAGGCATCCTCGTACGGGTCGCCGTCGTCTCCGAACAGGCTCAGCAGCGGCTGCATCGGAAGCCAGGTCAACCCGTAGGCCCAGCGCCGGACGGCCTGCCAGAAACGCGGCCGCCCGCCGTCCGCGTCGCGCACCACCCGGGCGAAGAACAGGAACTTGCCGATCGTCGTCCGGAAGATCCAGGGCCCCAGCACATGGTGGAGGAAGGACAGCCCGAACACCCCGGCCAGGATGGTGCCCCAGAACGGCTCCGGCCCACCGAGGGCGGGAATCAGCCGTACGGCGATGGCCGTGCCGCCGAAGAGTGCGACCAGGCCGTCCACGGTCGCCGAGAACCACCGCCGGAAATCGCCGATGGCCTCGGGGACGGCGGGCGGCTGTGGCTGTGGCTGTGGCTGCGGGGGATGGGCGTACGGGTGCGGGTAGGGCTGCCGTCCCTGGGAGTCGATCATGCCGGGCATCCTGCCGCACGCTTGTGACGGTCGTTTCTCAAGTTGGTGCGCGGCCGGTATCGATGAGGTGAGAGGCGTGTGGTGCCGCGCCGAGTGGCGGCCCGGCCGCACCACGGGACAATGGGCCGAGGGGGTGTTGCGTCCGGCCGCCGCGACGGCCGGGGACCGACCCGGAGGCGCCGATGCCCGAAGTCACCGAGCCGTACCAGCCCGGTACTCCCTGCTGGATCGATGCGGTGGCCCCCGACCAGGCGGCCGCCCTCGCCTTCTACGCCGAGGTCTTCGGCTGGGAGGGCCGCCCCGGCCCGCCCGAGACCGGCGGATACGCGCTGTGCACCCTCAAGGGCAAGCCGGTGGCCGGCATCATGTCGGCCGAGGCGATGGGCGACCAGCCCGCGCCGCCGCCCGTGTGGACCACGTACTTCGCCTCCGCCGACGCCGATGCCTCGCTTCAGGCGATCACCCGCAACGGCGGCACCGCGTTCACCCCGGTCGTCGAGGTGATGAACCTGGGGCGGATGCTGGTGACCGCCGATCCGACCGGGGCCGTCTTCGGCGTCTGGGAGCCGCGGGAGTTCCCCGGCGCTGGCGTCGTCAACGAGCCGGGCGCGCTGATCTGGAACGAGCTCAACACCACCGACCCCGAGGCGGCGGCCGCCTTCTACGAGGCGGCGCTGGGGTTCGAGAGCGCCCCGATGGAGGGCGCCGGGGACTACTTCTCGCTGTCCGTGAAGGGACGTCCGGTGGGCGGGATGCGGCCGCTGGACGCAGGCGCCCCGCCCGAGGCGCCCTCGCACTGGCTGGTCTACTTCGCGGTCGCGGACACCGACGAGACGGCGGCGAAGGTGGCCGAGGCGGGCGGGACGGTGTGCCGGGAGCCCTTTGACATGGTGGCGGGCCGGATGGCCGTGGTCCAGGACTCGCAGGGGGCGCCGTTCGCCCTGATCGCCCCGAAGCCGATGAGCGCGTGAAAGGCGACCGGGGTCAGGCCGCGTCGGCCCGCTTGAGCACGAAGTAACCGCCGCTGGAGCCGAGGTACGCGTACCGGGCGTTCGGGTGCAGCTGCTTGGCGTACGCGATGAGGTCATCGGGCGTGCGCTCCGGCTCCTGCAGGGCTATGTAGTCCGGCACGACCCCCTGCGTACCGCCGACCCACAGCACCCGGCAGCGGCTGGTGAGCCGGCTTATCGGCCCCACGTTGGCCTCGACCGACGCCCCGTCCGGGATGCGGTCCAGCAGCCGCTCGACCTCGGTGACCTCCTTCGGCTTGTGGTAGAAGTCCGGGTCGGTGAGGTTCTCCAGGGGCAGGGAGGCGGTCAGCGCCAGCGCCGCGCCGGCGGCCATGCCGGGCAGCTGCCGGGCGTAGGAGGCCAGCCAGGGGCGGTGGCTGTCGCGGGTGCGGTGGACGGCGTCGACGAGGGCGAGCGCGACGATCGGCATCAGCACCGCGCTGTAGTGCCAGTCCGTGCCCCAGTAGTGGTCGTCGTGGGAGACGAAGCGCCAGCCGAGGGTGGGCACGGCGGCCAGCAGCAGCGGGGAGCGCAGCGCGAGCAGGCCGCTGGTGGGCAGCAGCACCCACAGCAGGGTGCGCACCGCGGTCTCCAGGGGTATGGTCCCGGTCTGCTCGCCGCCGCTGCCGACCTTGTCCCAGTAGTCGTACGAGCCTGAGCCGTTGAAGCTCGGGATGATCACGCCGAGCGCGAGGGCGGAGGCCAGCACGCCGAAGCCGATGAGGCCGACCGCGAGCGGGACGATCCGCGGCGGGCGCTCCCGCCAGGTGCGGACCAGGATCACGGCGCCGATCGCGGCCACCGTGACCCCCATGTCCTCCTTGACGAAGACGAGCGGGACGGCCCACACCATCGCCGCCGTCCAGCGTCCGCGCACCACCGCCTCCAGGGAGAAGGCGAGCAGCGGCATGGCGAAGGCGATCTCGTGGAAGTCGAAGTCGACGGCCCGCTGGACGCCCCAGGACAGCCCGTACGCGACGCCGATCGCCAGCCCCCGTCCCCGCCCCAGCAGATGGGCCGCGACGCGTGTGACGGGAATGGTGGAGACGGCGAAGAGGGCGGCCTGGGCGACGAGGAGGGTGACGGGGGTGGGGAAGACCCGGTAGAACGGGGCGAGCAGGGCGGTGACCGGGCTGAAGTGGTCGCCGAGGATGTTGAAGCCGGGGCCCTTGAGATCGGCGACGGGGGTCTGGAAATGGGCGTAGGAGCGTATCGCCTGCTCGAAGATGCCCAGGTCCCAGGACATGGTGGCCATCCGCCGGAAGCGGGTGATCGAGATGGCCGCGAAGGCCACGAAGAAGCCCGCGGCCAGCCAGTACGGGTCCAGCCGGGGGTGGCGCAGCCGGGCTGCCTGGGTGCCGTCCGGCCGGGCACGGTCCAAGGTGGCGTCGCTCGCCCCCTCGGCGGTGGTGCCGGGCGGGAGTGCGGCGGCCGTGTCCATCCAGGGTCCTTATCGTGTGGGCGGTCTGTGCGAAAAGATACGCGAAGGAGGCCGGAGGGTTGCAGAGACGGTTTGGGCAGGTTCTGATTCCGGGGCTCGCCGCGCTGGCGTTGGTCTCCGGATGTTCGGGCGGGAGCGGGGACGACGGCGGTGGCCGGGGCGGCGGGGGCCGGGAGGGCGGCCCGGACGGTGGTGTGGCGCCGAACCCGTACGTGCTCAGCCCGCTGAAGAATCCCGACGGTACGAAGCCGGGCCTGGGGCCCGTGACCAGCGACGCCGACAAGGCCGCGGCCCGGCGCCTCATCGACCAGCTGCTCACCAAGGGGCGGGGGCCGAGGACCGGCTACGAGCGGGACGAGTTCGGCTACGCCTGGATGGACACGGCCGACGGGGTGCCGCTCGCGCGCAACGGCTGTGACACCCGCAACGATCTTCTGAAGCGCGACGGCCGGCGGCTGCGCTTCCGGTCCGGCTCCGACTGCGTGGTGGTCTCCATGACCCTGCGCGACCCGTACACGGGCAAGACCATCGAGTGGCGCAAGCAGAAGGCCACCGAGGTGCAGATCGACCATGTGGTGCCGCTGTCGTACAGCTGGCAGATGGGCTCCTCCCGCTGGCCGAAGAGCAAACGCGAGCAGCTGGCCAACGACGCGCTCAATCTGATCCCGGTCGAGGGCCGTGCCAACTCGGCCAAGGGCGATTCCGGGCCCGCGTCCTGGCTGCCGCCCAGCAAACAGATCAGGTGCGCCTACGCGGTCCGGTTCGCCCAGGTCGCCATCAAGTATCAGATGCCGGTGACTGAACCGGACAAGCAGATGATGCTGCGCCAGTGCGGCGGTTGACGAGCGGCCCGGGCGGTCTCTACGCCGTGAAGAAGTCGATGAGATGGCCGGCGATCGTGCCGGGGGCGTTCTCCGTGGGGATGTGGTCCGCCTCTGGGATACGTACGAGTGTGGTACGCGGGATCTCCGAGGCGAACCGCTCGGCGTACTCCACCGTCTCGAAGGCGTCGTCCTCGCCCCAGATCAGCAACTTGGGCGTCGTCGATCGCCGCAGTGCGGGAACGAGATCAAGGGTGTGGCGGCTGTCGGCCGCGCCCGCCATGGCCATCCAGGAGCGGCGAACCCGCGGATCGGTCCACGGGTCCAGATAGTCCGCGATCCGCGGCTCGGTGGCGGCGCTGCCCAGCGCCGCCGTCACCGCCTGCCGGCGGGCGGCGAGAACGTCGTCGGCTGTGGTCCCCGGGCCGCGGAACCGGGCCACGTGGGGCGCCGGCCAGGAGTCGTAGGTGACCGAGTTGACCAGCGCCAGCCGCGACACCTCCAGGCGACCGTGGACGAGAAGGTGCTGGGCGACGGCGCCGCCGATGTCATGGCCCGCCACGGCGACCGGCCCGGAGATCTTCAGCGCGGACGCGAATCGCGCCACCCAGTCCGCAAGCGCCGGGACCGTGGCCGTTTCCGGGGTGAGCTCGCCTCCCGAGCGCCCCAGTCCGGGGAAATCGACCGCAAGGGGCCGCATCCCCGCCTCGGCGAGGCGGCCCAGCACCGGGAGCCAGACCCGACTCCAGTACGTGCCGTGCAGCAGCAACACGACCGGGCCGTCCTGCTCCGCGGTCAGGTAGCTGGCCGACCGCCGTCCTCAACACTCTCGTTCCGGTGGTTCCACTCATGGGACCACTGTGACCGGGGCCGGCCTCCCGGTCCGAGAGTCCGGAAAGACACCTGTGGGTACATTCCTGCCATGAACCTCCATCGGGTGGTGGCCCTGCTCACCCCGCCCCAGTCGCCCTTCGAGCTCGCGTGTGCCGCCGAGGTCTTCGGCACCGCCCCGCAGGACGAGCCGGCCCGCTACAGCTTCCGGATCTGCGCCGAGCGCCCCGGTTCCGTGCGGACCACCATCGGCTTCGCGATGCTCGTCGACGCGGGTCTCGAGGCCCTGCGGGACGCGGACACCGTGGTCGTCCCCGGCTGGCAGCAGTACGGCACGCCCGTGCCCCCGGCCGTCACCGGTCCACTGCGCGCTGCCCACCAGCGGGGGGCGCGGATCGTCGCCATCTGCACGGGGGCCTTCGTCCTCGCCGAGGCCGGACTGCTCGACGGCCGTCGCGCCACCACCCACTGGCGCAGCACTGCCCGGCTCGCCGCCGCCTTCCCCGAGGTGCGGGTGGACCCGAACGTGCTCTTCGTGGACCACGGCGACGTGGCGACCAGCGCCGGAACCGGCGCGGGCATCGACCTGTGCCTGCACCTGGTGCGTTCCGACCACGGCGCGGCATACGCCGCCCGGATCGCCCGGAACATGGTCCTGCCACCACACCGGGAGGGCAGCCAACTCCAGTACGCGGTCCAGCCCGCGCCGGCCAGAGCGGACGAGTCACTGGCGCCACTGCTGGAGTGGGCCACCTCCCGGCTCGACACCCAGCTGACCCTCGGTCGCCTCGCCGAACGCGCCGGGCTGTCCAGCCGGACCCTCGCCCGGCGGTTCACCGAACAGCTGGGCACCAGCCCGGGGCAGTGGGTGCTCGGCCAACGCCTCGACGCGGCACGGGCGCTGCTGGAGCAGACCGACCTGCCGGTCGAAGCCATCGCCACCCGGGTCGGACTCGCCTCGGCGGTCAACCTGCGACGCCGTTTCCGGACGCACCTCGGCACCACACCCGGCGCCTACCGGCGGACCTTCAGCGAAACCTGATGGCACAGCCGGGCGTTCCCGCACACAGTGCGGCGGATGACGGCTCCGGGGCCACCGGGGGACCGGGCGTGCGGCTGCGCTGCGCGCAGGCTCCGCTTCGCTGCGCCGATGCGCCGTCTCGCGGCATTCGGTTCGGGCGGGTGCGGGTTTCGTCTCGGACCCTC
Source organism: Streptomyces sp. NPDC007917 (assembly GCF_042959105.1). Taxonomy (NCBI): domain Bacteria; kingdom Bacillati; phylum Actinomycetota; class Actinomycetes; order Kitasatosporales; family Streptomycetaceae; genus Streptomyces; species Streptomyces sp. NPDC007917. Next base: position 20,237 of record NZ_JBIBKK010000023.1, read on the forward strand.
CGGGTCCAAAGCGCCGGCGAGAAGGGGGGGAGGGGGCGGCCGGCCCGGTGTCCCGATTCCTGGGCCCGGCGGGTGGCTGGGCTCAAAGAGGCTCCGCTGCGCTCCGCCGCAGCTGCTGCCGCGCGGTGGTTGAGCGACGGGGAGCTGCCCGCGCAGACCTGGGCCTGGGCCCCGTCCGTGGACGGGGCCTGACGCCCTGCAGGCGGGTGGCCGGTCGGCTTTCGCTCAGGCGGCGTCGAGGTCGACGATGTCCCCGGTCGGGGCCTTGGCGTCGACCGGCTTGTCGAAGTCGCTGAACTTGACCGTGCCGGGCTCCTTGCCGCCCTTGATGACCATCTTGAGGATGTACGGCTTGCCCTCGGTGGCGACGTAGGTCGTGTACGTCTCGTCGCCGTCGGTCTCGGTGAGGGTGATGGCGGGCTTGCCGTCGACCGTGGTGGTCTTACCCTTGCGCGCGAGGTTCGGGCCGCCCTCGAAACCGGCCAGCATGGTGTCGGAGTCGCAGGCGCTGGCGAAGTCCTTGAAGTCGGAGCCGGACGCCTTGGACTTGGTCCAGCGGTCGCCGATCGTGTCGGCCGCTGCCGCGCCGTCCTTGCCGCCCTGTGACTTCCAGAAGGCGCGGTCGAACTTCATGTAGATCAGGTCGCCGGTTTTGACCAAATCGACCTTGCCCTCGGTGCCGAAGGACATGTTGCCCACGCACTCGCCGTTGTTGGCCGAGGACATGCGGTACTTCATGGGGCCGCCGTCGACTATGCCGTCCAGGTCCGTGGTCAGGGACGTCGCCGACTTCATCGCCTTCATGGCCTTGTTGGCGATCTGCGGACCGGTCAGCTTCTCCAGATCGGAGCCGGGGGCCTTGGCGGACTTGCTGGGTGTGGCCTTGGAGCTCGCCGAGGCCGACTGCCCGGACTTGCCGGCGTCGCCCTTGTCGTCGTCGGAGCCACAGGCGGTCAGGGCGAGTGCGGTCACGGCGCACAGGGCCGCCAAGGTCATGGTGGAGCGCATCAGCTGGTCTTCTTCCAGTTCTTGCAGCCGTTGGTCTTGAAGTATCCGTCACCCGCGGCGATCGTCACGATGCCGTTCGCGGAGACGTTCTCATTGGCGATGATCGAGTCGATGCCGTGCAGGGCGTCCTTGCTGCGTTCCCAGTAGCAGGTGTCGTCATCGGCGTTGCCGGTCGACTTGTACGTACCGGGGGCGATGTCGGCCCCGATCCGGTACATGCCGCCGTTCCCGTCCACCTCGGACTTGGGGGTGCCGGAGGCCTTGGCGGGGACGGCTTCCCAGTCCTTGCAGCCGTTCGACTTGAAGATCTTGTCGCTCGCCTTGATCGTCACATAGGCGGTGCCCATGACGTTGTCGTTGGCGATGAGCGAATCGGTCTCGCCGCTGGAGTCCTTGGCCCGCTCCCAGTAGCACATACCGTCGGTGTTGTCCGTGGATCTGTAGGTGCCGGGCTTGACGTCGGAGCCGACCTGGAAGGCGCCCTCGCCGCCGATGGCGGGCTTGGCCTTGGGCTTGTCGCCGCCCTTGTCCTTCGAGCCCCCGCCGGAGGTGTCCCCTTGGGCGACGGTGTCCTTGCTCTTGTCCTTGCTGTCGTCTCCCCCGCTCGCCAGGGCACCGCCGATGGCGATCACCACGACGAGCGCCCCCGCGCCTGTGAGGACCTTGTGCCGGGCAAACCAGTTCTGCTGCTGCGACATGCGACAGCCCACCCCTTCTGACTCGTCCGGGAGCCGGTTGCGGCCTCCGTGAACCGATGGGTCAATAAGAGCAGAGTCTGTGAACCGAGTCAACAAGAGTTCGATCGGGGGTACGATTCACAATGTGAACGGGTCTATTTGAAGATCGCTATCGGTATGCTCGACGTGACAGCCGCACCACGGGACGGAGTCAGCCAGGTGCCCGACAACGCAGCAGAGGTGACCGCCGCCGGGATCGCCCGGCTGGCCGGGGTCGGCCGCGCCGCCGTCAGCAACTGGCGCCGCCGCCACGCGGACTTCCCCAAACCGGTCGGCGGCACCGAGACCAGCCCGACCTTCGCCCTCGGCGACGTCGAGCGATGGCTGCGCGCCCAGGGCAAGCTCGCCGAGGTGCCGCTGCGCGAACGCGTCTGGCAGGCGCTCGCCGGGCATCCGGACGGGGCCGCCGCCGCGCTCGGCCCCGTCGGCGCCGCACTCCTCCTCGTACGGGACCGGCCCGCCCAGTGGCGCCGGCTGAGCGAGGCCGACGACCGGCAGCTGGCCGAGCTGCTGCCGCTCGCGCTCGCCCCGGTGCTGACCGCCCGGCTCGGCGAGGACCACCCGGTGCCCGTCGCGGACCCGGCCGGGCTGCGGCCCTTCGTACCGCTGCTGCGCCAGGCCGTCGAACTGGCCGCCGAGACCGGCCCGCGCGAGACCTATGAGTTCCTGATCGGGCGACATCTGGACGCCAACCCACGGCAGTACACCGTCACCCCGCCCGAACTCGCCGAGCTGATGGCCGCCCTGGCGGGCGTGGCGGGCTCGCCGGCCGAACCGGCCGGCCCCGGGCCCACCGTTCTCGACCCCGCTTCGGGCACCGGCGGGCTGCTGTGGGCCGTGCTGCGCACCCACAGCGCGGCCACGCTGTACGCCCAGGAGCTGGACCGCGACCTGGCCGCGCTCACCGCGCTGCGGCTGGCTCTGACCCACGAGGCCCCTGACGCACGGGTGCGGGTGCACGGCGGCGACAGCCTGCGCGCGGACGCCCTGCCCCAGCTCTCCGCCGACGCGGTCGTCTCCCACCCGCCGTTCAACGAGCGCAACTGGGGCCATGACGAGCTCGCCTACGACCCCCGCTGGGAGTACGGCTTCCCGGCCCGCACCGAATCCGAGCTCGCCTGGGTCCAGCACGCCCTCGCGCACGTCCGCGACGGCGGCACCGCCGTGCTGCTCATGCCCCCCGCCGTGGCCTCCCGCCGCTCCGGCCGCCGCATCCGCGCCGACCTGCTGCGGCGCGGCGCGCTGCGGGCCGTGGTCGCGCTGCCCGCCGGGGCCGCCCCGCCGTACGGCATCCCGCTGCACCTGTGGGTGCTGCGCCGCCCCGCCGCCGGACAGCCGAGCGCGCCGCGGCTGCTGCTGGTCGACGCCGCCGCGGCCGTGGCCTCGGCCGCGGGCCCGGCCGACGGCCCGGCGGCGGCCGTCCCCGGGTACCCGGCGGCCGCGGCCTCCCCGGGCCGGGACAAACTGCCCTGGCAGACCGTGCGCGACACCGTCCTCGACGCCTGGCGCGCCTTCGACGGCGGCGACGGCGCCCCCGAGCGGCCGGGGGTGTGCCAGGCGCTGCCCGTGATCGAACTTCTCGACGACGACGTCGACCTCGCCCCCGCCCGCCATCTGCCGCCGCCCGCAGCGGGCGGCGGCGCCGAGGAGCTTGCCGCCGTCCGCGACCGGCTCACCGCCACCCTGGCCCGCACCGTCGAACTGACCCCCGTCGCGCCCGGCGGCCCGGATGCCCCCGAGGACCGGGCGGCGGGCGCGCCGGCCGGGGCGCAGGGCGCCCGCTGGCCCATGACCACCGTCGGCGAACTGGCCCGCGCGGGCGCCCTGGTGCTGCGCACCGGCGGCGCGGCGACGGTGCCGGGCCCCGGACGGCAGCCGGCGGGCGGGGGACCGGGGGCGCCCCCGGTGCTCACCGAGACCGATGTGCTCGCCGGGACCGGCCCCACCGGCGCCCTCCCCGCCCCCGCCGCCCCGGCCCCCGCGCCCGGCCCGGCCGCCGCTGAGCGGACCGAGACCGCCGCCGAGGAGCCGGTGCTGACCGAGCCGGGCGATGTGGTGGTGCCGCTGATCGGCGGCGGCACGGTCGCCCGCGTGGTGGACGAGGCCGCGGCCGGGGCACTGCTCGCCCGCAATCTGTGTCTGCTGCGGCCCGATCCGCAGGCGCTCGACCCCTGGTTCCTCGCCGGGTATCTGCGCGGCGGCGCCAACCAGCGGCAGGCCAGCAGCTACGCCTCCACCGCCACCCGGCTCGACGTACGCCGACTGCGGCTGCCCCGGCTCCCGCTCGACGACCAGCGGCGCTACGGCGAGCACTACCGCACCCTGGCCTCCTTCGAGGAGGCGCTGAGGCTCGCGGGGCGGCTGGGGGACCAGTTGGTACGGGGGCTGTACGACGGCCTGGCCGACGGCACGGTCCAGCCCCATTGATCACGATTGTGTGATCAAAGAGACGACGGATCCGTACAACCCGGGTTCGCCCCGCCACGTCGATGTATACGCTCAAACGCGCGCACGCGCGCGAGCACCCCTCGGCACCAGGTCCCTCCAGGAGCAGCCATGCACGGCCACGCCCCCGCGCCGCCGCCCCGCCCCGCGTCCACCGCCACGGTGGCCCTCCTGCGGGTGGTCTTCGTCGGCCTGACGATGCTGACCTTCGGCCTGCTGTCGTGGGTGACGATGCTGCGCGTGGCCATCCTGCGCCGCCGGGCGCTGGACTGGCTGCTGTTCTGGGGCACCTGTGTGGTGGTGGTGCTCGCCTTCGTGGAGTTCGGGACCGGACCGGATGAGCCCGACGCGCTGGCGTACACCACCCTGGCGGGGATGTTCCTGCTGTCCTGCGCCGTGGCGACGCACTACCTGATCGTCGACATCAAGCACCACCGACCGGCGCCGGGTGTCGCGCCGGGTGTCGGGCCGTACGTCCCGCCGGGGTATCCGGCCGGGCCCGGGCCGTACGGCTACCCGGTCCCGCCCCACCAGGCCGTACCGCCGCAGCAGCCCCTCCAGCCGCAGCAGCCCCTCCAGCCGCAGCAGCCCGTGCCGCCGCACCAGCCTGCGCCGCCGCACCAGCCCGTCCAGCCCCAGCCCCAGGCTCAGCCTCATCCGCAGGCCGAGCCCCAACCGCAGCCCCAACCCCAACCCCAGCGCATCCAGCGCGTGCGCGCCGAGCTGGATGAGCTCAGCGACTACCTCCGCAGGGAGCAGGGCCGTTGAACGGACGCGTCGTCGCCGACCGCTATGAGCTGGCCACGCTCCTCGGCCAGGGCGGCATGGGCCAGGTGTGGACCGCCTACGACCGGCGGCTCGACCGCCGGGTCGCGGTCAAGCTGCTGCGCCCCGACCGGATGGCGATACCCAGCGACGGCGGGGACGGCGTGGACGATCTGCGCCGCCGCTTCGTCCGCGAGTGCCGGGTCACCGCACAGGTCGACCACCGCGGTCTGGTCACCGTGCACGACGCGGGCAGCGACGGCGACGACCTGTACCTGATCATGCAGTACGTCGAGGGCGCCGACCTCGCCGACCACCTCGCCGAACACGACCCCTACCCCTGGCAGTGGGCGGTGTGCGTCGCGGCGCAGCTGTGCGCGGTGCTCTCCGCCGTCCACGCGGTGCCGATCGTGCACCGCGACCTCAAGCCGCGGAACGTGATGATCCGCCCCGATGGCTCGGTGACCGTCCTCGACCTCGGCGTCGCCGCCGTCCTCGACACCGACACCACCCGCCTCACCCACACCGGCTCGCCCATCGGCAGCCCCGCCTACATGGCCCCCGAGCAGGCCATGGGCGGCGCCGTCGGCCCGTACACCGACCTGTACGCGCTGGGCGTGCTCATGCATGAACTCCTCATCGGCAATGTGCCCTTCGCCGGCTCCACCGCGCTCGGCGTACTGCACCGCCACCTCTACGAGCCGCCGGTCCCGGTCCGCCAGGCGCGGCCCGAGGTGCCCGAGGCGCTGGAGGCGCTGGTGCTGCGGCTGCTCGCCAAGGACCCTCAGCACCGGCCGGCCGACGCCCAGGAGGTCTACCAGGCGCTGGCTCCGCTGCTGCCGTACGCCGCCGCCGCGCCCGGTGTCGCCGCCACCGGCCCCATGGACCCCACGCGCCCCTTCCTGCGCCCGCACGCCCCCTGGCCGGACCGCCCCGCCCCACCGCCCGCCCCCGCCCCGCCGGCTCCCCCCGCCGCCCCCGCCCGCTCGGATGTGGCGGCGGCCGTCGACGAGGTCAAGCGCCTGCTCGACCAGGGGTGGATCACCCAGGCCGTGGACATCCTCGGCGCGATCCTCCCGTCCGCCGCCGCCGAACACGGCGAGCTCTCCCCGGTCGTACGGTCGCTGCGCAAGCAGTACGCGGTGACGCTCATGGACGACGGGCAGTACCGCCGGGCCCTGCCCGAGCTGCGCCGGCTCGCCGACGAGTACGCCGCCGAGTCGGGCCCCGAAGCGCTGCGCACCTCGCTGCAGTTCCGCTACGAGGCGGCCCAATGCCTCGAACAGCTCGGCGAGGCGGCCCAGGCGCTGGTCGAATACCGCACGCTGCTCCCGTACTTCGAGCAGTACGCGGCCACCGACCCGGCCACGCCGCTGGAAATCCGCCGCAGGACCGGGCACTTGCTGCTCTCCCTCGGAGACCGCCCGGCCGCCCATGACATGCTCGCCCGCCTCCTGTACGACGCCGAGCGGCTGCACGGCCCGCACCACCCCTTCCCGGAGGAGATCCGCCGCACGCTGCACTGGCTCGGGCAGGTCCGCGGCTGACGAGGTGGCCTAAACCCCCGGCGAATCGTTGTCGAAGCTTCCCTGACGTGTGATAAATTTGCTGCGCCTCGTAAGAGGTCGGTTCGGGCTGGACCGCAACCCTCGGGTTGGAAGCACCTTCCTTCGGGTAAGGGAGCGGAGTCACACCATCGATCAACGCCAGGTCGATTTACGCCGGGAGGCCCCCATGCTGGAAAACAATGGGGGTCAACCCCCATATCGCCGAAAGACCCGCGCCGCCCTCGCCGTCCCCGCCGCGTCCGTGCTGCTCGCCGCCCCGCTGCTGACCGCCTGCGGCAATGACGCGCACCCCGGTGCCGCCGCCGTCGTGGACGGCAGCCGGATCACCGTCTCGGAGCTCCAGGCGCGGGTCAACGACGTCCGGGACGCGCAACGCGGCTCTCCCAAGTCCGAACAGCTGGTGGCGGGCAGCGGTCAGCTGAGCCAGAGCACCCTGATCCGCATGATCCAGTTCCGGGTGATCGAGCGGGCCGGCAGGGACAACGGGGTGCGGGTGACCCCCCGCGATGTGCAGCAGTGCCGCAAGGCCGTCGAGTCGGCGGGCGGCGCCGAGGTGCTGCGCGGCCTCCAGATGGGGCAGACGACGAAGTGCCGCCCGACCTCCGAGGCGCAGCCGGGCGGCGCCTCGGCGCTGCGCGACTTCTATCTGGAGCAGGGCATCGCCCCGGACCGCATCGACGACGCGCTGCGCGTGGAACTGCTGCGCAACGGGCTGGTGCACAAGCTCGGCAGCGCCAAGGTGAACCAGGTCTTCGCCCGGACCTCGAAGGCGCTGGCGATCGAGGTCAACCCGCGCTACGGGACGTGGGACGACACCCGGGGCACGGCGGTGCTGACCAAGGAGACGTGGCTGCGGACCTCCGGGGATGTGAAGCAGCAGGCGTAGGTTACGTTTCAGGGGTGACCGCCTCCGAAGCCCCGGGCGCAGCCCCTGCCGCAGGCCCTACCGGCCGTATCGTCCTGCTCACCACCAGCCACCGGGTGGCGCCCGGACTGCTGTCGTGGCCCGCGTGGCAGGCGCTGCGCGGCGCGGACCGGGTGCTGTGCGCGGACTCGGCCCATCCGCAGCTGCCGTATCTGCGGGACGCGGGCGTCGAGGTGGAGGAGGCGGCGCCCGGCGCGCGCGAGCTGGTCGACTACTGCGCGACCGCGCCGGGCCGTACCGCCGTGGTGCTCACCTCGGCGGACGGGGAGTCCGCGCTGACCGACGGGCTGGCCCGGCTCGCCGGGTCCGGGCGGGAGCGGATGCCGGACCTGGAGCTGCTGCCCGGCGCGTACGACCTGCCGGGCGCCCGGCTGCTCGACCTGGTCCAGGTGATGGACCGGATCCGGGTCGAGTGCCCGTGGAGCGGCGCCCGCACCAGCGAGGAGCTGGTGAAGTACGGCATCGAGGAGGCGTACGAGCTCGTCGAGGCCATCGAGCAGGGTGACCGCGAGGCGCTGCGCGAGGAGCTGGGCGATGTGCTGCTGCAGGTCGTCTTCCACGCCCGGATCGCGCAGGAGGACCCGGACGAGCCGTTCTCGATCGACGAGGTGGCGGGCGGGATCGTGGACAAGCTGATCCGCCGCCATCCGCATATCTTCGGCGAGGAGGCAGCCGAGACCGCCGAGGACGTCAGGGAGCACTGGCTGCGTACGAAGGCGGCCGAGAAGCGGCGCGACTCGGTCACCGACGGTGTGCCATTGGGGCAGCCCGCGCTCGCGCTGGCCGCCAAACTGGCCTCCCGCGCCCGTACGGCGGGCCTTGACGTGCCGCTGCCCGAGGGGGAGGGCGTCGGCTACGAACTGCTCGCCCTGGCGGTGCGGGCGGCCGAGCGGGGCGTCGAGCCGGAGACGGCGCTGCGCGCCGCGGCCCGTACGTACCGGGACGCGATCCGGGCGGCCGAAGGCGCGCGGGGCGGCGCGCAGTAGCGCCTGCGATCCCCTGCGAGCCCCTGGGCCGCAGGGGGTCGCAGGGGGTCGCAGGCGGATCAGGCGTCCGCCGACCGTCCGGCGGCGATCACCGACGCCATGAGCTCGGCGTCCAGCAGGCTGGTGTCGGCGAGCCGGCTGCTGGAGGCGTAGGAGTTCAGCAGCGCCTTGGTGACCCGTAGCGCCGCGGCGGAGCGGCGGACGACGGGCCGGGTCCACTCGTCCACCACACGGTCCAGCTCGGCCTCCGGAACGACCCGGTGGAGCACCGACAGCCGCTCGGCCTGGATCGCGTCGAACCCGGCGCCGGTCAGGATCAGTTCGCGGATCCGGGCGGCTCCCGCCTCCTGCAGCAGCCGGGGCAGCGAGCCGCCCCAGGCGGCCGGGAGGCCCAGGGCGAGCTCCGGCAGCCGGAAGCGGCAGTCGTCGGCCCCGACGCGCAGATCGCAGAAGAGGGCCAGGGCCAGTCCGGCGCCGACGACCTGGCCGTGCAGCCGGGCGATGGTGACGGCGCTCGTGGTGGCCAGGGCGTCGCACACCCGGCGGGCCTTGCCGCCGGTGGTCCGCAGCCCGTTGCCGGTGGGGTCCGTGGCGAGTTGTTCGGCGTATTCCCGGCGGTCGCCGCCCGCGCAGAAATGCGAACCGGCCCCGGAGAGGACGACCACCCGGATATCGGGGCGGTCGTGTACGGCGCCGAGTACCGCGAGCAGATCGTCCAGTACGCGGTCCGTGATGGCGTTTCCGTTTTCCGGGGTGTTGAACCGCACCTGCACCACGGGGCCGTCGTGGGTGACGTACAGAGACTTGAGCGACACGCCGCTTTCCTCTTCCCGCTGCTCAGCGTTCGGCGACATGGAGTGCGGTGAGTCGGCGGAACGCCATGCGTGGTTCCCACAAGGGTGGTGTGGTGACGCGCAGCGTCGGGAAACGGCGGTTGAGGCCCTGGAGCAGTTCGGTCGCCTCCAGCCGGGCGAGCATCGCTCCGATGCAGAAATGAATGCCGCCGCCGAAACCGAGGTGACTGGCCGTGCGTCCGATGTCGAAGGTGTCGGGGTCGGCGAATTGGGCCGGGTCGTGATTGGCTGCCGCGATCATGACGTGCACCACCTCGTCCCGCTGTATTCGGATGCCGGAGAGAATGCTGTCCTCCGTGGCGACGCGGGTGGTCAGATGAATGGGCGGATCGTAGCGCAGGACCTCCTCGACGGCGTTCGGCACGGCCTCGGGGTGGGCCAGCAGCCAAGCGCGCTGCCGTGGGTGCTGGTCGAGCAGCCAGACCATGTTCGACAGCAGGGTGGAGGTGGTCTCCAGCGAGGCGATGACGATGAACATCACCAGGTGGTAAAGCGTTTCGTCAGCGATCTCGCGGTCCGGTTCGAGCTCGTCCCAGGTGCGGATCCAGCGGGAGAGCGGGTCGTCGCCGAGGGAGCGCCTGCGCTCCGCGACCACCGCGGTGAAATACTCGCGTAGACCTTCGGCGGCGATATTGGCGTGGTTCAGCTGGCTCTTCGAGGGGAGTAGTTCCTGGGCATATGCCTGGCCGTGGGTGAGCTCCCTGAGCAGGGCGTGGTCGGCATGGGGGAGTTTCAGCCAGTGGCTGATAGTGGCCACCGGCAGCTCCTCGCCCACCAGGGTGGAGAAATCGGCCTCACCGGTCGCGCGCATCCGGTCGGAAAGCCGGTCGAGAAGGTTTTCGACGGTCTGCGTGACAAAGGGCTGCAGACCGGCCAGTGTGGAGCGGTCGAATACGTTGCCGAGGGAGCGCCGCTGCTGGGTGTGCACCGGCGGATTGAGGCCCTGGAGAGTTTTGCTCAATTGACGTGAGGCGGGCGCGTTCCAGCGATTTCCATCGCCCTGGCGCGCCCGCCACTCGGCATCGAAGGTGGCCCACGCTTTGCTCCGGAGGACCTGGTCGCACAGTTCGTGCGAGAGCAGGAGGTGGCCGCCCCAGGGGGCGGGCACGACGTCGCCCATTGCCCTTAGTTCGGCGTAGATGGGGTAGGGGTTCGCCTGACCCCGGGAAGCTCGTAGGCGGGATATGAGTGAAACCAAGGAGCGTCGGTCAACAATGGTGCCGGCGGCGGTAGGTTCCACAACCACTCCTTCTGGACAGCACCCCGGTTGGGGTCACACTAAGTCGCGTAATTGGCCGGAACTGATCAGTCCGCGCGAATTCGCGGTAGGTCCTACCCGCACGATTGAACATCCATTCATACGGAAATTGGTTCGAATTGTGGGCAAGATCACGACTTCCACCAGGCGAGGAAAGAGCTCCACACGCTGCTCTTCGACGCCTTGCCCTGGGGGCGTGCCTGCGGTACGGCCGCGGCGGTGACCGCGGGGCCGGTCTGCGCGGGGGGAGTCATCATCGGGGTCTGCTGGGCGCGGACCGGGGCGAAACGGGCCGGAAGCGAGGTCAGCGCCCGGTGGAAGGGGCCGGGCCGCCACTGCAGGCTCTCCACCGGCACGGCCAGCTCGACATCCGGCAGCTGGTTGAGCAGGTTCTCGATCGCCCCCACCGCGATGAGCTGGCCGGAGTCCTTGGCCGGGCAGGCGTGCGGCCCGGCGCTCCAGGCCAGGTGCGCGCGCTTGCTGAGGACCTGGCGGGACGAGGACAGCGCGGGGTCGGTGTTGGCGGCCGCGAAGCTGATCAGCACGAGATCGCCGGCCTTGAGCACGCTGCCGCCGAGTTCGACGTCGTACACCGGGTAGTGCGGGGCGTAGTTGGCCATCGGCGGAAAGTTCCACAGGACGTCGTCGATGACGTCCTCGACCAGCAGCCCGCCGGCCTGCGAACCGCCGGCGTGCTTCTCGTCGCACAGCAGCAGGTACAGACCGTTGGCGATCAGGTTGCGCTGGGGCTCGGTGCCGGCGCTGATGAGCATGACCAGCTGATGGATCATCTCCTCGTCGGTCAGCTTGGCCGGGTGGGCCATCAGCCGCGAGGTGACGTCGTCGCCCGGCTGCCGCCGCTTGAGGGCGATCAGCTCGATCAGGGCCTGGGTGAGCTCCTCGTTGGCCTTCTCGGCGTCCATGCTGGCGTCGAAGATGCCGGAGGTGCCGATGACCAGCCGGTCGCCGATGGACGGCGAGCAGCCGAAGAGCTCGTTGAAGACCAGCAGCGGCAGCATCTTGGCGTAGTCGTTCAGCAGGTCGGCCTCGCCGAGGGCGCTGAACTGGCTGATCAGGTACGAGGAGACCCGCTCGACCTGGCGGCTCAGCCAGTGGGCGTCCACGCCGGCGAGGCTGTCCGTCACCGCCTGACGCAGCCGCATGTGCTCCGCGCCATCGGTGAACAGGGCGTTCGGCCGGTAGGCCAGCATGGGCAGCACCGGGTTGTTCGGCGCGACCTTGCCCTCGTTCAGATCACGCCAGCGGCGCGAGTCCTTCCGGAACGTGTCGGGGTTCTGCAGCAGTTGGAGAGCCGCCGAGTAGTCCGTGACGAGGGTGGCGTCCACCCCGGGGGCCAGCTCGACCGGCGCGGTTGGCCCGTAGTGGCGCATATGGCTGTAGAACGCCTGGGGATCGGCCGCGAACTCCGGTCCGTACATCGGCACCCGCCGACCGCTGTTGTGAGCGGGGCAACCGGGTGGTGGTTCGGGGAAGGCCGACTGGTTGTTCATGCTTGCTCCTAGCGGGCACGGTCCTGCAGATAGCGCACCAGCGTGATCAGCGCGTTGGCCGATGACTTCTCATCGCGCGCGTCACAGGTGACGACGGGGGTCTCCGGAAGCAGATCAAGAGCCTCGCGCAGCTCATCGTCGGAGCGGACCGGCGTGCCGTCGAAGTGGTTGACGGATATCGCGTAGGGGAGTCCGTACTGCTCGACCAGGTCGATGACGTCGAAGGACTCCTTGAGGCGCTCGGGGTCGACCAGCACCAGCGCCCCGAGGGCGCCGCGGGTCATGTCCTCCCAGACCTGCACGAAGCGCTGCTGTCCGGGCGTCCCGAACAGGTACAGGACAAGTCGGTCGCTGAGGGTGAGCCGGCCGAAGTCCATGGCCACGGTGGTCGTGGTCTTGCCCTGGACGCCGCGCAGATCGTCGACGTGAGCCGCCGCCTGCGTCATGGTTTCCTCGGTACGCAGCGGGGGAATCTCCGACATGGTGCCGATGAAGGTCGTCTTGCCTACCGCGAAATGTCCCACCACCAGGATCTTGGCAGCTATCTGCACATCGTTGCGCAGATAGACGTCCTCATCCGAAGCGGGCCTGGAGACCATCGAGCACCTCCTGAAGGACCGATACGTCGACGAGTTGGGCGGGGGGTGCCGGGGCGCGCGTGACGAGATAGCCGTCCGAGGAGAGATCGGACAGCAGGACCTTCACGATGCCGATGGGAAGTCCCAGGTGTCCCGCTATTTCGGCGACCGAGAGGTAGCCTCCGCCGCACAGGTCAAGCAGGCGGCGCTTCTCCGGGTCGTAATGGCTCGGTGGCTGTTTTTCGGAGGCGGTGACCAGCGTGATCAGATTGAACTGGTCGTTCTCCGGCAAACCGCGACCGTTGGTGATGACGTACGGTCGCACTAAGGGCGCGGCCTCTGGCTCTTGCTCACCCGGTGTAATCATGCCTGAATACTTGTGTTCTCTCGAGGCGGAGTGCTGAGGGCCTTGCCGAGCTGGCCGACGAGCTGCTGCATCCGGAAGGTGATGTCCGCCATGTCGACGTCGGGGGCGGACGAGACGGCCAGATAGGCGCCCTCACCGGCGGAGATCAGGAAGACCCAGCCGCCGTCGAACTCCACCAGCGTCTGACGCCAGCTCATCCGGGGGTCGCCACAGAAGGTGGACATCGTGCGGCTCAGTGACTGGATGCCGCTCATCGCCGCGGCGATCGAGTCGGCCTCGTCCTTCTGGACGTCCTTGGAGCGGGCCATCAGCAGACCGTCGGCGGAGACCAGGAGCGCATGACGTGCGCCTGGTACCTCCAGGGCGCTCTCAAGCATCCATGACAGATCGTTGTTCACGAAAGATCGTGCCCTTCCCTGCTCGGGTTTGCGGAGCGGCCTGACTGAGTGCCGCGCTGGAAGGCGCCCATGATCGAGGCGGTCTCCTCACTCGACCGGGTCGCGCCGGGCGTGAAGTCCGCCCTGGGCACGATGGAGATCGAGCCCTTGCGTCGGCGTTTGGGCAGTCCCCCGGGGGTGGAGGCCTCGTCGGCGGGAGCCTCCTCGCCTCGGGCCCGGGCGGCGGGCGGGACGACCGCCGGCGGCTCCTCCGGCTCGGGCATGTTGGTCAGAAGGTCCTCGGGCAGAAGTACCACTGCGCGCACACCACCGTAGGGAGAGGCCGAATCCACGGAGACAGTGAAGCCATATCGGGCGGCGAGCACACCGATGACCGCGAAACCGAACTGCGGGGGGTTTCCCAGGCCCGTGACGCCCGACGCGCGCTTGGAAGACAGGAGCTCATCGGCCCTGTTCTTCTCTTCCTCGTTCATACCGACACCGGCGTCGTCGATGATGATGCAGACGCCCTTGGGCACGGTGCGGATGGTGATGTCGATGGGGGAGTCCGGCGCCGAGTAGCTGGTGGCGTTGTCCAGCAGCTCGGCCAGTGCCAGCGCGACCGGTTCGACGGCGCGGCTGACCACCGCGAAGTTCGACTGGGAACGGATCTCGACGCGTGTGTAGTGGCGGATGCGGCCCTTCGCGCTGCGGACCACGTCGTACACCGAGGCGACGGAGCGCTGACGGCCGAGCCAGCCGTCACAGAGCACCGCGATGGACTGGGCGCGCCGACCGAACTGCGAGTTCATGTGGTCGATCTCGAGGAGGTCCTGGAGCATGTAGTGCTCGCCGTACTTCTCCTGCGTCTTGGAGATCGCCAGCTGCTGCTCGTTGGCGAGACCCTGGAGGGTACGCATCGCGGACTTCAGCGCGCTCTTCGTGGCCTCTTCAGCGCGGGTATGGGCTTCCTGTACCGATGCCGAATAGTTGCTTTCGAGCTCGGTATAGCGATTCTGGAGCTCGATCTTCTCGTTGACGAGCTTTGTACGCGCCTTTCTCCCGCGAAATATGGCGGTTGCGGCGAGAGGCGTACCAACGATCAGAGCCCAGAGCGCTGGATCCTGTATGTATTGCGTCATGAGACTCTCTTTAAACGACTAGACCGCCAGGGACTGAAAGGGTTTCGCACGGTGCGTTCCGAATTCGTGGACGGGGCGACGGCGAGTCAGTGCCCGGACGGCGCCCGCTCGGCCCGAGGACGGTGCGCTCGTCTCCACGGCGCCAGTGCGGGGGCGTCGGTCTGCCGGATCGGCTCCACATGCCCGACTGGCGGCATAATGCTCCTCAGAGTGATGACCCTTTTCGGCTTTTTGCCGGATCGCCGCGTGTCTACGCGCCCATGGCTCGCCTGGCAAGCGCGGTGATCGTATCACCAGGGTCAGGGACCGATGTGCATGTGCCTCCGTCCCATTCGCGCACCTGACGCCGATTCAGCCATCCGCTCTTCGCCCCGCGTTCACGGGGGTCGCCGAGCGCGGCAGGACATCGCGGGGCCGGGCGGGCGAGGGCGCCGCCGGATGTGCGGTGGCGGTCTGATATCGGCCAATCACACTGCGCTGGAGTGCGCGACCGGACAATTCGTACACGCATCGGATAAACACCCGGTGTTTATGCCCTTTTTCTATGGAATCAGGGATTCCGGGGCCCTGCCGTATTGTCGGGGGGTGTCAGACCAGTCCCGCCCCGCCTGCTCCCCCACCCTTTTCAGCTGGGAGTTCGCCACCGATCCGTATCCCGCGTACGCCTGGCTGCGGGAACACGCCCCCGTTCACCGGACCACTCTGCCCAGCGGCGTCGAGGCATGGCTGGTGACCCGCTACGCCGACGCCCGGGCCACGCTCGCCGACCCCCGGCTGTCGAAGAATCCGATTCACCACAGCGAGGCGGCGCACGCCAAGGGCAAGGTGGGCATTCCGGGCGAGCGCAGCGCGGATCTCATGACACATCTGCTCAATATCGACCCGCCCGACCACACCCGGCTGCGGCGGCTGGTGTCCAAGGCGTTCACCCCCCGCCGTGTGGCGGCCTTCGCCCCGCGGGTGCAGGAACTGACCGACGGCCTCATCGACGGCTTCGAGACAAGAGGAGAGGCGGACCTGATCCATGAGTTCGCCTTCCCGCTGCCCATCTACGCCATCTGCGATCTGCTGGGCGTCCCCCGCGAGGATCAGGACGACTTCCGGGACTGGGCGGGGATGATGATCCGGCACGGCGGCGGGCCGCGCGGCGGGGTGGCGCGGGCGGTGAAGCGGATCCGCGCCTACCTCGCCGATCTCATCCACCGCAAGCGGGAGTCGCTGCGCGAGGATCAGGAGGGGAGGGCCGACGATCTGATCTCCGGGCTGATCCGGGCCAGCGACCACGGCGAGCACCTGACCGAGAACGAGGCCGCGGCCATGTGCTTCGTGCTCCTGTTCGCGGGTTTCGAGACGACCGTCAACCTCATCGGCAACGGCACCTATGCGCTGCTGCGCGACCCCGCCCAGTGCGACCGGCTGCGGCGGGCCGCCCATGAAGGGGACGAGGGGCTGCTGGCGACCGGCGTCGAGGAACTGCTCCGCTATGACGGGCCGGTGGAGATCGCGACCTGGCGGTTCGCCACCGAACCCGTGGTGATCGGCGGGCAGCGGATCGCCACGGGCGAGCCGGTGCTGGTGGTGCTCGCCGCCGCGGACCGTGACCCCGCGCGCTTCGACTCACCCGATGTGCTCGATCTCTCCCGTACCGACAACCAGCACCTCGGCTACGGCCACGGCATCCATTACTGTCTGGGCGCGCCGCTGGCCCGGCTGGAGGCCCAGACCGCCATCGGCACCCTGCTGCGGCGCCTTCCCGACCTGCGGCTCGCGGTGGAGCCGCAGGAGATCCGCCGGCGCGGCGGCCTGATCATGCGCGGGCTGCGCGAACTGCCCGTGACCTGGGGTCCGGTCAACTAGTGCGGTGCCCCGTCCGGTGGTGAGCAACGTCCTTGGGGCCCCGCATATGTGACAAAACATCAGCGGCGTGACCGCTGCGTGACCTGGGATACATCTGCTTGTGATGATCGGATGGCGTCGCTATGTTCAACCGACGACTCAGCCGCCACACGAGAGGCAGAACGCATGCGCTCCGGGAACGGTCGACACCGCCGCCCCCGTCAGGCTCCGGCAATCGTGGTCGCAGCGGGGGTGACGGGAGCGAGCATCGCCATGCCGCTCTTCGGCGCCGCCGGCGCCCAGGCCGCGGATGCCACCCAGGCCTGGGACCGCGTCGCCGAATGCGAGAGCGGCGGGATGTGGAGTGCCAACGGAGGCAATGGCTTCTACGGCGGTCTGCAGATCACGTTGGACATGTGGCGGAAGTACGGCGGCCAGCAGTACGCCCCGCGCCCCGACCTCGCCAGCCGCTCCCAGCAGATAGCCATCGCCCGGACGATCCTCGCCGACCGCGGCCCGGACGCCTGGCCGAGCTGTGCGCTGGACGCCGGGCTCGCGAGGCTCGGCGACGCGCTGGAGCTGAACCCCGGCGGAAAGGACGCGCCGGAGGCCAAGGGGTCGGAGGAGCCCACGGGCATCGACGACTCCGACGCGGCTGAATCGTCCGACAACTCCAGCCGGGGCGATCGGACGGACAGTTCTGGTGTTTCCGACAGTTCCGGAGAATCCGGTACGTCCGACAAGGCCGGTAAGCCGGATCCCTCCGCGACGCCCGGCGGCACGTCCGGCGAATCCGACGCGTCCCGCGAGAAGGGCGGCTCCGCCCCGGACGAGGACGGCGCGCACTCCGGCCGCGACGCCAAGGGCGAGGACGACTCCTCCGGCGCCCCCAGTGGCCGTCACCGCGGTACGCCCGACGCCCGCGAGCAGGACTCCGCGGGCGCGGCGGACGACGACACCCGGTCCTCGGGGCGCCACGCCTCGCGCGACGGCGCGGAGCGCGCCGAGACGCCCCTCCAGCCCCTCGGGCGCGCGGACTACACCGTGCGCGACGGTGACAACCTGTCAGACATCGCGGACGACGAGAAGGTGGACGGAGGGTGGCCCGAGCTCTATGAGGCCAATGAAACCCTCATCGGAGCCGACCCGGACCTCATTCACCCTGGTCAGCGTCTCGATCTCAGTGCGAGGTAGCGGCAGTTCGGGGTGAAATGCCCGATCTGGCGGCGGTGAGACATACATCTCGTCACATCGCCCGGCGTGCGTCGGCTGTCCGATCTTTCCGTACCCGGCCTCACCTGCGTAGATGTGGGACGGCTGGGTGTGGATACGGCCTCATTCGCTGGGATGTCGGTGTTTGAACCTCGTCGGAAGGTGTGTTTAACGTCTTTCCGCTCGCCACCGCGGGCACCGTCGATCGTCACGCCGAGTCCTGCCGGCGGTCGGGGGGAACCAGACGCGTTTGCGCCGAAGGCAGGAGCGGGGGAACCAAGGTAGGCGCCGTAGCGGCCCGGAGACGGGCGCGTTCGGCTCGGGGTGAAGCCAGGGTGCGGTCAGCCGCACCCGGCCGGGCAACTCACAGCCCGAACCCGACAGCTCACCTCGTAGGCGTCGGTGAGGAACGAACATGCGTAACGACAAGGGTAAGCACCGCCGTCCCTCCAAGGTCACCCGCATCGCCGCGCTCGCCGGCGTCGCCGGTGCGGCCGTCGCCGCACCGCTCCTGGGGGCCACTTCCGCCTCGGCCGCGACCACCGCCCAGTGGGACGCGGTCGCCCAGTGCGAGTCCGGCGGCAACTGGTCGATCAACACCGGCAACGGCTTCTACGGCGGCCTGCAGTTCACCAACTCCACCTGGGCCGCGTACGGCGGCACGGCCTTCGCGGCCCGCGCCGACCTGGCCACCAAGGACCAGCAGATCCAGATAGCCGAGAAGGTCCTGGCCGGGCAGGGCAAGGGCGCCTGGCCGGTGTGCGGCAAGGGGCTGACCACCACCGGCTCCCCGGCCCCCGCCACGTCCACCACCCAGCCCTCGAAGCCGGCCGCCCAGCCGGCTCAGAAGGCCGAGCCCGCGCAGCCCGCGAAGCCGAAGGCGCAGCCCCGCACCGAGGGCGAGCACGCCGGGCGCGGGCAGGCCCGCCACGCGATCAAGAAGGGCGACGGCGAGTACAAGGTCAAGGCCGGCGACACCCTCTCCAAGATCGCCGAGGCGCGCCACGTCAAGGGCGGCTGGAAGAAGCTCTTCGAGCTGAACAAGGACATCGTCGAGGACGCCAACCTCATCTACCCGGGCCAGCAGCTCCACCTGTCCTGACCCGCCCCGCCGGGCCTCCCCCCACCCCGGCAGCCGGGCCTTCCCCCCACCCCGGCACCCTCGGCACCGACACCCCCCAAGACTGCCCCGGCAGGGCGCCCCGCCCCCCACGCGAGGCGCGCCCCGCCGGGGCTTCGTCGGGTGGGCCCTCCGGGCCCGTTAGGCTCGTGCTGCAGAGACAGACCCATACGAAGGAGATCCTCGTGCCGTCCATCGACGTCGTCGTAGCTCGCGAGATCCTCGACTCGCGAGGCAACCCCACGGTCGAGGTCGAGGTCGGCCTCGACGACGGCAGCACCGGCCGTGCCGCCGTGCCCTCCGGGGCCTCCACCGGTGCCTTCGAGGCCCTTGAGCTCCGCGACGGCGACAAGAGCCGTTACGGCGGCAAGGGTGTCGAGAAGGCCGTCCTGGCCGTCATCGAGCAGATCGGTCCGGAGCTCGTCGGCTACGACGCCACCGAGCAGCGCCTGATCGACCAGGCGATGTTCGACCTGGACGCCACCCCGGACAAGTCCTCGCTCGGCGCCAACGCCATCCTCGGCGTCTCGCTCGCGGTCGCGCACGCCGCCTCCGAGGCCTCCGACCTCCCGCTCTTCCGGTACCTGGGCGGCCCCAACGCCCACCTGCTGCCGGTCCCGATGATGAACATCCTCAACGGCGGCTCGCACGCCGACTCCAACGTGGACATCCAGGAGTTCATGATCGCGCCGATCGGCGCCGAGTCCTTCTCCGAGGCGCTGCGCTGGGGCACCGAGGTCTACCACACCCTGAAGTCCGTGCTGAAGGAGCGGGGCCTGTCCACCGGCCTCGGTGACGAGGGCGGCTTCGCCCCGAACCTGAACTCCAACCGCGACGCCCTGGACCTGATCGTCGAGGCGATCAAGAAGGCCGGCTACCAGCCGGGCCAGGACATCGCGCTGGCGCTCGACGTCGCCGCCTCCGAGTTCTACAAGGACGGCTCCTACACCTTCGAGGGCCAGTCGCGCAGCGCCGCCGAGATGACCGCGTACTACGCCGAGCTGGTCGACGCGTACCCGCTGGTCTCCATCGAGGACCCGCTGAACGAGGAGGACTGGGACGGCTGGAAGACGATCACCGATCAGCTCGGTGACAGGGTCCAGCTGGTCGGCGACGACCTGTTCGTCACCAACCCGGAGCGGCTGGCCCGCGGCATCGAGAGCGGCACCGCGAACGCGCTGCTGGTCAAGGTCAACCAGATCGGCTCGCTGACCGAGACCCTGGACGCCGTCGAGCTCGCCCAGCGCAACGGCTTCAAGTGCATGATGTCGCACCGCTCCGGCGAGACCGAGGACGTCACCATCGCCGACCTGGCCGTCGCCACCAACTGCGGCCAGATCAAGACCGGTGCCCCCGCCCGCTCCGAGCGCGTGGCCAAGTACAACCAGCTGCTGCGCATCGAGGAGATCCTCGACGACGCGGCGGTGTACGCGGGCCGCTCCGCCTTCCCGCGCTTCAAGGGCGCGGTCCTCAAGGGCTGAGCCCCGCCGAGCCTGACGCACGTCCCCGGCCATGGTCCCGTACCGTGGCCGGGGACGGCGTACGCAGCGAAGTCACGACCGGGGAGGCGACGTGCCGGCGGATCGGGATCGGTTCTCCACCGCGACCAGGCTCAGGGCGCTCGGCGAGCACGCCGCCGCCCGCGTCTACCGCGCCCGCATCCGGCGCCGCCGCAGCCGGCTCACCGGCCGGGCCGCGCTGCTCGCGCTGGTCGTGTGCTCGCTCGTGGTGGCCCTCGCGTATCCGATGCGGCAGTACATCTCGCAGCGCTCGGACATCTCCGACCAGCGGCGCCAGGCCCAGAAGGAGCGCGAGGACGTCAAGCGGCTGCGCGAGCAGAAGGCCAGGCTCAAGGACCCCGCGTACATCGAGCAGCAGGCCCGCGAGCGGCTGCACTTCACGCGGCCGGGGGAGACCGGCTACAGCGTGGTCGACGGCGGCGGTGAGACCGAGCGCTCCTCCGACCAGGGCGCGGCCGGCCGCTCCTGGTACAGCAATATGTGGGGAAGCGTGGATCGTGCGGACAGCGCCGCCGGCACCGGCAGGGCTGACGGCGCGAAGCGCTGACCGAAGAACCGGCCGCCGGAGGCGACCGGCCCCGAACCGATCGAAGAGAACTTCCGACCCATGGACACGCCCCCTCCGCAGACGGAGCCCACCGCGCCCGACGACGCGGACATCGCCGCCGTCAAGGAGCAGCTGAACCGCCTTCCGCGCGGGCTGCGCGCCGTCGCGCACCGCTGCCCCTGCGGCAATCCGGACGTCGTCGAGACCGCGCCCCGGCTCGAGGACGGCTCGCCCTTCCCGACGCTCTACTACCTGACCTGTCCGCGCGCCGCCTCCGCGATCGGCACGCTGGAGGCCGAGGGCGTGATGAAGGAGATGACGGCCCGGCTGGCCACCGACCCCGAACTGGCCGACGCCTACCGGGCGGCCCATGAGGACTATCTCGCGCGCCGGGACGCGATCGAGGTGCTGGAGGGCTTCCCGAGCGCGGGCGGCATGCCGGACCGGGTCAAGTGTCTGCATGTCCTGGTCGCCCACTCCCTCGCCGCGGGGCCGGGCGTCAACCCGCTCGGGGACGAGGCCATCGCCATGTTGCCCACGTGGTGGGCGAAGGGGCCGTGCGTGGCACCGTGCGCCGGGAAGGGGACGCGGGACGCGGGGGAGAGCGCGGGGGAGAGGGCATGACCCGCGTCGCGGCCGTGGACTGCGGCACCAACTCCATCCGGCTGCTGGTGGCCGACGCCGACCCGGCCACCGGCCGGATCACCGAGCTCGACCGCCGGATGCGGATCGTCCGGCTCGGCCAGGGCGTGGACCGCACCGGGCGGCTGGCCCCCGAGGCCCTGGAGCGCACCTTCGCGGCCTGCCGTGAGTACGCGGAGGTGATCGGCGGGCTCGGCGTGGAGCGGGTCCGCTTCGTCGCCACCTCCGCCTCGCGCGACGCGGAGAACCGCGGGGAGTTCGTGCGCGGCGTCGTGGAGATCCTGGGCGTGGAGCCCGAGGTGATCAGCGGCGACCAGGAGGCGGAGTTCTCCTTCACGGGTGCCACCAAGGAGCTGACGGACCGTGAGGGGTTCGCCCGGCCGTATCTGGTGGTGGACATCGGCGGCGGCTCGACCGAGTTCGTGGTCGGCGACGACCATGTGCGGGCCGCGCGCAGCGTGGACATCGGCTGTGTGCGGATGACGGAGCGCCATCTGGTCGTGGACGGACGGATCACCGATCCGCCGACGGCCCATCAGGTCGCCGCCATACGGGCCGATATCGAGCGGGCGCTCGACCTCGTCGAGGAGACGGTGCCGATCCGCGAGGCGGGTAGTCTGGTCGGGCTCGCGGGCTCGGTCACCACCGTCGCCGGTATCGCACTGGAGCTGCCGGAGTACGACTCCGCCGCCATCCACCACTCGCGCGTCTCCCTCGACCAGGTCCGCGCGATCACGGACAAGCTGATCGGCTCCACACACGCCGAGCGGGCGGCGATCCCCGTGATGCACGAGGGCCGGGTGGATGTGATCTCCTCGGGTGCGCTCGTACTGCTGACGATCATGGAGCGGTGCGGGGCCCGGGAGGTCGTGGTGAGCGAGCACGACATCCTCGACGGCATCGCCTGGAGCGTCGCCTGAAGGGGCGCGGAAGGCTGCCGGAGGGGGGTGTGGACCCCGCGTGAGGGGCCCGTGGAGACCGCCGCGGCAAAAAGTTCGTGAAAAGCTTCACATGAAAAAATGGCCTGGTGACCGGAGGGTGTGACCCCTGAGCCCCGTACGCGGGCGCTTTCGCGGGGCGCACTCGCCCGGCGGCCCCCTCGGCGCCCGTTTCCGGCGCGGGACCGCGATGCCCCGAGCCCCGGTGGTCTACTTCCGCGTTCAACCGCAAGCGCAGATCAGCGGGGCTGTCAACGCGCGAGGCGGGCAGGTGGTTCCCCGTGCCGGGTATGGGATGTGTCACGGGGGCGGCGGAGTGTAGCAGACCCCCTCACCATGCTTGTGAAGGGGCTCACGAGGCACCCCCCTGAGGGTGCTGGATACTCGAAACATGAGCACCACGGAGCGTCCCAGGATCCTCGTTGTAGGCGGTGGGTACGTAGGCCTGTACGCGGCACGCCGCATCCTGAAGAAGATGCGGTACGGCGAGGCGACCGTCACGGTCGTCGACCCCCGCTCGTACATGACGTACCAGCCCTTCCTCCCAGAAGCTGCGGCCGGCAGCATCTCCCCGCGCCACGTCGTGGTCCCGCTGCGGCGCGTGCTCCCCAAGGCGGAGGTCCTCACCGGCCGTGTGACGACCATCGACCAGGACCGCAAGGTCGCCACCGTCCAGCCGCTCGTCGGCGAGGCGTACGAGCTGCCCTTCGACTACCTGGTCGTCGCTCTGGGCGCGGTCTCCCGCACCTTCCCGATCCCCGGCCTCGCCGAGAACGGCATCGGCATGAAGGGCATCGAGGAGGCCATCGGCCTGCGCAACCACGTCCTCGAGCAGCTCGACAAGGCCGACTCCACGACCGATGAGGAGATCCGCCGCAAGGCGCTGACCTTCGTCTTCGTCGGCGGTGGCTTCGCGGGTGCGGAGACCATCGGCGAGGTCGAGGACATGGCGCGCGACGCCTCCAAGTACTACCCGAACGTGAAGCGCGAGGACATGCGCTTCATCCTCGTCGACGCCGCCGACAAGATCCTCCCCGAGGTCGGCCCGAAGCTCGGCCAGTGGGGTCTGGAGCACCTGCAGAAGCGCGGTGTCGAGGTCTACCTCAGCACCTCGATGGACTCCTGCGTCGACGGGCACGTCGTGCTCAAGAACGGCCTCGAGGTCGACTCCAACACCATCGTGTGGACCGCCGGCGTCAAGCCGAACCCGGCGCTCGCCCGCTACGGTCTGCCGCTCGGCCCCCGGGGCCACGTGGACACCGCGCCGACGCTGCAGGTGCGGGGCACCGAGTACATCTGGGCCGCGGGCGACAACGCCCAGGTGCCGGACCTCGCCGTGGGCGAGGGCGCCTGGTGCCCGCCGAACGCCCAGCACGCGCTGCGCCAGGCCAAGGTGCTCGGCGACAACGTGATCTCGGGCATGCGGGGCTTCCCGCAGCGCGAGTACAAGCACGCCAACAAGGGTGCGGTCGCGGGGCTCGGTCTGCACAAGGGCGTCGCGATGATCGTCTTCGGCAAGACGAAGATCAAGCTCAAGGGCCGGCTCGCCTGGTACATGCACCGTGGCTACCACGGCATGGCCATGCCGACCTTCAACCGCAAGATCCGGGTCTTCGCCGACTGGACGCTGGGCATGTTCCTCAAGCGCGAGGTCGTCTCCCTCGGCGCCATGGAGAACCCCCGCGAGGAGTTCTACGAGGCGGCCGCCCCGGTCTCCGCGGCTGCGGCGAAGAAGGCCGAGGCCACGGCAGAGAAGGCCAAGGCGTCCTGACGCTGCTGCCTTTTTAAGGCTCGGTTCTCCCCCAGCTACCGCTGGGAGGTGCCCCCGCCGGGGCGCCTCAGCCCCTGTCGACGGTCGATCGTGCTCGGCCCCTCGTTCCTCGGGGCCTGCGCGCGTTCTCCCTTTCGACAGGGTCGCGCCCCTTCGGCTCACTCGCCAGGGCCACCCATATCCAACGCCGAAGGGCGTCCGCCATCCGTGGGGCGGACGCCCTTCGGCGTTTCCCGCATTCCCGTCCCGGGCGGCCCTCATGCGCGCGAGCGGATGGTTTTGCCGATTCCAAACGTGTCGGCGGGACTGTACGGCGGGCCTCGTGGTGTTTACGTGGTGAGTGAATCTTCCTGACTCACCATCACGGAGGTGTCTGATATGCCCGACGCCGCCCAGCGGCTCGCCGCACTGGCCGAGGAGGTGCTGGGAGCCCCGCTCCCCATCCGGATCCGCGCCTGGGACCACAGCGAGGCGGGCCCTCCGCACACCCCCGTCCTGGTCGTACGGCGCCGCAGGGCGCTGCGCAGGCTGCTGTGGAAACCGGGCGAGCTGGGCCTGGCCCGCGCCTGGGTGGCCGGCGACCTCGACGTCGAGGGCGATCTGTACGGGGCCCTGGACCTGATGGCCGGACTGGTGTGGGAGCGCGGCCCCGCGGCTCAGCGGCGGTCGAAGGCCGCCGCCGCCCTCAAGGCGCTGCGCGACCCCGCGCTGCGCTCCGCCGCCCGCACCCTGGCCGGCCTCGCCGGGCCCGGGCTGCCGCCGCCCCCGCCCCGCGAGGAGGCGCGCCGGGCGCGGCGCGGACCGCTGCACACGCTGCGCCGCGACAAGGAGGCCATCAGCCACCACTACGACGTCGGCAACGACTTCTACGAGCTGGTGCTCGGCCCCTCCATGGTCTACTCGTGCGCCTACTGGGAGGGCACCGAGGCCGAGGGCGCCACGCTCGAGGACGCCCAGCGCGCCAAGCTCGACCTGGTCTGCCGCAAGCTGGCGCTGCGGCCCGGCCAGCGGCTGCTGGACGTGGGCTGCGGCTGGGGCTCGATGGTGCTGCACGCGGCGCGCGAGTACGGCGTGCGGGCCGTCGGCATCACCCTCTCGCAGGAGCAGGCCGCGTACGCCCGTAAGCGCGTCGCCGACGCCGGGCTCACCGACCAGGTCGAGATCCGGGTCCAGGACTACCGCGAGATCACGGACGGCCCCTACGACGCGATCTCCTCGATCGGCATGGCCGAGCACGTCGGCTCCGCGCGCTACGCCGAGTACGCGGCCCACCTCCACGCCCTGCTGAAACCCGGCGGCCGGCTGCTGAACCACCAGATCGCGCGGCGCCCCGAGCCCGACGAGGAGGCGTACCACGTCGACGAGTTCATCGACCGCTACGTCTTCCCCGACGGCGAGCTCGCCCCGGTCGGGCGGACCGTCACCCAACTGGAGGAGGCCGGCTTCGAGGTGCGCGACGTGGAGGCGATCCGCGAGCACTACGCCCTCACGCTGCGCCGCTGGGTCGCCAATCTGGAGGCCCACTGGAAGCAGGCCGTACGGCTCACCTCGCCGGGCCGGGCCCGGGTGTGGCGGCTGTACATGGCGGCCTCGGCGCTGTCCTTCGAGCGCAACCGGATCGGGGTGAACCAGGTCCTGGCGGTCCGTACGCCGGAGAGCGGGGCGTCCGGCATGCCGCTGCGCGCCCGCGACTGGCGGGCCGAAACGCCTGAGAAGCCCTGAAACGCCCGAGCGCCGGACGGGTGTGGCCCGTCCGGCGCTCGGGGGAGGGGTGGCGCGGGCGGCTACTCCGCCTTGATGGCCGCCAGCATGTTGAGCTTCGCCGCCCGCCGGGCCGGCCACAGCGCGGCCAGGACGCCGACGAACCCGGCCAGCACCAGGAAGACGGACATCCGCCCCCACGGCAGGACCAGTTCGTAGGTGGGCAGCCCGCTGGAGATCAGCTCACCGGCCGCCCAGCCGAAGAAGACGCCGAGGCCGATGCCGAGCACCCCGCCGAAGAGCGAGATCACCAGCGACTCCAGGCGCACCATGCGCTTGATGCCGCGCCGGTCGAGACCGATGGCCCGCAACATGCCGATCTCCTGGGACCGCTCGAACACCGACATCGCGAGGGTGTTGATGACGCCGAGCACCGCGACGATGACGGCCATGGCCAGCAGCCCGTAGAGCATGTTCAGCATCAGGGTGAAGAACTGCGCGATGCCGTTGGAGATGTCCTGCTTGTCCTGGACCTGGATCGCGGGGTTGTCGCCGAGCGCCTTCTCGATGGCGTTCTTGGTGGCCTCGGAGGCCCCGTCCTTGGTCTTCAGCATGACCTGCATATCGGTCACGGTGCGCATGTGCGGGGTGAGGGTGGCGTTGTCCAGCATGATGCCGCGGATCATCTGGTTGCCCTCGTAGACGCCCACGACCGACAGCCGGCCCTTGCGGCCGTCCTCGTAGGTGACCGGGAAGGTCGAGCCGCGCTTCCAGCCGTTGCTCTCGGCGGTCTTGTGGTCCACCACGACCTTGTCGCCGCCGAGCCCGGCGAAGGAGCCCTCCTTGAAGTCGACGCCGACCAGCTTCTGGATGGTCTTTCCGTTGACGCCCGTCAGGTACTCGGTGTCGCCGTTGATCCGGGACGCGGAGTTGCGCAGCGGGCTGAGCTCGGTCACCTGGTCGAGCTTGTCCAGGGTCCGCTCCACATCGGGCGAGAGCGGGCGGACGCCGTCGAAGCCGCCCAGGCTGACGACGTAGTCCGACTTCAGGGCGCCGGTGGCCAGGTTGTCGATGCCCTTCTGCACACTGCCCGCGATCACGGTCATGCCCGTGATCAGCGTCAGCCCCACCATCAGCGCGGAGGCCGTGGCGGCGGTACGGCGCGGATTGCGCACCGCGTTCTGCCGGGCGAGCTTGCCGGAGACCCCGAAAGCGCGCAGGACGGGAGCAGCGGCCGCGATGAGCGGCCGGGACAGCAGCGGGGTGAGCACGAACACCCCGATCACCAGGACGGCCGCGCCAAGCCCCATGGGGAGCTTGCCGTCGCTGCCCATGCCGCTTCCGGCCAGGACGCCCGCCGCACCGGCCCCGGCGAGGACGGCGCCGATGGTGTTCCGTACCACCAGGCCGCGGGTGGTCGGCGCGGCGTGCACGCTGTTCATCGCGGCGACCGGCGGGATCTTCGCGGCGCGGCGGCCCGGCAGCCAGGCGGCGAGCACCGTGACGACGACGCCGACCACCAGCGAGACCGCGACGGCGGTCGGGGAGACGATCAGCGGGCCGTCGGGGACGGTGGCCCCGGTGGAGTTGAGCAGGGAGCGCAGCCCGGCGCCGATGCCGATGCCGGCCACCAGCCCGGTGACGGCCGCGACCGCGCCCACGGCGGTGGCCTCGATCAGCACCGAGCGGGTCACCTGGCGGCGGGACGCGCCGACCGCGCGCATCAGGGCCAGTTCGCGGGTGCGCTGGGCGACCAGCATGGTGAAGGTGTTGGCGATGATGAAGATGCCGACGAAGAGTGAGATCCCGGCGAAGACCAGCATGCCGGTCTGCATACCGCTCATCTGCTGCTTGATCAGGTCGGCCTGGTCGTCGGCGAGCTTCTGACCGGTGGTGGCCTCGGCCTCCTTCGGCAGGATCTTGTCGACGCCCGACTTCAGGGTGGCCTGCGAGGTGCCCGCGGCGGCCTTCAGGTCGATCTCGTCGAACTCACCCGGCTTGGCGAACAGCCGCTGGGCGGTGGGGGTGTCGAACAGCACCAGGCTGCCGCCCGCGGCGACATTGCCGTCGTCGGTGGTGAAGACGCCGACGACCTTCTCCTTGCGCACCGGGCCGTCCACCGACAGCCGGACCGCGTCGCCCACCTTGTAGTGGCCGCGGTCGGCGGTCTTGGAGTCGAGCGCGACCTCGCCCGCGGACTTGGGGGCGCGG
Organism: Streptomyces sp. NPDC007917; assembly: GCF_042959105.1. Taxonomy (NCBI): domain Bacteria; kingdom Bacillati; phylum Actinomycetota; class Actinomycetes; order Kitasatosporales; family Streptomycetaceae; genus Streptomyces; species Streptomyces sp. NPDC007917. Next base: position 48,256 of record NZ_JBIBKK010000023.1, read on the forward strand.
CCGTCGGTCAGCGTGTAACGGGGGTCCTTGCCGCCGCTGCCCGGGTAGTAGTTGCCGCCGGTGTTGGCGAACCCGTTGCCCAGCAGGTCGCCCTGCTTGTCGGCGACGGCGGTGTAGCCGGAGACGGCGCCGGTGGCCGAGGCGGCGCCGGGCACCTGGCGGGCCTGGTCGAGCAGGCGCTCGGTCAGCCGGGGCGCGGCGCCGGGGTTTCCGGAGTCCTCGTCGGCCTTGTCCGGCTTGATGGCGACGTCGACGCCCGCGAAGCCCTTCTCGGAGCTCTTCTGGTAGGCGCTGGAAATGGTGTCGGTGAACACAAGGGTGCCGGAGACGAAGGCCACGCCGAGCAGAACGGCGAGCACGGTCATCATCAGCCGGGCCTTGTGCGCGAGCACGTTGCGCAAGGCGGTACGGAGCATGGTCAGTCCAAGTCAGGGGGCGGCTGTGGGGCGTCAGGAGGCGTGCGGGCGCGGTTCGGGCGCCCGGCTCAGCTCGTACGGCCCTTGGCGTCGAAGCGCTTCATCCGGTCCAGGACCGCCTCGGCGGTCGGGTCGCGCAGCTCGTCGACGATCCGGCCGTCGGCGAGGAAGACCACCCGATCGGCGTAGGCGGCGGCGACCGGGTCATGGGTGACCATGACGACGGTCTGGCCCAGTTCGCGCACCGAGTTGCGCAGGAAGCCCAGGACCTCGGCGCCGGCGCGTGAGTCCAGGTTTCCGGTCGGCTCGTCGGCGAAGATGATTTCGGGCTTGGCGGCCAGGGCGCGGGCCACCGCGACGCGCTGCTGCTGACCGCCGGAGAGCTGGGCGGGGCGGTGCTTGAGCCGTTCGGACAGGCCCACGGTCTCCACCACCTGGTCCAGCCACGCCTTGTCCGGCTTGCGGCCGGCGATGTCCATCGGCAGCGTGATGTTCTCCAGCGCGTTGAGCGTGGGCAGCAGGTTGAACGCCTGGAAGATGAATCCGATCTTGTCGCGGCGCAGTTGGGTGAGCTTCTTGTCCTTCAGCGAGGTCAGCTCGGTGTCGCCGATGCGGGCCGAGCCGCTGGAGACGGTGTCCAGGCCCGCCATGCAGTGCATGAGGGTCGACTTGCCCGAACCCGACGGACCCATGATGGCGGTGAACTCGGCCTGCTGGAACTCGACGGAGACGCCGTCGAGGGCGACGACCTGGGTCTCGCCCTGCCCGTAGACCTTGGTGAGGTCCGTGGCGCGCGCCGCGGCGATCGCGCGGGCGGCGGCGGTCTGGACGCCGGAGGGGGTCGTGGTCACGGTGGGGGCTCCTGTCGTGCGGTCGGGGACTTCAGGACGTTCCTCCCATCGTCACAGGCGCAGGGAGGGCCGGTATCAGTCCGCGCTCCGGTTTCCGTACGGGACTCGGGACGTATACCCCCGCCCACGGGTCCTCCTTGGGGAGGAGGAGGCCCCCCGTCCGGGGGCGTCGAGATTGCGTCAATCCCCGCCATGCGGGTGGTGCGGCATATGAGCAGGTCCGATGGACGCGGGTGTGTGCGGTTGCCCCGACCCGATGCTGATGGGCCCTCAGTTGCCAATAAAATAAGACAACCTCGGTTCGTCGATCCGCTGTTCGGGGGCGTGCCCCCGGATAGGCTCGTGGTTGCTCTCCTATGGGGAGGGACGTACGCGCTCGTACGGCCCAGGGAGCCAGAGCCCGGATGGTGGAATGCAGACACGGCGAGCTTAAACCTCGCTGCCCCTCGCGGGCGTACCGGTTCAAGTCCGGTTCCGGGCACACCCAGACCTTGTCGCCGCACGCTGCGTGCGCATCCGGTCGCCCAACGTCTATCGCGCGGGGCCCGCATGGGCCTCGCGCCGCTCGCGCGCGCGTGGAAATATCCTCCCTGGGCACTAGGGTGCTTTCTTTGCTTACCTATTACTCTGTAGTCAAGGTCGCGCAGGGCGGCCATGGAGGAGTGAGATGAGGAGCAGCAACCCGGTCTTCTCGCGACGGGGGTTCAGCCGCGACGGCGGCTATGCGGGCTTCGGCGCGGCACCGCAGGCCGGGGGCCCCGCCGCAGCCCAGGGCAACCCGTACGCCGGTGGTAATCCGTACGCGCAGACGCAAGCCCCGACCAACCCCTACGCGGTCGGTGACCAGCAGAACCTGACGCCTGACCAGCTGCAGCAGATGTACGGCGCGCCGCCGGCGGGCCCGCTGCAGACCGGCCGGATGACGATGGACGACGTCGTCATGCGCACCGGCATGACGCTCGGCACCGTCATCCTCGCCGCGGCAGCCGCCTGGATCATGGAGCTGCCGGTCGCCGTCGGCTTCGGCGCCGCGCTCGTGGCGATGGTGCTCGGCCTCGTCCAGTCGTTCAAGCGCAAGGCCTCGCCCGCGCTGATCATGAGCTACGCCCTCTTCGAGGGCCTTTTCCTCGGCGTCATCAGCCAGGTCTACAACGAGCGCTGGTCCGGCATCCCGATGCAGGCAGTGCTCGGCACGATGGCCGTCTTCGTCGGTGTGCTCGCCGCGTACAAGACCCGGCTCATCCGGGTGAACGCGCGGTTCCAGCGCTTTGTGCTGGGCGCGGCCATCGGCTTCCTGCTGCTGATGTCGGTCAACCTGCTGTTCGCCGCCTTCGGCGGCGGTGACGGCCTGGGCTTCCGCAGCGGCGGCATGGGCATCGTGTTCGGCATCGTCGGCGTGCTGCTCGGCGCCGCGTTCCTGGCGATGGACTTCAAGCAGGTCGAGGACGGCGTCCGCTACGGCGCTCCGCGCGAGGAGTCCTGGCTGGCTGCGTTCGGTCTGACCCTGTCCCTGGTGTGGATCTACCTGGAGCTGCTCCGGCTGATCTCCATCTTCAGGGACTAGATCTTCGGGACCCGGTCTTCGGGGATCTCCTCCCCGGGGACCGGGCCCGGCAAGAGATCACGAAGGGCCCGCGGAGCATTCGCTCCGCGGGCCCTTCGCCTTGTTCCACTGTGTCGGGGAGGGGGAGGAGGTCAGAGCAGCTTGCGCGCGGCCCGCCTCAGATCGTGCTCATGAATGATCGCCTTGGCATGGCCGTACGCGAGCTGGTGTTCGCCGCGCAGCCAGCTGACCTTCTCCTCGAATCGGAAGAGGGCAGGTCCTTCGTCTACGGTGCGCAACCAGTCGGCGACTTCACGGCCGGTGCATTGGGGGATCCGGGAGAGCAGGTTCCGGTGGGTCTCTTCGGAGAAGGATTGGGACATCGGCGCCTCCGACGCGTCCGTTTTCCGGGCCGTTCTTCATGGCCCCGGGTGCGGTCCTTCAGCTCACCGTGCCTGACTGTTCGGCCGTTGGCAACAGTCTGTGGGTGGCGCATAGGCTCGCGATGTGAATGATGTGACCCCTCTGCTGACCGTCGTCGACCGGCTCGCGGACCGCCTGCGCGCCCTCCCGCAGTCCCTTCTGGACCGGGGCGCGGCGGCCGAAGCCCTGGCGCTGGCAAGGGAATTGTCGGTGCGGGCCCAGCGGATCGAGGAGCCCGGGAGCAGCCCGAGGATCATGCCGGACGCGGGGATGTTCGCGGTCGCTGACCAGGTGGCGGTGGCCGGACATGATCTGGCACATGCGCTGGAACGGGCACCGGAGGGCGGCGCGGGAGGCGGGGCCCGGGGAGACGGCGGGCAGGCCGAGGACGCGCTGGCCTCCGCGGTGGCGCTCGTGGAGGCCACGGCCAAGCGGTGCGGCCTGTGAGCGGTATCCGCCGCGGTCTCCCGGCGGCCGGCGACGGGCCTGAGCCGCCTGTGAGGGCTTTGTGAGGGGTTTGTGGGCCGCCCCCGAGGCCGCCAGGGCCCCCTGGGGCGGCCTCAGGGCCCTGGGGCGGCTCCGGGCTCTGGAGGCGGCTGGGCGGGGCCGGGGGCGGGCCGGCGGGGCTACAGCGAGGCGATGACGCGGTCGGCGAGGACGTACACCTGCTCGTCCCCGCAGCCGAAGGTCAGCGCGTAGGCGCCGAGCACGCCGGAGCTGCCCAGCAGCACCGGGGTGGGGCCTTCGAGCAGCGCGTCCGCCAGCCGCTCCGCCGTCTCGCGGTGGCCGGGGGTCATGCAGACCGTGGTGCCGTCGGCGAAGACGTACACATCGAGGGTGCCCAGCGGGCCGGGGCGTACATCGGCGAGCGGGGTGCGGGCATCGGCCAGCGCGGTGAGCTGGCCGACGGTCCGGTCGTGGTCGGCGACGGCGGGGTGTGGCGAGAAGTCCGGATGCGAGGGGTGGCGCCGGCGCGCGGCCGCCAGCTCGGCCGACTCCACGGCCTCGGCCGCCGGCTCCGCGGCCGGACGCTCCGCGTCCAGGCGCTCCGTGTCCAGGCGCTCCGTGTCCAGGCGCTCCGTGTCCAGGTATTCGGTGTCCAGGCCGAGGTCCACCTCGACCTCGGTGCCGACCTCCGTCGCGGTCTCCGGCTGCCGGTCCGGCTCCCCGGCGGGGTCCACGGGGTCGGGGCCGAGCGCGTCCAGGTCCAGCAGCGGCTCCACGCCGCCCGGGTCGGCCTGCCGGGGCACATACGGGACGAGATCCGGCTGGGGCTCGTCGCCGAGCCCGGCCAGCCTGCCGAGCAGCGGATGCGCGTCGGCGGCCGCCGCGGTGTCCCGGGCCTCCTGAGCGGCCCAGAACGCCCGCGCCTCGGCCAGCTCGCGCTCCCGCTCCTCGGCGAGCGCGTCGGCGACGGCGGCGCGTATCTCGGCGGCGGGGGAGGCGGTGCGCGGCGCGGGGACCGCGACGGCGCCCGGCTCGCCGGCCGACTCCGGACCCGTCCCGCCGTCCCGGCCGGCGGCGGGAGCGGCCGCCGCCGCGAGCTCGGCGCGCAGCTCGGCGATCTGCCGCCGGACGCCGCGGGCGGTGAGCAGGGCGGAGGCGCCCACGGCCGTGGCGGTGGCCGCGGCCAGGAGGGCGGCAAGAGTCATGGGGCTCACTGACTTAACTCCCGGTTGCTGTGGATCCCCCGAATTCCTACCTCAGCTTGGCCCGTGGTGCCGCCCCGTGTCAGTGCATAACATCACCAAGTGGACGGAAATCGGGCTCGTGAGGTGCGGAGGGTGCCCCGAAGACCGCCGCTGAGCTGGGCTTACACCACTCCCCCAGGACATTGGTCACATCCTGGGGGAGATTCGGTCACGACTCATACGTTGAGATCATGCGATCAGCTCAGCTCGGCTCAGCTCAGCCGCTCCAGCACCATCGCCATGCCCTGGCCGCCGCCCACGCACATGGTCTCAAGACCGAACTGCTTGTCGTGGAACTGGAGCGAGTTGATCAGCGTGCCGGTGATCCGGGCGCCCGTCATCCCGAAGGGGTGGCCGACCGCGATCGCGCCGCCGTTCACATTGAGCCGGTCCAGGTCGACGCCCAGATCGCGGTAGGACGGGATGACCTGCGCGGCGAAGGCCTCGTTGATCTCGACCAGGTCGATGTCGCCGATCGTCATCCCGGCGCGGGCGAGCGCCTGCTTGGACGCCTCCACGGGCCCGTAGCCCATGATCTCCGGCGAGAGAGCCGAGACGCCCGTGGACACGATCCGCGCCAGCGGCGCCACGCCCAGCTCGCGCGCCTTGGTGTCCGACATGATCACAAGCGCCGCGGCGCCGTCGTTGAGCGGGCAGCAGTTGCCCGCGGTGACAAGACCGTCGGGGCGGAAGACCGGCTTGAGGCCGCGCACGCCCTCCAGCGTGGTCCCCGCGCGCGGCCCGTCGTCCTTGCTGACGACCGCGCCGTCCGGGGTGGTCACGGGGGTGATCTCGCGCTCCCAGAAGCCGTTCTTGATGGCCTCCTCGGCGAGGTTCTGCGACCGTACGCCGAACTCGTCCATCTCCTCGCGGGTGATCCCCTTGAGCCGGGCCAGGTTCTCGGCGGTCTGGCCCATCGCGATGTACGCGTCGGGGATGAGGCCGTCCTCGCGCGGGTCGTGCCAGTCGGTGCCCTCCTGCTCGGCGCGCGCGGCGGTGCGGGCCTCGGCGTCCGCGAAGAGCGGGTTGTGGGTGTCCGGCAGCCCGTCCGAGGTGCCCTTCACCGAGCGGGAGACCATCTCGACGCCCGCCGAGACGAAGACGTCGCCCTCGCCCGCCTTGATCGCGTGCAGCGCCATCCGGGAGGTCTGGAGCGAGGAGGAGCAGTAGCGGGTGATGGTGCAGCCGGGGAGGTGGTCCATGCCCATCTGCACGGCCACGATCCGGCCCAGGTTGTGCCCCTGCTCGCCGCCCGGCAGACCGCAGCCGAGCATGAGGTCGTCGATGTCGCGCGGGTCCAGCTCGGGGACCTTGGCGAGCGCTGCCTGAATGATCTCGGCGGTCAGATCGTCCGGCCGCAGGTCCTTGAGTGAGCCCTTGAAGGCCCGGCCGATGGGGGAGCGGGCTGCAGAGACGATCACGGCTTCGGGCATCACGGCTCCAGGGGGCGCGAGGGCTGGCGGGACTCTGAGGGAAGTTACCCGCACGTATCACAGGGGTCACGGCATCAGGGCTGTGATGCGGGCCTCTTTTTCCAAGCGTATGCTCAGCGCCTTCTCGGGGCCCGGACGCCTTGAGATCCCGGGCCCCTGAGCGCTTGTCGGGCCCGCGCCTTGTCGGGCCCGCGCCTTGTCGGGCCCGCGGCATATCGGGCCCGCGGCTTACCGGGCCGCCGGGGGTGAGCCGGTGGAGGAGGGCGCCTCGGCCGTGCTCGGGGCCGCGGGCGCCCGCTCGCCCGAGGCGCGGCCGTCGCGGCGCAGCAGCCGGGCCCAGGGGCCGCGGGCCGCGGTGACCTCGGTGCCGCCCTCGGCCGCCGCCTCGGCCGCGGCCTTGGCCACCGGCAGGATGCCCACGTCACGGGTCTCCTCGGGCTCCTCGGGCCACAGGCCCAGCGCCCCGCACAGCGTCGGCAGCACGGCCATCGCGGCCGTGGCGTACCCCTCCGCCGAGGGGTGGTAGTTGTCAGGCCCGAACAGCTCCCGCGGATTGGCCGCGAACTCCGGCCCGAGCAGATCGCCCAGCGAGACCGTACGCCCGCCCTGCTCGACCACCCCGATGGTCTGCGCGGCGGCCAGCTGGCGGCTGAGGCGGCGGGCGATCCAGCGCAGCGGCTGGTAGACGGGCTCGATGGTGCCGAGATCGGGGCAGGTGCCCACCACCACCTCGCAGCCGCCGTCGCGCAGCCTGCGCACCGCCTCCGACAGCAGCCGTACGGACTGGGCGGGCGGCATGCGGTGGGTGACGTCATTGGCGCCGATCATGATCACGCAGATGTCGGGGCGGGCCGCCGGGTCCTGGAGCACCAGCGTCACCTGGCGCTCCAGGTCATTGGACTGGGCGCCGGGCTGGGCCACGTTGCGCAGGTCGACGGGGCGCTCTGCGACCGCCGCGAGCCCGGAGGCGAGCAGCGCGCCCGGGGTCTGGCTGGGCCGGTGCACGCCCTGCCCGGCGGCGGTGGAGTCGCCGAGGAAGGCCAGCCGCAGCGGCGGCCGGCCGGTGCGCAGGACGAAGTCGAAACCGTAGAGGCCGTCGGCGCGCGGAGGCGGGTCCTCGGACCCGCCCACCACCCGCTTGGCGTGGGAGACCTCGGTGAGCAACAGAACGGCGGCCACGCCGCCCAGCAGCCCGATGCCGCCGCCTCCGTACGCCGCCGCGGCGGCGATCCGCCGCGCGACCCTCGCTCTCGACATAGACATGGGTCCGAGCCACCTCCGTCCACACGCCTTGTTGCTCCTTTGTACCCTTTTTTGTACGACTTGCTAACCACTCGACGCCCGGCTTGTTGCCGCGCTCGCGCCGGGGCGCCACACACCGGCCGAGCGGGCACGGCGCGCAATAAGCTGGGCAGCACGGGCCCGCGACGGCGGCCGCCCTGACCGCGGAGATCCCGCTGACTTCGGACCTGGAGCAGGTGTGCAGTACTACGATTCGATGATTGAGCTGGTCGGCAACACCCCGCTGGTAAAGCTCAACAACGTCACCGAGGGCATCCGGGCGACCGTTCTGGCCAAGGTCGAGTACTTCAACCCGGGCGGTTCGGTGAAGGACCGCATCGCCGTACGGATGATCGAGGCCGCCGAGCGCTCCGGGGCGCTGCGGCCGGGCGGCACGATCGTCGAGCCGACCTCCGGCAACACCGGCGTGGGCCTGGCCATGGTCGCCCAGCGCAAGGGCTACAAGTGCATCTTCGTCTGCCCCGACAAGGTGTCCACCGACAAGATCAATGTGCTGCGGGCGTACGGCGCCGAGGTCGTGGTCTGCCCGACGGCCGTGGACCCCGAGCACCCCGACTCGTACTACAACGTCTCGGACCGCCTGGTGCGCGAGACCCCGGGCGCCTGGAAGCCCGACCAGTACAGCAACCCCGACAACCCGCGCTCGCACTACGAGAGCACCGGCCCCGAGCTGTGGGAGCAGACGGAGGGGAAGATCACCCACTTCGTGGCGGGCGTCGGCACCGGCGGCACGATCAGCGGCACCGGCCGCTACCTCAAGGAGGCCAGCCAGGGCCGGGTCCAGGTCATCGGCGCCGACCCCGAGGGCTCGGTGTACTCCGGCGGCAGCGGCCGCCCGTATCTGATCGAGGGCGTCGGCGAGGACTTCTGGCCGACGGCCTACGACCGGACCGTCGCCGACCGGATCGTCGCGGTCTCCGACAAGGACGCCTTCCAGATGACCCGGCGGCTCGCCCGCGAGGAGGGGCTGCTGGTCGGCGGGTCGTGCGGGATGGCCGTGGTCGCGGCGCTGCGGGTCGCGCAGGAGCTCGGCCCCGACGATGTGGTGGTCGTCCTGCTCCCCGACAGCGGCCGCGGCTATCTCTCCAAGATCTTCAACGACGAGTGGATGGCGGACTACGGCTTCCTGGAGGAGGAGGGCCCGGCGGTGCGCGTCGGCGATGTGCTCCAGGGCAAGGAGGGCGGGCTGCCCTCGCTCGTCCACATGCACCCGGACGAGACGGTCGGTCAGGCGATCGAGGTGCTGCGGGAGTACGGCGTCTCCCAGATGCCCATCGTCAAGCCGGGCGCCGGCCACCCGGATGTGATGGCCGCCGAGGTCATCGGCTCGGTGGTGGAACGCGAACTGCTGGACGCGCTGTTCGCGCAGCGCGCCGCGCTGAGCGACCCGCTGGAGAAGCACATGAGCCCGCCGCTGCCGCACGTCGGCTCGGGCGAGCCGGTCGAGGACCTGATGGCGGTGCTGGGCGGGGCGGACGCGGCCATCGTGCTGGTGGAGGGGAAGCCGACCGGCGTGGTGAGCCGTCAGGACCTGCTGGCCTACCTCGCCAAGGGGCAGCGCTAGCCGCTGCTCCGGGGCGCAACTCCCGCCGCGGAAAAGGTCGTACGGCCTTCCGGTAAGTGGTACGTGCGTGTCACGCGCCCGCAGCACAGGCTTAACACAGCTCCGGCAGATTAGGGGGTGTCGGAAAGGACGACACCGACACCCGAAAACGGCGACACGGACCTCCGGAGCGGCTCCCGGACCTCCATGGTCGCCCGGACGTGGCAGCCAGGCCCTGACCCGGCCCGCGTCCCTCGCGGGGACCGCCGTCGTCCCGCCCTCGGTGCTCACACCGGGGTGCGGCGGTTCCCGCGCTCAGATTCACCCGTCCCACTCGTCGCGCGACTTCCCGCGCAAGCGGCGCAGCCAGGAGAAGCCGCCGGACGCGTGCACCACGTTGACCCCGAAGATGCCGGCCCAGGTGACCACCAGCCCGGACAGCCCCGCGTTGACCACGGCGATCGCGGAGAGCGGGATGGCCAGCACGAGCGAGGTCGCGACGAAGGCGAAGCGCTCGCCGACCCCGAGCCCCTGGCCCTGCGCGGGCCGGCCCGTCGTATGGGGACGCGCCCCGCGGGCCGCGGCCATCTGCTGCTCGGCCAGCTGCCGCCGCACATGGCGGTCCGCGGTGTCGTTGAACCGCTGCTCGACCTTCTCCATGAAGGAGTCGACCAGCTCCGTCTCGTACTCCGCCCCCAGCTCCTTGCGCGTCTGGAGCGTCGCGTCGAGTTCGCGCTTGAGATCGGCGTCCCGGCTGTCCATGGTCCAACGGTACGGTCACGGGGACGCATTGTCGGTAGGGCTAGCCCCCTGAATCGCCCGGGGGGACAGGTACCTGTACGGCGGGCTCACCGTGGCCCGCCCGGGCCCGCTGTGGAAGGAGCCAGTCCGTGTCCGCACCTCTGCTTACGTCCCTCGCCGAACCGGGAGGCGCGGGAGACGACAGCCCCGACGCGCTCACCGTCGGCGGCCGTGCCTGCTCCCGCGAGGAACTGCTCGGCGCCGCGGGCGCGGTCGCGGCCCGGATCGCCGGGGCGCCGGTCGTCGCCGTGCGGGCGAGCCCCACGGCGGAGACGGTGACGGCGGTGGTGGGCGCGCTGCTCGCCGGGGTGCCCGTGGTCCCCGTACCGCCGGATTCCGGGCCCGCGGAACGGGACCACATCCTCCGGGACTCCAAGGCCGCGCTCCTGCTGATGGGTTCGCAGACGGGGGAAGAGGCCGGGCAGCCGGCCGCGCCCGTCGAGACCGTCCCGGTGGACCTGGCCGAGCGCGCGGCGTGGAGCGGGCCCGAGCCGGACCCGGAGTCGACGGCGTTCGTTCTCTACACCTCCGGCACCACCGGCGCGCCCAAGGGCGCCCTGATCTCCCGGAGCGCGGTCGCCGCCGATCTGGACGCGCTGGCCGGGGCCTGGGCCTGGACGGCGGAGGACACGCTGGTCCACGGCCTGCCGCTGTTCCATGTGCACGGGCTGGTGCTCGGCGTGCTGGGCGCGCTGCGCGTCGGCAGCCGCCTCGTCCACACCGGTCGGCCGACCCCCGCGGCGTACGCGGCGGCGGGCGGCAGCCTGTACTTCGGCGTGCCGACGGTCTGGCACCGGGTCGTCCAGGACCCCGACGCCGCCCGCGCCCTGTCGGCCGCCCGCCTGCTGGTCTCCGGGAGCGCGCCCCTGCCCGCCCCCGTCTTCCGCGACCTGGAGCAGCTGACCGGCCACCGGCCCGTCGAGCGCTACGGCATGACCGAGACGCTGATCACCATCAGCACCCGGGCGGACGGCGAGCGCCGCCCCGGCTATGTCGGCACCCCGCTGTCCGGTATCCGCACCCGGATCGCCGCCGAGGAGGGCGCGGAGATCGGTGAGCTGCAGCTCACCGGCCCCACCCTCTTCGACGGATATCTGGGCCGCCCCGAGGCCACCGCCGGTTCGTACACCGAGGACGGCTGGTTCCGCACCGGCGACATCGCCGCCATCGAGCCGGACGGCTTCCACCGCATCGTCGGCCGGGCCTCCACCGACCTGATCAAGTCCGGTGGCTACCGCATCGGCGCGGGCGAGGTGGAGAACGCGCTGCTGGACCACCCGGCGGTCCGCGAGGCGGCGGTCGTCGGCGCCCCGCACGAGGACCTGGGGCAGCAGATCGTGGCGTATGTGGTCGCCGACGGGGTGAGCGAGGCGGAGCTCATCGACTTCGTGGCCGGACGGCTCTCCGTCCACAAGCGCCCCCGCAAGGTCCGCTTCCTGGAGGCGCTGCCGCGCAACGCCATGGGGAAGCCCCAGAAGAAGCTGCTGCCCCCGGCCTGACGAGGCACCAGCCTGACGAGGCACCGGCCTGACAAGGCAGAGGGAGGGCAGCGCGGCCCGCGCTGCCCTCCGGCGCGGCGCTATCGCTTGGCCAGGCCGTTCCGCTTCACCCAGTCCGCCGCCACCTCGTCCGGGTCCTTCTTCTCCACGTCGACCAGCTTGTTCAGCTTGGCCAGCTCCTGGGTGGTGAGCGCGCCGCCCAGCCGGGCCAGGGCCCTGCGCACCTTGGCGTCGGCCTTGGCGCTGCGGATGACGGGGACGATGTGCTGGGCGGGGATGAGCTGCTTGGGGTCGGCGAGCGCGACCCAGCCGTTGGCCTGGATGTCGGGGTCGGTGCTGAAGAGGTTGGCGACGTCGACGTCGCCCCTCTTCAGGGCGCCCTTGACCAGCGGGCCGGAGGCGTCCAGGGACTTGAACTCCTTGAAGGTGGTGCCGTAGACATCCTTCAGACCGACCAGGCCGACGACCCGCTTCTTGTCCTCCGCCGGGCCGCCGAAGACCAGCTCGCCGTCGAGCCTGTGGAGGTCGGCGAGGCTGCGCAGCCCGTGCTTGTCCGCCGTCTCCCGGGTGACGGCGAAGACGTCCTTGTCCTCGGCGGCGGCGTAGGGGAGGGCTTCCAGGGCGCTGGGGAGGGCGACGGCCAGAGCGTTCTGCAGATCGCCCGCCTCCGTCTGCTTGGCGGTGTCGTCGAAGTGCAGCAGCAGGTTGCCCTGGTATTCGGGGAGCAGGTCGATGTCGCCCTGCTGGAGGGCGGGGATGACGATCTCGCGGGAGCCGAGGTTGGGGCGGACGCTCGCCTTGACGCCGGCGGCGCGCAGCACCTCGGCGTAGAGGTAGCCGAGGATCTGGTTCTCGGTGAAGTTGGCGGTGCCGACGACCAGGCCGCCCGCGCTGCTGCCACCGCCGGAGCCACCGCCGCCGGACCCGCCGTCGAGCGAGGTGACGCCGCCGCAGGCGGCGAGGGCGGGGAGGGCGGCGGCGCCGAGGAGGCCGCCGAGCAGGGCCCTGCGGGTGGGGCGGGAGGTTTGAGGGGCCCGGGGGTTCAGGGAGCCCCGGGGGTTCAGGGGGGTCATACGGGACTACTCCTCAGTGCGAGTGGGCGTGCGAGGGCGCGGGGCGGTTGCGGAACAGCAGGCGCTGCACCCCGGCCAGCGCCAGGTCCAGGGCGATGGCCAGCACGGCGACCAGCACCGCCCCGCCCAGCACCTGCACCAGGTCGCGCTGGGCGAGCCCGTCGAAGACGTACCGGCCGAGCCCGCCGAAGCTGACGTACGCGGCGATGGTGGCGGTCGCCACCACCTGCACGGCGGCCAGCCGCAGCCCGGTCATGATCAGCGGGAGCGCGAGGGGGAGCTCGATCTGCAGCAGGACCTGGTGGGCCCGCATGCCCTGGCCGCGCGCGGCGTCCTTGACCTCGGGGTCGACGGCCGCCATGCCCGCGTAGGTGTTGGTGACGATGACCGGGACCGCGAGGGCGACCAGCGAGATGTACACCGGCCACATGCTCAGCCCGCTGGCCAGGAAGACCAGTGTGACCAGGCCGACCGTGGGCAGCGCGCGCCCGAAGCCGGCGAGGTTGATGGCGAGGAAGGCGCCGCGTCCGGTGTGGCCGATGAGCAGGCCGACGGGGAGGGCGATGAGGGTGGCGACGAGGGTGGCCAGGAGCGAGTACTGCAGGTGTTCCAGGAGGCGGGTGGCGATGCCGTCGGGCCCGGACCACTGGGCGCCGCTGGTGAGCCAGTGGGCGAGGTTCTTCAGCAGCTCGATCATGTCAGGCACGCCTCCTCAGCCACGGGGTGCACAGCCACTGGACGGCCACCAGGACGGCGTCGGCGACCAGCGCGAGCAGCAGGGACAGGGCGACTCCGGCGACGACGGGGGTCGGGTAGTTGCGCTGGAAGCCGTCGGTGAAGAGCTGGCCGAGGCCGCCGTATCCGATGTAGCTGGCCACGCTGACCAGCGAGATCGCCATGACGGTGGCGACCCGGACGCCCGCCATGATCACCGGGAAGGCGAGCGGCAGCTCGACGGTGAGCAGGGTCCGCAGCGGGCGGGTGCCCATGGCCTTGGACGCCTCGCGGACCTTGGTGGGGACGCTGTCCAGGCCCTCGACGGTGTTCCGGAGCAGCACGACCAGCGTATAGATGGTCAGTCCGGTGATCGCGGTGGTGCGGGTGAGGCCGGTGACCGGGAGCAGCAGCACGAAGATCGCGATGGAGGGGATGGTGAACAGGACGTTGGACAGCCCCAGCAGCAGCCCCCGCAGCGGCCGTACGCGGTGGGCGAGCACGGCGAGCGGCACCGCGATCAGCAGCCCGAACAGCACGGAGGGGACGGCGGTGGACAGATGGTCGAGGGTGAGCCGGACGAGGTCGTCGCGATGGTCCGGGAACCAGTCCCAGTCGATGGTCATGCCGTCACGCTCGCGGCGGCGTCCTGGGCGCCGGGGTCCTGGGAGGCTTTGATGTCCTGAGGCGTGGCGGTCCGCGCCGCCTCGGCGTGGCGCCGCCCCGCGTGCTCATGGATCAGCTCGCGGTCGGTCACACCGGTCAGGACGCCGTCGGCGTCGACCCGGGCGACCAGCCCGGCGGGGGAGGCTATCGACTCGTCGAGGGCGGCCAGCAGGGAGTCGCCGTCCCGCAGCGGGCGCACCGGCAGCAGCGGGGCCCGGTCGCCCCGCGGGCCCTCGGCGTCCCGCCAGCCCAGCGGCTCGCCGCGCTCGGAGGTCACCAGCAGCCAGCGCCCGCCCTCGCCCTTGGGGCCCGCCTCCTCGGTGGGGGCGGGGCGCTGCGGTACGTCGGCGAGCGTGGAGAGCGAGAGCAGCTTCAGGCCGCGCTCGGCGCCGAGGAAGCCCGCGACGAAGTCGTCGGCGGGGTCGGCCAGCAGCTCGGCGGGCGGGGCGCACTGCACGAGGTGGCCGCCGGTGCGGAAGACCGCGATCCGGTCGCCCAGGCGCACGGCCTCGTCGATGTCGTGGGTGACGAAGACGACGGTCTTGCGCAGCTCGCTCTGCAGGCGCAGCAGCTCGTTCTGCAGCTGAGCCCGTACGACCGGGTCGACCGCGCCGAACGGCTCGTCCATCAGCAGCACCGGCGGGTCGGCGGCCAGCGCGCGGGCGACGCCGACGCGCTGCTGCTGGCCGCCGGAGAGCTGGTGCGGGTAGCGCTTGCCGGCGTCGGCGGTCAGGCCCACCAGCTCCAGCAGCTCGGCGGCGCGCGCCCGCGCCTTGCGGCGGCCCCAGCCGAGCAGCAGCGGGACCGTGGCGATGTTGTCGAGCACCGTGCGGTGCGGGAACAGCCCGGCCTGCTGGATGACGTAGCCGATGCCGCGCCGCAGCTCGGCGGCGTCGGCCCGGCGTACGTCACGGCCGCCGACGCTGATCGTGCCGCTGCTCGGCTCGACCATGCGGTTGACCATCCGGAGGGTCGTGGTCTTACCGCAGCCCGAGGAGCCCACGAGGACGGTGATATCGCCCTCGGGGAGTTCCAGATCCAGGTTGTCGACGGCGGTGGTGCCGTTCGGATAGTGCTTGCTGACGTGCTTGAAGCTGATCATCCGCTTCCCCTTGCCCTGTCTGCATATAGTCATGCACAGTCATAGGCGAGTGAATAGAAGTCAATAGTTTCGCGTTAATCAACGGTTACTTCTGCTCACATTCCGGGACGGAAGGTTGACGTCCGTCCGATTAGGGTGCGGATGGGAAGGGGCTTCGCTGGATGTTGTCTCAGATTCTGGACTCCGCGGGGACGGCGGGTGACGCCGCGCCGCGCATCGTGCTGGACGGGCGGACCCTGCGCGTGGCCGACGTCGTACGGCTCGCCGACCGTACGGGCCGGCCCGCCGCCCCCGACCCGGACGCCCTCGCCCGCGCCGAGCGCGCCTGGGAGACTGCGATCCGGCTGGCCGCCACCGGACGCGTCTACGGCCGCAGCACCGGCGTCGGCGCCAACCGCACCGAGGACATCGGCGCCGCCGACCAGGACCACGGCCTGCGCCTGCTGCGCAGCCACGCCGGAGCCATCGGCGCGCCGCTGCCCGCCCGCGAGGTCCGCGCCATGCTCGCCGTACGCGCCAACCAGCTCCTCGCGGGCGGCGCCGGACTGCGCCCCGCCGTCGTCACCGCCCTCGTCGAGGCCCTGGAGCGCGGCGCCCACCCGGTCGTCAACGAACACGGCGCGGTCGGCACCGGCGACCTCGCCGCGCTCGCCCAGACCGGCCTCGCGCTCGTCGGCGAACACCCCTGGGACCTCACCGACGCCGCCCCGGGCGGCAGCGCCCCCGAGCCCATCGAACTCGACAGCAACGACGCCCTCGCCCTCATCAGCAGCAACGCCCTCACCCTCGGCCAGTCGGCGCTCGCCCTCGCCGAGCTGCGCCGGCTGCTGGCCGCCTCGCTCACCGTCGCCGCGCTCTCGCTGATCGCGGTCGGCGGCTCGCTGGAGGCCTACGCCCAGCCCGTGCACGAGGCCCGCCCGCACCCCGGCTCCGCCTGGGCGGCCGCCCGGATGCGCGCCCTGCTCGGCGCCCCCGCCCGCCCGACGCCACCGCTCGGCCGGATCCAGGACCCGTACGGCTTCCGCTGCCTGCCGCAGATCCACGGCCCGGCGATGGACGCCGCCGACGCGCTGGAGCGGGTGCTGACCGTCGAGTTCAACGCCGCCGCCGAGAACCCGCTGATCTGCCCCGACGACGAGGCCGCCTACCACCACGGCAACTTCTACGCCGCGCACACCGCCCTCGCCCTCGACCACTTCCGGCTCGCCGCCCTGCAGACCGCCCGCCTGTCCACCGCCCGGCTCGCCGCGCTCTCCGAGCCCGACTTCACCCGGCTGCGCCCCTTCCTCGGCGACACCGCGCCCGCCAGCTCGGGCGTGATGATCCTGGAGTACGCGGCGGGGGCGGCCCTCGGCGAGATGCGGGCCGTCTCCCACCCCGCCTCCCTCGGCCACGCCGTGCTCTCGCGCGGCGTCGAGGAACAGGCCAGCTTCGCCTCGCTCGGCGCCCGGCAGACTCTGCGCGTGGTCGACAACTACCGGCAGGTGCTGGGCTGCGAACTGGTCGCGGCCGTACGGGCGCTGCGCCAGCGCGGTCTTGAACCGGACCCGGGGCTGCCGGTCGGCGCGGCCTACGCGTTGGCCGAGAAGGCGCTCGATCCGAGGATGGAGGACCGGCCGCTGACGCAGGATGTGGCGGTGGCCGCGGGCCTGCTGGACGGGCTGGCGGACATGAGCGCGGAGAGTTGATCATCGGGGAGCGGGCCCGGGAGGGCCGAGAGGGGCAGGAGAAAGCGATGAGTATGGATACGGGGGCGTCGGCGGGGGCGGCCGGGGTGGTCGGCGCGGGTAGGGCTGCCGGTGTGACCGGTGCGGCTGACGAGGCCAGCGCGGCCGGTGCGACCAGTGCGGCCGACGAGGTCGGGGCGGTCGGGGCGGGCGACGTGGCCGGGGCGGGCAGTGGTGCCGCGCGGCTTCAGCAGCTCTTCGAGGGCCACCGCCTGACGCCCACCCAGCGGCGCATCGCCCACTGCATGGTGCGGCAGGCGGCCGACGCGCCGTTCCTGTCGAGCGTCGAACTCGCCGAACTGGCCGGCGTCAGCCAGCCGTCGGTGACCCGCTTCGCGGTCGCCCTCGGCTTCGACGGCTACCCGGCGCTGCGCAGGCACCTGCGGGAGGTCGCCCCCGCCCCGGCCGAGCGGGTGGCGGGCGAGGGCACGTACAACGAGTACCAGCAGGCGGTGCAGTCGGAGATCGACAACCTGCGCCACCTGGCGTCCCTCCTCGCCGACCCGGCCCCCGTCGCACGGGCCGGGCGGCTGCTCGCCGGGTCCCGGCCGCTGCCGGTCCTCGGGCTGCGCGCGGCCTCGGCCCAGGCGGGCGGCTTCGCGTACTTCGCGCGCAAGGTCCACCCGGACGTACGCCTGCTGGACGAGGGCGGCACCATGCTCACCGACCGCATCGACGCCGCCGCGCGCGCGGGCGCGACCGCCCTGCTGTGCTTCGCCCTGCCGCGCCATCCGCGCGAGGTCGTGGAGGGCCTGGAGTACGCCCGGTCCGCCGGGCTGACCGTGGTGACGGTCGCCGACAGCGCCTTCGCGCCGGTGGCCCGCCACAGCGATCTGCTGCTGCCCGCGGCGGTGGGGACCGGCCTCGCCTTCGACACGGCCTGCGCGCCGATGCTGCTGGGGCGGGTGCTGCTGGAGGCGATGTGCGACGCGCTGCCGGACGCGCAGGCGCGGCTGGAGGAGTTCGACGCGAAGGCCGCGGAGCGGGGACTCTTCGTGGAGTAGGCGTGGACTAGGCGTGGAGTAGGCGCGTCTCACGGAATTCTCACTCCCGGTGGCTAGAGTCCGTGCCCGAACGGATGTATGTACGGCTTGAGCATGAGCCGAATTCGTTGACGAACTTCTGTGACGAGGAGGTCTGTCGTGGGGCGCGGGGCGTATGCGCTGGCTCGGGTGGCCGTGGTCGTACGGGCGCCGGCCGGGTGGCTGTGGTGGCTGGGCGTACTGGCCGCCGGCGTCGGGGTGTTGGTGCCGGGGCTGACGGGGCGCCGGATCGGAGTGCTGGCCGGGGCGGCGCTGTTCCTGATCGCGGCGGCCGTGGCCTTCCTGGCGCGCCGGGGGCGATATCTGGAACTGGCGCGCGGCGCCACGCGCGCGGGCAAGTCGGTGTTCCTGCAGGACCGCGCGGTGACGGTACGGGCCCGGCGGCGGGCGCTGCGCTGGTGGCTGCTGCTGGCGTTCCTGGCCGCGGTCGGGTCGTCGTTCGCCGCCCCCGCGGTCGCCGGGATGCTGCTGGCGGGGGTCGGCGCGGGTCTGTGGGCCAAGGCGCTGTGGCTGGGCCGCTGGGAGCGGGCCAACGACGTGCTGCTGTGGGTGCGCGCGGAGTGGGTGGCCCGCGGCAGGCCGGCGGGCAAGGGCGTCAGCGCCTACCAGACGACCGGGATCGTGGCCGGCGACGCGGGGCCGGGCGGAACCCGGCGGGCACGCGCGACAGCGGGGGCAGCGCGCTGACGCGGTGACGGTGGCCCTCCGCGGTGGCCCTACGGTGGCCCTCTGCGGCGGCGCTTGCGCGGCGGCGCGGGCGTGCGACGACGGCGGTCCGCGGTGGCCCTCTGCGGCGGCGCGGCCCCTGCGGCGGCGCGCTGACGGTGGCCCGCCGCGACGACGGCGGCGGTGACCCTCCGTGGCGGCCCTCCGCGACGGCCCTACGGTGGCCCTCTGCGGCGGCGCGGCCCCTGCGGTGGCGCGGGCGCGCGACGGCCGCGGCGGCGCGCTGACGGCGGCCCGCGGTGCCCCTCTGCGGCGGCCCTCTGCGGTGACGGCGGCCTGCGGTGGGCCCTCCGCGGCGGCGGCCCTCCGCAGCGGCGCTTGCGCGCGCCGGCGGTGTGCCTGTCGTGATGGCGCCGGGCATGTTGCGCCGACGCCGCGCCGGTGGGGCCGGTGCGCGGCGGTATGGGCGGGGCCCCTGCCTCCCGCCCCGCGCTGCCGCGCACGCGACGCACGGCCCACGGGGACCGGGGCACGATGGGCCGGGCGTCCCGCTCGTCGCGCCGCACGGCGCCGCCGCGCCGCGCCGCTCGCCGCACGGCGCCGCTCGCCGCACGGCGCCGCTCGCCGCGCCGCGCCGCCCGCGCCCCCTGCGTCCCGCACCCTCGCGGGTCACAGGCCCGACAGCGCGGCCGTGTGCTCGCCGCCGCTCTCGGCGACGATCTCGTCGAGGGACTGCGGCGAGCGCACCGGGGCGAAGCGCACGCGGCCGTGTTTGCCGTCGTCGACCGAGAAGCCGTAGATCCCGGGGCGGGGCAGGCTGTTGTACGCGAAGTGGTTGGAGAAGTAGTACGCGCCGGTGTCCAGCAGCGCGACCAGGTCGCCCGCCTTGAGCTCGGGCAGTGGCCGGTTCGCGGCGACCAGGTCGCCCGCGAAGCAGCACGGTCCGGCGACGTCCTGGGCGACCGGGCCGTCGGGCCCGGTCGGCTTGGCCACGCCCTCCCCGTCGTACGCCGCGACCCGCAGCGGCCATGACTCGGGGGCGAACACGGTGCGCGTGGCCAGCTGGGCGCCCGCGTGGGTGACGGCGATCGGGCGGCCGCCCGCCGACTTGGCGTACTCGACGCGCGCCAGCACCGTGCCGGACTTGGCGATCAGCGACCGCCCGAACTCGGTGACCAGCCCGTACCGGCCGTCGAACAGCCCGGGGACGGTGGCGAGCAGCAGCCGGGCGTAGTCGCGGTAGCCGGGGGTGACCTCGTCGGAGCCGAAGTTGACGGGCAGCCCGCCGCCGATGTCGAGCGTGTCGATCTGCTGTCGGCCGACCGTCCGGTTGATCTCCTCGGCGAGCTCGTACGCCGCCCGTACGCCCGCCGCCATCAGCTCCAGGGGGCAGCCCTGCGAGCCCACGTGTGCGTGCAGCCGGGTCAGCCAGGGCCGTTCGGCGAAGGCGCGCACGACCCACTCGCGCGCCCCCACATCCAGCAGCGCCACCCCGAACTTCGAGGTCGCGGTGGCGGTGCTGAGCGCCCCGATGCTGCCGCCGCCCACCTGCGGATTGACCCGCAGCCCCAGCGGGCCGGGCGGCAGGACGGGCCCGGGGCCGTTCTGCGGCGCCACCAGCGACCCGAGGCGCGCGAGCTCCTGTGGGTTGTCGGCGTTGACCGCGATGCCGAGCTCCACGGCCTCGCGCAGCTCGGCGGTGGTCTTGGCGGGCGAGTCGAGCACGATGTGCTCGGGCCTGACCCCCGCGGCCCGGGCCAGGGCCAGCTCGCCGGGGCTGGCCACCTCGCAGCCGATGCCCTCGTCGGCCAGCAGCCGCAGTACGGGGACCAGCGCGGCGGCCTTGACGGCGAAGGCGTGCAGCACGGGTGTGCCCGGCGCGGTCACCTCGTCGAAGGCGGCCCGCAGCTCGGCCGCGGCCGCCCGGATGCCGGCCACGTCCAGCAGCCCGACGACGGGCTGATCGGCCCCGATCAGCCCCTGCTCCACGGCGGCCCGCACCGCCCGCTCCCGACGGGCGGCCGCGCCCGCCCCTGTCCCTGTCCCCACCACGACCGGATTCGACGTCATGCCCTCAGCCAACCACCATGCGCCCCCGCGGCCCAGCCTGTCCCACGGGCGGTCCCACGTGGTGGGCCAGGTGGACGCGCGTCGAGGATCGGGCCGTCCGACCGTCCACAGCTCGGTGCGTGGCCGGCGCCCGGGGAGCCCGGGCCTGTCTGACGGATCAGTCGCCGGTTCCGCCGGACGGTACGCGGGACACGGCCGTCGTCACCGAGCGGCTCGGTAGGGGGCTGGAGTAGACGACGCTCGTGGTGACGGAGCCGAGGGCCGCGATGCGGCCCGTGGTGCGTTCCAGGTCGCGCATCGAGCGGGCGACGACCTTGAGGACGAAGCAGTCATCGCCCGTCACATGGTGGGCCTCCACGATCTCTGGTGTGGTGTCGAGCAGGTCGTGGAAGGGCTTGTAGTTCCCGGTGGGGTAGCGAAGGCGGACGAAAGCCAGGATGCCGAGCCCCAGGGCCTCGGGGCTCACGACGGCGGAGTACCCACAGATGGCGCCGCTCTCCTCCAGCCGTCGGATCCGTTCCGTGACGGCGCTCGGCGACATGGAGACGCTGCGGGCCAACTCGGCGTAGCTGGCGCGCCCGTTGCGTTGCAGGGCTTCCAGGATGCGTATGTCGGTGGTGTCGAGGGAATCAGCGGCCATTGCCGATGGATACCACGGATTGCACGGCGAAGTGCGGGCCGGGCCGTTGATCTCGGGTTCTAGGGAAGGCGCGGCGAGCTTAGCGTTGAGGACATGTCCAACAGCCAGATCAGCGCCGCCCTGCGGGTGCCGCCGGCGGCACCCGCCGAGGCGGCCGCCTTTTTCGCCGCACGCCTCGCCTTCCAGGCCGACGTGTCCGATGTCCACGCCTCGCTGGAGTCCGGTGACCCGGGATTCACGCTCATCGACTCACGCGGGGACGAGGCGTGGGCGCAGGGGCATGTGCCCGGCGCGGTGCACCTGCCGACCGCCGAGATACCGGCGCGCGCCGCGAAGCTGCTGGACCCCGCCCTTCCGGTCATCACCTACTGCTGGGGGCCCGGCTGCGACGGCGCGACCCGTGCGGCGCTCGCCCTCGCCGGACTCGGCTATCACGTCAAGGAAATGATCGGCGGCATCGAGTACTGGACCCGTGAGGGGCTCCCGGTCGAGGGTTCCAACGGTGTGGTGCGGCGCGCGGCCGACCCGTTGACGGCGCCGGTCGGATCCGCTCACTGCGCGTGCTAGGGGCTTCCCGGCCCTTGCCGATGTGCGGCTTGGCCGCGTGGCGCCGCACACCGTCCGGTAACTAGCCCGCCGCGGGCGTCCGCGTGGGGCCCAGGTCTCCGCCGAGGTCGCGCAGCGGGCCGCCGACCCGCTGCGCGAGCCCGTCGCGCAGCTCCGTCAGCCGCTCGATGCGCTCGTCGAGATACGCCAGCCGGCGCCGGACGATCATGTTGGGGAGGGTGCACAGCCCGCCCTCCCCGTCTGCACGGGGGCCGGTGGTCGCGGGGCTCACCCCGCGCCGGCCCTGCGGCAGCGCGGCGATGGCCGCGACCAGGGTCCGTACGTCCTCGATGGTCAGCCCGGCCGCCAGCAGCTCGCGCACGGCCCGCAGATGGCGCACGTCCTCGGCCGTGTAGTCGCGGTGGCCGGAGCGCGTGCGGCGCGCGGTGAGCAGCCCGCGCTGTTCGTAGTAGCGCAGCGCCCGTGGCGTCAGCCCGGCGGCAGCGGCCGCGTCCCCGATCCGCATGGGTGTCCCCCGTCCCAGACCCTGGTCTCTTCCATGTCCGAGGGCCATTCTCGCGCCGTGTCGTCTACAACTCCACCAGCACCGCGCCGACATGGCGCCCCTCGACCAGTTCGCACAGCGCGCGCGGCGCCTGCTCGATGCCCCGCAGCCGGGCGTGCGGGTAGGTCATCGTGCCCTCGCGCAGCGCGTCGCCGAATTCGCGCTCGTACTGCGGATACGCGTCCATGTGGTCGAAGGCCGCGATGCCGCGCAGCGTGATGCCCCGCGCGATGAGGTCGAAGGTGCTGATCCCGACGGTGGCCATGGCGTCGCCGGTCAGCTGCGCGGACAGGGCGCCGACGAGGGCGAAGCGGGCGCCCCGGCGGGCCACGGCCAGCGCGGCCAGCAGCTGGTCGCCGCCGACGTTGTCGAAGAGTACGTCGATGCCGTCCGGGGCCGCCTCGCGCAGCTGGTCCTCGATCGGTCCGGCGCCCCGGACCACGGCCGCGTCGTAGCCGAGCTCCTTGACCAGGTGGTCGGCCTTGCGCCGGGAGCCGGTGGAGCCGATGACCCGGGCGGCGCCGTGCAGCCGGGCGAACTGCCCGGCCAGCGTGCCGACCCCGCCGGCCGCGCCGGTGACGAACACGGTGTCCCCGGCCCGTACCCCGGCCCCGCGTACCACCCCCAGCCAGGCGGCGAAGCCCTGCGAGAGGTACGCGGCGGGGTCGGGCAGCGCCTGCGGGCTCAGGCGCTCGGCCTGGGCGGCGTCCACGACCGCGTACTCGCGCCAGCCCAGCCGGTGCCGGACCAGCTCACCAAGCACAAGGTCGGTGCCGGGCGCGACCGCGACCACCTCGCCGATGGCCGGGCCGTGCATCGGGTCGCCGGGCCGCTGCAGCAGTTGGGACAGGGCGAAGCTGTCGGGGTCGGCGATGGTCATGGGCCGCATCACGGCGGCGACGTTCATGAGGCGGTTGCGCACGAGCACCTGCCCGGGGCCCGGCTCGGGCACGGGAGCGGTGGTGAGCTCGAAGTGGTCGGTGGTGAGCGTGTCCTGGGGCAGGGCGGCCAGCAGCACCTGGCGGTGGGTGGCGGGCACGGCGGCCGGGGTGGACTCGGGCAGCGGCATGGAGCGCTCCTCGGTGTGGAGGTGTCGCGGTGGAGCGGAACGCCGAGACGGTAAGACCTGACGTATACGTCAACCGCAAGCCCGTCCCCCGGGAACTCTCCGTGAGGCGGTATTGACTAGCTATATTCAACGAGGCAAAGATGTGAATATCTCGATCCAGTCGACGGCAGGGAGGCACGGCCCATGTCAGGACCGCGACCCGTACGCGCACCGCGCGGCACCGAGCTCAGCGCCCGGGGGTGGCAACAGGAAGCCGCCCTGCGGATGCTGCAGAACAACCTCGACCCCGAGGTCGCCGAGCACCCGGACAAGCTCGTGGTCTACGGCGGTACGGGCAAGGCGGCCCGTGACTGGCGCTCGTTCGACGCGATGGTCCGTACGCTCACCACGCTGAAGCAGGACGAGACGATGCTGGTCCAGTCGGGCCGGCCGGTCGGCGTGATGCAGACCCACGAGTGGGCGCCGCGCGTGCTGATCGCCAACTCCAATCTCGTCGGCGACTGGGCCAACTGGGAGGAGTTCCGCCGTCTGGAGGCGCTCGGCCTGACCATGTACGGCCAGATGACCGCGGGCTCGTGGATCTACATCGGCACCCAGGGCATCCTCCAGGGCACCTACGAGACCTTCGCCGCGGTCGCCGCCAAGCGGTTCGACGGCACGCTGGCCGGGACCATCACCCTCACCGCCGGACTCGGAGGCATGGGCGGCGCCCAGCCGCTCGCGGTCACCATGAACGACGGCGTCGCCATCTGTATCGACTGCGACCCGCGCGCCATCGAGCGCCGTATCGAACACCGCTACCTGGACGTACGGGCCGACAGCCTGGACCACGCCCTCCAGCTGGCGGTCGAGGCGCGCGACGCCCGGCGGCCGCTGTCCATCGGCGTCCTGGGCAACGCGGCCGAGCTGGTCCCCCAGCTGCTCGCGATGAACGCCCCCATCGACATCGTCACCGACCAGACCAGCGCCCACGACCCGCTGTCGTATCTGCCGCTGGGCGTGGACTTCGACGAGATGGCCTCGTACGCCGCCGAGAAGCCCGCCGACTTCACCCAGCGGGCGCGCGAGTCCATGGCCAAGCACGTCGAGGCCATGGTCGGCTTCATGGACGCGGGCGCCGAGGTCTTCGACTACGGCAACTCGATCCGCGGCGAGGCCCAGCTGGCCGGATACGACCGCGCCTTCGCCTTCCCCGGCTTCGTGCCCGCCTACATCCGCCCCCTCTTCGCCGAGGGCAAGGGCCCCTTCCGCTGGGCGGCCCTGTCCGGCGACCCCAAGGACATCGCGGCCACCGACAAGGCCATCCTCGACCTCTTCCCGGAGAACGAGTCTCTGGCCCGCTGGATCAAGCTGGCGGGGGAGCGGGTCCACTTCCAGGGCCTGCCCGCCCGGATCTGCTGGCTCGGCTACGGCGAGCGCGACAAGGCGGGCGAGCGCTTCAACGACATGGTGGCCGACGGCACGCTCGCCGCGCCGCTCGCGATCGGCCGCGACCACCTGGACTGCGGCTCGGTGGCCTCCCCGTACCGCGAGACCGAGGCGATGCTCGACGGCTCGGACGCGATCGCCGACTGGCCGCTGCTCAACGCCATGGTCAACGTCGCCTCGGGCGCGTCCTGGGTCTCCATTCACCACGGCGGCGGCGTCGGCATGGGCCGCTCCATCCACGCGGGCCAGGTCACGGTCGCCGACGGCACGCCGCTGGCGGGCGAGAAGATCCGCCGCGTGCTGACGAACGACCCGGGCATGGGCGTGATCCGCCACGTCGACGCGGGCTACGACCGCGCGGACGAGGTGGCGGAGGAGCGAGGCGTAAGGATCCCCATGCGAGAGGGGGACACCACGTGAGTGTGGGCAATCGTCCCGCGGAGGGGGCACCTCCCAGCGGTAGCTGGGGGAGGGACGGGTGGGCACACGCCACCCACCGGCCCGCACCCGCCCACGAAACGGAACTCCAGGCGGCGCCAGGCGCACCCGGGCCCACGTTCCACGAGATGTGGCGCGACCTGCTCCCCCTCGGCCGCCACGCGGAAACCCGCGGCTACCGCCGCTACGCCTGGACCGGCGCCGACGCCGACTGCCGCGCCTGGTTCCGCGCCCAGGCCGAGACCCGCGGCCTGGCCTACGAGGAGGACCGCAACGGCAACCAGTGGGCCTGGCTGGGCGACCCGACCGCCGGGGACGCCGTCGTGACCGGCTCGCACCTGGACTCCGTGCCGGACGGCGGCGCCTTCGACGGCCCTCTCGGCGTCGTCTCCTCCTTCGCCGCGCTGGACGAGCTCCGCGCCCGCGGGGCGCGCCCCGCCAAGCCGCTCGCCGTCGTCAACTTCGGCGACGAGGAGGGTGCCCGCTTCGGCCTGGCCTGCGTCGGCTCGCGGCTGACCGCCGGGCAGCTGAGCGCCGAGCAGGCGCATGCGCTGCGCGACGGCGACGGGGTGAGCCTGGCGCAGGCCATGGAGCGCGCCGGGTACGACCCGGAGGCGATCGGCCCCGATCCGGAGCGGCTGGCCCGCATCGGCGCGTTCGTGGAGCTGCACGTCGAGCAGGGGCGCGCCCTCGCGGAGACACCGCACCCCGTCGGCGTAGCCTCCGCGATCTGGCCGCACGGCCGCTGGCGGTTCGACTTCCACGGCGAGGCCAACCACGCGGGGACGACCCGGCTGGACGACCGCCACGATCCGATGCTGACCTACGCCAATACCGTCCTGGCCGCCCGCAAGAAGGCGCGGCTCGCCGGGGCGCTGGCGACCTTCGGCAAGGTCGGCGTCGAGCCGAACGGCGTCAACGCCATCGCCTCGCTGGTGCGGGGCTGGCTGGACTCGCGGGCCCCCGACGAGGAGACCCTTGCGGCGGTCGTCGGCGAGATCGAGCGCGCGGCCGTCGAGCGGGGGCGGCGGGACGGCGTGGACGTCAAGGTCACGCGGGAGTCGTTCACGCCGGTGGTGGAGTTCGCCCATGGCCTCCGCGACGAGCTGGCGGGGCTCCTCGGCGGCGCCCCGGTGCTGCCCACCGGCGCGGGACACGACGCGGGCATTTTGTCCGCTTCGGTACCGACCGCCATGCTGTTTGTAAGGAACCCCACCGGCGTCTCGCACTCACCCGCCGAGACGGCGGCCGAGGATGACTGCCTCGCCGGGGTGACGGCACTCGCCGACGTACTGGAGGGCCTGGCGTGTCGCTGACGGCGCAGACCTACTGGGCGGAGCATGCCTGGATGGGCGAGAGCGTGCAGCCGAACGTGCTCATCGTGACGGCGGTCGACGGCCGGATCAAGGCGGTGCGGGCGAACACGCCCGTGCCGCCCGCCGGGGCCGTGTGGCTGCGCGGCCTGACCCTCCCGGGCCTGGCCAACGCCCACAGCCACGCCTTCCACCGCGCCCTGCGCGGTGTCGTCCAGGCGGGCAGCGGCACGTTCTGGACCTGGCGCGAGGTGATGTACGGCGTCGCGGACAAGCTCACCCCCGAGCTTTACTTCGAGCTCGCCCGCGCCGTCTACGCCGAGATGACCATGGCGGGCATCACCTGCGTCGGTGAGTTCCACTACCTGCACCACGCGCCCGGCGGCACCCGCTACGACAACCCCAACGCGATGGGGGAGGCCCTGATCGCGGCTGCCGCCGAGGCCGGGATAAGGATCACCCTCCTCGACACCTGCTATCTCTCCTCCGGCTTCGGCGCCGAGCCGGGCGCCCATCAGCTGCGCTTCTCCGACGGCTCGGCACAGGCCTGGGCGGAGCGGGTGTCCGCGCTCAAGGGCGACGGCAACACCCGTATCGGCGCGGCCGTCCACTCGGTGCGGGCGGTGCCCGTGGACCAGATCGGGACCGTCTCCGGCTGGGCCGACCACCACGCGGCGCCCCTGCACGTCCACCTGTCCGAGCAGACCGCCGAGAACGACGCCTGTGTCGAGGCGCACGGCTTCACCCCGACCCGGCTGCTCGCCGACCACGGCGTGCTGGGCCCGCGCACCACGGCCGTGCACGCGACCCATCTCACCGCCGGGGACATCCGGCTCCTGGGCCACTCGGCCACCGGTGTGTGCATGTGCCCGACCACCGAGCGCGACCTCGCCGACGGCATCGGCCCGGCCGCCCAGCTGCAGCAGGCGGGCTCGCCGCTCTCGCTGGGCAGCGACAGCCACGCCGTGATCGACATCCTGGAAGAGGCGCGCGCCATGGAGATGGACGAGCGGCTGCACACCCGCACCCGGGGCCACTGGAGCGCGGCCCGGCTGCTGCGCGCCGCCACCGTCGACGGCCACGCCGCCCTCGGCTGGGGGGACGACGCGGGCCGGATCGAGCCCGGCGCGCTCGCCGACCTCACGACGATCGCGCTGGACTCCGTCCGCACGGCGGGACCGCCGCCCCGGCTCGGGGCCGAGACGGCCGTATTCGCGGCGACCAACGCGGATGTCCGGCACACCGTGGTCGGCGGGCGCCATGTCGTACGGGACGGGGCGCATCAGCTCGTCCCACGCGTCCCCGAGGCCCTGGCCGAGTCCATCGCAGCCCTGCGGGACTGAGCCGGGGCCCCACGCAAGGCACCCACGCCCCCCACGGCCCCATGAACGGCCCTATGAAGGAGAGCGCCCCCGCGATGACGACCGCGACAGCCATCATCGACATCTCCACCCTCGTCACCAACGACCCCTCCCTCGGCGAAGGCCCCCTCGGTCTGCTCCAGGACGCGGCCGTCGTCATCGACGGCGACCGCGTCGTCTGGGTCGGTGAGTCAAGCAAAGCACCCGCCACTGACAATCAGGTCGACGCGGGCGGCCGGGCGCTCCTCCCCGGCTTCGTCGACTCCCACTCCCACCTGGTCTTCGCGGGCGACCGGACGGCGGAGTTCAACGCCCGGATGTCCGGCCGCCCCTACAGCGCGGGCGGCATCCGCACCACCGTCGCCGCCACCCGCGCCGCCTCCGACCAGGACCTGGAGGAGAACGTGGCGCGCTATGTCCGCGAGGCGCGCCGCCAGGGCACCACGACGCTGGAGATCAAGTCCGGCTACGGCCTCACCTCCCAGGACGAGGCCCGCTCGCTGGAGGTCGCCACCGCCTTCACCGACGAGGTCACCTACCTCGGCGCGCATGTCGTGCCGCCCGAGTTCGCCGACGACCCCGCCGCGTACGTGGACCTGGTCACCGGCCCGATGCTGGACCTGTGCGCCCCGCACGCCCGCTGGATCGACGTCTTCTGCGAGCAGGGCGCCTTCGACGGGGACCAGGCCCGGACGATCCTCACCGCCGGAGCGCGGCGCGGTCTGACCCCGCGCGTGCACGCCAACCAGCTGACCCAGGGCCCCGGCGTCCAGCTGGCCGTCGAGCTCGGCGCCGCCTCCGCCGACCACTGCACGCATCTCTCCGACGCCGACGTGGACGCCCTGGCCCAGGGCGACACGGTCGCCACCCTGCTGCCGGGCGCGGAGTTCTCCACCCGCTCGCCGTATCCCGACGCGCGGCGCCTGCTGGACGCGGGCGTGACGGTGGCGCTCTCGCCCGACTGCAACCCGGGCTCGTCCTTCACCAGCTCCATGCCCTTCTGCGTGGCGCTGGCCGTCCGCGAGATGGGGATGACCCCGGACGAAGCGGTCTGGGCGGCCACGGCGGGCGGGGCGCGGGCCCTGCGCCGCACCGACGTCGGCCGGGTCACCCCCGGCGCCCGCGCCGATCTGACCCTGCTGGACGCCCCCTCGCACGTCCACCTCGCCTACCGCCCCGGCGTCCCCCTCGCCGCGGCGGTCTGGCACGGCGGCACCCTGGTCTGATCAGCACCCTGACCAGCGCCCGGGCCTGACCAGCGCCCGGCCCTGGCGGCGCCCGGCCCGACGGCGCCCGGGTGCGACCGCCCCGTCCGGCCCGCGCTACGCCGATACCTCCAGGACCGCCTTTCCGCGCACCCGGCGGCCGAGCAGCGCCTCGGCCGCCTCAGCGGCCCGCGTCCAGTCGCCCCGCCAGGCGATCTGCGGGTCCAGCTCGCCGCGCGCCAGGAGCCCGGCCAGCCATGCCAGGTCCGCGTCCAGCCCGTCCGCGTCGTCCAGCAGGAAGTACGTGGTGATGGACCGGTTGTGCCGGCCTTCGTTGCCGAACAGGGCCCCGTACCCGAAGCTCTCGCCGTCACCGCCGCTGTGCCCCATGGCGACCAGCGTCCCGTGCGGGGCCAGGGCCTCGTACGCGGTGACCAGCGCCGCGCCGCCGATGAGGTCGATCACGCCGTGCACCGGCTCGGACGGCTTCACCCCGGCCGGTTCTCCGGCGCTCACCACGACCTCGTGCGCCCCCAGGGCCCGCAGCTCGGCCTCCTTCGACGGGTCCGAGGTGGCCGCGACGACCTGCGCGCCGCCCCGGGCCGCGAGCTGTACGGCGAAGCGCCCGACCCCGCCGCCCGCGCCCGTCACCAGCACCCGCCGGCCCAGGATCGGCCCCAGGCGGCGCAGCCCGCGCAGCGCGGAGCCGGCGGCCACCGGCAGGGTGCTGACCGCGCCGGGGTCGGTGCCGGGCGGGACGGCGGCGAGCAGGCCGGTGTCCACCGCGCGCAGCTGGGCCCAGGCGCCGTCGGCGCCGATGGAGACCACGGGGGTACCGACGGCCGGGCCCGAGCCGTCCGCCGCCGCCCGGACCACCACGCCCGCCGCGTCCCAGCCGGGCACGGCCCCGTCCTCGCCGCCGGGTACGACGTGGGAGACCTCGCCGTAGTTGAGCGAGAAGGCCTCGACCCGGACCAGCGCCTGGTGGGGAGCGGGCTCGGGGTCGGGGATCTCGGCCAGGGACAGATGCCCGGGGGCCGCATGGTCGATCGTCAGGGCGCGCAACTTCGCCTCCGCGGTTCACAGGTGCTGATCAAGGAAGCGCCATAGTGCCACTCAGTGGCATAAGCCTTCAAGTGGCAAAAGTTCGGCCGGCGGGCCGGGCGGTAGGCTGCCCGGCGTGGTGAACGAACTGCCGCTGCGCGAGCGCAAGAAGCTGCGCACCCGCGAGGCCCTGGTCGAGACCGCTCTGGCACTCTTCTCGGAGAAGGGGTTCGGCGCGGTCACGCTCGATGAGCTGGTGGCCGCGGTGGAGGTGTCCAAGCGCACGTTCTTCCGTACGTTCTCCTCCAAGGAGGACGTGGCGCTCGCGCCCGAGAAGGAGCTGTGGGCCGCGTACACCGCGCGCATCGAGGCGCACCCGCTGACCGGCCCGCTGCTGGCGGCGATCGAGGACACGCTCTTCGCCGCCGTGGCGGACATGGCGGACGGCTGGGAGCGCCGCTTCCGCGTCAGTCGCGCCCTCGCCGACCGCACCCCGGCGCTGACCGCGCACAGCCTCGGACACTGCGCGGACGTCACCGACGCCATCGTGCGCTCCGTCACGGACCGCCGGCCCGATCCGGCGACCGACGAACTGCGCGTGCGGCTGCTGCTCGAGCTGATGCTGGCGGCGTGGCGCTGCGCGCTCAAGGACTGGGCGCAGGCCCCGGGCGACCCGGGCCGCGATGCGCTGCGGGCGCGGACGAGGGAGGCGTTCGACGCGATCCCGGACGTCGCAGAGCTGGCCTCCACCGGAACCGGAATCGGAACCAGGACCAAGACCCGGTCCGGGGCCGAGCCCGGAACCGCGCCCGGAACCGCGCCCGGCTCCGGGGCCGACGTGACGGGATGAGCGGGGGGCAGGAGTGATGCGGATACGGCGGGGGGTCGCGGCGTGCGCCGCGCTGGTCGCGGCCGGGCTGCCGGCCGCGGGCTGCGGCTCCGGCGCCGGGGACGAGCGGGGCGGCACCGCCGGCGAGAGCGGCAAGGGCCGGCCGGGCGCGGAGGCGAAGCCCTCGATGAGCGCCCCACGCGTCCCCGGGGTCGACGAATCCGCCGACCCCGCCCGTCTGTTCACCGAGGCCCAGCTGGAGAAGGCGCTGCTGGACGGCGACGAACTCCCCGGCGGGGGGCGGGAGGTGTGGAGCGCGCGGGGCACCTTCAACCAGGTGGCCCGGATACCCGAAGGCGGCGCCCTGTGGGCGGACTGCCCGGCCGCGGTCGAGGGCGACATCGCGGAGCTGTGGGCCTTCCGCGCGCCGAGCGTCGTACGGCATCTGGTCCCCGGCGACCGGAAGGCGGCCGCGGGCGGCGGCGGCATCAGGCCCGAGGTGCTGCTCTCGATGACACGGGAGCGCGCCGACCGCTATCTCGCGCTCAGGCGCGCGCTCTACAGAAGCTGCCCCCGGACGGCGGTCGACGCCGAGGCGGGCCCGCCGCACACCTACCGCTACACCGTGGACGACGTGGAGCTGGGCGACGACGCCTTCGTCGAGGCGGCGCAGTCGAAGGAGGCCGACGCCGAGCTGGAGGACGCGGCCGACCGGGGCCCGTCGTACCAGGTCTATGTCCGCCTGGGCGGCGTGATCGTGACGTCCGGTGACTGGAAGGACCGCGCCGCCGCGCTCGCCGCGGCCGCGAAGGCGGCGGAGAAGGTCCGGACGACGCTGTACGCGGGCGCCTGAACGGGCGCGGACCCGAAAGGGGCGGAGCCGAAAGGGGCGGACCCCAGGGGGCGCGGACCCGAGCGGGCGCGGATAAGGGCCCGTCCCACGTGGGGGCGGGCCCTTATCCGTCTGCGGTGAGCGCTTATTCCTCGACCATCAGCCCACGGCGGAGCCGGACGAGTGTGCGCGACAGCAGCCGGGAGACATGCATCTGGGAAATACCCAGCTCATCTCCGATCTCCGATTGCGTCATATTTGCCACAAAACGGAGCGAGAGAATCTTGCGATCACGCGGCGGGAGATCCGCGATGAGGGGTTTGAGGGATTCGACATATTCGATGCCCTCAAGTCCGTGATCCTCATAGCCGATGCGGTCCGCGAGCGCGCCCTCGGAGTCGTCCTCCTCCGGCTGGGCGTCCAGCGAGCTCGCGGTGTACGCGTTGCTCGCGGCCATGCCCTCGATGACCTCGGCGGTGGTGAGGCCCAGCCGCTCGGCCAACTCGGCGGCGGTCGGGGCGCGGTCCAGCCGCTGGGCCAGTTCGTCCCCGGCCTTGGCCAGGTCGAGCCGGAGTTCCTGCAGCCGCCTGGGCACCCGTACCGACCAACTGGTGTCCCGGAAGAAGCGCTTGATCTCGCCGACGATGGTCGGCATGGCGAAGGTGGGGAATTCCACGCCCCGGCTGAGCTCGAAGCGGTCGATGGCCTTGATCAGGCCGATGGTGCCGACCTGGACGATGTCCTCCATGGGCTCGCTGCGGGAGCGGAAGCGGGAGGCGGCGAACTTGACCAGGGCCAGGTTCAGCTCGACCAGGGTGTTGCGCACGTACGCGTATTCGTGCGTGCCTTCCTCGAGGGCCTCGAGCCGCTCGAAGAGCGTCTTGGACAGCGCCCGCGCGTCCACCGGCCCCACCGTCTCGTACGGCGGGATCTCCGGTAGGTCGGCCAGATCGGGCAGGTCCTCGGAGGAATGGCCGGTGGCCTTGGGGCCGTCCGGGCCGGATGTGAACTGCTGTGACAACGACGTCATTGCCGACGAGGCGGTGATCCGAGTGTCCTGAGTGGTCGATGTGTTCACAGAGGAATCGGGGCGCGATTCGTCGAGCCGGGGTGACATAAGTCTCCTCCCTCATTCTCGGCATATGGCTGCCGATGCCATTACGAGCTGCTGCGGTTTGCGGCGCCTCCAAAGCCGGCCGTGGTGTGTGTGTCTCTACTACGCCTACCCGCAACCACCTCCAACTGGCAAGTCCATCTTGTCCATATTTGGCGAAGTATGTGGAATGTTCAGCTACCGGAGGGCGTGGAGAAGGCGTAATGTTCGATGCGCGCAATCGAAAGCAACGAGACGCCAGAAGAGGTGCGCACATGGACCGCCAGATGGTCGGCAGCGCAAGCAAGGGCCGACTGCAGGTCGAGGTTCGGCACCACGGGGCGAGTGCGGTCGTGACGCCGGCCGGTGAGCTGGATCACCACACCGCCGAGGCATTGCGCGAACCGCTTGAGGCCTGCGTGGAGGAGGGGCATGCGCGGCTGGTCGTGGACTGTTCCAAGCTGGAGTTCTGTGATTCCACCGGGCTCAACGTCCTCCTCGGCGCCCGCCTGAAGGCCGAGGCCGAGGGCGGTGCGGTCCATCTGGTCGCGATGCAGCCGGTCGTGGCGCGCGTGTTCGAGATCACGGGCGCGGAGGCCGTCTTCACGGTGCATGACTCCCTGGACGCGGCGCTCGTCGAGTAGCGCCGGCCCCTCCTGTTCCCGGCGTTCCCCGGGCGCCTCTTCGGCGCGTCATCGACGCGTATCCCTCGTCACACGAGACGTTCGGGGGAAGTGGGTGTTCTCACGCTTTCGTCGGGCAGGAGACAGGCTGAAACTGTTGAAAAGATCAGGTATCTCTTGTCCCTGAATCGGTGAATCGGTGAGGTGAAGCCGCTGATGAGCACCACCCGGCCGTACCCGCCGGGCGACCGTGGCCCGGAGCCGGACGGCCCCGCTGCTTCGGCCACCCCAGCGGTGTCCCCGCCCGTGGGGCACATCCGTCAGATCCGCAGGCTCCACCTGATCGGAGCCAGCGGCGCCGTGCCGCGCGCCCGCGACTTCACCCGCGAGGCGCTGCGCGACTGGGGCTGGCTTCCGGCCGTGACGGCCGATCAGCAGGCCGCCGCCGAGGATGTCCTGCTCGTCGTCTCCGAGCTCGTCACCAATGCCTGTCTGCACGCCGACGGGCCCGAAGAGCTGCGCGTCAGCAGCTCGCCGAAGGTGCTCCGGCTCGAAGTGGTGGACCTCGGCTCGGGCACCCCCGCTCCCCGCACCCCCCACCGCGCGGGCCGCCCCGGCGGCCACGGCATGTTTATCGTGCAGCGGCTGTGCCTCGACTGGGGGGTCGTGCGGAACCCCGACGGCGCCGGCAAAACGGTCTGGGCCGAACTGGCTGCCCCCTCCTGACGCCCGGGGCCGCCCCCTCCTGACACCCGGGCCGCCGTCCCGGCCTGCTCCGGTCCTGTGACACTCCTGCGGACACGGGCCCCTGGGCCCCGGTTTCCGTATCTTCACCCGCTGCGCGCCGAACCGGCGCGCACTTTGTCTTCCCTCGGCAAGGTCCCCGGCGTACTGTCAGCGCCCGATCTGATGTGTCGTCAGTAACATTCGGCTGCGGCACTTGACGAGAGGGGATCTCGAGGTGTCCCACACGAAACGCCACCCGGTCGGCCGTGGCGCAGCCCTCGCACTCGCCGCTGCCGTGGCCGGTTCGGCGGTACTCCTCACCGCCCCGGCCGCGTATGCCGCCACCGTGGACGTCAACTACAAGTGCAAGACGCCGATCGGCGACAAGAGCGCCGTGTCGCCCATCGACATCAAGGCCGTGAAGAGCGGCAGCGCGTACAAGCTCACCATGTCCTTCCAGAAGGGCGTCTCCTCCAGCCCCGTCGAACTGGGCAAGGGCGCGATGCATCCGAGCGCGCTCATCAAGCTCGGCGGCGCGGAGACCGGCACGCTCCAGGTGACCGGGCCGCCCAACCCCGAGGCCATCCCGGCCAACACCCCCATCAAAATCACCGATCTGTCGGGTACGTACACCCCGAAGAAGACCGGGAAGGTCACCTTCACCGCCTCGACCCTCACCATCAAGGCGCTGGGCACCACCACGACCTGCACGCCGGGCAACAACCCGGGGCCCTCCCTGACGCTGGACGTCACGGGCGCGGGCGGCTCCGGCGGCTCCGGCGGTACGGGCGGCTCCGACAGCACGGGCGGGAGCGGTACGAGCGGATCGGGCACCAGCGGCACCAGCGGTGCGCAGAGCTCTTCCGGCGGTGGTCTCCCGCAGACCGGACCGGCCGACTCCGCGATCGCCCTCGGCACGCTCGGCGCCACCGTGGTCCTCGCCGGCGCGGCCGGAACGCTCTGGCTGACCCGCCGCAGGCGCCCGCACCGGGCCTAGGCCGACGGGCCGACGGGCCATCGGGCACAGGGGCGTACGGAAGGCGTACGGAAGGCGCACGGAAAGGGACGCAGCGGTCCGCCTCGGGCGGCGGGCCGGTCCGCCGCCGCCCCGCGGCCACGCACGAGCACGAGCACCAGCACCCAAGGAGCCGCCGATGCCGTCTCGTATCCGCGCAGCATGGACGGTCGCCGCCGTGCCCGCCGTCGCCGCCGCGCTGCTCACCGCGCCCGCCACGGCCGCCGGGCCCAACTGGTCCGCGCGGCCCGCGGCCGGTGGCACGGCCGGGCCGGGCGCCGGCGACCGGCCGTACTTCTATCTGGAGGGCGGGCCGGGCAGCGCGCTCCGGGACCGGCTCTCCGTCGTCAACCGCGGTGAGGGGCCCCGCACCGTCCAACTCCGCCCCGCCGACGCCACCCCTGACGCGCCATCGGCGGGGCGGGGCAGCGGTGCGTGGATCTCGCTCGCCGCCAAGCGGGTCACGGTCCCGGCCCGCACCCGCGCCGACGTCCCCTTCACCCTCACCGTCCCGCCCGAGACGCCACCCGGCGACCACCCCGGCGCCATCCTCGTCACCGGCGGCGGCAGGGAAGTCCGGGTGCCGGTGCATCTGCGGGTCCGCGGGCGGACGCTGGCGGCGATCACCGTCGAGGACGTGAAGGTGGTCAAGGACGGTGGCGGGGCCACCATCCACTACGCGCTCGTCAACCGCGGCAACACCGTGCTGACGCCCCGCCTCGCGGTGCGCGCCGACGGGCTCTTCGGCGAGGTGCTGCGCCGGGACGCCCGCACACTGCCCGTCGAGCTGGCGCCGGGCCGCCGGGTGCGGCTCACCGAGAAGTGGCCGGACCCGCCCGCGCTCGACTCGGTGGACGTCACCCTCACCGCCACCGCGGCGGGCGGCGCCCACGCGGTCGCCTCCGCCGGTTACACCCCCGTGCCCTGGGGCGTTCCGGCCGGGGCGGGGGCCCTGGCGCTGGGCGCGGTCGCGGGCGGGGGCGCCTGGCTGCTGCGGTGGCGGCGCGGACGCCACCGCACCGGGGACGGTGACGCGCCCGCGGAACCGGCGCGGGAGGCGCGGGAACCAGCAGGCACGGGGTCAGGAGCGAGGACATGACAGGCCGTACGGACACCCAGCCGACCCCGCGCCCGGCACCCGCACCAGCACGCGTACCAGCGCCACGCGTGCGCGCGGCCCGCCACCTGCGCCGCCCGCTCGCCGCGCTGTTGGCCGTGTGCACGCTCGTCGTGCTCGCGCTGGGCGCACCGCCGCAGGTCCGCGAGGCCGCCGCGGCCGAGGGCCCGACCGCGACGGTCTCGGACCAGGAGGCGGGCGCGGGTGGCACGGTCACCGTGAGCGGCCGGGGCTGGCGGCCCCGCGCCCTGCTCATGATGCTCATCTGCGGACAGAACATGATCGGCGGCACCAACTCCTGCGCCAACTCCGACGGCAGAGCGGTCACCACCGATGCTCAGGGCGCCTTCCGCAAGAAGCTGCCGGTCGCCGAGCCGCCCAAGCCCTGCCCGTGCGTCGTCCATGTGGCGACGGTCACCGGCGAAGCCGCCTATGACGATGTGCCGTTCCGGGTCGCGGGGCATCCGGTCGCGCCGCTGCCGAAGCAGGAGGGGACCGGGGGCGAACGGCTGCGGGCGCTGTCGGCGCGGCTCGACGGGTCGAGCGGGCTGCTCACCTGGTTCGGCGCGCCCCCGCAGCGCCGCCTGGTGGTCACCGTCGCCAACCTCGGCTCCACCCCGGCCCGCGACCCGGTCTTCCGGGTCGGCACCTCGCACGGCGTGTTCGCACCCTCCTGGGAGGAGCAGCAGTGGCGGGGGACCATAGCGGCCGGGAAGAAGGCACAGGTCAAGCTCCCGGTCGAGCTGTCGGCGGGTGCGCACGGCGACTATCGGGTCTCGCTCAGGTACGGCCGGAAAGTGCTGGTCGAAGAGGCGTGGACGGTGGGGCGGCCGTGGGGCGTCACCCTCTTCTGGATTCTGCTGTGCGTGGTGGTCCCGGCGGCGGTCTTCCGCATCGGCATGGCCGTCGTGGACAAGGTGCGGCCACGTACGGCGGCGGTCGCGGCGCGCGGCGGCGACGACGGCGGCGCGCTGCCCTGGTTCACCCCGGACACCCTGCCGCAGGCACAGAGCACACAGACGCAACACCTTTCCGCACCGTCCCAGGAGAACCGACCGACCCCGAAAGGATCGACGTGAGTACGCAACGAAGAGTGGGCGCGGCAGCGGCCGCGCTGCTGCTCGGCGGTGCGGGCGTGCTGATGGGCGCGGGCACCGCACGGGCGGCCGAGGTCTCGTACGCGACCGAGTGTCTGCCGCCGCCGATCTCAGGCCTGCCTCCGGTGGAGGGCACCACGACGGTGGAGGTGCAGGCCCCGGCGACGGCGAAGGTCGGCGACGAGGTCGAAGTGGTCTGGAAGACCGTGCAGGCCGCCTCCAAGAACCCGCCGATCCTCGACATCGAGGAGAACACCGTCAAGCCGACCGGCACCCTCACGGTGGGCGGCGCGCAGACGGGTGAGCTGGCCATGGAGGGGCCGCGGGAGAATCCGGCGATCCCCAAGGACAGCCCGATGAAGCTGTCCGACATGAAGGGCAAGCTCAAGCTGACGCAGGCGGGGGAGGTGACGCTGACCCCGGGCGCGTACGACATCAACGTCAGCAAGCCGCTGTCCACGGACACCAAGTGTTCGGCGAAGGAGGCGGTCAAGGCCGCGGCCACCATCAAGGTGACGGCCAGTGGCGGCAGCACCACGGGCGGCTCGACCACAGGCGGTAACACCACAGGTGGCAACACGACGGGAGGTAACACCACCGGGGGCAACACGACGGGCGGGAACACCACGGGCGGCAACACCACAGGTGGCAACACGACGGGCGGCAACACCACAGGCGGGAACACCACCGGCGGCGGTGGGGGCGGCGACTCGTACACCGGCAAGGAGGTCCCGGTCGCATACGCCTGCAAGACCCCCATCGGCGACAAGAACGCCACCTCCCCGGTCCGCGTCAACGCCGTCAAGAACGGCGGGAGCTTCGACCTGACCGTCAAGTTCGGCAAGTCCGTCATGGACAGCCCGGCCGACATCCCCGCGGACTCGGTCAAGCCGTCGATGGCCGTCAAGCTCGGCGGCGCGGACAAGGGCACGGTCGCGGTGACGGGTCCGACCAACAAGGGGCCGATCAAGTCGGGCGAGCCGATCGAGATCCCCGACCTCACCGGCACCTACAAGCCGGGCGCGAGCGGCAAGTCGACGCTCACCCCCGGCGTGCTCACGGTCAAGGCGCTCGGCACGACGACCACCTGCACCCCCGCCCGGGACACCCAGGCCTCGCTCGAGCTGGACACCACGGCCCAGTCCAACGGCGCTTCGGGCGGCAACGGCAGCGGGAGCAGCGGTTCCGGCGGCGGCACCGCCACGTCCGGCGGCGGCGCCTCCACCAGCGGCGGGCTCGCCGAGACCGGGGCGAGTGACCACGGCGGCCTCAAGGCG
This sequence comes from Streptomyces sp. NPDC007917, assembly GCF_042959105.1. Classification (NCBI taxonomy): domain Bacteria; kingdom Bacillati; phylum Actinomycetota; class Actinomycetes; order Kitasatosporales; family Streptomycetaceae; genus Streptomyces; species Streptomyces sp. NPDC007917. The sequence continues at coordinate 87,037 of NZ_JBIBKK010000023.1, forward strand.
CTCGGGCTGGTGGCCGGCACGGCCGTCCTGCTCGGCGCCGCCGTCTTCACCCTGACCCCCTGGCGCAAGCTGCGCGGCACGCGCTGACCCACGGCGTACGGCGTACGGGGAGGCACCGTACGGAGCACGCGAGGGGCCCGGCGCGATCACCGCGCCGGGCCCCTCGCTCATGTGCGCCGCCTCAGTGGACGTCGGCCATCAGCCGTACGACCTTCTTGCGGGAGAAGTAGATCGCGACACCGGCCGCCGCGGCCACCGCCGCCTCCAGCGCGATGATCCCCACGCCGCTCAGGTCGACCCCCGCGATGGACAGCAGACCCGTGGTGCAGTCACCTGCCGTGACGGCCAGGAACCACACGCCCATCATCTGGCTCGCGTACTTCGCGGGCGCCATCTTGGTCGTCACCGAGAGCCCCACCGGCGACAGGCACAGCTCGCCCATGGTCTGGATCAGATAGATCGACACCAGCCACATCGGGCTGACCGTCGTGCCGTCCGAGGCCATGGCCATCGGGACGACGAAGACGAAGAACGATCCGCCGATCAGCATCAGGGCCAGGGAGAACTTCGCCATCGTGCCCGGCTCCCGGCTGCGCCGCGCCAGGGCCAGCCAGGCCCAGGCGAAGACCGGCGCCAGCGCCATCACCATCAGCGGGTTCACCGACTGGAACCAGGAGGACGGGAAGTGCAGGCCGAAGATCGTGTCGGCGGTCTTGGTCTCGCCGAAGGCGGACATCGTCGAGCCGCCCTGGTCGTAGATCATCCAGAAGACGGCGGCGGCCACGAAGAACCAGATGTAGCCGCTGACCTTGGTCTGCTCGACCGGGCTGAGCTCCTTGTCGCGCTTGATGCGGACCAGGACGCCGGTCGGGATGATCAGGCCGAGGACGGTGATCGGCACCAGCGCCCAGTTGAGGGTCCAGTGGCCGGTGGCCACCACCACGGAGTAGAAGACCGCGGCGACGACCAGCCAGACCAGGCCCTTGCGCAGCCAGGCGGTGCGCTCCGCGACCGCCAGCGGGGTCGGCACCACGCTGCTGCGCGGGCTCAGGTGGCGGGTGCCGATCAGGAACTGGGCCAGGCCCAGCGCCATGCCGAGTGCGGCGAGCGCGAAGCCCAGGTGCCAGCTGTAGCTCTGGCCGATGGTGCCGATCACCAGGGGCGCGGCGAAGGCACCGAGGTTGATGCCCATGTAGAAGATCGTGAAGCCGCCGTCCCGGCGCGGGTCGGAGGGGCCGTCGTAGAGGTGGCCGACCATCGTGGAGATGTTGGCCTTCAGCAGGCCCGAGCCCAGGGCGACCAGCGCCAGACCGGCGAAGAAGGTGGCCTGTCCGGGCACGGCGAGCGCCAGGTGGCCGGCCATGATGATGCCGGCCGAGATGGCCACCGTCTTGCGCGGGCCCCAGACGCGGTCGCCGAACCAGCCGCCCGGCATGGCGAGCAGATAGACCATGGCCAGGTACACCGAGTAGATGGCCACCGCGTTGCCCTCGGACAACCCGAGGCCGCCGCCCTGGCTGCCGTGCTTGGCGTCCGGGCCTCCGGCGATCAGGTACAGCACCAGGAGGGCCCGCATGCCGTAGAAGCTGAAGCGCTCCCACATCTCGGTCATGAAGAGGGTGGCCAGGCCGCGGGGGTGGCCGAAGAAGGTCTTGCCGCCGTTCACAGGGGTTTCCTGGCCGGCCGCGTCCTTCGTCAGGCTGGACGCCATGGTGGTGGTTCCTTGCGTGTGCTCGTGCCCGGGCATGACGGCCCGAAGGCACGCCCGGTGGGGGGTGGCGGCCGCGTGCCGGGCTGACAGAGCTGGTGGCTGCTGCCGCGGGGTACACGACGAGGACCTTCGGCGCCGTTATGCGGCCAAAGGTCCCAGAAAGTTGCTACGGACTCCTTGTCACCATACGACACGCCATGCTCGGCGATGACCGTATTGAGAGATAGCTCACGCGTGGCGTGTGCAACCTTTTGCGCTTCGTCCGTAGTCCTGTGCGCGCCCCGTGCGCGAACCTGGTCGGACTACCATCACCCCATGACCCGAGTACTGCTCGCCGAGGATGACGCATCCATCTCGGAGCCGCTCGCCCGCGCCTTGCGCCGCGAGGGGTACGAGGTCGAGGTGCGTGAAGACGGACCGACCGCGCTGGACGCCGGTCTGCAAGGGGGCGTCGATCTGCTCGTCCTCGATCTGGGCCTGCCGGGCATGGACGGCCTGGAGGTCTGCCGCCGGCTGCGTACGGAGGGCCACGGCTTCCCGGTGCTGGTGCTCACCGCGCGCGCGGACGAGGTGGACACCGTGGTCGGCCTGGACGCCGGCGCCGACGACTACGTCACCAAGCCGTTCCGCCTCGCCGAGCTGCTGGCCCGGGTGCGGGCCCTGCTGCGGCGCGGCGCCGTCGAGACGCAGGCGCAGCAGCCGGCCACCCACGGGGTGCGCATCGACGTCGAGTCGCACCGCGCCTGGATGGGCGACGAGGAGCTGCAGCTGACCGCCAAGGAATTCGATCTGCTGCGGGTCCTGGTCCGGGACGCGGGGCGGGTCGTCACCCGCGACCAGCTGATGCGCGAGGTGTGGGACACCACCTGGTGGTCGTCGACCAAGACACTCGACATGCACATCTCCTGGCTCCGCAAGAAGCTCGGTGACGACGCCGCCAACCCCCGGTACATCGCCACCGTGCGCGGCGTCGGGTTCCGGTTCGAGAAGAGCTGAGAGACATCTCAGCGTGACACGGTAGGGCTATGCGCCGTCGCTTGATCAACTCCACGCTCGCCGTGGTGCTCGTCGTCATCGCCGTCTTCGGACTCTCCCTGGTCATCGTGGAGACCCGGACGATCGAGAACAGCGCCCTGGAGAGCGTCGACGCCGACGCGGTGCGCCTGGTCAGCATCGTCGACAGCAGGCTGCTGGGCGGCGAGGGGGTGACCCCCGCGGTGCTGCGCGAGCAGATCGAGCCAGGGCGCTACGCCGTGATCACGATCCCGGGCCATGAGGTGGTCGAGATCGGCAAGCGCCCGACCGGCAGCGTCATCTCCGCGCAGGAGCGGGGCGACCAGGGCGAGACGGTGCGGGTCGAGGCGTCCCGCTCGACGGTCAGCCGGGAGATCGGCCGCACCATGCTGATCATCCTGGGGGTGGCGCTGCTCGCCGTGCTCGCCGCCGTGGGCCTCGCCGTACGGCAGGCGCACCGGCTCTCCGCCCCGCTCACCGACCTCGCCGAGACCGCCGAGCGCCTGGGCTCGGGGGACCCGCGCCCCCGCCACCGGCGCTACGGGGTGCCGGAGCTCGACCGGGTCGCCGATGTGCTCGACGCGAGCGCGGAGCGGATCGCCCGGATGCTCACCGCCGAGCGCCGGCTGGCGGCCGACGCCTCGCACCAGCTGCGGACGCCGCTGACCGCGCTGTCCATGCGGCTGGAGGAGATCACGCTCACCGACGACCCGGAGACGGTCAAGGAGGAGGCCACGATCGCGCTGGCCCAGGTGGAGCGGCTCACCGACGTCGTCCAGCGCCTGCTGACCAACTCACGGGACCCGCGGACCGGCTCCGCGGTGGCCTTCGACCTGGACGAGGTGGTCAAGCAGCAGATCGAGGAGTGGCGCCCGGCCTCGCGCAGCGAGGGCCGCGCCATCGTGCGGTCGGGGAAGAAGGGGCTGCGCGCGGTCGGCACTCCGGGAGCCGTCGCCCAGGTGCTCGCCACGCTGATCGAGAACTCGCTGATGCACGGTGACGGCACGGTCGCGCTGCGCACCCGCGTCACCGGCAACCAGGCGGTGGTCGAGGTGTCCGACGAGGGGCCGGGTGTGCCGTCCGACCTGGGCGCGCGGGTCTTCGAGCGCACGGTCAGCGGGCGCAACTCCACGGGCCTCGGGCTCGCCGTCGCCCGTGATCTCGCGGAGGCGGACGGCGGCCGTCTGGAGCTGCTGCAGCAGCACCCGCCGGTCTTCGCGCTCTTCCTGAGCCGCGAGGGCGACCCGGGCCGCGAGACCGACTCGGGGGCCGGCTCCGACACCGTGTGATGCCTTCCGGACCGGGCCGCGCCCCCCGGGGGCTACTTGCGGACCGTCGGCTGGTCGCTCGCCTGGGACAGGAAGGACTCGGCGGTCTCCACCGCCTCGCGGGCGGGCAGCGCGCGGAACACCCAGGTGCGGTAGGACCAGAACCGGAAGAGCGTGGCGATGCCGATGCCGAGGAACTTGAACACGTTGTTCTGCAGCTGGCTGTCCCAGCCGAACCCGTACGTCGCCGCGTAGAGCACGCCGTTCTCGATGACCAGGCCGACCGCGCTGAACAGCAGGAAGAGGGTCAGCTCCTTGGTGCGCCCCTGACTGTCGCGCTCCCGGTAGGTGAAGTACCGGTAGCCCAGGTAGTTGAACAGGGTGGCGACGACGGTGGCCACGATGCTGGCCCGCACCGTGGGCAGTTCGGTGAGGTGTTTGATCAGGTTGAAGACACCGAGGTTGACGAAGACACCGGCACCCCCGACGGCGCCGAACTTGAGGACCTCACGGGCGAGTTGGTCCACTCGTGCGCGCAGCCTGCCGATCGTGCGCTGTTCACTCATGGCGACTACTCAGCCCCGTCCGATCGGCGTCTACAACTCCGACCATGCTAACCAGCGGCCGCGGAGCCCGCCCGTCGGTGTGACGGAACCGGCCTTTTATCACCGAACTGTCACAGGCCGCCACGGGTGCGCATCCGCAGCTCGAGCACCGCGGCCACCGCTTCCAGCCACCGCGCCACGGTCTCGTCCCCCGCCACGCCCTTCACCAGGGGCGCGGCCGTCCCCAGCCACTCGCGCGCCAGCGCGCCCGCCTCGGGCCCGGGCAGCGGTTCCGGCAGCTCCGCGGCCATCCGGGTGCCGCCGCGCCGTACCACCTCCCCGAGGTACGCCACCGAGCGCGGCAGCACCCCCAGCCGCTCGGCCCCGAGGGCGGCGGCGATCGTCCCGTCCCCGAAGAGCGCGGTGCGGTGGGCGCCGCCGAACATCAGCCCGTAGCGGATCATCAGGGGGACGTCGAGGGCGAGCAGCTCCTCGTCGGTCATGTTCTGGTGTGTCATGGGCCGGGGTCACCTCAGCGGGAAGGCTCATCGGGGCAGGGAATACACATACGCGTTCGGCAGGCGGCGGTCGGACGCCTTGTCCATGTGGTTGTTGACGAAGTCTTCCTCGCTGACCCAGGTGGTGTACCCCCACGGGTTGTAGACCTCGAGCTTGTCGCCCTCATAGCCGACGATCAACATGGCGTGCCCGGAGCGCACCTGGCCGGAGCTGTCCGTCGAATACCCTTCGACGCCGATCGGTACGGGCTTGCCCTCGTCCACCGCCTCCTCGATCAACGGCAGGGCGTTCCGCCGGCTCTCCGTGTCGTTCATTCGGTGGTGCTCATAGGTGCCGCCGGTGCGCGGCGCGAGCTCGTCGTTGAGGATTTCGCGCTTGCCGTTCAGGTCCATGCCACCGTCGGGGAGGGGATGGCCGCCACCCTCCTCGTGGACCCGGACCTGCTCGTTGAGCAGCCGCTTCTTGAACGCGGCGGGGCTGTCGTACGCCGGGTCGCCGGGGTGCCCGCCGGTGGTCAGCCGCAGCGTGTAGACGGGGTCGACCAGGGCGCGGGCGGCGACGGTGGACGAGGACACGCAGGTCCCGTTCTTGCCCTGCGTCCACTCCGCCCCCTTGGCGCCGGGGACGTCGAACTCGGACGCGGAGTCCACGCCGACCCTGGTGTCCCCGCTGGTGTGGAACGGCGCGAGGTGTTCGCGCAGCCAGGTCGCGTCCCGGCCGTGGATGTCCTCGCCGAAGGACCGCAGCGTCTTGATGTCGTACCCGGCGGCCAGGGCCTTCATCAGATACGCCCCCTCCTGCGGGGACTTGGCGCGGGACATCAGCTGGTCGAACTCGGCCTGGTCCTGCGCGCTCAGCCTGTCCCTGAACTGCGCGGAGCGCTTGAGCTCGTTGGCGCTGAGGATTTCGTTGAGGTCCGCGGGGCCGCCCGGGTCGGCCGCGTCGGCGATGACCAGCCGGTCCGCGTCGGTGAGGCCGTTCGCGGTGACCTTCCGGGTCCGCGCCTGCGCGGCCAGCTTGCTGAGCTTGTCCGCCGCCTTCTTCCCGCCCTCCTTGGCCCGGTCGTCCGCCTCGATCAGGTACGTGATGCCGTCGAGGGTGGCCTTCTTGGCTTCCGTGAGCTGTTTGCCGTCGCTGAAGAAGGGGGTGCACAGCGACTTGGCGTTGTCCAGCGCGAGGCGCGCGTATTCGTCCGTCGCCTGCGCCGCTCCGATGTCTATGGCCAGCTGCCGCAGCACCGGCACGGCCTCCCGGAGCTTTTCGGCCGTCTCGTCCGTGGAGCGCGAGGCGGCGCCCGCGACCTCGCTCGCCTTCTCCCCGGCCGTGCCCACCCACACCGCGGGCAGTCCGGCCTTCGCCACCTTTCCCAGGTCGCCCTGCGCGGACTCCAGGAGCTCCGCGGCCCGCGTGTAGCGCGCCGCGACACCGTCGATGTGGTCCGAGTCACCGAGGGGCGTCGGAGTGTCCCGTGCCTTGCCGATCGCGTCGGACAGCGCCAGGCAGAACGCGTACGTCTCGTCGTCCGAGGGCTTCAGAGCCTGCACGTGCTTGTGCAGTGCGTCCAGCTTCTGCCGCTTGGTCTGATCCTGCGGCTTGTGCTGGGTTTTACCGTCCCCGGCCATATGCGCCCTGCCTCTCAGGAGTTCCGCGAGTAGCGGTCGATGGCGCTGAAGTCGCTCTCTCTGGCCTGGTCGGTTCCGCGGTACGCCTTCGAACTGACCCCGATCTTCTTCTGCAGCTCGCGCACCGCGCCCTCGAGGGTCTCGCACTCGGCGATCCACGCCTCGGAGAACTCGTTGAAGGCGGGCGCGGCCCCGTACTCGCCGAAGTGCAGGAGGGAGGAGGGCAGTTCGAGGAAGCCGCCGATGCCGGGGAAACCGCCCTCGCCCTTCTCCAGCAACCCCTTGGCCGCCTGGATGTCATCGGCGGCGAGCCCCAGGCGCTCCCCCTGGCTGAGCGCGCCGCCGTGCTGGATGCCGAGGTCCTTGTCCCGTCCCATGAAGGCCTCCCCCGAGGAAGTGGACGCGGCGGGTCCGCGTCAAATACGGCCGAATCCTAACCATCGTCGCTGAGACCGGGCCGGGCAGGGCCGGGCAGGTCATGGGCGCCGCTCCCCGGACGCCGGATCAGCGCACGGTCACCCGGTAGGTGACGGTGTGGGGGAGGCCGGAGGAGTAGCCGCCGGCGGACTTGTCCGTGCCGAAGGAGTTGGCGAGGACGATCCGGGTCTGACCGGCCTTCAGCGCCTCGAAGGTGAAGTACTTGGTGTGGCCCCCGCCGATGAGTTCCTTCTCGCGGGCGGTCTGGTACGAGCTTTCGCCGACCTTGCGCAGCACCGCCGTGGACGGGCCGGGCTCGGCCACGCTCCAGTCGGCGCGCGCGGAGATGTTCTGCCGCATGGCGATCGAGAACCGCTCGCCGCGCTTCACGGTGATCGGGCCCTCGGTGCGGTCCAGGTCCTTGGAGTCGGCCCGGTCCTGGTGGATCGTGCCGAGACCGGCGGGTTTCGGATCGGAGGAGGGCGAGGGCGAGGAGGAGGACGAGGGTGGGGTCGGAGACGACGAGGGGCCCGCGGTCTTGGCGGGGGACGCGTCGTCCGACTGGCAGCCCGCGGCGCAGAGCGCGAGGCCGGTCAGGAGCAGGGCGGAGGTGCGACGGGTGATGGCGCTCATGGTCACTTCGGTAGGTAGACGGAGTAGGCGGTCGGGAAGTAGCCGTTGGTCGTGTAGCCCATCCTGTTGTGGACGAAGTCGTCCTCTTTGATCCAGGTGATGGTGCCGTCCGGGTTGTAGACCTGGAGTCTGTCGCCCTCGTGCCCGACGATCATCATCGCGTGGCGGCCGACGGAGCCCTCGACGTCGACCGGGACGGGCACGCCGTTGTCGATGTGCCGCTCGATCTCGGCCAGGGACGCTTGGCGCTCCGCGTTGTTGTCCAGCTTCCGTTCGGCGTAGTTGGCGCCGGTGTAGCTGCCCACCTCGACGTCGGCGACGTGCTGCTGGCCGTAGGGGTTCATCCCGCCGTCGGGCAGGGGGTCGCCGCCGCCCTCCGCGTGGACGCGGTTCTGCTCCTGCTTGAGGCGGTTGTCGAACGCGTTGGGGTTGTCGTACTCGGGGTCGTCGGGGTGGCCGCCGGTCGTGAGGTGGAAGGCGTACAGGGGGTCGATCATCGCCCGGGCCTCGACGGTGGACGAGGCGACACATGTCCCCCGACCCTGTTCCCACTTGGCGCCCTGGTAGTTCACGTAGTTGGTGCCGGATTCGGTGCTCTGGACGACGACGGGGGTGAGGCGGTCGCTCAGCCACTGCGGGGACCGGCCGTGGATCTGCTGGGCGAAGCGGTCGATCTCCCGCACATCGTGCCCCGCCGCCAAGGCCTTCATCAGATACGCCCGCTCCTGCGGGGACTTGGCGGCGGAGAGCAGCCGGTCGAACTCCGCCTTGTCGTGCGCGCTCATCTTGTCCATGAACTCGGAGGAACGCTTGAGCTCGTTGGCGGTCAGGATCTCGTTGAGCTCGGCGGGGCCGCCTGGGGCGGCGGCGTCGGCGAGAACGAGCTGGTCGGCGTCGGTGAGCCCGTCGGCGGTGACCTTCCGGGCCCGGGCCTCGGAGGCCAGCTTGGTGAGCGCCTTCTGGGCCTCGATGCCGGCCGCCTTGGCCTGGCCGGCGGCCTCGCTCATGTAGGAGACGCCGTCGAGGACGGCCGTCTTGGCCTCGCGCAGCTCGTCGGGCGGCATGATGAGGCCGCCGTTGTTCAGGGTCGACGCCGCCACATCGAGTGCGACGAGCCCGTAGTCGTGCCTCGCCTGGGCCTTGCCGATACCCATGGAGAGGGCCTTCAGCACGGGCACGGCCTCCTGGAACTTCTGGGCCATCTGATCGGCGGAGTACGAGGCGGCGCCCACGACCTCGCTCGCCTTCGCCCCGGCGGTGCCCACCCACACGGCGGGCAGCCCGTCCTTGGCGACCTTCCGCAGATCGCCCTGGGCCCTGTCCACGATCTCGGCCGCTTTCCCGTAGCGCGCCGCGACGCCGTCGATGTGGTCCGGGCTGCCGAGAGGGGCGGAGAACTCCCGCGCCTCGCTGATCGCGCCGGCCAGGTCGTTGCGGGCCCTCATCTGATCGTCGAATGAATCGGCGTCCACCTGGATGGCCTGGACGCGCTTGTGCAGCTTGTTCAGCCCGTCCTGGTTGTCGCTGAACTTCTCTCTCAGCCTGCCCGTCGTCATTCGGCTTCCCCCCAAGGACGCGCGCGGCAGGCCCACGTCGAACCCTGCTCGTCAGGTCCATGCAGAATGCACGGAGATCATAACGTTGTGGAGGAACCTCCAAGAGATCCGTCGAGGCGGGCCCGGGGATACGCGCTCCGGGGCCCGCGTGGCCGGGAAGCTACCCTTGGGGGCGTGACATTCCCGGTAGTCGGCATGGTCGGCGGCGGCCAGCTCGCCCGTATGACCCACGAGGCGGGCATCCCCCTCGGTATCAGGTTCAAGCTGCTCAGTGACACCCGCCAGGACTCGGCGGCCCAGGTGGTCAGCGACGTCGTGGTGGGCGACTACCGCGACCTGGAGACCCTTCGTGCTTTCGCACAAGGCTGCGACGTGGTCACCTTCGACCACGAGCATGTCCCGGCGGAGCATCTGCGCGCCCTGGAGGCGGACGGCGTCGTCATCCGCCCCGGCGTCGAGGCGCTGCTGCACGCCCAGGACAAGGGCGTGATGCGGGAGCGGCTGCACGCGGCCGGGGTGCCCTGCCCCCGCCACCGCATCGTGGCCGACCCCGCCGACGTGGAGCGGTTCGCCGCGGAGGGTGACGGGTTTCCGGTCGTCCTCAAGACGGTGCGCGGTGGCTACGACGGCAAGGGGGTGTGGGTCGTCGGCGACGCCGAGGAGGCGGCCGAGCCCTTCCGCGCCGGGGTGCCCGTGCTCGCCGAGGAGAAGGTCGACTTCGCCCGTGAGCTCGCCGCCAATGTCGTACGGTCCCCGCACGGCCAGGCCGTCGCCTACCCCGTCGTCGAGTCGATCCAGGTGAACGGGGTCTGCGACACCGTCATCGCCCCGGCCCCCGGGCTCAGCGAGGCGCTGTCCGGCCAGGCCCAGGAGATGGCACTCAAGATCGCGGCGGAGCTCGGGGTCGTCGGCCATCTCGCGGTCGAGCTCTTCGAGACCCGGGACGGGCGGCTGCTGGTCAACGAGCTGGCGATGCGCCCGCACAACTCCGGCCACTGGACCCAGGACGGCGCCGTCACCTCCCAGTTCGCCAACCATGTGCGCGCCGTGCTCGACCTGCCGCTCGGCGACCCGCGCCCGCGCGCCACCTGGACCGTGATGACCAATGTGCTCGGCGGTGACTTCCCCGACATGTACACCGCGTATCTGCACTGCATGGCGCGCGACCCGGCCCTGAAGATCCACATGTACGGCAAGGACGTGAAGCCCGGCCGTAAGGTCGGCCACGTCAACACCTACGGCGACGACCTGGCCGACGTGCGCGAGCGCGGCCGCCACGCCGCCGACTACCTCCGAGGGACCATCACCGAATGAGCAGCCCCAGCGCCCCCGTCGTCGGCATCGTCATGGGCTCCGACTCCGACTGGCCCGTGATGGAGGAGGCGGCGAAGGCCCTCGACGAGTTCGAGATCCCGTACGAGGTGGATGTCGTCTCCGCCCACCGCATGCCGCGCGAGATGGTCGCGTACGGCGAGAACGCGGCGCCCCGCGGCCTCAAGGCGATCATCGCGGGCGCCGGCGGCGCCGCCCACCTCCCGGGCATGCTGGCCTCCGTTACCCCGCTGCCGGTGATCGGCGTGCCGGTCCCGCTGAAGTACCTGGACGGGATGGACTCGCTGCTGTCGATCGTCCAGATGCCCGCGGGCGTGCCCGTGGCCACCGTCTCCGTCGGCGGCGCCCGCAACGCCGGGCTGCTGGCCGCCCGCATGCTGGCCGCCCACGACCCCGAACTGCTCGCCCGGATGCGCGACTTCCAGGAGGAGCTGAACGAGCAGGCCACGCAGAAGGGCAAGCGGCTGCGGGCCAAGGTGGACGGCGCGGGGGCGTTCGGCTTCGGGAAGTAACGGGCCCCACGTGGCCCCCGTGACTTGGGGCGGGCCGCGTAAGAGGATGGGTGCATGACCGACCGACTCGCGCAAGCCCGTGCACTGCTGGCCGCCCACCCCGTCGTCGACGGCCACAACGACCTCCCGTGGGCCCTGCGCGAGCAGGTCCGCTACGACCTCGACCGGCGCGATATCGCCCTCGACCAGCGCGCCCATCTGCACACCGACATCCCGCGGCTGCGGGAGGGCGGCGTGGGCGCGCAGTTCTGGTCGGTCTACGTCCCCTCGCGCCTCAGCGGCGACGCCGCGGTCAGCGCCACCCTCGAACAGATCGACGCGGTGCGGCGGCTGGCCGACCGCTACGGCTCCGACCTGCGGCTCGCCCACACCGCCGACGACATGGAGGCGGCGCGGGCCGAGGGCCGGATCGCCTCCCTGATGGGCGCGGAGGGCGGCCACAGCATCAACTGCTCGCTCGCCACCCTGCGCGCGCTGTACGAGCTCGGTGTGCGCTACATGACGCTCACGCACAACGACAACACCCCGTGGGCCGACTCGGCGACCGACGAGCCGCGCGCCCATGGTCTCACCCGCTTCGGCGAGGAGGTCGTCCGGGAGATGAACCGGCTCGGCATGCTCGTCGACCTCTCGCACGTCTCGGCGGACACCATGCGGGACGCGCTGCGGGTGACCGACGCCCCCGTCGTCTTCTCGCACTCCTCGGCGCGCGCCGTGTGCGACCACCCGCGCAACGTCCCCGACGATGTGCTGGGCCGGCTGCCCGCCAACGGTGGTGTGGCGATGGTCACGTTCGTCCCGAAGTTCGTGCTGCCGGAGGCCGTGGCGTGGACCCGGACGGCGGAGGAGAACCTGCGCTCCCACGGCCTGGACCCGCTGGCCACCACGCCCGAGGCGATCAAGGTCCACCAGGCGTACGAGGAGGCCAACCCCCGCCCGGTGGCCACGGCCGCCACCGTCGCCGACCACCTCGACCACATGCGGGAGGTGGCGGGCGTCGACCACCTCGGCATCGGCGGCGACTTCGACGGCACCCCCTTCGTCCCGGCGGACCTCGCCGATGTCGCGGGCTATCCGAACCTGATCGCCGAGCTGCTGGAGCGCCACTGGTCCGAGGCCGACCTGGCCAAACTGACCTGGCAGAACGCGGTGCGGGTGGTGCGCGACGCGGAGGCGGTGGCACGCGACCTCCGCGCCCACCGCGGGCCCTCCCTCGCGACGATCGAGGAGCTGGACGCGGCGGAGGCCTGACGGCCCGGGCGCCCGCCGCGCGGGCGCCCGACTGCGGCGTCAGTCAAAGGCGTCAGTCAAAGGCGTCAGTCGAAACAGAGGCAGAAGGGGTGCCCGGCGGGGTCGGCATAGACGCGGAAGTCCCGCTTCCCGCCCTGGTCGTCGGTGTCCAGGGCCCGCGCCCCGAGCGCCAGCACCCGCTCCTCCGCCTCCGCGATGTCACAGGTGACGTTCAGATCGAGGTGCAGCTGCTGCGAGGAGCCCTCGCCCGGCCAGCTCGGCGGCACCAGTCCGGGCGCCTCCTGGAACGCCAGCCGGACGCCGCCCCGCGCCCCGATCAGATCCACCCACTTCTCGCCCTCGCCCCTGATCTCCCCGCCGACGATCTGCTGGTAGAAGCGGGCGAGCGCGGTCGGGTCGGGGGCGTCGAGCGCGATGACGTTCACGAACGCGACGGGCATGGCTCCTCCGTAGGACTTCTCGGCGCGAGACGGGCGCCGCACGAGTTGACCGGAGGAGCCGCCGCAAACCTCGGGCGGTGCGCCGCCGCCGCAGGGGCGGCTACACGGTGGGGCGGCCCAGCGCCCGGTAGGTCCAGCCAGCCTCGCGCCACCGCTCCGGGTCGAGCGCGTTGCGCCCGTCCAGAATCCGGCGCTCGGCGACCGCCCCGCCCAGCGCCGCCGGGTCCAGCTCGCGGAACTCGGCCCACTCGGTCAGGTGCAGCACCGCGTGCGCGCCCTGCGCGGCCGCCGGCGCGCTGGGCGCGTAGGCGAGGGTCGGGAAGAGGGCGCGCGCGTTGTCCATGCCCTTGGGGTCGAAGACGGTGACCTGGGCGCCCTGGAGGTGGATCTGGCCCGCGACATTGAGCGCGGGGGAGTCCCGCACGTCGTCCGAGTCCGGCTTGAAGGTCGCGCCCAGCACCGCGACGCGCTTGCCGAGGAAGCTGCCGCCGACGGCCTCGCGGGCCAGCTCGACCATGTGGCCGCGCCGCCGCATGTTGATCGAGTCGACCTCGCGCAGAAAGGTCAGCGCCTGGTCGGCGCCGAGCTCGCCGGCGCGCGCCATGAAGGCCCGGATGTCCTTGGGCAGACAGCCGCCGCCGAAGCCGATCCCGGCCCGCAGGAACTTCTTCCCGATCCGCTCGTCATGGCCGATGGCCTCGGCCAGCTTGACCACGTCGCCGTCCGACGCCTCGCAGACCTCGGCCATGGCGTTGATGAACGAGATCTTGGTCGCGAGGAAGGAGTTCGCCGCGGTCTTCACCAGCTCGGCGGTCGGGTAGTCGGTGACGACGAACGGAGAGCCCTCGGCGAGCGGCGTCTCGTACACCTCGCGCAGCTGCTTCTCGGCCCGCTCGCTGGTCACGCCGACCACGATGCGGTCCGGGTGCAGGGTGTCCTGCACGGCGAAGCCCTCGCGCAGGAACTCCGGGTTCCAGGCCAGCTCGGCGTCCGCCCCCGCCGGGGCCAGCTCCGCCAGCCGGGCCGCGAGCCGGGCCGCGCTGCCGACCGGGACGGTGGACTTGCCCACGACCAGGGCCGGGCGGCGCAGATGCGGGGCGAGCGATTCGACGGCGGCGTCCACGTAACTCATGTCACACGCGTACTCGCCGTGCTTCTGCGGAGTGTTCACACAGATGAAGTGGATGTCGCCGAACTCACCGGCCTCCTCGTAGGAGGTGGTGAAGCGCAGCCGCCCGGTGGCTCCCTCGAACCCCGCGACATGCCGCCGCAGCAGCTCCTCAAGGCCCGGTTCGTACATCGGCGCCTTGCCCGCCGTGAGCGTCTCGATCTTCTGGGGAACGATGTCCAGGCCAAGCACCTCGAAGCCGAGCTCGGCCATGGCCGCGGCGTGCGTGGCGCCCAGGTAGCCGGTGCCGATCACGGTGATCTTGAGGGCCATGCGTGCTCCTGTAGGCGTGCGGGCGGGATGCGCTGCATGAGCATAGTCGCGCCCGCGCCCGCGCTCCGATCCGCTGCCTCCTCCACCGCCTCCTCGGTGCGCTCAGCTGTCGGCAAAGTCACCTGTACCTGGTCCGGACGGCGCTCTAGACTTCAGTTACTTAACGGTAGTTAGCACTCAGGGGAGTGAGAAGATCTTGGCGGGATCCATGGACTTCGACCTGTACCGGCCGCTCGAGGAGCACGACATGCTCCGCGAGTCGGTGCGCTCGCTCGCCGAGGCGAAGATCGCCCCCCATGCGGCAGAGGTCGACGAGGAGGGCCGGTTCCCTCAGGAGGCGCTGGAGGCCCTGGTCGCGAACGACCTGCACGCGGTGCACGTACCCGAGTCGTACGGCGGCGCGGGCGCCGACGCCCTGGCGACCGTGATCGTCATCGAGGAGGTCGCCCGCGTCTGCGCGTCCTCCTCGCTGATCCCGGCCGTCAACAAGCTGGGCTCCCTCCCGGTGATCCTCTCCGGCTCCGAGGAGCTGAAGAAGAAGTACCTGGCGCCGCTGGCCAAGGGCGACGCGATGTTCTCGTACTGCCTGAGCGAGCCGGACGCGGGCTCGGACGCGGCCGGTATGAAGACCAAGGCCGTGCGCGACGGAGACCACTACGTCCTGAGCGGCGTCAAGCGCTGGATCACCAACGCCGGGGTGTCCGAGTACTACACCGTCATGGCCGTGACCGACCCCGAGAAGCGCTCCAAGGGCATATCCGCCTTCGTCGTCGAGAAGTCCGACGAGGGCGTCTCCTTCGGTGCCCCCGAGAAGAAGCTCGGCATCAAGGGCTCCCCGACCCGCGAGGTCTACCTCGACAACGTCCGCATCCCCGCCGACCGCATGATCGGCCCCGAGGGCACCGGCTTCGCCACCGCCATGAAGACCCTCGACCACACCCGCATCACCATCGCCGCCCAGGCCCTCGGCATCGCCCAGGGCGCCCTGGACTACGCCAAGGGCTATGTCCAGGAGCGCAAGCAGTTCGGCAAGCCCATCGCCGACTTCCAGGGCGTCCAGTTCATGCTCGCCGACATGGCCATGAAGCTCGAGGCCGCCCGCCAGCTCACCTACGCGGCCGCCGCCAGGTCCGAGCGCGTTGCCGCCGGAGGCGGGAAGGAAGACCTCACCTTCTTCGGCGCCGCCGCCAAGTGCTACGCCTCCGACGCCGCCATGGAGATCACCACCGACGCGGTCCAGCTCCTCGGCGGCTACGGCTACACCCGCGACTACCCGGTCGAGCGCATGATGCGCGACGCCAAGATCACCCAGATCTACGAGGGCACGAACCAGGTCCAGCGGATCGTGATGGCCAGGAACCTTCCCTAGGCCCTGTCGTCAAAGGGGGCGCCCTGCTCCCGACGCCTGGCACGGCACCTCGCTGCGTTGTCGCATCGCCCAAGTACGCCCAGTACGAGGGCGACGCTCCGCCTTGCGATGTTCCCCCAGCTACCGCTGGGAGGTGCCCCCTGCACCAGACGCCGCTCGCGGCCGGACGCCCCCTTTGACGACAGACCCTAGCCTCGGGGAACCCGCCGCCCTCCCCGGTCGTCGAAGCGGACATGCCGAGCCACTGCGGCATCACATGGGCGACCTTCGGCGGCAGGAGCTGGAAGATCTCCGGAGTCGGCCCCAATATCAGCAGGCGGGTCGAGGGCGATGCCCCGGAAGGGGGTAACGCGACGGCGGGCTATATGACGCTGCTGTCCAAGGACGAGGCGGTCTTCGAGACATCGGGCTTCCCGCCGGTGTACTTCATGGCGACGAAGGAGACCCCGCCCATGTGCGAGTGAGCCCTCGGAGGCTCAGGGGCGGTCGAGGCGCAGCCGCTCGGCCCTCGGCAGACCCGCGACCACCAGATCGTAGGAGTCCTCGATGAGCTCTTGGACCAGCCGGTCCGGGAGCTCGGCGTCGACCGTCACCGTGTTCCAATGGCGCTTGTTCATATGCCATCCCGGAACGATCAGCCCCGGGTGCTCGGCGCGGAGGCGGATCGCCTGCTCCGGGTCGCACTTCAGGTTGACCGTGAGGGGACGCGCTTCCAGGGTCGTCAGGGCGAACATCTTGCCGCGCACCTTGTAGACCGAGACTTCCGGGACTCTGGGGAAGGGGAACTCCTCCGCCGCCGCGTTGAAGGAGAGGCAGAAGGAGCGAAGCTGCTCGGGGGTCACTCCGGTGTCTCCTCGGGCTCGACTGGTGCGCTACCCCACCGATGTTGGCACGGGGCACCGACAACCGGGCGGCGGGCGATCAGCGTGCGGACTCCAGCGCTCCGCCCGGCTGCTAGCATCCCGTCCAATTCTCCACGGGGGTGAGGAGCAGAGATGGGGGACGGCCGGGTCGTTTATGAAATCAGCGGCGTCACCAAGAGATTCCCCGGGGCCGACCGGGCGGCGAACGACGATGTTTCGTTCACCATCGAACAGGGCGAGTTCTTCGGCATGCTCGGCAGCAATGGCGCCGGGAAAACCACCCTGATCAAACAGATGGTGGGACTGCTGAAGGGCGATTCCGGCTCCATCCGGCTCTACGGCAAGGACGTGCTCGCCGACCCCGTCTTCACCGGCATGCGGGTCTCGTACATGCCCCAGACCGCGTTCGCCCTCAACAGCCTCACGGCCGCCGAGGCGATTTATGTCACGGCGCATCTGAGGGGGCTCGGGCGGCGGGAGGCCAGGCGCCGCCGGGACGAACTCATCGAGCGGCTGGACATCGGGGCGATGCGGAACAAGGCCGCCCGGCGGATGTCCGGCGGGGAGCGCCGGCTGCTCCAGCTGGCGGTGGCGCTGGTGGCCGATCTGCCGGTGCTGATCCTCGACGAGCCGACGAACGAGCTGGACCCGGCGCGCCGCCGCATGGTCTGGGACCTGCTGCGCGAACTCAACCAGGAACAAGGGCAGACCATCGTCCTGATCACCCACAACGCGCTCGAGGCCGAGCAGGTGATCGAGCGGGTGGGCATCCTCCGCGAGGGCCGGCTGGTGGCCGTGGGGCGGCCGGCGGAGCTGAAGAGCGGGCTGGCCAAGACGCTGAGCGTGCATCTGACCCTGCGCGAGGGGCAGGCCACCGAGCTGCCCGACTACCTCGTGGTGCGGAGCAGGCACCGGGGCAGGGTGGTCGCGCAGGTCTCCCGTACGGACGTGGCACGGCTGACCGCCGACCTCGATCTCGACGAAGTCCTGGAATTCCGCCTCCAGTCCAAGACACTGGAAGAAGTGTATTTTGAATACGGAAACTAATACGGAAACGGATACGGAAGTCGACACGGAAATCGATCGCGCGCCGCTTCCGTTCCATCGCGCGGTGTGGACCCTGTTCCTGGTGCAGCTCTCCAACTGGCGGTGGTCCTGGCGGGGCATGGTGATCACCGGCATGGTGGCGCCCGTCCTCACCCTGGCCGCGATGGGGGTTTTCGCCAAGGAGTCGGGCGGGCAGGCGGTGCATCAGGTATTCGTCGGCAGCCTGACCCTGGCGCTGCTCTTCGAGACGCAGAACAAGGTCGCGGGCAACTTCGCCTTCATGAAGTTCAACGACGCCTTCGACTTCTACGCCGCGCTGCCGGTGCGCCCGCAGGCGTTCCTCGTCGCCACGGCGGCCGCGTTCACCCTGCTGGCGCTGCCCGCGCTGGTGTGCACCACGCTGTTCGGGGTGCTGATCCTCGGGCTGGACGTCAGCGTGTCGCCGCTGGCCGTCCCCGTGCTGCTCGCGGTGGTCCTGCCGTTCGTCGGCTACGGCGCGTGGCTCGGGAGCCGGGCGAACAGCCTGGAGGAGGCCGGCTCGCTGAGCCTGCTGTCCGTCCTGGCCATGGTCTCGCTCGGGCCCGTGGCGGTCCCGGCCCATCTGCTGCCGGACTTCCTGGTCTGGATCGGCTGGGTGAACCCCGCCTTCTACGCCTCGTCGCTGCTGCGGCAGGTGTTCTTCGGCCCGGTCGACGGCACGACGGCCCTCTACTTCGGGGTGCTGCTGGGCTGTCTGCTGCTCATGTGGGTGCTGAGCAGCAAGCGGATGGCCGGATTCGGCGGGACGGCGCAGCCGTAGCCGACGCACGCTCGTGGCGCGTACGGCGTGGAACGCGAACGGCTGCCGCCCCGAACCGGGTGCGGCAGCCGTTCATGTTCCGCGCGGAGGTCTCGCGGTGGCCTTATTTGCTGGAGACGGTCACCTTCTCGTCGTTCTTCAGCTCCTCCACCAGCTGCTTGACCTTCGGCATGTCCCACTGGACCGCGCTGCCCTTGGAGGTGGCGAGCCCCGGGTTGGAGACGGGCATGTTCATCTGCTTGCCGTCACCGCCGGAGACGCTCTTCATCGCGAAGAACATGTCCTTCACGTCCCACAGGCTCATGTCCTTGTCCACGATCAGCGAGTCCAGGCCCGCGCCCATGGTCGGGTAGAGCTTGAAGGGGTTGAGGACGGTGCTCGGCGTGGCGGCCTTGTTGGCCAGCGCGGACAGGAACTTCTGCTGGTTCCTGGTGCGGTCCAGGTCGCCGCCGGCCAGGCCGTAGCGCTGGCGGACGAAGGCCAGCGCCTCCGTGCCGTTCAGCGTCTGCTTGCCCTTCTTCAGGTTGGTGCCGGCGTGCTTCTCCTTCATGTCCTGCGGGACGTCGATCTCGACGCCGCCGACCGAGTCGACGATCTTGGCGAAGCCGTCGAAGCCGATCTCCGCGTAGTGGTCGATGTGCAGTCCGGTGTTGTACTCGACCGTGCGGACCAGCAGCTCGGGGCCGGCCATGGAGAAGGAGGCGTTCAGCTTGTTCTGCGAGTTCTGGTACCGCTTGCCGGTGTCCGGGCCGGTGAAGGCCGGGATGGTGACCCAGGAGTCACGGGGCAGGCTGACCATGGTGTTCCCGTTGTCACCGACGTGCAGGAGGATGATCGAGTCGGTGCGGCGGCCGTCGGCGGAGCCGGTGTGCAGCTTCTTCTTCTCCTCGGCGGACAGGCCCTCACGGCTGTCCGAGCCGACGATCAGGTAGTTGGTGCCCTTGCCGCCCTCCGGCCGGTCCTCGACCTTGCCGAGGTCCACCTCGCGCCGGAGCTTGGAGTCGGCCCAGAAGTAGGTGCCGACGCCGACCGCGAGCAGCAGCACGACAAAGGTGATCAGGCCGATGGTTATCCGGCGCTTCCAGTTCTTGGGCCGGGCCGCGCGCGGGGCGCCGCCGCGGCCGCCCGGTCCGCCGGGTCCGCCCGGGGCGCCGGGGCCGCCCGCGCCGTGCCCGTAGACCTGGCCGGTGTTGTAGCCGTCGTCGGCGTGGCCGCCGTACTCGTCGTAGTCCTGGGCCGCCCGCTGCTGGTGCGGGACGGGGCCGCGCGGCGACAGCTCAGGGGGCAGCGGCGGCTCGGCCTGGCGCGGCGGGCCGCCGACGCCCTGGCCCGCGCGCCGCACCTGCGGCATGGCGCGGGCGCCTTCCGGTTCGGCGCTGCCGCTGCCGCGTCCGTACCGGTCCCTGCGGTCGCTCGTCCACCCGTCGGGCCAATCAGTCATGCAGGGAAGTGTGCCTTCCCCGGGTGGTCGCCTTACAGGGCGGGTGCCGGATCGGGGCACGGCTGTTGCAGACCTGATAAGAATCCGCCCGGCATATGGTTGAGGCCATGACCATTCAGGCCCCGAATCCGGAGTCAGACATTCCGGGTAAGCCCACGTCCGCCGCACGCATCACCCTCTCCCACATCATGACCGGCAGTGACACCAATCTCCTCGGCACCGTGCACGGCGGCGTGATCATGAAATTGGTCGATGACGCGGCGGGGGCGGTCGCCGGGCGCCACTCCGAGGGGCCCGCCGTCACGGCCTCGATGGACGAGATGGCGTTCCTGGAGCCCGTCCGGGTCGGAGACCTGGTCCATGTGAAGGCCCAGGTGAACTGGACCGGGCGGTCCTCGATGGAGATCGGGGTGCGGGTGATGGCCGAGCGGTGGAACGAGTCCACGCCCGCGACCCAGGTCGGCAGCGCCTATCTGGTCTTCGCGGCCGTCGACGCCGACGGCAAGCCGCGGACCGTGCCGCCGGTCATACCGGAGACCGAGCGGGACAAGCGGCGGTACGAGGAGGCCCAGATCAGGCGTACGCACCGGCTCGCCCGGCGCCGCGCGATCAAGGAGCTGCGGGCCCAGCGGGCCGCGGAGGGCATCGAGGACGCCTGAGGCGCCGCGGGGCCGTCCCCGGGTTGCCCCCGACAGGCGCAACGGTGCGTGACGGCACGATTACCCCTGGTTCGTACAGTGGGCGCATGCCACGCCTTCCCCGCGCCGGTTCCCTGGCCGTCATCCGCATCCCGGCCACCACGCTGCTCGTCGCCGCCGGTCTGATGGTCGGCGGGACGGTCATCAACGCGGGCGGACTCGTCACGCTGACGATCAAGCCCGTGCGCACCGTCACCCCCGAACCCAACCCCACGTGGTCCACCACACCCGGCCAGGCGCCGGGCACGACGACCCCGCCGGTCACCGACATCATCCCGACCTCGCCCCCGACCTCGCCCCCCACCTCACCCCCGACCAGCGGCCCCGGCACGAACTCACCCGGGCCCCAGGAGTCACCGCACCAGCCCGAGCAGCCGCAGCCCCAGCAACCCCAGCCGGACCAGCCCCAGCAACCCCAGCAGCAGCCGCAGGGCGGGCCGCCGAGGGCGCTCTGGCGGCCCGCCGCCCTGCACAGCGCGGCGGCCCTGCCCGGGGCGCGGCAGGGCACCGCACAGGTCGGGACGAAGCTCCAGGCCAATGTGCCGGCGATCGCGACGGCCCTGGTGGGCCTGTGCACCCAGATCCTGGCCCTGCTGACGGCCCTGATCGGGCTGTACGTGGGCGGGCGGCGGGCCGGCTCGGCCGCCCGGGAGCCGCAGCCGGCGGGGGCCCACGACACCCGCCCCCTCCGTAACACCGGCACCGTCCGCACCCCTAGGGGCAGGAGACCTCGGCGCCGTTGAAGGCCGTGCCGGCGCCCTTCTCCGCCGCGGGGTCCTCGGGCCGCACCGGATGCACCGCCCGGAAGTCCGAGCCCAGCGTGACCCGCATCACCGACCCCTGACGCGCCACCGGCTTCAGCCGGGCGCCGGGCAGGGCGGCCGCCAGGGTGCGCACCGAACGGTTCCAGATCGGGTCGTACTCGATCAGCGTGCGCCGCACCCCCGAGGACGCGGCGTCCGCCGGGGCCCCGGTGGTGGCGAAGCCGTGGGCGCGCAGCGCACGGAGGGTGCGCCGGGCCAGCCCCGTGGTGCTGGTGCCGTTGAACACGCGGACGCGGACCTGGGCGGGGGGCACGTCGACCGGGGTGGCCCGCCGCCGCTTGGGGCGGTGGACGGCGAGCGGGCGGTCCTCCCGGAGGGCCTTGAACAGGCGCGCGGCCCGCACCCGGTCCCAGCGGAGCGTCGAGCCCAGGCCCTTGACCGGGGTGCCGGGGAGCCGGACCGGGACCGAGACGAACTCCGAGGACTCGACGGTGAAGCCGCGCATGGCCTGGCCGAGCGCGACCATGTCCGCCGCGCCGAAGCCGCGGTCGGCGCGGACCGAGCGGAACAGGGTGGCCGCGACCCGGCCGAACTTCACCGGGTTCAGCAGGGTGCCGCTGCCGGTCACCTGGTGGATGACGGCGGCCAGGAACCGCTGCTGGCGCCGGATCCGGCCCAGGTCCGCGGCGCCGTCGAGGTGCCGGGAGCGTACGTACTGCAGCGCCTGGCCGCCGTCCAGGGCATGGGTGCCGGCCGGCAGGTTCAGACCGGTGTACGGGTCCTTGAGCGGCCGCGTCGTACAGACCGTGACCCCGCCCACCACGTCCACGGTCTTCATGAAGCTGGTGAAGTCCACTTCCAGGTAGTGGTCGATGTGCACCCGGGTCATGTGCTCGACGGTGCGCACGGTCAGGCTGGGGCCGCCCTCGGCATAGGCGGCGTTGAGCTTCTGGTGGTGCGCGGGGCGCACCCGCCCGGACGGGGTGGTGTAGGCGGGGATCCGGGCGTACGAGTCGCGGGGGAGGCTGACCACGCTGGCGCGGTCCCGGTCGGCCGACAGATGCACCAGCATGATGGTGTCGGTGCAGTGGCAGGGCGCGCCGCCCAGCCGGTAGCGCCGCTTCTGGGCGCGGGTGATCTTGTCCCGGCCGTCGGTGCCGACCACGAGGATGTTGACGCCCTGGTCGCTGTCCACGGGCCGCTCGTCGAGGCCGCCGAAGGCGTCGACCCGGTGGATGCCGGACTCCAATTCGGTGACCAGCAGATGCCCCACGCCGCCGGCGAGCAGTACCAGGGCGGCGGCGCCCGTGGCGATCCGCAGGCCCCAGCGGGGCCAGGAGGGCTGCCGGGGACGCGGCGGGCGGGCCGGTGCACTCACTGCGGGGGACCTCCGTGACGGGCGAGGGGCCTGGCGGGCGGCGAGGGGCCTGGCGGGACTGCGGGGCACAACCGCCGACACCGTAGGGCCATACGATGAGCGGTTCGGTGGCCCCACGCCGCCTACCCCGCCCGCTGCCACCCGGGCGGCGCGCTCCGGTGTCCCCCATTCGCGGTAACGTGGCCTCTCGAATTCGCCAACCGCAGTCTTTGGGGGGTCTCCCCCCAACCCCCGAGGTGCCATGCCCCCGCATCAGCTCCCGGCCGTCTCCGTGATCATGCCGGTGCTCAATGAGGAACGTCATCTGCGCAACTCCGTCCGGCACATCCTGGAGCAGGAGTACGCCGGGGAACTGGAGGTGGTGATCGCCCTCGGCCCGTCCACGGACCGCACCGACGAGATCGCCGCCGAGCTGGTGCGCGAGGACCCGCGGGTGCACACGGTCCCCAACCCCACGGGCCGCACCCCCGCCGCCCTGAACGCCGCGATCAAGGCGTCCCGCCACCCGGTGGTGGTGCGGGTCGACGGCCACGGCATGCTGTCGCCGAACTACATCGCGACCGCGGTGCGGCTCATGGAGGAGACCGGCGCGCAGAACGTCGGCGGCATCATGCACGCCGAGGGCGAGAACGACTGGGAGCGGGCCGTCGCCGCCGCCATGACCTCGAAGATCGGCGTGGGCAACGCCGCCTTCCACACCGGCGGCGAGGCGGCCCCGGCCGAGACCGTGTACCTCGGGGTGTTCCGCCGCGAGGTGCTGGAACAGCAGGGCGGCTACAACGAGGAGTTCATCCGGGCCCAGGACTGGGAGCTGAACTTCCGGATCCGTGAGGCGGGCGGGCTGATCTGGTTCTCGCCCGAGCTCCGGGTCTCCTACCGGCCGCGTCCGAATGTGCGGGCGCTGGCCAAGCAGTACAAGGACTACGGCCGCTGGCGGCATGTGGTGGCCCGCTTCCACCAGGGCTCGATCAACCTGCGCTATCTGGCGCCGCCGACCGCCGTCGTCGCCATCGCGGCGGGGGTCGTGGTCGGCGCCGCGCTGACCCCGTGGGGGCTGCTGGTGCCGGGCGGCTATCTGGCGGCCATCGCGGCGGGCTCCGTCCCGGCCGGCAAGGGGCTTCCGCTGAAGGCCCGGCTGCTCATCCCGGTGGCGCTGGTGACCATGCACATGTCGTGGGGCTGGGGCTTCCTCACCAGCCCGCGGTCGTTGGCCAGGAAGGTCATCGCCAGCCGGCGCCCGGCGGTCACGGTGGGCCAGTAGCCCACCCCCGGACCCGCGTACGCCGAAGGGGCCGGAACCAGGTTTCCCTGGTTCCGGCCCCTTCTGCCTGCTCAGGAGCGCGTGCTCAGAAGGTGTAGTCCGGGTTGACCGTCATGCACTTCTTCTCCTCGCCGTTGGTCTTGTCGGCGATCTCGGGCGCCTTGTCCTCGTCATCGGCCTCGGACTTCGGGAAGGCCGTGCCCTCGCGCCAGTCGTTGCCGACGACCAGGGTCACCTCGGTGACCGACTTGGACTCCTTGACCGCGCTCTTGGGCAGCCCCAGAGCCTTGGCCACGGCCAGCGCGTCGCCCTGCTTGGCCTCGCCCGGGTAGCTGATGGTGGTGTCGGCCTGCGAGGTCAGCTCGCGGTTGGCGGTGGCCTTGGCATAGCCGAGCCGGCCCAGCTCGCCGGTGATGTCACTGGCCCGGCCGGAGGCCGGCCCCAGGACGGTGGAGCCGGTGCCGTTCTGCACGACCACCGGGAGCTCGCCCTTGTCCATGCTGGGGGCCGGGACCTTGTCCTTCTTCTTCTTGTCCTTGCCGTCCAGCGCGATGTCGTTGCGGATGAGCGAGAAGGTCTTCTCGGCGTCGCCGGGCTTGGGCACCGGGTACTCGAAGCCGCCGCCGTCGCGGTACTCCCACGGCATGGTGATCATCGTGGTCCGCTTGGTCGGCACCCGCTTGAGGTCGTTGCCCAGGTCGTAGAGCTTCTTGACGGTGCCCAGGCCGTGGTCGACGGTGAGCGCGTTGGTCGCGGCCTCCGCCAGGTCCATCAGCTGGCCCGGGTCGGAGAGCTTGGTGCCGGACTTGAGCTGCCGGATCATGGAGCTCATGTACATGTGCTGGGCCTTGGCCCGGCCGATGTCGGTGTTGTCCTCGAAGCCGTACCGCGTCCGCAGCCACTGGAGGGCCTGGACGCCCTTGACCGGGTGGGTGCCCTTGGTCAGCTTCAGCCCGGAGCCGTGGCCGCGGCTGTCGTGGGAGTAGATGTTCTTGTCGACGCACACCGGGACGCCGCCGATGGCGTCCGCCATGTCCACCACGCCCTTGAAGTCGACCATCATGAAGTGGTCGATGTAGATGCCGGTGAGCTCCTTCCAGGTGGCCACCGTGCACCCCGGGCCGCCGTGGGTGAGCGACTCGTTGATCGGGCGGACCGTCTTCTCGTAGACCTGGTCGTCCTTCGGGTCCGTGCACTTGGGGATGGTGACCCGGGTGTCGCGCGGGATGCTGATCACCGTCATGTTGCTGCGGTCGGCCGAGACGTGCACCAGCATCTGCACATCGGCGAGCCCCTTGCGGCCGACGTCCTTCTTGGCACCGCCGAGCTTGAGGTTCTCCTTGTCGTTACGGCTGTCCTGGCCGATCAGGAGGATGTTGAGAGGGGTCTGGCCCGCGGCGTTCGGCTCCGGTTTGGTGAGCTTGCTGTCGCCGAGGTCGAGCTCGGCCTTCTTGATGTTGCTGTTCAGGTGCTCGTAGTAGAGATAGCCCGCGCCGGCCGCGCCGACTATCAGCACGGCCAGGGTCAGCGCGGTCCAGCGAAGTATTCGCACACCCTTGCTCCTCTTGCGGCGCGGGCCCTTGCCCTTGCGGCGGCGCCCGCCGCCCGCGGACTCGGCGCGGGCGGCGCGCCGGGACGCCGCACGGCCGCCGGCCCCCGCCCCGGCGGCACTCGCGGTGTCCTCGGCCGCGGAGCCGTCCCGGGCCTCGGCGTCACGCTGCTCGCCGGTGCCGTTCTCCTCGCGCGGGTCGCGGTCCCCGCCCCCGTCACGGGGTTCGGGCACCCGCCGACGGGGGCCCTCCCCCCGCACACTGCTCTGCCGCACCGGGCCTCCCCTGTTGATCAATGGTGGTTCCGGCCCGATGGGTGAGGGTGCTCCGATGGCCGGCGGTGATTACTTCGCGCAGACGCTCTTGTCGTCCGCTTCGACTCTCTGAATGTCCTTCGGCGCCTTTGCCGGAGCGGTGATCGGTGTTCCGGCGCCCTTGAAGTCCGCGCCGAGCGTGAGGGTCATCTCCGCCATGGGAGCGGCGTCCTTGGTGCCCTCCTTGAGGGCGGAGGCGGGCAGCCCCATGCTGTCGGCCAGGCGGCGGGCCTGGTCGGCCTGGTTCGGGGCGTACTCCAGCGTCGTCTTCTTCAGGTCTGCCGAAGCGTTTCCGCCGTTGCTGGACCGGAGCATTCCCTCGCTGTTCTGCATCCAGTCGACGGTCTCCTGGGCGGCCCCCATCTTTCCGCTGCCGTTGAGGACCTTCACCCGGACGTTCGCCGGGTCGGCCTTGGGGCCCTTGAGCTTGGCGGCCTGCTTGGCCTTGTCGGCCTTCTCCTTCTTCTTCACCTCGGTCAGCGACACATCCTGCCTGACCATGGCGAACAGCGGCTCCGCCTTGGCCTCGTCGAGCTTCACCGTGGCGCCGTCGGTGTTGTCGACCACCGGGACGGTGACGAAGGTGACGTTCTTCAGGTCGACCTTGCTGAGGTTCAGCGCCAGGTCCTTGAGCTTGTTCACGGTGCCGATGCCGGTGTCCACCGTCAGTGCCTTGGTGGCGGAGTTGGCCAGGTCCCACATCTTCGAGGGGCTGGTCAGGGTGCCGCTCGACTTCATCTTGCGCATCATCGAGCTGAGGAACTGCTGCTGCAGCTTGATCCGGTCCAGATCGCTCTCGAAGCCGACGCTGTGCCGGGTCCGTACGAACGCCAGGGCCTGCTCGCCCTCGATGGTGTGCCGGCCCTCGCTGAGCTTCAGATGCGACTTGGGGTCGTCGATGTCCTTGCCCAGGCAGACCTCGACCCCGCCGACCGCGGAGGAGAGCGTCTTGACGGCGTTGAAGTCCGCCATCAAGAAGTGGTTGATCTCCAGCCCGGTGATCTTCTCGACGGTCGCCCAGGTGCAGCTGGGGTCGCGCCCCTCCTGCCCGAGGCTGGTGTTGAAGCGCACCCCCTCCTCGCCCCGGATGGTCTTTTTGGTGCCGTCTTTCCTGGTGGTGCACTCCGGGATGTCGGTGATCATGTCGCGCGGAATGGACAGCGCGGTCGCGTTCGTCCGGTCCGCGGAGACATGGAAGAGGAGGGTGGTGTCGGCGTGGCCGACGCTCCCCGCGTCGCCGTACCCCTCGTTGCCCTTGCCGTCGCGCTTGTCGGTGCCGATGACCAGGATGTTCATCGGACCGTCGCTGACCGCGGCGTTGTTCTCGCCGACGTCGATCTTCTTGATGTTGTTGTTGAGGTGCTGGTAGACGAGGTACGCCGCGACGGACCCGCCGACCAGGATGAAGGCGAGGGTGCCGCTGGTCCAGTACAGCGCCTTCTTCGCCTTGGACTTCTTCGGCTTCGGCTTGCGGCGGCTGGTGGGGCCGGTCGGCTTCTCCGGTTTGCCCGCCGCCCTGCGCCGCCCGCGCGACGGCGCGGGCGGTGGCTCGGGGGCGGCGCGGCGGCGGCTCCTGGGTCTGGAGGCCGGCGGGTCCTGAGGGGTTATGTCAGCTGAATCCCCGGCAGGATTCAGCCGCAGCTCATAGCTGCCGGTGTTCGGGTCGAACACCCACTGATCGGCGGGATCAAAATCATCCGCCTGCCCATGGCCTTGCGCGTCCACGGTCCCCTGAGTCCTCCGTTGGTGCCACGCGGCGCCTCCCCCTCAAGGCGCACCGGTCGATCGTCAAAAGGTAGTGCGCGGCCACCTGGTAAGCGCACTGGATCGCTCACACTATCCGCCCAGTTCAGCGTCAAGCGACGCCGGTGACAAATTCCACTTCCCTACAACTGGGCAATCTGCCCAATCCTTTCCAGATCTTTGAGGAATCGTTGAGCGTACCATTTGGAGCTTTTATCGGCACATGTCATGGGCCGCGGTGGTTCCTTCGTACGGTGTGGACTTCCCGCTCTTCGGGTCGTCGCCGGAGGCGTGGGTGACCTTCTTGGCCACCGACACCGGACGATCCAGCCTCAGTTGCCGAAAGAGCCGGTCGGCATCGGGCTGGACCAGCTCGTCGCGGTTCCGGTCGTAGGTATAGGGCTGCCGGGGAATCGTGAGGAACCGGATCTTCTCGCGGGGGATGTGCCGCACTCCGCTTGCCAGGTCGTACAGGTCCTTGAGCGAGCTCAGGCCCGGATCCGTGGTCAGTGAGGACGTCGCGGCGTCGAGCACCGGATACAGCCGGGTCGGATTCAGCAGTACACCATTGCTCTGCAACTTCTTCACAAGCGCGCCGAGGAACTCCTGCTGTCGCCCGATACGCTCGGTGTCGCTGCCGTCGCCGATGCTGTAGCGCGCCCTGACATAGCCGAGGGCCTGTTCGCCGTGGAGGACCTGGCGGCCGGCGGGCAGCCGCAGATGCGCCTCGTCGTCGTCGATGGACTCCTTCAGGCACACCTCGACGCCGCCGACGGCGTTGACCATCTTCTTGAAGCCGCTGAAATCCACGATCATGTGATGGTCGACGCGGATGCCGGTGAGCTTTTCGACGGTGCGGATCGTGCAGGCCGGCCCGCCGAATTCGAACGCCCAATTGAACTGGGCGAACCTGGCCTTGCCGCGTTTCCCGTCCGCCTGGGTGCAGCTGGGGATGTCCACCATCAGGTCGCGCGGGATGGAGACGGCGGTGGCGCTCTTCCCGCCGGCCTGCAGATGCAGCAGGATCGTGGTGTCCGAGCGCTGGGTGCCGGTGTC
The DNA here is from genome assembly GCF_042959105.1 of Streptomyces sp. NPDC007917. Lineage (NCBI taxonomy): Bacteria > Bacillati > Actinomycetota > Actinomycetes > Kitasatosporales > Streptomycetaceae > Streptomyces > Streptomyces sp. NPDC007917. The sequence continues at coordinate 115,581 of NZ_JBIBKK010000023.1, forward strand.
CTTGCCGTACTTGCCGTTGCCCTTGCCGCCGCGGTTGTCGGAGCCGATGAGCAGGATGTTCTGTGCGTCCCTGACCACTGCCACCGGCCGCTCGGCCTCGTACTTCCGCAGCTCGTTGTAGGTGCGGGTGTCGGTCTTGATGTTGCCGTTCAGGTGCTCGTAGACCCACCAGGCCGCCCCGGCCCCGGACAGCACCAGCACGGCCACCGCGAGCGCGAGCAGACGCAGCCAGCGGCCTCGGCGTCTTCGTTTCGGTGCCGGTGTCTCTTCCGTGCTCTCCGCCGTCACGTCTGCGTCCTCCCACCCGTCCACCTCCTCGGCCGGGAGGAGCGGCATCGGCCCGTGCAGGGGCCGTGATTACTGGAGCAGACATGCGAACCCCGCACATGGTTGTACGTCGCGTCGATCATCGCGCGGGGCGGGCGGCGGAGCCCGGGGGCTCGGCCCACGGGTCCGCCGGACGGGTCAGGGGCCGGCCGGGTTTCCCCGGCGACAGGCCCTAGGGGGCGGTCGCGGTGACCCGCTCACTGGCCCGGCGCTCGGCGAGGCGGCCCTCGTCCAGCCGGTCCAGGTGGCGGCACAGCACCACCGAGCCGCCCGTGGCCAGCGGCGCGTACAGCCCGTACGACAGCCCCTCCCAGGTGTCGTACGGCAGCCCGGACAGCACCCGGGAGCCGGGGCCGAGCCCCTGCCCGGCGGCGTCGGCGCGCGCCCGCTCCACCAGCTCCGCGGCCGTCAGCTCAAAGCCGGCCACGGTGAGCGCGGGGGCGTGCGGGTCGACCGGCACGTACGGCGCGAAGCGGTCGCCCTGGCCGGGCACCTCCACCGCGTAGTCCGTGAAGCCCTCAGGCGGCTGCGGGAACCTCCCGCCCAGGGGGCGCAGCGCCAGCGCCACCCGCTCCCCGGAGCAGGCGCGCGCCTGCTCCAGCGTGTCCGGGCCGCTGACCACGAGGTCCGCGGCGGCCGGGTCGCCGCCCACCTCGGCCGTCACGCCCACGGAGGAGCAGGCCAGCAGCCACACCGCGGTCTGCCAGTGGGCGGGCAGCAGCAACGCCAGTCGGTCGCCGGGCGCGGCGGCGAGGTCGCCCTGGAGGAGGTTCGCGGTCTTCGCCACCCAATTGGCGAAGGTGGCCACGGACAGTTCGACGCGCTCGCCGGTCGCGTCGTCGTAGAAGGTCACAAGCGGACGCGCCGGATCCGCGGCGAGCGCGGATCGCAGCAGGTCGGCGGGGGTGCGATCAGTAGCGTTCATCGGCGCCAGAGTACGCGGCGCCACGGCGCGCCACAGGTGGAGTGCGGGGCTGGGGGCGCCGGTTCGCGGGTGCGTCCACCGCCTTCCCGAATGGACAGATTTGTTGTGTTATGTCCAGTATTTTTCCCATGCGTGCATTTCTGGCATCCTCGATCGGCGTCGCGTGCACCGCCGCCCTCGCTCTCCCCCTCACCCTCAATCCGGCCCCCGCCCGCCCGGACCGCACGGGCGGGACGGATTCACTGGGCAGTACCCAGTCGCTGCCACTGCTCCCACTCGGCGGCGGCGGTCTCGACCGGGGCGCGGCGATGTCGTCCGGCGCCGTGCTCGGGGTCGAGCCGCGGAACGTGCGGCCCTTCTCCCTCGTCGGCGTGGTCTGGGACGACGCCTCCGCGCGGCTGCGCGGCCAGGTGCAGGTGCGCACCCGCGAGGCGGCCACCGGCGCCTGGTCGGCCTGGCGCGACCTGGAAGCGCTCGATGACGACGCCCCCGACCCCGACTCGCCCGAGAGCGCGGGGGGCCGCCGGCGCGGCGGCACCACACCCCTGTGGGTCGGCGACTCCAACGGCGTCCAGGCCCGGGTCAGCCCCCGCGGCGGCTCCCATGCGCTCTCCGCCCAGCCGGTCGGCCTGCCCTCCGGGCTCCGCCTTGAGCTCGTCGACCCCGGCCGGGGCCCCGCGACGCTCACCCGGCCGCTGACCACCGACCCCAGCTCCGAGCCCAGCTCCGAGCCCAGCTCCGAGCCCAGCTCAGAGCCCAGCTCCGGGCTCAGCTCCGAGCCCGGTTCCGGCGTCGGCTCCGAGCCCGCGACGGAGCACCCCCCGGCGGACCTCTCCGCGTCGCCCGAGGCCCCGCAGGCCGACCCAGACGACCCGTCGGTCCCGCCGGCGCCCCCGCGGCCGGAGCCCACCGAGCTCACCTCCGAACCCTCCACCCCGCCCCCGCTGGAGCTCCCCGAGGAGCAGCCGAGCACCAGCTCGGCCCATCGGTACACCGCGCCGCGGCCCCGTATCGTCACCCGCGCCGGCTGGGGCGCCGATGAGAAGCTGCGTGAGAAGGGCCACCGCTACACCAAGACCGTCAAGGTCGCCTTCGTCCACCACACCGTGACGGGCAACGCGTACAGCTGCTCGCAGGCGCCCTCCATTATGCGAAGTATCTACCGCTATCACGTCAAGAGCATGGGGTGGCGTGACTTCGGCTACAACTTCGCCGTCGACAAGTGCGGAAACATCTATGAGGGCAGATCCGGGGGCGTGTCGAAGGCAGTTCAGGGCGCGCACACACTCGGATTCAACAAGAACAGCATGGGCATCGCGGTGCTCGGCACCCACTCCTCCAAGAAGCCCGCCAAGAAGGCGGTCAAGGCCGTGGCCAAGCTCGCCGCCTGGAAGCTCGGCCTGTTCGGCCGGAATCCGAGCGGCACCGCACGGCTGAAGTCCGCCGGCGGCAACCGGTACAAGAAGGGCACCAAGGCCAAGCTGCGCGTCATCTCCGGACACCGCGACGGCTACAACACCGACTGCCCCGGCAGCGCCCTGTACGCCAAGCTCGGCACCGTGCGCAGCACGGCCTCCCGGCTGCAGGGCCGCTGACGCAGGAGCGCTGAGACAGGGCGCTGACCAGGCGCGGGCCGGGTACTCAGGGTCTGCATACACTGGCCGCCGACCCGGCGAGCCCCAGCAGGAAGCAGAGACGATACGTGACCACAGCGCCAGCGACGCCAGAAGCGATCCTCCTGGTCGGCGGCAAGGGCACCCGGCTGCGGCCGATGACGGTGAACACCCCCAAGCCGATGGTCCCGGCGGCCGGCGTCCCGTTCCTCACCCACCAGCTGGCGCGCGCCCGTGCGGCCGGGGTCGAGCACATCGTGCTCGCCACGTCGTACCTGGCCGAGGTGTTCGAACCGTACTTCGGTGACGGCTCGTCACTCGGCCTGCACCTGGAATACGTGACGGAGCGGGAGCCGCTGGGCACCGGCGGCGCCCTCCGCAACGTCGCCTCCCGGCTGCATTCGGGCCCGAACGACCCCGTGCTCATCTTCAACGGCGACATCCTCACCGGCCTCGACATACGCGCCCTCGTCGACACCCACCGCACCACCGGCGCCGATGTCTCCCTGCACCTCACCCGCGTCACCGACCCGCGCGCGTACGGGCTGGTGCCGACCGACCCCACCGGGCGCGTCACCGCCTTCCTCGAAAAGCCGCAGACCGCCGAGGAGATCGTCACCGACCAGATAAACGCGGGCGCCTACGTCTTCAACCGCTCGGTGATCGACACCATCCCGGCCGGCCGCCCCGTCTCCGTAGAACGCGAGACCTTCCCAGGCCTGCTGGCCGCGGGCGCCCACCTCCAGGGCATGGTCGACTCCACGTACTGGCTCGACCTCGGCACCCCCCAGGCCTTCGTCCGCGGCTCCGCCGACCTGGTGCTGGGCCGCGCCCCCTCCCCGGCGGTCCCCGGCCGCTGCGGCGACCGGCTGATCCTGGACAGCGCGCAGGTGGCGCACGACGCCAAGGTCACCGGCGGCACGGTCATCGGCCCCGCGGCCCGGGTGGGCGCGGGCGCCAGCATCGACGGCTCCACGGTGCTGGCCGGCGCGGTGGTGGAGGAGGGCGCGCAGGTCCGCGACTCCCTCATCGGCGCGCGGGCCCGGATCGGGGCCCGTACGGTGCTGCAGGGCGCGGTGGTCGGGGACGGCGCGCTGGTGGGGCCGGACAACGAGCTGCGGGACGGGGTGCGGGTGTGGTGCGGGGCGGACATCCCGGCGGGGGCGGTGCGCTTCTCGTCGGACCAGTGAGGTCCGGCGAGGTCCGGCGGAGGTCCGGTGAGGGCTTGTGCGGGCGTGTCGGGGGCGGGCCGTAGGCTGGCGGTGTGCCCGCCCACCGCAGTTGGACCCCCTCCGGTCCGTACGACCTCGCGCGCAGCCTGAGCGTGCTGCGGCGGGGACCGGGGGACCCGGCGTTCCAGGTGGCCGCCGACGGCGCCGTCTGGCGGGCCAGCCGCACCCCCCAGGGCGCGGGGACGATACGCCTCGTCCAGCGCGGCGAGGCGGTCCAGGCGCAGGCCTGGGGCCCGGGCGCCGACTGGCTGCTCGACCACCTCCCCGCCCTGCTCGGCGCCGAGGACGACCCCTCCGCCTTCACCCCCCGCCACCGCCTGGTGCACCAGGCACACCGCCACCACCCCGGCCTCAGGCTGATCCGCACCGGTCTTGTGCTGGAGTCGCTGATCCCCTCGATCCTGGAGCAGAAGGTCACCAGCGACGAGGCGTACCGGGGCTGGCGGCTGCTGCTGCAGCGCCACGGCGAGCCCGCGCCCGGCCCCGCCGAGCGGCTGCGGGTCATGCCGGAGCCGCGCGACTGGGCGCTGATCCCGTCGTGGGAGTGGCACCGGGCGGGGGTCGACGCCAAGCGCTCGTCGACGATCCTGCGGGCCGTCCGGGCCGCCCGGCGCCTGGAGGAGGCCGCGGCCATGGACCTCGCCGCGGCCTCGGCCCGGCTGCAGGCCATCCCGGGCATCGGCCCGTGGACGGCGGCGGAGACCCTGCAGCGCAGCAACGGCACCCCGGACGCGATCACGGTCGGCGATCTGCACCTCCCGAAGATCATCGGCTACGCCCTCACCGGTGAGCACGGCACCGACGACGCGGCGATGTTGGAGCTGCTGGCCCCCTACGCCGGCCAGCGCCACCGCGCCGCCCGCCTGATCCTCCTCTCCGGCCGTGTCCCGCCCCGCCGCGCCCCACGCTTCTCGGTCCGGGACTTCCGGGCGATCTGAGCTCGCGCCTACGGGTCAGGCGTGCGCGGACGGACCGCCGCCGATCCCCGGCACGCTGCACTCCGGGACCTTCGACACCAGCCGGAACGACACCGACTTGGTCGCGTTGTCCTCGCCGAACTCCGCCACGATGAGCAGCGACCCGCCGGCCGTTCGACGGGACGGTGTCGTCCGGAATCAGCTCCGGGTGGATGTCGCCTGACGTGTGTGCAGGACCGTGCGGAACGTCACCGATACCCGGCGTCCACGGGGAATCCGTCCGGCCGCCCCGGGGTCGCTCTTGCGCGCGGCGATGGCGTGCCGCCAGGCGTAGCGGGCCGGGCCGGCCATGACCAGCAGGCTGCCCGGCGCCAGGGGCACCGCCAGCTTGGTGCCCTCGTCGGGGTCGGTGAAGTCCATCAGACAGCCGGAACCCAGGGAGATCGCGGCGACGACCGGGCCGAAGCACGGCACGCAGTCGACGTGGGCGCTGATCCCCTGCCCCGGCAGGTACTCATTGACGATCACCTGGTCCGCCTCCCGGTCCAGCAACCCCTCGGCCACCAGCCGGGCGGCCAGCTCCCGCGCCCACACCGGAAGCGGCGGCGCGGTCGGCCGCGATGCATCGGCGGCCACGGCGGCCACGGAGCGGCGGCCGTAGTCGTACCGATGGCCGTAGTGCTGTACGCGCCGCTTGAGCTGCGCCGACCATGGCGCCGCGTCGATCCCCGCGAGCAGGGCCGCACCGGCATCGGGGGCGAGCCAGTCGGCGATGTAGCGCAGCCCGGGTACCGAGGGCGCCTGGGCATGGGTGTCGAACGAGAGTTGGCCAGAGGTCTCGGACATGCCGGAACAGTAACCATCAGCCGCAGTTGGCGGATCGGCGGTGACATCAGGGCTCCGCCAGCGCCTGCACTTCCGCGTAGGAGGGGGCCGTGAGGTCCGTCGGCCGGCCGTCGCGGACGGCGGTCGCGGCGGTCACGGCCGCCGCCAGGGCCCTGCGGTAGAGCAGCGAGCCGAGACTGACCCTGCGTACGCCCAGCGCGGCCAGCTCGGCGAGCGTGGGGCCGGCCGGCGTGTACAGGATGTTCAGCGGGACGAGGAGGGTCGCCGTCAGGGCGGCGATCCCGTCCGAATCCGACAGCCCCGGTACGAACACCCCGTCCGCCCCGGCCTGTTCGTAGAGCGCCAGGCGCGCCGCGGTCTCCTCCCGCTGACGTCCGAGCCAGTGGGTGTCGGTGCGGGCGTTCACGAACAGCGCGGGCGCGGCGGCCTTGACCGCGGCGATCTTCGCGGCGTGCAGCTCCACCGGGGCGAGGGTGCCGTCCGGCCGGCCGTCCTCCAGGTTGATCCCCGCGGCGCCCGCCTCGTACAGCTCCCGGGCCAGCGCGGCCACGTCCTCCACGTCGTCGCTGAAGCCCCCTTCGGCGTCGACGGTGAACAGGAAGGAACCCCGCCCGAGCGTGCGGGCCAGGGACAGGGTCGCTTCGACGCTCGCGCCCGCCCCGTCCGGCAGGCCGGCGGCCGCGGCCACGCCCAGGCTCGTGGTGCCGATCGCCGGGAAGCCCTGTGCCGCCAGGGCGGCGGCGGAGGCGTAGTCCCAGGCGTTGGGCAGCAGCAGCGGGGTGGTGGCCTGGTGGTGCAGGCGGGCGAAGGCGGTCAGCGGGCGCTGGAGCAACCCGTCGGCCAGGGCGAGGGCGTGGGCCCGGCCGGGGCAGACCCGGGGCGGTGCGCCGAAGGCGAGGGGGACGGGGCGCGCGCGCTGGGCGGTCGCGAGGTCCAGGAGCACCACATCGCCCTCGTCGATCTCCCGGCCGGCGACCCGGGTGGCGCGGGCGGCGACCCGGCGCATGGTCCGTACCGGCGGCGCCTCCCGGAGCACCCGGGCCGGCGGTACGTCGCCGCCCCGGGCGTTACGGGCGGGCGGTACGTCGCCGTCCGGGGCGCTCTGTACGGCCGGTACGCCGCCGCCCGAGGTGCTCTGTACGGGCGGTACGTCGCTGTCCGCCGCGGATTCCACCAGCGCGGCCCCCGCGCAGGCCTCCACCAGCGCGGCCGTCGCATCGCAGGCCTGCACCAGCAGCCCGATGCGGTTGGCGACGGCCTCCAGGGCCGCCTCATCGGCACCGGCCGGTGCCAGCCGCGCCACGAGCCGGGCCACCGCCTCGTCCGCGGCGGCGTCCGTACCCCCGAAGTAGGCCCCGGCCACCACGGTCACCGCCTCCGCGACCGCCCCGGCCTCCGGCATCCCCAGGGCCTCGGCGAGGGCACGCACCACCCGCACCCGGACCTCCCCCTTGGGCCCGGTCGCCGCCGCCCGCCACAGCGCGGCGGGCTCCAGCCGGGCCAGTTCGGCCTCCACCAGAGCCCGCCGCCGCCGGTGCGGCTCGCCGGAGCTGAACCGGGCGACGGTGGCACGCAGCCAGGCGACGCTCGCCCCCACGGGACCCCCATCCGTAGCCGGGAGTTCCGGGACGAGGGCCGGGTCGGCGAGCGCCGCCCGTACGTCCGCGAAGCAGTTGAACTCATGCGTCGTGTGCGTCATGGCCCGACGCTAAGCGCGGAACGTTTCGGTGCCGCCCGAACCACCCTCGGTGGCGGCCCTGTCGGCAGGGCTTGCGACCATGACCCGTATGAGCCACGTGATCAGCATGAAGGTGCTAACCATGAGCCGGACTCTCGCCTATCTGCAAGGCGGCGAGCCCACCGCCCACCACGAGCTGGTCCTCGCCACCATGCGCGAGGAGGCGCGGGCCGTCCAGCACCGCGTCGAACACCAGCGCATCGACTGGGGCCTCACCGTCCCCGAGGCCCTGGAACACCTCATCATGGGCCGGGCCGACGCGGAGGGGGATCATGTCGGCCACGCGTACTACGCCGCGCTGATGACCGTCCTCGACTGCACCGGATCGGACCCCATCGACGTGGGCGTGTATTCCAAACCGTCCACCTTCTTCGGCCGCATGGACGACGAACTCCGCGCTCTGGGAGTCCCCGTCGACCTGCTGCCGTGCAGTTTCCTGTTCGCGGACTTCACCGACCTGCTCCCGTTCTCCGTCCCGAGCCCCATGGACGGCTACCCGGCCATCGGCTACCTGCCGCTCGCCAAGGCCAAGTCCGTCGCCGACGCCTACACGGCCGTACTCGACCGCTTGGACCACAGCTTCACCTACGACGCCAAACTCCTCATCGACAAACTCACTGTGGAGCATGAGGAGTGGCAGACCGCCCTGAAGCACGGCCACACCATGGACATGCTCGTCTTCTGCATCCAGGGCTGATCGGGCCCTACGGACGCGGGGACCGCCGTCGCGCCGCGCGGGTCCGGATCAGCGGTGCCGTGGCGCACACGGCGGCGAGGAGGATGCCGAAGCCGACCGTCAGGGCGGTGGTGTAGCCGTGCCCCGCGACCCGGGGCCGATGAGCGGACAACCCACAGTCGGGAGCGCGACGAGGTGCGAACGGCCGAGCGTACAAGGACGGCCGTTCACGGCCGAGAAGGTGACCTGTCATGACCAGCCTGGACACAACGATGAGGTCGTCGGCCGACCCGGCGAAGGTGAAGTTCTACCGGATCGCCGTCGAGGGCTCCCGGCTGATCCGCTCGGCGTGGACCGAGGGCAGACGGCCCCGGGAGACCGTGACGGAGTGTGCGGGCGAGCACGAGGCGGAGCGGGAGTTCGAGGAACTGCGCGGGAAGAAGCTGCGGGAGGGCTTCGCCTGCGTCGCCGACGCCGTCCAGGCGGCGCGCGGCGCCGTCGTGCTCGACGTCAAGGTCCCCAACCGGTGCTCCGCCGAGGCGTTCGACCTGTCCCCGGACGGCCGGACCCTCGCCGTCGGCACCATGCTCAAGGGCGCCTACGGTGCCGAGATCCATCTGATCGACGTCACCACCGGACACCGCCGGCTGATCCACGCCGAACCCGTGGGCGAGCGGCAGACCTTCGTGCACGCCGTGCACTTCGACGCCGGCGGTGAGCACATCGTCTACGCGCTCAATGAGGAAACACGCCTGTTCCATCCGACAAGCGGGCAGACCCGGATTCTCGCCCGGTACAGGGAGTTCCAGGACGCCGACTTCAACCCTTTCCGTGTGCGCCCCTCATGGGACGCGGCCCGGCGACGGCTGCTGCTCTTCGACACGGGTGACCGCGTCCGCATCCTCGACCGGGGCTGGAACGACGTGTTCGCGACATCCGCGCAAAGACCCTCGACGCGCTGCTGGGCGGGCGCGCTTTCCCCGTCCGGGAAGCTCATGGCGCTGTGCTTCACCAAGGGGTCCCGGTACAAGGAGGACGACCCCGAGGTCACCGAGGTCGAGATCTGGGACATCGACCGGGACGCGGTCGTGTGCCGTATCCCGATGGACCGCAAGCCGCATGCGATCGGCTTCGACCCGGCCGACACGCAGTTGGTCGCCAACCCCGAGTCCGCCCAGGGCCCGTGCGCGTACTCCCTGGAGACCGGCGAACGGATCTGGCACTTCCCGCACTCGTTCCGCACCGACCGCTGGGCCACCTGCCACGGCTGGGCGTACTCGCCCGACGGCTCCACCCTGGCCATCGGCCGGCGGGGGGACACCGACGTCGTCGACGCCGTCACCCGCCACAGCGACCCCGCCTTCACCCGCCGCCCAGCGGACCTGGGCACGGGGCGCACCTATACGGTCAGGTTCTCGGCGGACGGCACGCTCGTCGCCTCCGGCGGCGACACCGGCCGCGTCATCGTGCGCAAACTCTGAGCAGGCGGGGGTGAAGGGTCCGTCAGGCGGGTTCGGCGCCCAGGACCCGCCCGGCGGGGCTGCGGGTGTGGGCCCACGCGGGCAGCGCGGTCAGCGCCGCGATGGCCGACAGGACGGCGAGCGCGGTGGCGAGCAGCCACGATCCCGGGGGCGTGACCTGTGCGCCGAAGAGCCAGTACAGGCCGAGCCCGGTCGGAACACCCACCGCCACTCCGGGCACGGCGGGCAGGAGTTGCGCGACGCAGAGCGCCGCGACGACCTGGCCGGGCGTGGCGCCGAGGGTACGGGCGATGGACAGGGCGCGCCGGGCCTGTACGGCGGTGCTCCAGCCGAGCAGCACGGTGTTGAGCGTGGACAGCGCCACCAGCGTGAGCGTGACGGCGAGCAGCACCTCGCCGGTCAGGTCGACCCGCACTTCGACGGGGCCGAACCGCGTGAAGTCGGGCCTCCCCTCGAGTTCGGTGTGCCAGGTGAGCAGGGCGGTGAGCATGAGGGCGGTGGCGGCCGTGCCGGTGGCGGCCAGCACGGCGCGGCCGGGCCGGCGGGCGAGCAGCCGGATGCCGAGCAGGAGCGAGGTGGGCAGATGCGCCGTCAGGGCGTTCAGGCGCGGGTGGCGCGTGAGCAGGTGCGCCGGGTCGGCCAGGGCGTGGACGGTGCTGGTGCGGGCGGCGCGCAGGGCGGGGCCGAGCGCACCGGTCAGGGCGACCACCACGGCGAGGAAGACCGCGGCGGTGACGGTGTCGGAGTCCGGAGGGCTGACGGCGTTGAGCAGCCCGGCGCTGGGATCGACCAGGCGGGGTGCGGCCAGCGTTCCGGCGGTCAGCCCGAGCGCGGAGGCCAGGAGGGTCAGCAGCAGGTACTGCGCCAGCAGGGCGGAGGTGACGGTGGCGGGTCCGGCGCCGACGGCCTTGAGCAGTGCGGCACGCCGGTTGTCGCGGGCGGCGCGTGTGGTGGCGAGCGCGGCGAGGGTGACCATCGCCGCGACGGCGAGCAGCCAGCCGCCGACCACCAGGGCGGGCTGGATGGACCGGATCATGGACAGGTCCGTCCGGAGGACGTCCTGCCAGTAGTGGACGTTGACCGAGGAGTCGACCTCGCGGTCGCGGCCGAACACGGTGTTCTGCCATCGTGTCGTCGCGGTGGGATCGGTCAGCTTCAGATGGATCAGGTGGACACTGGGCTCGTCCCCCGCCGCCGCGCGGGTGTCGGCTGAGGTGAGCCAGATCCTGCCGCCGTAGTCGGACGGCCCGGCCCCCTGCGCGGCGTCGCTCCCGGGATACACCCCGGTGGCCGCGCTGATCGCGGTCCCGACGACCGGATAGTCGCGTCCGCTGATGGTGACGCGGTCGCCGACGCGTACGCCGAGCGCTTGCGCGAAGCCGCGTTCGAGCACCGCGCCGCCGGGGCGCACCCAGGTGCCGGAGGTCACCAGCGGCCGGTCCACGGCGGACGGTGCGGTCTCGCGCCCCTCGACCGAGGAGTGCGCGGTTTTGCCGTGTGCCTTGATGTAGGTGTCGAACGCGAAGACGGGCTCGGCGTGCGCGGCCACACCGGGCGCGTCCGCGAGGCGTTCGGCCACGCGGGACGGGTCCTCGGCCGTCGTGGTGGCGATGATGTCGGGTCCCGCGGTGGCCGCGCGGGTCTTCTCGTACCCGCTGACGACGGCGTCGTTGGTCGCCAGTCCGAGGGTGAGACTGGCGCCGGCGATGGTGACGGCGAGCAGGAACATGACGGCCTCGCCGGGACGGCGGCGCATGTCGCGCAGGACCAGGCGGCCCTATCAGCAGCAGACGTCCCACGGTCAGTCCTCCCAGCTCAAGAGCGTGCCGAGACGTGTGGTGGCGCTGTCGGTGGCGCTGTCCGCTGTCCAGGGACGTGTCGTCGGCCAGCGCGCCGTCCCGCAGGGAGACGACGCGGTCGGCGGTGGCGGCGACGCGTTCGTCGTGGGTGACCATGACCAGGGTCTGGCCGGCGGTGCGCAGCTCGTCGAAGAGCCGGAGGATGTCGTGGGTCGCGGCGCTGTCGAGGTTTCCGGTGGGCTCGTCGGCGAGGACGACCAGCGGCTTGTTGACCAGGGCGCGGGCGATGGCGACCCGCTGCCGCTGCCCGCCGGACAGCTCCGAGGGCAGATGCCGGGCCCGGTCGGCGAGTCCGACCTGATCGAGGAGTTCGGCGGCACGGCGGCGGGCGGTGCGCGGTGAGGCGCCGGCGAGCAGCGCGGGCAGCTCGACGTTCTCCGCCGCGGTCAGCTCGTCCATCAGGTGGTAGGCCTGGAAGACGAACCCGACGGCGCGGCGCCGCAGCCGGGCCAGCGCCCGCTCGCCGAGGTCGTCGACGCGCCGTCCGCCGAGCCACACCTCGCCCTCGGTGGGCCGGTCAAGACCGCCGAGAAGCTGGAGCAGTGTGGACTTGCCACAGCCGCTGGGCCCGGTCACGGCGAGCGTCTGCCCGGCGGGAACGTGGAGGTCGACCCCGTCGACGGCCCACACCGCGCTCTCGTCCTGGCCGTACACCCGCGCCAGGCCGACCGCGCGCAGCACCGGCCCGGCCGCCGCGCCGTGCCCGCGGCCGGACCGTCCCGCGCCCGGGCCGTCGTCCGTACCCCTCCGCCGGGACCGGGCCCTGACCCGCTGACCGTCTCTCGTCATCCGTTTCCTCTGCCTTTCGCACGCGGTGTGCGGGTGGACCAGGTCCGCTCGCACGCCTGCAACCAGCGCAGATCGGCCTGCAACCGGAGCGCGATGCCCTCCAGGAGCAGCCCGGCCTCCGAGCCCGTCTCGTGAGCGAGGGCGGCGTGCTGGGCTTCGGCGAGGCTGCGCATCAGCTCCCGCCGCCGCGCGTCCACGAGCGCGAGCGGATCAGCCAGGCCCGACTCGCCCGCGGCCACCAGCTTCAGGTGGAACTCCGCCACGTCCGCTCTGGGCCCGGCGCTCTCGGCCATCCATGCGGCCACCCGCTCCTGCCCGGCCGCGGTCAGCGCGTACACCTTGCGTCGCGGGCCGCGCACCGGCTCGTCCTCACGCTCCTGGACGACCAGGCCCGCCTTTTCGAGCCGGGTGAGCGTCACATAGATCTGCCCCGCGTTCAGCGTCTCCCCCAACGGCCCGAGCGCCGCCGCCAACCGCCTGCGCAGGTCGTACCCGTGTGAGGGCTCCTTGACCAGCAGCGCCAGCACCACGTCCTGCACGGACCACCCTCCTCTGCGACCCCCCAATAGATAGCGGTTAGCTAAAGGGGCGTCAAACGGGGCCCCTGAACCCCAGGGGTGGCCGGGGCGAAAGTAAGAGGGAGCATTCCGGAATATTCATGGCAGGGCGGTCGATCATGAATCTTGAATCGCGGTGAGCCGCGTGATTCCCTGTCGATCACGCCCAGGGCGGCGATGGGGACGCAAGTCCCTTTGGCCGGCGGCCCGTTGGGAGTCATCCCGGCGTCCGCGAAACCTTCCGCACCGGAACGTGTTCCGCCCTGAGCGGTCATACCAGTCAACGGGGAGGTGAACTGTGATGCAGGGCGACGAATTCCAGGAGACCAACGAGCTCCAGGCCTATGAAGCTCCCAAGATGGTCGAGTGCGGCTCCTTCCAGGAGGACACCGGCTACTTCGGCCTGACCGGCTACGAGAACATCATCCACTTCTACGACAGGCTCTAGGGCCGACGCTGATGCGGCACTCCTCCTAAGGACATTGACATGGCCGATGCCGGTTGGCAGTACTTCGTCGCGCTGCCGGATGACGAGGGCGCGGCAGCCGCCATCGGCCGGCTCCCGACGGACGGCGTGCGCATCCTGCTGAGGCACCGGTCCGGCCGGCCCTGTGTGGCCGGCCGGCTGGCCGAAGGCCGGGCCCTGGTGGCCGAACGGGGCGACACCCGGCTCGCCGTGATCGGCCACTGCTCGGCGACCCAGGACGAACTCGCCGCGGCCGCCGCCCGGATCGACGAGGTGACCGACCTCGACCGGCTGGGCCTGGCGTGGGCCGGCAGCTACCACCTCGTCGCCTCCGTGCGTGGCCGCCTGCGCGTCCAGGGCACCGCCTCCGGACTGCGCCGGGTCTTCCACGGCGAGCTGGGCCCCCTCACCATCGCCGCCGACCGCGCCGACGTCCTGGCGACCGTCCTGGACGCCCCGCTCGACCCGGCCCTGCTCGCCCTGCGCACCCTGGACGCGCTGCCACACCCCCTGGGCGACCTGCCGCCGTGGCGCGACGTCTGCGCGGTGCCTCCGGGCTCGTACCTGGCGCTGCCCGCGGACGGCCGGCGGCCACGGGTCACACCCTGGTGGCAGGCCCCCGAACCGGCGCTTTCCCTGACCGAGGGCGGCCGGCTGTTGCGCCAGGCACTGGACGACGCGGTGCGGGTGCGCGCCGACGGCACCCGGCCCGTCAGCGCGGACCTCTCCGGCGGCATGGACTCCACCAGCATCGCCCTGCTGGCCGCCCGGTACCGGCCCGCGCTCACCACGCTCACCATGGAGAACGACGACCAGGCCGACGAGGACGTCGAGTGGGCCAGGCAGGCCGCCGCCGGCCTGCCGGACCTCAACCACATCGTCTACTCCAACCGCGAACTGCCGCCGTTCTTCGGCGGCCTCATGGACGTGGACGGCGTGCCCGACGAGCCGTCCATCGCCCTGCTGAGCGGACCCCGGCTGCGCGCCATACGGCAGCGGGCCGTCGCGTACGGCTCTCGGCTGCACCTCGACGGGCTCGGCGGCGACCAACTGCTGCGCGGCCACCCCGCCTATCAGCACGACCTGTTGCGCCACAGGCCGCTGCTGGCCGCCCAGCGCCTGAGAGTGCTGGCCCAACTGCGCCGGAGCAGCTGGGGCGTCGAGGCCCGAGGCCTGCTGGACGGCCGCTCCTACCGCCGCTGGTTCGCGGACCGGGCCCACGGCCGCGTCCGCCGTGCCCCGAACCCGCTGTCCGACTGGGGCCACTTCCCGCGCCTGCCCGGATGGCTCACCCCGGACGCCAGGGACCTGGTGACCCACACCCTGCGGGACGCGGCCGCGACGGCCGAGCCGCTCGCGCCGACACGGGGGCGGCACAACGACCTCCTGGGCATCCAGGACGCCGGACGGCTCGTCCGCCAGTGCCACCAACTGACCGAAACACGCGACTTCAGCCACACCTCGCCCTTCCTCGACGACCAGGTCATCCAGGCGTGCCTGGCCGTCAGGCCCGAAGAGCGCGTCACCCCCTGGGAGTTCAAGCCCCTCATCAAGACGGCGATGGCGGACATCATGCCGCCGGGGGTGCTGACCCGGCGGACCAAGGGCGACGGCACCACGATCGTCGCCGAGGGCTTCGAAGAGCACCGGCGGGACCTCGCGGAACTGTGGGACGGCTCCCGCCTGGCCGCCCTGGGGCTGATCGACCCCGGGCCGCTGCGTGAGCTGTTCGACCGGTCCTACACCGACAGCCTCCACCAAGGTGCGATGCAGTCCGCGCTCAGCTGTGAACTGTGGGCCCGGGCCACGGCCCCCCAGCCGGCCACCGCCACCCACCCCTGAGCCCGCCCCAGGCCCCGAGGCAGGAGACAACCATGACATGGAGACTGCACCCCGACGTCTCAACGGTGGACACCGACTACGGGACGGTGCTGCTGGACGGCAGGGACGGCCGCTACTGGCAGCTCAACCCGACCGCCTCCCTCGCCTTCCGCGCCCTGGTCGACGGCAGCACGGTGCAGGAGACCACCGAGCGGCTGATGGCCGTCTACGACGTCGACGAGCCACGCGCCCGCGCGGACGTGGAGCAGCTGATGGACAGTCTCCGGCAGGCGAAGGTGGTGCAGCAGCGTTGAGTTCGGTCGTACCGCACCGGACGGAGGTCCGGCTCTCCCCGGCCCGCCGCCTGCTGGTGCTGCTCGCCGTGGCCGTCGCCCGGCGCCTGGCCGCCAAGCCGCCGGCCCGGACCCGCGCCATCCTCACCCGCCTGCGCGGGGGCGCCCGCCCGGCCACGTACGAGGAGGCCCGCGCCGCCCGGGAGGCCGTGGTGGCCGTCAGCCTCCGCTGCGCCGGGGACGAGGGGTGCCTGCCCCGCTCCCTGGCGATCGTCCTGCTGTGCCGGGCGCGCGGCACCTGGCCCACCTGGACGGTGGGGGTACGGGCCCGCCTGCCCTTCGGCGCCCACGCGTGGGTGGAGGCCGAGGGGCGCATGGTCGAGGAGAAGGCGGACCCTTCCTACTTCCGCCCCTTGTTCTCGGTGCCCGCGGAAGGTGCTCAGCGCGCCTTGAGTTGAGGGTCCTCTGCCCGTGGCGAATCTGCGGTGGGCCAAGAAACCGCATCCGGGGATCTCCCGAGGTCAACAGTGGAGTCGACGGCATCCCCGCCTCGACAAGGAGACCAGATGACTCCACCCACCACGCTTCCGCCCCGCGCGGAGGAGGGCGACACACCGCCCAGCCGCTTCGACGACCATCTCGCGGCACAGCTGCTCGCCCAGCGGATCGTCCTCCTCGGCACACAGGTCGACGACGTGTCGGCCAACCGGGTGTGCGCGCAGCTGCTGCTGCTGTCGGCGGAGGACCCGCGCACCGACGTCTGCCTGTACATCAACAGCCCCGGCGGGTCGGTCACCGCGGGTCTGGCCATCTACGACACCATGCGGCTCATCCCGAACGACGTCTCGACGCTGGCGATGGGCTTCGCCGCCAGCATGGGCCAGTTCCTGCTCACCGTGGGCACGCCCGGCAAGCGGTTCGCGCTGCCGAACGCGCGGATCATGATGCACCAGCCCTCGGCGGGCATCGGTGGCACCGCCGCGGACATCGAGATCCAGGCGGAGAACCTCCAGTTCACCAAGAAGGCCATCGAGCGGATCACCGCCGAGCACACCGGGCAGAGCGAGGAGACGATCGCCCGGGACGGCGACCGGGACCGCTGGTTCACGGCCGAGCAGGCCAGGGAGTACGGGATCGTGGACCGGGTGGTGGAGTCGCTCACCGACATCCGCCCGGCCACCTCCCGCCGACGGATGGGGTTGTGACATGGGGTCGTACACGGTTCCCTACGTCATCGAGCGGACCGCGCAGGGTGAGCGGTCCTATGACGTCTTCAGCCGGCTGCTGAACGAGCGGATCATCTTCCTCGGCACCGAGATCGACGACGGGGTCGCCAACGTGGTCATCGCGCAACTCCTGCACCTGGAGGCGGTGAACCCGGAGCGCGAGATCTCGATCTATCTCAACTCGCCCGGCGGATCGTTCACTTCGCTGATGGCGATCTACGACACGATGACGTACGTGCAGGCGCCGATCTCCACGTTGTGCGTCGGTCAGGCGGCGTCGACGGCGGCGGTGCTGCTGGCCGGCGGAGATCCCGGGCGACGGTGCGTGCTCCAGCACGCGCGGGTGCTGCTCGGCCAGCCGGCCAGCGGCGGCCGGCAGGGGACGGTCTCCGACCTCAGCCTCGCGGCCAAGGAGATGGTCCGCATCCGCTCGCAGGTGGAGGAGGTCCTGGCCCGGCACACGCGGCACGACGTGGCGACGCTGCGCGCGGACATGGACCGGGACAAGGTGCTCACCGCCGAAGAGGCCGTCGCCTACGGGCTCGCCGACGAGGTACTGAGCCGACGGCCCGCGTTCGTCTGACCCCGCGCGGCCGTGGCCGAAGGCCGGCGGGCCGGTACGGCGGTGGGGCGCCCCGCCGTACCGGCCGCCGGTTCGCTCAGGCGACGAGGCAGAGGCCGTCGTACTGCGCCGTGGGCGACGTACGGCCCCGGCCCACCCGGCTCCGGGCGTACCGGGCCAACTCGTCCTGGGCGAGCGAGAGCAGATCGGCGAGGCCGAGCCCGAGGGCCTGGGCGGCGGCCGCGAGCACCTCGGAGGAGGCCTCCTTGCGTCCGCGCTCCAGCTCCGACAGGTACGGCATCGAGATCCGGCCCGCCTCCGCGACGTCCTTCAGCGTGCGCCCCTGGGCGAGCCGCTCGCGCCGCAGCACATCGCCGACGAGATCGCGCCACAGGGGCTCCCTCGGCGCGGGTGTCCGTGGGGCTCCCTCCGGTCGCTGCGGGGCGCGGGCCGTCCCGCCGGAACCGGGCGGCGAGGTCTGCGGGCGCAGGGGGATGACGCGGGCTTCGTTCGGCGCATGAGTGCTCACCCCAACAGCCTAGGGATGCCGGGCGCCGGGGGAAGGGGGCGGCGTTCTGCCCTGGGTGAAGCCGTGCGGGTCTACTCCGGCCGCACCAGGCGGGTGTCGTACGCGAAGATCACCGCCTGGACGCGGTCCCGGGCGCCGATCTTCGCCAGGATGCGGCCCACGTGTGTCTTGACGGTGGACTCCGCGACGACCAGCCGCTCCGCGATCTCGCCGTTCGTCCAGCCCCGGCCGATCGCCGTCAGGACCTCGCGCTCGCGGCCGGTGAGGGCCGCCAGGCGGGGGTCGGCTCCGGTGGTGGTGCCGGGCGTCGGCAGGTGGTGGGCGTAGCGGTCGAGGAGCCGGCGGGTCAGGGCGGGGGCGACGACCGCGTCGCCGCGGGCCCGGCGCGCGCCGCCGCGAGCCCGGGCTGCGGGGCCAGATCGGCGGTTGCGTCCGGCACCATGCCCAGCAGCGTGCGCAGTTCGCCCAGGGCCTCGCGGCTGGTGTCGCCTATGGCTTCCAGGGCCTGTGTCGCGCGCTCGGGGTTCTTGCGGGCCGCGTACGAGCCGCCGTCGGCCAGGCCGGTGATGACGGACAGAGTCGGCCCGCCCCGACCTCCAGGGCGATCCCGGTCCAGGCGTCAACGGCCCCCGGCACCGCCAGCACACACAGGACGGCGAGGGGTCCGCGCCGCCGCCAGGTCACCGGCAGCACGAATCCGGCGCTCACCAGCCACGGCAACCAGCCCGGCACATCCGTCCCGTGCGCCGTCAGCTTCCACCGAGCACCGATGAGGTCGGCCAGCGCGACCGGGGCGAGTACGCCCGTCAGCAGCAGGTACCACACCCGCGGGCGTCGAAGTCCCGTACGCGCCGGACGGCCCGGTGGAAGCGGCGGGTTGGCGACAGGGTGCCGGGGGACCACTCGGAGGTCATCAGGCCGGTGGGGGAATCGAATTCTTGAAGCGGAGCCGCGCGGCGGCGGATTACGGTGCGTTGTCAGTGGTGGTCGGTAGAGTGATCGCACCGGATTTGACCAGGGAAGACGCTGACGGAGGGGGCGGGCTGCGTTGCTGCGTGCGTACAAGTTCCTGCTGCGCCCTACTGTCCGGCAGGCGCAGGCCCTAGCGGAGATGCTTGGGGATCACTGCTCCCTCTACAACGGCGCGCTCCAGGAGCGGCGGGGCGCCTGGCGGCACAGTTCGAAGACGAGCATCAGCTATGGGCAGCAGTCCGCGCAGCTGAGGGAGATCCGGGCATTCGACCCGGAGCGGCAGGGTCGCTGGTCCTTCAGCTCGCAGCAGGCCACGCTTCGCCGTCTGGACAAGGCGTTCGCCGCGTTCTTCCGCCGGGTCAAGGCCGGGGAGAAACCCGGATATCCGCGTTTCCGGGGCGTGAACTGGTTTGACACCGTGGACTTCCCGAAGGACGGGGACGGCTGCCGGTGGGACTCGACCCCACATGACCCGGTGACCCGTGTCCGCTTCCAGGGTGTCGGGCACGTCCGTGTGCACCAGCACCGTGCGGTCAAGGGCCGGGTCAAGACCGTCAGCGTCAAGCGCGAGGGACGGCAGTGGTATGTCATCCTCGCCTGCGACAACGTGCCTGCCGAACCCCTGCCCGCCACGGGCGCCGTGACCGGCATCGACATGGGTGTCACTCACTTCCTCACCACATCCCAGGGCGCCCACGTCGAAAACCCCAGGCACGCCAAGCGCAACGCCGATGCCCTGGCCGACGCTCAGCGAGCACTCAAGGCGTTCCCACGCAACCGACGCCGCGACCAGCGCGGCGTCAAGCACCGCCGGGCGGTGGAGAAGGTTGCCGGCCTGCACCGCAAGGTGCGCCGTCAGCGCACCGACCACGCACACAAGACCGCGCTTGCGATGGTTCGCGCGTACGACCGGATAGGTCACGAGCGCCTGAACATCGCGAACATGGTCCGTGCGCCCAAACCGAAGCCCGACCCCGAAGCGCCCGACAGATTCCTGCCGAACGGTGCCTCCTCGAAGGCTGGGCTGAACCGGAGCATTCTTGACGCGGGTTGGGGGGTGTTCCTGGGCATCCTCACGCACAAGGCTGAAAGCGCCGGTCGTGTACTGATACCCGTGGACCCCCGCAACACCTCCCGCACCTGTCCCGCTTGCGGGCACGTGGACGGTGAGAACCGCGACGGCGAAAAGTTCCAGTGCACCAAGTGCAGGCACATCGACCACGCAGACCGCGTGGGCGCCTGGAACGTCGCACTCAGGGCCGGGCTGGTCCTTCCCGACGTGGCCTGAACCACCGACAGGAGAAGCCCCCGGAATCGTCCGGGGGAGGAGTCACGAAGGCTTCCTCCAAGGAGGCGGTGCGCGGGGTGAGTTCGTGGACGGGAATGCCGTGGCGCGCGGCGACGCTCCCGATGCGCTCGCCGTCCGCGCCGGTGACGCGGAGCGTGCCGGGCGCGTCGGAGGTGATCTCGACGCCGGGCGCGGCCAGCAGGTCGCGCAGCCGAGCCGCCTCGGGGCTGACGACCTTGACCTCGCCCACCCCCGCGCTCCGCACGAACCGCTCCACCGTGGTGTCGGCCAGCAGCCTGCCGCGACCGATGATGATCAAGTGATCTGCGGTGACCGCCATTTCGCTCATCAGATGGGAGGAGACGAAGACGGTACGGCCCTCGGCCGCCAGCTCCTTGAGGAGCGTACGGATCCACCGCACGCCCTCCGGGTCGAGGCCGTTGACCGGCTCGTCGAGGATGACCGTGCCGGGGTCGCCGAGCAGTGCGGCGGCGATGCCCAGCCTCCCCCAGCTACCGCTGGGAGGTGCCCCCTGCCCCATCCCGAGCGAGAAGCCGCCCACGCGCCTGCCCGCCGTCTCACGCAGCCCGACCTGGTCGAGGACCTGCTCGACGCGGCGGCGGGGGATGCCATGGGTGTGCGCGAGGGCCATGAGATGGCCGAGCGCCGACCGCCCCTTGTGGACGGACTTCGCTTCCAGAAGGGCGCCGGCCACGGTGAGCGGGGCGGGGTGTTCGGCGTACGGGCGGCCGGCCACGGTGACCCGGCCCCGGGTGGGGGCGTCCAGGCCGAGGACCATGCGCATGGTCGTCGACTTTCCCGCGCCGTTGGGCCCCAGAAAGCCCGTGACCTTGCCCGGCCGGACCGTGAAGGTCAGGTCCTCGACCGCCGTTCTGTCCCCGTACCGCTTGGTGAGTCCGCGTGCCTCGATCATGCCTGCCGCCTTACGCCGGTGGGTTCTCCTACGGCTTCGAACCTAGGCAGCGAGCCGGCTGGACCCGTCCCCCCGCGGACGGAAGTCCACGGGCCCCGTACGACCGTGGGGGGACGGCCCTTAAGGGGCGGCGGACGTGCCCTTAAGGGCTAACGCACCACCAGGAACGCGTCGGCGTCCCGCGGCGGCCGGGCCGCGGGCGGCGCCGCCGCGCGGCCCACCGCGACCGCCCCCATCGGGTCCCACTCCTCGGGCAGCCCCAGCACCTGGCGCACCACCGGGCGGCAGAACATCGTCGACGACACCCACGCCGACCCCAGGCCCTCACCCGCCAGCGCGACCAGCAGGTTCTGCACCCCGGCGCCCGCCGCCACCACGAACATCTCGCGCTCGGCCGCGCTCCGCCGGGCGTCGGGGTAGGCGTGGGCGCCGTCCGCGACCAGGCAGGGCACCACCAGGCAGGGCGCCTTGCGCAGCACATCCCCGCGCCGCACCCGCTTGGCGATGCTCGCCTCGGAGAAGCCGTCGCCGCGCAGATCCGCGATCCACGCGTCGCGCATCGCGTCGAGCAGCCGCAGCCGCGACTCCTCCGACTCCAGGAGGACGAACCGCCAGGGCGTGGTGTGGTGCGGGGCAGGGGCGGTGATCGCGGCGGCCACGGCCCGGCGCACCGCGGCGCCGTCCACCGGCTCGTCGGTGAACTCCCGCACCGTACGGCGCAGGGTGACGGCCTCCCGTACGGCCTCGGAGGTCCCGAGCCGGAACATGTCGTCGGCGGCCCCGCGGATCAGGGGCCGGGCGCCCAGGTCGGGGTCGGCGGGGGCGCCGGGGCTGCCGGGGCTTTCGGTCTCGGCGGGGCCGGCGGCGGTGCCGGAGTCTTCGGTGCCGCCGGGGCCCTGGGTGCCGCCGGGGCCGTCCGCGCCGTCCGGGCTCGCTCCCGCGGCGTCGGCCGCCCGTACTGCCCGTACGACGTGTGGCAGGCCCCGCACCACCGCCACCGGCAGCCCGCCTGCCTTGCCCTTGACCAGATCCCCCGCCGCGGCCAGCTCGTCGGCCGTGGCGACCACGGTGGCGCTCAGCGGGTTCCCATGGGCGTCGGTGCCGCCGCGCAGGTCCTCCAGCACCCGCACCCCGGCCGCTCCGATGGCGACATCGGTCACCCCGCTGCGCCACGGCCGCCCGAAGGTGTCGGTGACCACCACCCCCACCTCGACGCCGAGCGCGTCCCGCAGCCCGGCCCGGATCCGCCGCGCGGAGGCGTCGGGGTCCTCGGGGAGCAACAGCACGGTCCCTGCGGGGGTGTTGGAGGCGTCCACCCCGGCCGCGGCCATCACCAGGCCGTGCCGGGTCTCCACGATGCGGGTGCGCCCGCGCCGGGCGACGACCCGGACCGCCTCGGCGTCTATGGCAGCCTCGCGGTCCGCGGCCTGGACGACGCGCCCCTCCGCCTTGCTGACGATCTTGGAGGTGACGAGCAGGACATCGCCGTCCGCGAGCCCCGGCAGGCCCTCGGCGGTCGCGGCGTCGGCGATGAGCTTGGCGAGGTCGTCGCCGGGGCGGACCTCGGGGATGCCGGGGAGCGCCCACACCCGGTACGCCGGGGCCTTCACCTGGTGCGTGGGGGCCTGCGTCATGCCCGTACCTCCTCGGCCAGGGCCAGGGCCTGCGCGGCCATCCGGGCCGTGGCCTCTACGTCGGTCATCATCAGCGGGACGGCGCGGCAGCGGATTCCGGCCGCCTCGACCTCGTCCACGGCGGTGGCGTCCACGGTGTCCACGAGCCAGCCGTCGAGCAGCCCGGAGCCGTAGTGACGGGCGACGGCCGCGGCGGTGGACTCCACGCCCACGGCGGCCAGCACCTTGTCGGCCATGCCGCGCACGGGTGCGTCGCCGACGATGGGGGACAGGCCCACCACGGGCACCCCGGCGTCGGCGATGGCCTCCCGGACGCCGGGCACGGCCAGGATGGTGCCGATGCTGACGACGGGGTTGGAGGGCGGGAAGAGGACGACGTCGGCCCCGGCGATGGCCTCCAGCACCCCGGGCGCGGGCTTGGCCTGATCGGCGCCGACGGGGATGACGGCGTGGGCGGGCACGGAGGCGCGCAGCCGCACCCAGTACTCCTGGAAGTGCACGGCCTTGCGCGCGGGGCGGCCCTCGGCGGCCCCCTCGGCAGCCTGGGCGGCGGGATCGTCGATCAGGACGTGCGTCTCGACCCGGTCGTCAGTCATCGGCAGCAGCCGCACGCCCGGCTGCCAGCGCGCGCACAGGGCCTCGGTGACGGCGCTCAGCGGATAGCCCGCGCCGATCATCTGCGTCCGGACGATGTGCGTGGCGAAGTCCCGGTCGCCCAGGCCGAACCACTCGGGCCCCACGCCGTACGCCGCCAGCTCCTCCTTGACGGCGAAGGTCTCGTCCGCCCGGCCCCAGCCCTGGTCCTCGTGGATGCCGCCGCCGAGCGTGTACATCACCGTGTCGAGGTCGGGGCAGACCTTCAGCCCGAAGAGGTGGATGTCGTCGCCGGTGTTCCCGATGACGGTGATGTCGGCGTCCGGCGCCGCCGACTTCAGACCGCGGAGAAAACGGGCGCCGCCGATGCCGCCTGCCAGAACCACAATGCGCATGCGAGACATACTGTCAGGCGCATCCGTTGAGGGTGGTGGGGGGCGACGGGCGGGCCTGTCAGCCGCCTACGACATCCAGCGTGTCCGGGGCGTCCGGAACCAAGCCGTTCGTGCGGCCTTCCGCCAGCTCCCGTACCGCGTCCTGCGAGGGGTGCATCGGCATGTCGGTCAACCCGGGGAAGTAGATGTGCAGGCTGACGGCCGGTTCGAGCGCGTCGTTGACGACGTCGTGGACATAGCCCGGCGCGAAGGCCCGCTGCGCGCCCGCCGTCAGGGTGTGCCGCCCGCCGGGCCCCACCCGCTCGGTCAGCTCGCCTTCGAGGACGGTCAGCACACCCGAGGACGCGCCGTGGTCATGGGCCCCGCTGCCCTGGCCGGGGACCCAGCTGAGCAGCCACACCTCGTAGCCGGGGCCGGTGCGCAGCCGGTGGTACCAGCGGCTGGTGGCGTCGTACTGGACCAGGGGCGCCCAGCTGTCGCGGTCGGCCGCGATGGAGCGGGCCAGTCCGGCGAAGGCGGAGACGGTGGAGGGGTGTGCGGGTGCGGGCGGCAGCAGATGCGGGATGGCGAGCGGGTCACCGGCGATCTGGATGTCGCTGTTCATAGGGGGTTCCTCGGCGGAAGGTGGCGTGGCGGGCGCGTGGACGGCCGGGTGAGGCGGCCGGAGGGGACGGCTGCGTGAGGCGCGCCACAAGGGGCGGCGGCCGGGAGGGCGGCTGTCGGGATGACTGGAGCTCAGGGGCTATCGACAGGCATCAACAGCTGGAACAGCGACAGCGAGCCTGCACAGCGCAGCGGAACCCGTGGTCACGGGTCGCCTGGGGCGCGGGGGTCACTGACATGCTGACAAGGAGACCGGGTCGCCGGCCCCCGTGTCAACTTGACGTCCGGTTGGTGGGCGAGGTTTCACCTCATCCGGTTGCCGGAGCGGCAGAAAGGTTTGTGCCCGCCGGTTAGCGGTCAGAAGGCGCAACACCCGGAACCAGCACCCGGAATCCCCTGGGGTGCAACGGGATCGGCCGTCATGACGTCCTCCCCTGTGAGCGAGAGGAGGGGCAGGGGTGACGGTCGGGGAAGGTGTCGGCTTTAGGCCGATTTGAACACTTTCTGCGTCGCCTTGGTTCCGCAGAGTGAATAAGGGGCTCAATAGCAGATCTCGGCTTGACTGGCCCGGATCGGCACACTTGTAATTTCACTCGTGTCGTTTTGCCGCGGACCAACGGCAGCGGGCACGGGGACGTAATGACGGACGAGGGGCGCACATGACCGAGTTGTTCCAGCAACTGCTGGTCGAAGAGGCGGACGAGGAGCTCGGTTGGCAGGAGCGCGCATTGTGCGCCCAGACCGATCCCGAGTCGTTCTTCCCGGAAAAGGGCGGATCCACCCGTGAGGCGAAGAAGGTCTGCCTCGCCTGCGAGGTCCGCTCCGAATGCCTCGAGTACGCCCTCGCCAACGACGAGCGCTTCGGCATCTGGGGCGGTCTGTCCGAGCGGGAGCGCCGACGTCTGAAAAAGGCCGCCGTCTGAAGGCCGCCGCCTGACTCCACGCCATACCAGACCTGAACCCAGCGGTCCGCCTCCCGCGCCCTGGCGCCGGGAGGCGGACCGCTGTGTGGACAGCCGTTAGTGTGGGGCCCCGTCCGAGACGCGCGGGCGCCGCCAAGGGCGCGCGCGTCCACTGCAGTCCAGCGAACCGGGGCCCGTACCTCGATGTCCGTGCACAGCCACCAGGCGGCCCAATACCCGGCCGCCAACGCCGCGTTTGCGTCCACCCAGACGCCGGCGTTTCCCCGCCATGTCGTCACCGCCGTGCTCGTCGCCCACGACGGCGCCCGCTGGCTGCCCGAGGCGCTGGCCGGGCTGCTCGGCCAGGAGCGGCCCGTCCAGAGCGCGATCGCCGCCGACACCGGCAGCGCCGACAACTCCGCGCAGCTGCTGGCCGACGCCCTCGGCCCCGACCGGGTGCTCCACCTCGCCCGCCGCAGCGGCTTCGGCACCGCCGTCGCCGAGGCGGTCCGCGGCGCCGAGGTGCTGGGCCCCGAGGAGCTGCCGTACCTCAAGCGGCCCAGCGGCTGGGACCCCGTCAACCGCACCTGGCGCGACGACGCGTACGACATGCCGGAGCTGCCCCACGGCGAGCCGATCCAGTGGCTGTGGCTGCTGCACGACGACTGCGCCCCCGCCCCGGACGCCCTCGCCGAACTGCTGCGCGTCGCGGACGACCACCCGCGCGCCGCGATCGTCGGCCCCAAGCTGCGCAGCTGGTACGACAGCCGGCAGCTGCTCGAAGTCGGCGTCAGCATCGCCCGCAGCGGCCGCCGCTGGACCGGCCTGGAGCGCCGCGAACAGGACCAGGGCCAGCACGACCAGGTGCGGCCGGTGCTCTCGGTCTCCACCGCCGGCATGCTGGTGCGCCGCGACGTCTGGGAGGAGCTCGGCGGCTTCGACCCCCGGCTGCCCCTCATGCGCGACGACGTGGACCTGTGCTGGCGCGCCCAGGCCGCCGGCCACCAGGTGCTGATCGCGCCGGACGCCGCGCTGCGCCACGCCGAGGCCGCCTCCCGCGAGCGGCGCCCCATCGACTGCGTGGGCCGCTCTGTCGCCGGACCGCACCGCGTCGACAAGGCCGGTGCGGTCTACACCCTGCTGGCCAACAGCCGCGGGGCGGCGCTCCCGTACGTCATGCTGCGGCTGGTGCTCGGCACGCTGCTGCGCACCCTCGCGTATCTGGTGGGCAAGGTGCCCGGGCAGGCGCTCGACGAGGTCGCCGGGCTCTTCGGCACGCTGCTGCGCCCCGAGAAGATCCTCGCCGCGCGCAAGCGGCGCGGGAGGCCCGTGGCCGAGAAGGACGAGCTGCGGCCGCTGTTCCCGCCGCCCGGCGCCACGGTGCGGGCCACCGTCGAACAGATCGCGAGCAACCTCGGCGGACGGTCGGAGCCCGAGCTGTCCTCCGGCGGGCGGCACGGGGCCGTGGAGTCCGGGCCGGGCGACGACGACGCCGACTTCCTGGAGGTCGAGCAGTTCGCCCGGCTGAAGCGGATCGCCCGCAAACCCGGGCCGATGCTCTTCGCCGTCCTGCTGCTCGTCTCGCTCGTCGCCTGCCGCGATCTGCTCGGCGCCGGGGCGCTGACCGGCGGCGCGCTGCTGCCCGCGCCCGACGGCGTCAGCGAGCTGTGGGCGCGCTACCTGGACGGCTGGCACCCGGTGGGGACCGGCGGGACGCAGAGCGCGCCGCCGTATCTGGCCGTGCTCGCCTCGGTCGCCACGCTCTTCCTGGGCAGCACCGGCTTCACGCTCACGCTGCTGCTGGTCTGCTCGGTGCCGCTGGCCGGCTTCACCGCGTACTTCGCCTCCCGGCCGCTCGTCGAGTCCCGGCTGCTGCGCGCCTGGGGGAGCGTCGCGTACGCCTTCCTGCCGGCCGCGACCGGGGCGCTGGCGAGCGGGCGTCTGGGCACCGCCGTGCTCGCCGTCCTGCTGCCGCTGATGGCCCGCGCCGCGGTCGCGGCGAGCGGGTTCCAGCTCGGCGAGCGGGCGCGCGGCGGCGAGCGGCCGAGCTGGCGCGCCACCTGGGCGTACACGCTGCTGCTGACCTTCACCATGGCGTTCACGCCGATCGTCTGGCCGATCGCGCTGGTCCTGGGCCTGGGGGTGCTGTCGGTGCGGTTCGCGGAGAGCCGCACCGAGCAGCTGATGGCGTACGGGCTGCGCTTCCTCGCCGTCGTCCTCACCCCGCTGGCCGTGCTCGCGCCCTGGTCGGCCGATCTGCTGACCGACCCGGGCCGGTTCCTGGACGAGGCGGGTCTCGACTACTCCACCGGCTCCGCGTCCGCCCTGGACCTGCTCGCGCTGAGCCCCGGCGGCCCCAAGGCCGGCGGAACACTTCTGCTGCTCGGCTTCGTCCTGGCGGCGCTCGGCGCGCTGATGCGCACCGAGCGGCAGCCGGCGGTCCGTACGGCATGGGCCGTGGCCCTCACCGGCTTCCTCTTCGCGGCGCTCGCGAACGGCTCCGGCTGGGCCGGGCCCGCGACCCTCGTCTACGGGCTGGCGCTGCTGGGTGCCGGCGTGGTGGGCGCCGAGGGCGCACGGGAGCGCGTCGCGGCGCAGAGCTTCGGCTGGCGCCAGCCGCTCGCGCTGCTGATCACCGCGGCCGCGGCCGCCGCCCCCCTGTGGGCCGCCGCCCACTGGATGCTCAGCGGCGCGGACGGCCCCGTCGGGCGGCGCGACCCCGACCAGGTCCCGGCCTTCGTCGCGGCCGAGAGCAGCACCCGCGACCAGGCGCGCACCCTCGTCCTCGACGGTGACGCCGCCCGCGCCGACTACGTCCTGGTGCGCGGCTCCGGCGCCCGGCTCGGCGACGCCGAGCTCACCGGCGCGGCCGGCGGCGACAGCCGGCTCGACCGGGTGGTGGCCAACCTGGTCGCGGGCTCCGGCGCCGACCAGACCAGCCAGCTCGGCGGCTACGCCATCCGCTATGTGGTGGTGCGCGAGGGCTCGGCGCGCCAGATGAGCCGGGTGCTGGACACCACACCGGGGCTCACCAGGCTCAGCCAGGAGGACGGCAGCGCCCTGTGGCGGGTCAACCAGCGGATCTCGCGGGTCACCATCGTCCCCGGCGCCCAGGCGGGCGAGACGGCCGGGACAGGGGGTCAGGGCGGCTCGGCGGCCGGGTCCCAGGCGGCGCCGGTGAACGTCCCCTCCGGTCCCGTCGAGGCGCACACCACCGTCCCGGCCGGCCCGGCGGGGCGGGTGCTGCGGATCGCCGACAAGGCGACGCCCGGCTGGCAGGCCACGCTCGACGGCAAGCCGCTGAAGGCGACGACCGTGGACGGCTGGGCGCAGGGCTTCGAGCTCCCGGCGAACGGCGGGCGGCTCGACCTGAGCTACGACGCCCCCGTCGGGCACACCGCCTGGATGTGGGCCCAGGGGCTGCTCGCGCTGGTCCTGGTGGTGCTGGCGCTGCCGGGCCGCCGCCGTACCGTCGACGACGACCTGCCGGAGGCGGAGGCCGCGGCGGTCGCGGCCGAGGACCTGACGGGCGACGGGCGCCGGGCGCGGCGGCTGCGGGCCGCCGCGGAGGCGGAGGCGGCGGCGCAGGCCGCGCAGCGGTCGGCCGATGAGCAGCCGGCCGACGCGCCGGGCGCGCAGGAGCAGCCATACGCCGGCCAGGCCGGTCACGCGGGCCAGGTCGGTCAGGAGCACCAGGCGGCTCAGACCGGGCAGGCGGCTCAGGCCGGGCACGCTGCTCAGGCCGGACAGACGGACCAGGAGGCCGCCGCCGACCCGTACGCCGCGGTGCCGCAGCAGCAGTACGGCGAGTGGGACGCCCAGTCGTACGCGGACGCGGGCTACGGCCAGTACGCGGGCGGCCAGTACCAGGGCGGCCAGTACCCGGCCGGTGACTACGCCGGCGCCGGCTACCAGGGCGCCGGCTACCAGGGCGGCGAGTACCAGGGCGCGGGCACCGGCTACCAGGGCGCCCAGGACCAGTACGGCCAGGAGCAGTACGGCCAGGACCAGTACGCGCAGGGGCAGTACGCCCAGGGTCAGGGCCAGTACCCGGCGGACCCGTACGCCGGCGGCCAGTACGCCGATCCGTACGCCTACGACCAGCAGCAGCCCTACGCCGACGGCGGCACGTACCCGCCGCAGGGCGACACGACGTACGGCGGCGCCGACCCCGAGGCCCGCCGCGACGGGAGCGAGCAGCAGTGATGAACCGCACCATCCTGTCCCTGATCGGCGCCACCACGGCGCTCGCGGCCATCACCGGCGTCGCCTCGCTGACCGCGGGGTCCTCCGACGACACGGCACCGGCGGCCAAGGCGGCCACCAGGCTGCCCGTCGAGCGCTCCACGCTCCTGTGCCCGACGCCCACCTCCTCGGACGTGGGCACCACCACCTACACCGCGTTCACCCCCAAGGGGGCGGGCGCGCAGGGCGCGAAGAAGGGGACCGCCGGGCTGCTGCCCGCCCAGGGCCCGCAGGACGACTCCGCGGGCGACTCCGCGGGCGGCGGCCAGAAGGACACCGGGAAAGACCGGAAAGGCACTCAGAAGGACAAGGCGAGCCAGCCCTTCGTGGCCCTGAAGGAGCCGGGGAAGCCGGTCACCGCCGAGACCGACCGCTCGGACGCCCCCGCGCTGATCGGCACCGCCGACGGCCCCCTCGCCCCCGGCTGGACCGTGCAGCAGACCACCACCGTGGCCGCTGGCAGCGGGCGCGGTGTGCTGGGCACCACGTGCGCCGCGCCCGACACGGACTTCTGGTTCCCCGGCGCCAGCACCGCCAAGGACCGGCAGGACTATGTGCACCTGACCAACCCGGACGACAGGGCGGCCGAGGTGGACCTCAAGCTCTATGGCGAGAACGGCCGGCTCAAGCCCTCGACCGACGAGGCGGTCACGGTCCCGGGCCGGTCCACCGTCCCGGTGCTGCTCTCCACCCTGACGGACGTGGAGGCGACCGACGCGACCCTCAGGGTGTCGGCCCGCTCCGGCCGGGTCGGGGCGACCGTCCAGGCGGTGGACGAGTCGTCCGGCAGCGACTGGCTCCCGGCCTCGGCCGAGCCGTCGACCAGCGTGGTGCTGCCCGGTATCCCGGCGGACGCGACCTCGGTGCGCCTGGTGGTCTACGCGCCCGGCTCGGACGACGCGGACCTGAAGGTGCGGCTGGCCGGGCGCAGCAGTTCGATCACCCCGGCCGGCCATGAGTCGCTGCACGTCAAGAGCGGGATGACCGCGTGGGCCGACTTCGGGAACCTCACCGAGGGCGAGCCGGGCTCTCTCGTGCTCACCCCTGAGGACGGGGAGGGCCGGGCCGCCCCGGTCGTGGCCGCGCTGCGGGTGACCCGCGGCAAGGGGAGCAACCAGGAGACGGCCTTCATCCCCGCCACCACGAGCATCGAGCGGAACGCCACGGCCCCCGACAACCGCTCCAAGGGTTCGACGCTGTCCCTGGTGGCGCCGAGCGCGTCGGCGAAGGTGCGGGTCACCGCGTCGGCCGGGAGCGGGGGCGGCACCCCCGTCAGCAAGACCTACGACGTCAAGGGCGGCACCACCCTGGCCGTGCAGCCGCCGCGCCCGGCCTCGGGCAAGGGCGGATACGCGGTGACGGTCGAGCGGATCTCGGGCGGGCCGGTGTACGCGTCGCGGATGCTGGCGCTGCCCCAGGGCGGCGTGCCGATGTTCACGATCCAGGCGCTGCCCGACGACCGGGGCACGGTCGCGGTCCCGGCGGCGCGCCAGGAGCTGTCCCTGCTCAACGACGGGAAGCAGTGACGCGGTGACGTCGCGGTGGCTCTGCGCCGTCGAGACCCCGTCGCCACGGCGTGTCGGCGGGGCAAAGCCACCGCAAGAGGGTCAGTCCTGCCCGTAGCGCGGGTCCACCAGTTCCGGGGCGAGCCCGAGCAGCTCGGCGACCTGCTCGACGACGACCTCGTGGACGAGCAGCGCGCGCTCGTCCCGGGTCTTGGCGCGGATCTCGACCGGGCGGCGATAGATCACGATGCGGTCCGGGCTGTCGCCGCGCGCGGCGATGAACTGGCCGAGCGGCACGGATTCGCCGTCCCAGCCGTCCGGGCCGCCGTGCCCGCTCATGGTCGGCACCTCGAGCACGGCGAAGTCGACGGCGGACAGCTGGGGCCAGCGTCTCTCCAGCCGCTCCGCGGACTCCTGGACGAGATCCAGGAAGGAGGCCGCGCGGCTGACCGAGAGCGGCACCTGCGGCGGCGCGATCGGTCCGCGCATTCCACGCCCGTGCCGATCGCGGCGGCGCGGGCGCGGCTCGGACTGATGAGGTGGTACGGGCCTGGTCATCACTCACGAGGGTAGCTGTCAACGGCAACCGGGTACGCGCTTACCGGACAGCGCGTCCGTCACCGGCGCCGACATCCCTCTGACGGCGTCTTGCGCATCGCCGCCGAGTGCGCTCCTTACGTCGCCAGATGAATATTCCGGCCATCCTTCCGCCCGAAAACAGTCGCCTCTTGGGTCGGCTTTCTTACACAAGATGATCTATATCGGATCGAGCCGTGACCGGATTCGTTCTCGCCGGTCATCGCCCTCCGTCTGAGTCCGCGCTGGTCAACGCCGATGTTCACGGATCGGGACGCACGGGGCGAACCGTGACGACACGGCGGAGTGAGCTGGTGGAGAGTCGTCGCGGCCCGCTCAAGAGTGCGGTACCGTCCAACGTCGTGAGCCCTGTACGTCGCTGTTCGCGCACCGCGTGCGGCCGCCCCGCCGTCGCGACGCTGACGTACGTCTACGCGGACTCGACCGCGGTCCTCGGGCCACTCGCCACCTATGCCGAGCCGCACTGCTACGACCTGTGCTCCGAACACTCCGAGCGGCTGACCGCCCCGCGCGGCTGGGAGGTCGTCAGGCTCGCCGTCGACACCGGCCCGCCCCGCCCCAGCGGTGACGACCTGGAAGCCCTCGCCAACGCCGTGCGCGAGGCGGCCCGCCCCCATGAGCGCGCGTCCGGCGGCTCGCCGGGCCCGGGGGGCGGCGGCCGGGAGGGCGACCCGCGAGAGGCCTCCCGCCGCGGCCACCTGAGGGTCCTGCGCTCGCCCGACTCCTGAGCCTTCCCGCTCCCTCCCCTCGGCTTCCGGCCGTACCACCGCCCCGAGCGCGCCGTACGACGGGCTTCACAGTTGCCCCCCAGGTCCTACGGGTAGGTTTTGAACCCCCAGAACGTAGAGACCCGCAGAAGTTGAGACCTCCAGAAGGGACTGCTGTGACCGACTTGTCGCAGATCGTGAAGGCGTACGACGTGCGCGGTGTGGTCCCGGACCAGCTGAACGAGCCGCTCGCCGAGCTGTTCGGCGCCGCCTTCGCCCGGGTGACCGGCGCGCGCGCGGTCGTCGTCGGCCATGACATGCGCCCCTCGTCGCCGGGCCTGTCGCGGGCCTTCGCGACCGGGGCCGCCGCGCTCGGCGCGGACGTGACCGAGATCGGGCTGTGCTCCACCGATCAGCTCTACTTCGCCAGCGGCCACCTCGACCTGCCCGGCGCGATGTTCACGGCCAGCCACAACCCCGCCCGGTACAACGGCATCAAGATGTGCCGCGCGGGCGCCGCCCCCATCGGCCAGGACAGCGGGCTCGCCGAGATCCGCGCCCTGGTGGAGGAGTGGTCCGCGGGCGGCGCGCCCGACCCGGTCGCCGCCCGCGGCACGATCACCCAGCGGGACGTACTCGACGCCTACGCCGCCCATCTGCGCTCGCTCGTCGACGTCACCGGCATCCGCCCCCTCAAGGTCGTCGTCGACGCCGGCAACGGCATGGGCGGCCACACCGTCCCCACCGTCTTCGACGGGCTCCCCGTCGAGCTGGACGCGATGTACTTCGAGCTGGACGGCACCTTCCCCAACCACGAGGCCAACCCGCTCGACCCCAAGAACATCGTCGACCTGCAGGCGCGCGTCCGCGAGACCGGCGCCGACCTCGGCCTCGCCTTCGACGGCGACGCGGACCGCTGCTTCGTCGTCGACGAGCGCGGCGAGCCGGTCTCCCCGTCCGCGATCACCGCCCTGGTCGCCGCCCGCGAGCTGGCCAAGCACCCGGGCGGCACGGTCATCCACAACCTCATCACCTCGTGGTCGGTGCCCGAGGTCGTCAAGGAGCACGGCGGCACCCCGGTCCGCACCCGCGTCGGGCACTCGTTCATCAAGGCCGAGATGGCCCGCACCGGCGCGATCTTCGGCGGCGAGCACTCCGCGCACTACTACTTCCGCGACTTCTGGAACGCCGACACCGGCATGCTGGCCGCCCTCCACGTCCTGGCCGCGCTCGGCGAGCAGGACCGCCCGCTGTCACAGCTGGTCGCCGGGTACGACCGGTACGCCGCCTCCGGCGAGATCAACAGCGTCGTGGACGACCAGGCCGGGCGCATGACCGCGGTCAAGGCCGCCTACGAGGGGCGCGACGACGTCGAGCTGGACGAGCTGGACGGGCTGACGGTGACGGCCGCGGACTGGTGGTTCAACCTCCGCCCCTCCAACACCGAGCCGCTGCTGCGCCTCAACGTGGAGGCGCGCGGCCCGGAGACCGCCGCCCGCGTCCGCGACGAGGTCCTGGCCGTCGTCCGCGCCTGAGTGACGGCAGCCCTGAAGCAGCCCTGAAGGGGAGGGGGCGCCCCGCCCTCTCCCCGGCGGTACGCTGACTGCGCTGGACTCAAAGCGAAGCAAACCGAAGGGACGACGCCCCATGCCGCTCGAAGCCGGTCTGCTGGACATCCTCGCCTGCCCGGCGTGCCATGCGCCGCTGCGCGAGGAACAGGGGCCGCAGACGCCCGAGCTGGTGTGCACGGGCGAGGGGTGCGGTCTCGCCTACCCGGTCCGGGACGACATCCCGGTGCTGCTCGTCGACGAGGCGCGCCGCCCGGCCTGACGCCATCCGGCGCACTTCCCGCACCGCACCGCACCGCCCCGCCCACGGCGATCGGAGGCCGAAGCACCATGCTCGACGAATCCCTCCTCGACGCCCCCGAAGCCCTCGCCCGCGCGGACGCCCGCGGGCTGCTGCGCGGGGCCGCGGAATCCGGCGCCCGGGTGCGTACCGCGGCCCGGTACGCCGCCGAGGCGGGGGTCGCCGACCTCAAGCCGGACGGCCGGCCGCGCACCGTACTGGTCGCGGGCCCGGGCGCGGCGGGGAGCTGCACCGCCGACCTCCTCGGCGCCCTCAGCGGGAACAACTGCCCCGTCAGCCTGATCGCGCCCACGGGCGTGGCGCCCGCCCCGGGCGCGCTGCGCTGGACGCTGCCCGGCTGGGCGGGCCCCCTCGATCTGCTGCTGCTCGTCACGCCGGACGGCGCGGAGCCGGGGCTGCCACCGCTGGTCGAGCAGGCCTACCGGCGCGGCTGCTCGATCGTGGCGGTCGCGCCCGCGCACTCCCCGCTGGCCGCCGCCGTCGAGCAGGCGCGCGGGCTGACGGTCCCCCTGGCCACTGCCTCGCACAATGACTCGGCGCCGTACGACACGGCCCCGCCCGCCCCCGCCGGCACCCCGCCGCCCGAAGGGCAGCACACCGAGCCGACGGGCACGGCGCCGGACGAGGTGACCGGGCCCGCCCTGCCGGGCACCCTGTGGGCGCTGCTCACCCCGCTGCTGGTGCTCGTCGACCGCATCGGCCTGGTGGCCGCCCCGCCCAGCGTGCTGCAGCAGGTGGCCGACCGGCTGGACCAGGTCGCCGAGCGCTGCGGCCCGGCGATCGCCACCTACACCAACCCCGCCAAGGCCCTCGCCGTCGAGCTCGCCGGTTCACTGCCGCTGATGTGGACCGAAGGGCCGGTCGCGGCGGCCGCCGGGCGGCGCTTCGCGAGCCTGCTCGCGCTGCTCGCCGGGCGCCCCGCGCTCGTCGCCGAGCTGCCCGGGGCGCTCGCCGCCCACGGCACGCTGCTGGCCGGATCGCTCGCCGGCGGCGCCGACCCCGACGACTTCTTCCGCGACCGGGTGGAGGAGGCCGAGGCGCTGCGGGCCCGTGTTGTGCTCTTGTACGACGAGCAGGTGAGCTCGCTCTCGGCCGTGCCGACCGCCCGGGAGCTCGCGCTCGCCCACGACACGGCGCTCAGCGAGCTCGAACCGGGCGGCGGCGGTGTGCTGGAGAACGCGGCGGAGCTCCTCGCCATCACGGATTTCACCGCCGTTTACCTGGCGCTCGCCTCCACGGAGAGATCATGACGGAGTAATCCCGTCCTTCCGTACGTACAGTCAGGAACCGCACCGCATGGACCGCCTCGTCAACACCGTCCGCCCCTACGCCTGGGGCTCCGCCACCGCCATCCCCGCGCTGCTGGGCACGGAGCCGACGGGCGAGCCGCAGGCCGAGCTGTGGATGGGGGCGCACCCCGGGGCGCCGTCCCGCGTCGACCGCGGCCAGGGCCCGGCGGCCCTCTCCGACGTGATCGCCGCCGACCCCGAGGGGGAGCTCGGCCCCGACGCCGTACGCCACTTCGGGCCGCGGCTGCCGTTCCTGCTCAAGGTGCTCGCCGCCGCCTCGCCGCTCTCCCTGCAGGTGCATCCCGACCTGGCCCGGGCCAAGGTGGGGTTCGCGGACGAGGAGGCGCGCGGCGTCCCCGTCGACGCCGCCCACCGCAACTACAAGGACGCCAACCACAAGCCCGAACTCATATGCGCGCTCACGCCCTTCGACGGGCTGTGCGGCTTCCGCGGCGCCGACGAGGCCGCCGGGCTGCTGGCCGCCCTCGAGGTGGACTCGCTCAAGCCGTACGTGGACGTCCTGCACGCCCACCCGGAGTCCCACGCGCTGCGCGAAGTCCTCACCGCCGTACTGACCGCCGACCGCGAGGCGATCGCGGACACCGTCCACCAGGCCGCCGCCGCCGCGGAACGGCTCGGCGCGCAGGACGGCCCGCACGCCCCCGCGTACCGCGCGTACGCCTCCATCGCCCGGCACTACCCGGGCGACCCCGGCGTGATCGCCGCGATGCTGCTCAACTACGTACAGCTGCACCCGGGCGAGGCGCTCTACCTCGGCGCGGGCGTGCCGCACGCCTATCTCGGCGGCCTCGGCGTCGAGATCATGGCCAACTCCGACAACGTGCTGCGCTGCGGTCTGACCCCCAAGCACATCGACGTCCCCGAACTGCTGCGCATCGTCCGCTTCGAGAGCGAGGCGCCGGGTGTGCTCCGCCCCGAGGCGGATTCCTCGGGCGAGGAGGTGTACACCACCCCGATCGACGAGTTCCGGCTCTCGCGCTACGTCCTGGCCGAGGGCGCCGGGCCGCGCCGGCTGCCTTCCCGCACCCCCCAGATCCTGCTGTGCGTCTCGGGTACGGCGGTGCTGCGCGCGCGGGGCGGAGAGGTCGGCGACGGCGGGGACGGCGGCGACGGCGGTCAGGCGGCCGAACTGCGGTTGGCACAGGGGGAGTCGGCCTTCGTACCGGCGGGTGAGGCCGTGGCGCTGTCCGGGCCCGGCACTGTGTTCCGGGCCACAGTCGCCGCCTGACGCACCGCCGCTTGGCGGGGCTGCAACAATGGCCCGCCGTATGCAGTAAAGCGACGGCAAAGCTGCCGCGTGACGGAAGGGACATTCGGCACAAAATGAGTGCATCAGGCGGAACCAAGGCGATTGTTGCCGCGCTGGGCGCCAACCTGGCCATCGCCGCAGCCAAGTTCGTGGCGTTCGCGTTCAGCGGCTCGTCGTCGATGCTCGCCGAGGGCGTGCACTCGATCGCCGACTCAGGCAACCAGGGCCTGCTGCTGCTCGGCGGCAAGAAGGCCAAGCGCGAGGCGACCCCGGAGCACCCCTTCGGCTACGGCCGTGAGCGCTACATCTACGGCTTCCTGGTCTCCATCGTCCTGTTCTCCATCGGCGGCGTCTTCGCCCTCTACGAGGGCTACGAGAAGATCAAGCACCCGCACGACCTGGAGCACTGGTACTGGCCGGTCGGTGTGCTCGTCTTCGCGATCATCGCGGAGGGCTTCTCGTTCCGTACGGCCATAAAGGAGTCGAACGAGATCCGCGGCGCGCTGACCTGGTCGCAGTTCGTGCGCCGGGCCAAGGCCCCCGAGCTGCCCGTCGTCCTGCTCGAAGACCTCGGCGCCCTGGTCGGCCTGGTGCTCGCGCTCGGCGGCGTCGGCCTGTCGCTGCTCACCGGCGACGGCGTCTGGGACGGCATCGGCACGGTCTGCATCGGCGCCCTGCTGGTCCTGATCGCCCTCGTGCTGGCGGCCGAGACGAAGTCCCTGCTGCTGGGCGAGGCCGCCGACGCGGACCAGGTCGCCAAGATCCGCGAGGCCCTGGTGGACGGCGAGACGGTCACCAGCCTGATCCACATGCGCACGCTCCACCTGGGCCCCGAGGAGCTTCTGGTCGCCGCCAAGGTCGCGGTCCAGCACGACGACACGGCGGCGGAGGTCGCCCGCGCGATCGACGCGGCGGAGGCCCGTATCCGCGAGGCGGTCCCCATCGCCCGGGTGATCTACCTGGAGCCGGACATCCTGCGCACCACCTCCGCGTAAGCGCTCACACACGGCGTCGGCCTCCGCGCCCGCACCGCGGGCGCGAAGGCCGACGCCGTTTCCGGCCGCGTCCAGGGCTGCTGCTCGGGGTGCTCCTCGGGCGCGGCTCGGGACGTGGCAAGCGGATCCGCGCGCTATTCGATCTCGCCGAGCACTCGCAGGATCGCCGCCTCGTCCGCGGCCCCCAGCAACCGCTCCCGGAACTCCGCACTCATCAGCTTCCGCGACAGCAGCGCCAGGATCCGCAGGTGCTCATCGCCCGCCGCCGCCTCCGGCACCGCGATCATGAACACCAGCTTGGCCTTCGTACCGTCCAGCGCACCCCACTCGATGCCCTCGGGCGACCGCGCGAAGCCGACGACGGGCTCGGTCACCGCGTCCGTCTTGGCGTGCGGAATCGCGATCTCCTCGCCGAGGCCGGTCGTGCCCTGCTCCTCGCGGGCCAGCGCCGCCCTAACCAGCTCCGCCACATCGGCGACCTTGCCGGAGGTGGCCAGCAGCTCGGCCATCTCCCGTATGGCGGCCTCCTTGCCGTCCGCCGCCAGCCGTTCCCGTACGGTCTGCCCGGTCAGATACCCGGACAGCACCTGATCCGCCCCATCCGCCGACGCACCCTCGGACACGGCCGCAGAAGCGGGGGCAGGGTCAGCCGCAGGCGCAGAAGCAGAGTCAGCCGCAGGGGCAGAACCAGCCGCAGGGGCAGAACCAGCCGCAGGGGCAGAACCAGGCGCGGACCCGGACCCGGCCGCGGCCGCGCCCGCGGCCCCCGCCCCCTCCGCCGCGACCCCCACCAGCGCCGGCTCAGGCATCGGCGCGGGAACGCCGGCACCGCCGGCCGCGCCCGGCCGCGGAGCCTCATCGCCCCCCTGGGCCGCATTCCCGCCGACCGACATCAGCGCGATGGTCGTGACCGCCGTGGCCGCCGTGCCGATCACGACGGCGACGAAGAACATCGGCACCCCGCCGACCGCACCGAGCAGCGCCACGATCGGACCGCCGTGCGGCACGTTGTCCTCGACCGACGCCAGCCCCGCCACCGCACCGGCGACCGCGCCGCCGAGCATGTTCGCCGGGATGACCCGCGCCGGGCGCGCCGCGGCGAACGGGATGGCGCCCTCGGTGATCCCGAAGAAGCCCATGAACAGCGCGGCCAGGCCGGTCTCCCGCTCCTGGTCGTCGAACATCCGGCGGCGGATGAGCGTGGCCAGCCCCTGGCCCAGCGGCGGGACCGGGATGGCCGCCGCACACATCCCCATGACCTCGGGGTTCTTGGAGACCAGGCCTGCGCCGAAGAGGAAGGCGGTCTTGTTGACGGGACCGCCCATGTCGAACGCGATCATCAGCCCGAGGATCGTGCCGAGCAGCGCCGCGCTGGTGCCGGTCAGCCCGCCGAGCCAGTCGGTCAGGTTCTCGAAGACCCACGAGATCGGCTCGCCGAGCACATAGATGAAGAACAGCCCGAGCGCCGAGGTCGCCACGATCGGGATCACGATGATCGGCATGATCGGCTGGACGAACTTGGGCACCTTGACCATCTTGATCCAGCGCACCAGATAGCCGGCCAGGAAGCCGGTGACGATCGCGCCGATGAACCCCGCGCCCGCCTCGCTGTCGTACAGCTCGCCGTGCGCCGCGATCCAGCCGCCGACCATGCCCGGCACCAGCGCGGGCCGGTCGGCGATCGCATAGGCGATATAGCCGGAGAGCACCGGGATCATCAGCTGGAAGCCGATCACGCCGATGTCGTTGACGGACTTCCAGAAGGAGTCGTCGGGGATGACGATCCCCTTGGGCGTCGTATCGCCGCCCAGCGCGAGCGACACCGCGATCAGCAGCCCGCCGACCACGACGAACGGGATCATGTACGAGACGCCGTTCATCAGCGCCTTGTACGTGATGCCGCGCCCCTTGGCGCCGGCGGAGCCCCCCGCGCCGCCGCCCGGCCCAGGTCCCGCGGCGGAGCCGTCCCCGCCGTACACCGGAGCGCGGCGGACCTGCTCGATCAGCCGCTCGGGGTGGTGAATACCCTCCGCGACGCCGACGACCAGCACCCTCTTGCCGACGAACCGGCTGCGGTCGACGTCCTTGTCCGCGGCGATGATGATGCCGTCCGCGTCTCTGACATCGTTGTCGGAGAGTACGTTCTCGGCCCCGATGGAGCCTTGTGTCTCCACCTTCATGACGTGCCCGAGCGACTTCGCGGCCTGGGCCAGCTTTTCCGCGGCCATATAGGTGTGCGCGATGCCGGTCGGACAGGCGGTCACGGCGAGCAGCTTGAGCCCTGGTCCGCTGGCCCCCGCGCCAGTGGGGGGATCGGCTGGACTGGTCACGTGGTTCTCCTCCTACAGCGCGTTGATCGAGCGCGGGAAGGTGCAAGGGTCCCCGTGCCGAACGCATCCCGCAAGAGGTCGGGGACCGGAACACAGCCCGGATCGGCGACCCACCGGAACCCCGGCCTCCGTGATCGTGGCGGGGAGGCGGCCGAAGAAAGCGTCCACAGGCTGAAGAAAGCCGCCATCGACTGGGGCTCGCTGCGCCGATCGGTGTAGATTCGTGACGAGCCAGACGTCGCTGCTGATGGCGGTCGGGCGGTCCGTCCCGCGGACCGGCCGAGGGAGAGAGGGCCTCCGACGGACTGCGCCTGCGAGCAGGGGACCGGTGTGTCCGTATGACCACGGTGCCGAGGGACCGCTGCCGCATGCCCAGCCGAAACCACTCTCGCTCGACACCGATCGATGAGGAGCAGCAGATGACGAATGCCGTCTCCGGTCAGGACTTCAAGGTCGCCGACCTGTCCCTGGCCGCCTTCGGCCGCAAGGAGATCACCCTCGCCGAGCACGAGATGCCCGGTCTGATGGCGATCCGCAAGGAGTACGCCGCCGCCCAGCCGCTCGCGGGCGCCCGGATCACCGGCTCGCTGCACATGACCGTGCAGACCGCGGTCCTGATCGAGACCCTGGTCGCGCTCGGCGCGCAGGTCCGCTGGGCCTCCTGCAACATCTTCTCCACCCAGGACCACGCGGCGGCCGCGATCGCCGTCGGCCCGAACGGCACCCCCGAGGACCCGCAGGGCATCCCGGTCTTCGCCTGGAAGGGCGAGACCCTGGAGGAGTACTGGTGGTGCACGGAGCAGGCGCTGACCTGGCCGGGCACCGCCACCGGCGGCCCCAACATGATCCTGGACGACGGCGGTGACGCCACCCTCCTGGTCCACAAGGGCGTCGAGTACGAGAAGGCCGGCGCCGCCCCGGACGTCTCCACCGCGGAGAACGACGAGCACCGCGTCATCCTGGAGCTGCTGAACCGCACCCTCGCGGAGAGCCCCCAGAAGTGGACGCAGCTCGCCTCGGAGATCCGCGGCGTGACCGAGGAGACCACCACGGGCGTCCACCGCCTGTACGAGATGCACCGGGACGGAACGCTGCTCTTCCCGGCGATCAATG
The DNA here is from genome assembly GCF_042959105.1 of Streptomyces sp. NPDC007917. Lineage (NCBI taxonomy): Bacteria > Bacillati > Actinomycetota > Actinomycetes > Kitasatosporales > Streptomycetaceae > Streptomyces > Streptomyces sp. NPDC007917. The sequence continues at coordinate 156,680 of NZ_JBIBKK010000023.1, forward strand.
TGAACGACGCCGTCACCAAGTCGAAGTTCGACAACAAGTACGGCTGCCGCCACTCCCTGGTCGACGGCATCAACCGCGCCACCGACGTGCTGATCGGCGGCAAGGTCGCCGTCGTCTGCGGCTACGGCGACGTGGGCAAGGGCTGCGCCGAGTCGCTGCGCGGCCAGGGCGCCCGGGTCATCGTCACCGAGATCGACCCCATCTGCGCGCTGCAGGCGGCCATGGACGGCTACCAGGTCGCCACCCTGGACGACGTGGTGGAGACCGCGGACATCTTCATCACCACGACCGGCAACAAGGACATCATCATGGCCTCCGACATGGCCAGGATGAAGCACCAGGCGATCGTCGGGAACATCGGCCACTTCGACAACGAGATCGACATGGCCGGTCTCGCCGCGATCGCCGGCATCGTCAAGGACGAGGTCAAGCCGCAGGTCCACACCTGGACGTTCCCCGACGGCAAGGCGATCATCGTGCTGTCCGAGGGCCGTCTGCTGAACCTGGGCAACGCGACCGGTCACCCGTCCTTCGTGATGTCCAACTCCTTCGCGAACCAGACCATCGCCCAGATCGAGCTCTTCACCAAGCCGGAGTCCTACCCGACCGACGTCTATGTGCTGCCCAAGCACCTGGACGAGAAGGTCGCCCGGCTCCACCTCGACGCCCTCGGCGCCAAGCTGACCACGCTCCGCCCGGAGCAGGCCGCCTACATCGGCGTCCCGGTCGAGGGCCCGTACAAGTCCGACCACTACCGCTACTGATCAGCGCCTGATCGCCTGCCGATCAGCCACTGACCGCATCAGCATCCGGTAGCCGGCCCCCGCCTCGGCGGGGGCCCAGGGCCCGCCCAGGCCGGTTCGGCCGGGCGGGCCTTCGCACGTCAAGGACCAAGCCCATGCCCCGCGGCCGCTACTCCCTCCACGATCCGCACGATCACGCCCCGCTCGGCGAGGAACACTTCCACTGCGCGACCGGCCCGACCGGCTGGCGCTACGTCGCCCAGCTCACCTCCCCCTCCGGCGACCACAGCGGCTCAGTGGACCTCACCCTCGACGAGCTCGGCCGCCCCCTGCGCCTGGAACTGAACGCCGCGAGCTGGCGCGTCCGCGGCGCGGCGCTGGACGGCGTCACCTGGGTCCGTACCGACCCGTCCGGAGCACACGCGACCGAGGGCAATGTCGCCGCCCACGCCTTCACCGGCACCTCGCCGGCCTTCCTGATCGCCACGGCCCGCCTGCTCCGCCTCACCCCGGGCGCCCCCGCCACCCGCGTCCGTCTCGTCGCCTTCACCGCTCCCGTCCTCGCGCCCCGCACCCTCGACCAGTCATGGGCCCTGCTGGACAGGACGGCACACCCGACGGACACCGGCCCTCTGATGGTGGACGAGTACCAGGTCACGGCCCTCGACACGGGCGAGCGACACTCGGTCCACATCGCCGGAGACGTGGTGCTGGCGGCACCCGGCATCGAGCTCGAAGAGCTTGAGACCCCACCGTCGTCCTTCTCCGACCCCCTTGCCGAACCGGATGCTTGACCTTCGGCTCCTGCGGAGTTACAAAGACAGTCGTTGGTTGCTTCACATGACGGTCGAGACGCCGCTCAGACGTCGAGACAGCGGGTCGACACACCGCTCACCACGCGTGGCGCACTGTGCATGGACCCCCTCTGACCTGCTATTGTGCTTACCTCGCCCAGGCCCCTTGACGGGGGCTGCCGGGGGAGGTAGGTTTTAACGGTTGCGGCGAGCAGGGTTTGCTCGCGGGCAACCGTTAGCACCAAGATCGCCCGGGCTCTGAATTCCGATTCGAGCGGGGCACTTCGATCCCGCAGGAATCGCGAAGCCGATTAGGTCGGCCGATGCGAGTCTGCTAAAGTCGAAACAGCCGAAAGGCAAAGGCCACTCCAACGGCCACCAGAAATGGAATTCGGACCGGGAACGGACCGGAAAACGGATCTGGTAAGGTTGGAAACACCGAAGGGAAGCGCCCGGAGAAACCGGTGAAACGGTTACGAAG
>NZ_JBIBKK010000024.1:0-153887 GCF_042959105.1 Streptomyces sp. NPDC007917
GATCAGCCGAAGGCCGCCTGCACGTCTGCTGGATACCGAACCGAGCGATCAAGTTCGGGGGACGATTCGACTCCCGAGGTTAAAGATCAAGCTAGGGTCTGTTGTGAAAGTGCTGGTCACAGCCACTCGTTGAGGACTGCGACCAGTACGGTTGCCTCGTAGCGGACGGCGAGCATGTCGTACCTCGCGGCCACGGCCCGGTGGCGCTTGAGCCGGTTGATCAAACGGGTGGGTCGTCGGCGAGGTCGCGGCGATGACCGTGTGGACCTTGATCTCGGGGCCCAGTTCATCACCGGCCCGCAAGGGTTGCAAGTCCCGGCGGATGCGGGCCTGGTCGGCGATGACTGCGGCGTCCTTGGCGTCGGTCTTGCCTTCACCTCGGTAGCCCTTGGAGGCGCGACTGACGGCTCGGCCGGGGACGCAGAGCGTGTGCTGTCCGTGGTCGAGCAGCAGATCGATCAGCAGAGCGCGCCGCCGTCGGCCAGGTGGATGCCCTAAAAGGGGACCTCCAGAAGGAGCCGCGCGGCGGGATCTTCGTCGAGCCGGCCGACTACGGCCTCGGACGCTTCCGCGGCGGACTGGCCGGCAAAATCCATCTCGCGGTCGAGCAGGGGCGGAAGCCCTTGCCTGTCGTGGTCACGGCCGGGCAGCGGGGCGGCTCCCCGCAGTTCGACCCGGTCCTGGAAGCCATCCACGTTCCCCAGCTGGGGATCAGCAGCCCGCGCAAGCGCCCGGATCGGGTCCGGGCCGACACGGCGTGCGACTTGTCGCGGCGCGTGGCCTGGGCGTGTGTGACAGTAGCGGGTGGTCGGCGGCGTTCGGGATATTGGTTTCGCTCTACCCATTGACGGCGTCCCTGAGCCGCCTTTACGTTGCGTCCGCAGTTCCGCACATTGTTCGTAGTTTCGAACGCGGTTCGGCGTGGTCCACCTCGGCGGCGACTACCCCCGTATCGTCAACGCCTCCACCGACAAGGTCATGGACGTCGCCAACCGCGGCACGCGATCGGCACCGGCGTACGCCGGTGGAGCTGGCTCAGCACCAACTGTCGGCAGTGGCGGCTCGTCCCCACTACCGCCTGATCCCGAAGGGCCGCAACAGGAACATGAGACACCTCGCCAGACGGGTTCTGGTGGCCGCGGCGGCCGCGCTCGCCGTGCTCACCACCGTGACCACCCCCGCCCAGGCCGCCGCGCCCGCGTCCCCCGCCGTCACCTTCACCAACCCGATAGCCGAGCAGCGGGCCGACCCGCACATCTTCAAGCACACCGACGGCTTCTACTACTTCACCGCCACGGTCCCCGCGTACGACAGGATCGTCATGCGCCGGGCCACCACCCTCCAGGGCCTCGCCACGGCCCCGGAGACCACGATCTGGACCAAGCACGCCACCGGTGAGATGGGCGCCCACATCTGGGCCCCGGAGATCCACTTCATCGACGGCAAGTGGTACATCTACTTCACGGCCGGCTGGTCCAACGACGTCTGGAGGATCCGCCCGTACGTCCTGGAGACCAGCGCCGCCAACCCGCTCACCGGCACCTGGACCGAGAAGGGCAGGATCAGCCTGCCCATGGACACCTTCTCGCTGGACGCCACCACCTTCACCCACAACGGCACCCGCTACCTCAGCTGGGCCCAGGAAGACCCGGCACTCGGCCGCGGCACCAACCTGTACCTGGCGAAGATGTCCAACCCCTGGACCATCGAGGGCGACCCGGTCATGATCGCCAAGCCCGAGCACGCCTGGGAGAAGGTCAACGCCAATGTCAACGAGGGCCCGGCCGTCATCCAGAAGAACGGCAAGGTCTTCATGACCTACTCGGCCAGCGCCACCAACGCCAACTACTGCCTCGGCCTGCTGACCGCCGACGCCACCGCCGACCTGATGAACCCGGCCTCCTGGAGCAAAACCCCCACGCCGGTCTTCAAGAGCAACGACAAGACCAGCCAGTACGGCCCCGGCCACAACTCCTTCACGGTCTCCGAGGACGGAAAGTCGGACATCCTCGTCTACCACGACCGCAACTACAAGGACATCATCGGCGACGCGCTCAAGGACCCCAACCGCCGCACCCGCTACCAGAAGATCTACTGGAACGCCGACGGCACACCCAACTTCGGCATCCCCGTCGCCGACGGTGTCACCCCCGTCCGCTTCTCCTCGTACAACTACCCGGACAGGTTCATCCGGCACTCGGAGTTCCGGGCCAAGACCGAGCCCAACGTCACCGAACTCGCCGACTCGCAGTTCCGCGTCGTCCCCGGCCTGGCCGGCAACGGCACCGTCTCCCTCGAATCGGCCAACAACCCCGGCTACTACCTCCGCCACAAGAACAACGAGGTGTGGTTGGAGAAGGACGACGGCACCACCCTGTTCGACAACGACGCCTCGTTCCACGAGCGGGCCGGTCTCGCCGACTCAGCGGCCGGTGTGTCGTACGAGTCGTACAACTTCCCCGGCCGGTACATCCGCCACTACAACCACCTGCTCTACACCCAACCGGTAACCACCACGCTCGGCCGGCAGGACGCCACCTTCTACAAGGAGTAGGACCGGCCGGACGCGACCCTGAAGGCCGCGGCAGCGGACAAAAGCGGGACTGGACGGACCCCCGGCCCTCCAGTCCCGCTTCCCCCGTTGTCCCCCGTCGTGACCCCGTGTCCCCCGTGGTCCCGTCGGTTCCCCCCGGTTGTCGCGGCGGCGAACGGCAGCGCGTCGCAGTGGCCCGCGCGCCAGATCTGAGCCGCCCCTTCTCCTCGCCGACGAGCCCACCGGATCGCTGCACGCCGAGACCGGGTGGCAGTGGCCTCGCTGCTCTTGGACGTACCGCAGAGATGGGGCTGTGCACTCGTCGTCGTGACGCACGACCCGGATTCGGCAAGGACTGCGGACCGGCAGTGTCGCTCTGCGACGGCCGACTAGGGTCTGTTGTGCAAGTGCTGGTCACAGCCACTCGTTGAGGACTGCGACCAGTACGGTCGCCTCGTAGCGGACGGCGAGTTTGTCGTACCTCGCAGCCACGGCCCGGTGGCGCTTGAGCCGGTTGATCCCGCATTCGACCGCATGCCGCTGCTTGTGGTCGGTCTTGTCGAACGTCGGTGGCCGACCGCCTCGGGAGCCGAGTTTCCGACGGTTGCGGACCCGGTCCGCGGGGATACTGGCCAGGATGGCGCGTGGGCCTCAGGAACCCATCGCGGCTCGGTCGGACTCGCTGCGAAGAACGCAGAATTCGTTGCCTTCGGGGTCAGCAAGGACTGCCCAGCCAGAGCCATCGGGATTCCGGTGATCGGTCACAAAGGTGGCACCGAGGCCGAGCAGCCGTTCCACCTCCTGCTCACGCGATGTCTCAGGGCGCAAACACAGATGGATCCGGTTCTTGCTCTTCTTGGACTCGGGCACCTGGTTGAAGTACAGCACTGGGCCCTCCGCCAGCAGCACCTGTGTCTCCCGGTCACCCGGTTTGTCCTCCGGATGCAGTGGACGGCCAGTCACTCTGCTCCAGAACCTGGCCAGCTCGTAGGCATCCGCACAGTCAATCGCCACGTTCTGCAATACCGAAACCATGCGCGCCAGCCTTCCTCACTTCCACTCCAGACGCCACCGAGTTGCGCTCACCTTCGCGCAACAGCTCAGGTTGCCCACGGCCTGGTCGTGGGGTGCTGCCCGGCCCAGCCTGTGGCGGCCACCACCTCGCGCGCGATGTCTGCGACAGTCCGCCCGTCCGTCGCGACTCTCATCGCATCCGGAGGAATCCGCTGGTCCAGCAATCGCGCCTTACGCATGCTGCTCTCCCATTCTGTATCCAGCTCCGAGCCCAGTTCCCGGCGCTCCAGCCGTGCCCGCGTGGTGGCATCGGTGGCCGTGAGGAGAACTCGCACGATCCGCACCCTGCTGCCCATGGCCCGTTCGAACATGCCGGTTGCCTCGGGCATCACACTCAGCGTGTTCGTGTAGATCAGACGCCGGTAACCGCGCTGGGCGTAGTTCGTCCACACGGCAGTCAGATTGAGCTCAGTGATCTCCGCACGGTGTGGATCTCCCTCCGGAGCTGGATGCACTTGCCCCATGAAGTCTCCGTCGATGACCGCGTGAGAGACCGCCGCACTACGCAGCAACGCCGAAACCTCCCACCCCACCGTGGTCTTGCCAACCCCGGCCCGCCCTCCGATGAGCAGCACTTCCGCGTGATCCATGGCCGCAGACTGGCAGCACACCTCTGTCCTGCGCGATCGAATATTGATCAGCGCTCCGGACGAGAGCCCTCCAGCAGGATCGCGATCTGCAGCTGAAGTTCTTCTGCTGTCCGGGCGGCTGGACGACGCTCGTCTTGCCCTTCTTCGTGCGCTTCTCCTTCGGCACGCCGTGGTCCCCGCTGGTGAGTTGTACGCGCTTGGGGGCGCCGTCACGGCGACGCTGCCGGTTGCCGCTGGTCATGAGGTGACGGTACGCCGTGCCCAGCCGAGCGGAAAGGCTGCTCGACACCTGCCCCATCCGGCTGATTCTCCCAGCCTCCGCCTGACGAGGGGAAATGACTGGGCCCTGGCCTACCTCGTCGACGGCCGGTCGGGCCACCACCAACCGCTCGTCCGCCGCAACCGGCGCACTGGCGAACTCGCTTTCAGCGCCGCTACTCAGCCACCCGGGTGCCGCTGTCAACCCTGGTGCGGGTCGCCGGACGCAGATGAACTGTCGAGGAAACCTTCTCCAGTCCGGCAAGGGCCTGGCCGGACCGGATGAACACACCAGGTCAGACGCTGGACGTCCTGACACCGCTCGGTCACCCTCGCGATGCTCGCCCACTCCTTCCTTGCCGTCGTCCGCGCCGACGAACACCGCCGCCACCCCAAGCCAGAGGGGCTGATACCGCTCACCTGCAACGAGATCCGGCGTCTGTTCGTCACGCTCGTCGTCCAGTTCGTCCAGCCGGATTTTCCATGACGCCACCGCAGGCGAAGACCTGGTCACAGCGCGGCCGGAGCCCAGTGGTGCGGTCCGCGGCCGGCCGCGCAGACGGGTGTCCATTGCCGCGCTGACCTGCTACCAGCCTGTCCCTCGGTCTCGGCTGGTCTACCGGCCGCGCCGGGACGACGACCGGCGCGACGGACGCAAGATCTGCTCCTGGCGCGACTACCGGGACCTGTGATCGCCACCATCAGACCCGCCTGAACACTCGCACGACATCACGAGCTCAACCTCAGTGCGTGTTTTCCAACTCTGGTCGTGATGCCGTTCGGCTGTCTGAAGTGTGTGACCGTGGGCAACTGGACGGTCAGTGCTGACGGTTAGGGTGCCCAACATGACTGATGATCGAATGATGTGTCGTTTCTCCGGCCACTCCCACGCCTGCGCACACGAGACCACGCCTGTGCTTGAGCTGGACGGTGTTCTCGTTACGGTCAGTGTTGACGATGACGGGACGCTGTGGACTTGCGACCTGCTCGGTGGCGAATGCGCCAAGCGGGACCTGGAGCTCGACGCCGCTGGTCCAGAGGACGACTGGTATGAGCAGAACGGCGGTCTGGGTTGGGGTGAGGACGACACCGACGAGGATGAGGATGAAGAGAGGACGGAGATTGAAGCAGAAGCCGTTGAGATCGTCTCTGTACTGACGGTGGCACATCTCGAGGGGCGTCCTGTGGTCGTCACCGGTGGCGGTCGGTTCGACCTTTCTCATCCCGACCTTGAAACGATGGGCGGGGCCGTGCGTGTCTGGGACCTGCGCACCGGACGCAAGATCGGGAAGACGCTGACCGGTCACGGCCTGGGCGTCCACTCGCTCACTACCGTGGCGTCCGGCCAGGGGCTGATCGCCGTCAGCAGCAGCGAGGAAGGCAAGCTGCTGGCCTGGAATCTGACCCGGGGAGGTGAAAAGGTCACGGAAATCAAGGGCAGCTACAACGGAGGGATGGGAGCTGGTCTGGTCGACGGCCGACCGGTCGCCGTCACGGGAGGCGACGACGACTTCCTTCAGGGCTGGGACCTCCTCAACGGTGAACAGATCGGCAAGAACCTCACTGGTATCGAGCCCGCTGTGCGGGCCATCGCGATCACCGAAGTGAACGGCCGGACGGTGGTGGTGGCCGGCGGCGACGACAACGCGCTGCACAGGTGGGACCTCACCACGCAGGAGCCGATCGGAGCGCCCATGGCCGGCCATACCGACAGCATCCAGACACTGGGCACCGCGACCGTCGCAGGCCACGCAATCGCCGTGACCGGCAGCAATGACGGCACCACCCGCCTGTGGGACCTGGCCAGTGGCCAGCAGATCGGAGATCCGATCACCGGCCACGATCTCCAGATGGTCACCGAGGTAGCAGGAACTCCCGTCGCCGTCACCGCTTCTGAGGACGGCATCCGCGTGTGGGACCTCACCTTGGCCACCCGTTAGCACTGGCACTCCTGTTCCCGGCGTCTCGGACACCACGGCTCGCCGGGTAGCGGTGGGGAGTTCAGCCGGAATTCACCGTCATCCGGCGGTCTTCAAGGCTGCCGGACTTCGGGTCAGGCGCCGAGTAGAAGAGGCGCCGTTAGGTGTCGGCTGATGCCGGTTTCCTCGGGCAGCTAGGGATGGCGCCTTTCCGGGCCAGGCGCCTGGTCATGAGGGTGATGGCGGCCCAGGTGATCAACGTTTCGGAGTGCTGGACGAGCCGTTCATAGTCTCGGGCATGGCGGCGTGCGTGCATCATCCACGCACGACTGCGTTCGACGACCCACCGGCGGGGCAGCACGACGAAGCCGGATGCGTCCTTGGGACGGCTGACCGGCTTGACGGTGAGGTTGAGGCGCTGTTTCGCCCAGTCGACGAGTTTTCCGGCGTAAGCGGAGTCGGCCCACACGATCGTGATCTCGGGGTGCATGAGGCGTAGGCGGAAGAGGACTTCCTTGGCTGCGGCAGAGTCGTGAAGGTCGGCGGGGGTGACCATGAGCATGAGGGGAAGCCCGCGGGTGTCGACGGCCATATGGCGCTTGCGCCCGTTGATTTTCTTGCCCGCGTCGTAGCCGCGGGTGGCCTTGGAGACGGTCTCGGCGGCCTTCACGCTCTGGGAGTCGATTACGGTAGCGACCGCCCGGGGGCCTTTGCAGATCGCAACGAATGGCCATAAATGATCGATGGTGACCGGAGTTGGATCCGGGATGCGTACGCCCAGCGGTTACTGTGACCGTTCGTCGTACGGTTCCGCCCGTCGTCTCCAGGCCCTCACCTTGCACCGCGTCGAGCAGTACACGGCATCCGAACGGCGGTCGACCTCGACCACCCACCGGACCCCGCACTCCGGGCACTCCGCCTCACCATCGCCGTGCTGAGCCGCCACCAGAAGCCGACGCAGCCGACGCTCCTTTCTGTGACACGGCCAGCGTCCTCGGACACCTCGCAAGGGTAGGGCTCCAGGCTACTCAGAACCGGGGCTTAGAAACACGCACTCAGTGGGCAGCTTCGGGCAGACCCGCTCGACCTTGGTGCGGGTTGTGGTGCGTGCCGTCGTCATCTACTGCTCGCCAGTGCCTACCGCTTCTGCGCCCCGTAGCGCTTCATCAGCGCAGTGATCCGCGCTTGGTTCCTTCACTCACTCTTTGGATTACATGCCGGGGGCGCGGAAGGTTGCCTGGCGGCGGGTGGCCTCGTCGATCTCGTCGAGGTTCAGGAGAGGAGTGGCCCGGGTGTGGAGGGCGCCGCTGGCCTTGACTGCGAGGCTGATGGCGGCCATGGAGATTGAGTCGGGGAAGTCGACGATGAGTACGACGTCGTCCTCCCCGAAGGCGAAGTACATGGCCTCGACCTTCCCGCCGAATTCGGTGACGGCCTGGTCGACGGCGGCGCGGCGGCCACTCGCGCCTTCCTGGAGCAGGCCCTTCGTGCCCTCGGGCGTGTAGCTGGCCTGAATGAGGAACTTCGGCATAGGGACGCTCCCTGCCCATTGATTGTCCGGTACGCAGAATGGGTTTCCCGCTGTCCCATCGGCCGCCACCCACCGGACGGCTGGATTCACTCGTAAGAGGCTGATAATGCAGCCAGAGTTCTCCATTTCCGCTGGTCAACGGCCTGAGAGGGGTGAGGTGGGTGGGAGCGGGTGCGGGGCGGTCTTTGTGTGGCTGTCCCTCGAAAGGTGTGGCCGTGTCGCATGCGGTGACGGTGCTCAGGACGGAAGAACTCTTTCTGCGCGTCGGGGCCCGTTTCACCCGTGTGGAGCCCCGCCGCCGTATGCGGACTACGTGCGCGGCCTGCTCGGGCCAGTGGGCCGCAACAGCGGCTGGCAACTGGCCGAGTACGCGGGCCACGCCACTCCGGACGGGCTGCAGCATCTGCTGGCCCAAAGCCGCTGGGATGCCGACGGTATCCGCGATGACCTGCAGGCATACATCGCCGAGCACCTCGGCACGCCGGATGGAGATCCGGCGTCTCATCACCCGCCTCACAAACCGCCGGCCGACACCGGTCGATCAGAGGTCATCTCATTGGGTAGGGCGGCTCCTGCCGCGTTGACGCTCGAGCGTTTCCTTGATGGCCTGCTCAATGAAGTGAATCATCTGTGTCGGGGGGCTTTCCTTGATGAGGGCGCTCATCCGCTGGGCCTCTTCAATGGTCGGCAGGAGACCCACCAAGAGGAGCGGTAGCCCCAGGCGACGGGCAAGGACTTCGTTTTCGGAGGTGACCTGTGGCCGACGCACGACCGAGACGTTGACCCGGATGGCGTGCTCATTGCCCGGCGGGGCACCCGGCCGGTCCGTCTCGATCGCGGCATAGCGGAAGCCGTGAGCAAGATCGCATGCGGAGCAGCCGACAGGGCCGCGGCTGAGTCGGTCACCGCATTCGGGGCAGACCAGTCTGTCGAGCGCGGCATCCACCACCCGCCAGTCGTGACGGTCGGGTTCGGCCGCCACCATTTCGGCGAGCGCCGCGGCTTCCTGGGGGTCGCTGGCGCCCCACTGGTGCAGGAAGGCGGACCATTCGTCTTCCAGAATGCTGTCCACCAGCTCGCGACAGGTGGTACAGGCAGGTGCACCGCTGTACTCGTATCCGCCGCATTCGGCACAGCGGCGTAGAGCCGCCCCGACCACGGGTCTCGCCATGGCCCTCCTCCCGTCGGCGTCGGTGCGGCGTGTGAGACGACCGACGATCGCGTTGCTCACTGTCCTGGCAAGTTTCTCCTGTCACACCTGGACGGGAGAAACGGTTTACGGCTGAGCCGAGCTCGTCCAGGACCAGACGGTGCAGTTTGGCCCACACGCGGGCGCCCCTGGCGTTCCTGCAGCTGTACAACTACCTCGTCGACGGCGTGGCCGTACGGCGATGCACAAGTCGCCCGCGCTCAAGACTGGCCAAAGGAACTCGAACCGGCCTCATCGGCCGAAGTGGCGACCTGTCGCAAGCTGTCGGTGTCCCCCCGCGCCGAGCGACTGGCCCCGGGGAGGCGTGCCGCTGTTCGCGCTGAGCGGCAGACCCCGCCGAAGTACACCCGTGGCACCCTGCAGCCCACAGGGCCGTGACCTGGTTGGCCTGACGGTGTCAACTCCCGGTCCGCTGCAGATGACAATGGGTGCGGCTTCGTGGATGCGGCCGGTTTCGACAAGCCACCGATGGACGGCGGCGGTGACATCGCCAGCGGCAGCATCCCCGCAGTGCGCGGAGTCTGCGGCATCGAAGCCACCTCTTGGCGGAGCCGTGCCATCGCGCGGATGTAATATCCACCACCAACATGGATTGCGCCCCAGACAAGGGAGCTTGTGGTGGACACCTCTGCCGATAACACCAGCCTGAAGTCCCAGTACGCGGCACAGATCACAGCCGATCTCGAACGCAACTCCGCGGAACACGAGCGCCTCATCACCGAAATCTCGGCGCTGCAACAACAACTGTCGCTACTCGAAAACAACCGGGCGCTCCTGCTCAGCATGCGACAGACACTCCGCGACGAAGCCGCCGTCGGCGTGCCGGGAAACACCGACGTCAGCGGCTCTGAGGATGGTTCGTCCACTGCGCTGAAGTCCGCGGCACTGCCGGCAGCACGCAAGCCGAAGCAGAAGACCAACACGACCATCGGCAAGCGGAAGGGGGCAGAGTCTGACAGGAGCCGTCCCAAGCGGGCACGAGCAGCGAGTGTGCCCACACTCCGGGACCTCGTCCATGATGACCTCACCCAGCACGGCGAACCGCGCTCCGCAGCCGAGGTCACCACTGCCCTCAGCCAGGCTCTTCCGGAGCGCGAGATCAAGGCCACGGTCGTGCGCAGCACTCTCGAGTCGCTCGTCGCCAAGGGGCAGGCACACCGCACCAAGCAGCAGAGGGCCGTCTTCTACTCGGCTACCGCCCCGGACACAGCCGCCGGTGCGTCTGAGCCCAGCACGGCATCCCCTTCCTGAGAGCTGTGGGAGGACCGCGCAGGCTCGAGACCGGTCACGTGCGGTCACCGCACGCCCGGAGCGCCTGGGGCGCCATCACGTCCATGGGCCCGCGCCAAACACGGCCGCTGATGGCGCCACCGCCCGGGTGGTGTTCGTCGCCCCCGAGTGCGACGAGGCCAAGGCCACCTCCACGACCGAGCGACGCGCCTACGACGCCCTGGTCGGAGGCCTGCACCGAGAGGCCGGAGCGACCCACCCGTCCTGGAGGATCGAGCAGCCTTCTGCCGCGCAAAGCAGCGGTCGGCCCCGGGGGGGCGGACCAGCCCGTGGCGCCAGCCCTCGACGTGAGCCGGGCAACGGTTTCCTGGCTGTCAGGCTGGGTACCCGGGCGAGGCACCGCGGGGACGCGCAGGGGGACGCGCAGCACGTCCACTGTCACCGCGGGAGAAGGAGCCGGACAGGGCAGCACGTCCTGCACGCCGGTGGTCCGCAACGGCTGACCGGTCCTGGTACGCGGTCGGGCGAGCCGAGGGGAGCGCCATGGAAGCGACGATTACGATCACGGTTGACGCCGAGAAGCGAACCGCGACGGTGGACACTCGCGTGACCTTGCTCGATCTGCTACGCGAGTACTTGCGGACGGCGGCGCCGAAGAAGGGTTGCGACCACGGCCAGTGCGGGTCGTGCACGGTTCTGCTCGACGGCCGACGCGTCACGACGTGCCTGGCCTTCGCGGTCCAGCACGACGGCGCGGAGATCATCACTGCCGCGGGGCTCGGCACGGCGGACGCGCCGCATCCGATGCAGCGCGCGTTCCTGGACCAGGACGGGTTTCAGTGCGGGTACTGCACTCCCGGTCAGGTCTGCTCGGCCGTCGGGATGCTCGCGGAGCTGGAGGCCGGCTGGCCGAGCCACGTGACGCCCGACGTCGGGTCGGCGCCCGAGCGGACGCCGGCGGAGATCCGCGAGCGGATGAGTGGCAACCTCTGCCGCTGCGGAGCGTATGTGAACATCGTCGCCGCGATCGAGCAGGGGGCGTCACGATGAAGGCGTTCGACTTCGAGCGGGCGAGCGACGCGCAGGCCGCGGTGGCGCTCGTCGCGGACCGCCCCGGTGCGGCGTTCCTCGGCGGCGGCACGAACCTCGTCGACCACATGAAGCTCGGGATCGCCGCTCCGGAGCTGCTGGTGGATGTCACCCGGCTGCCGTTCGACTTCGTCGAGGAGCGCGACGGGGGCCTGCGCATCGGCGCCACCGTGCGTAACTCGGACCTGTCGGCGCACCCTGTGGTGCGCGAGCGCTATCCGGTGCTCGCCCAGGCCCTGGTGGCGGGCGCCTCCGGCCAGCTGCGCAACCTGGCGACCACCGGCGGCAACCTGTTGCAGCGCACGCGGTGCGTGTACTTCCAAGATCGCACCACCCCGTGCAACAAGCGTGCGCCTGGCTCGGGCTGCTCGGCGATCGGCGGCTACTCGCGCGAGTTGGCCATTCTCGGCGTCTCCGACCACTGCATCGCCACCCACCCGTCCGACATGGCCGTGGCCATGATGGCGCTGGACGCGGTGGTACAGGTGCAGGGGCCACAGGGATCACGTGGCGTCCCCATCCACGATCTCTATCGGCTTCCCGGAGACGCGCCGGAGCGGGACACGACGCTTGCCCAGGGCGAACTGATCACCGCGGTCGACCTGCCTCCTGTGGCCGGGCGCTCGGCCTACCGCAAGGTCCGGGACCGGGCCTCCTATGCTTTCGCGCTGGTCTCCGTCGCCGCCGTGCTCGATGTCGCCGGCGACACGATCGAGGATGTGCGGATCGCGCTCGGCGGAGTCGCCCACAAGCCGTGGCGCGCGTCGGTGGCCGAGGCACGGCTGCGCGGCGGCCCGGCCACCGAGGAGGCGTTCCGCGCCGCGGCCGAGGCGGAGCTCGAGGCGGCGACACCGACCGAAGGCAACGCGTTCAAGGTGCCGTTGGCGCTGCGCACGATCGTCGCCGTACTACGCGACCTGGCCGAGCGGAGGTAGGCGGTGACCACCGTCCAGCAGCGCGAAATCGGCACCGACCGCGAGCGGCGCGACGGTCCGGCGAAGGTGACCGGCACCGCGCCCTACGCTGCCGAGCACCCGTTCACCGCTCCCGCCTATGCGCACCCCGTGCAGGCCACGGTGGCCCGCGGCACGATCACCGCGATCGACACGGAGGCCGCGTCCGCCGTCCCCGGCGTGCTCGCGATCCTCACGCACCGGAACGCCGAGCGCCTCGCCTCCGACGAGGACAAGGAGTTCTGGGTGCTGCAGTCGCCGGAAGTGTTCTTCCGCGGCCAGTTCGCTGCCGTAGTCGTCGCCGACAGCGCGGAGGCAGCGCGCGAAGCGGCCGAGTTGATCGAGGTCTCCTACGACGAGCAGGGCCACGACGTCGTCCTGCGCACCGACCACCCCGACCTCTACGCGCCCGAGCAGGTCAACCCGGCCTTCCCCACCGACACGGAGGACGGCGACGTCGAGGCCGGCCTCGCATCCGCCGCCGCGACCGTCGACGCCACTTACACCACGCCCGCCTACCACAACAACCCGATGGAGCCGCACACCACAGTGGCCCGCTGGGACGCCCGGGTCGGGCACCTCACCCTGCACGACTCGACGCAGAGCGTCCACGGTGTGCGGGAGCTGATCGCGCCCCTGTTCGGATTGGAGGTCGAGCAAGTGAGTGTGATCGCGCCGCACATCGGCGGCGGCTTCGGCTCCAAGGGCACGCCGCACGCGCACAATGTCCTCGCCTGTCTGGCCGCCCGCGCGATCCCGGGCCGGGACGTCAAGCTGCCGCTGACCCGGCAGATGCTGTTCTCCGTCGCCGGCTACCGCACCCCGACCGTGCAGCGGCTGCGGCTCGCCACCGACGCGGATGGCCACCTGCTCGCGCTCGTCCACGACGTCTGGGAACAGACCTCGCGGATCAAGGAATTCGCCGAGCAGACCGCCGTCCCGAGCCGGGTGATGTATGCCTCGCGGGCGCGGCGGACCACGCACCGGCTCGCGCCGCTGGACGTGCCCATCCCGTCCTGGATGCGCGCGCCAGGCGAGAACCCTGGCATGTATGCGGGCGAGTGCGCGATCGACGAGCTGGCGATCGCGCTCGGGATGGACCCGGTCGAGCTCCGCGTCCGCAACGAGCCGGACGTGGACCCCGAGACCGGCAAGCCCTACTCGAGCCGCAACCTCGTCGCCTGCCTGCGCCGTGGCGCCGAGCGGTTCGGCTGGGCCGACCGCGAGCACGCGCCGTCGCGCAAGCCCGGCCCGGACGGACGGCTGGCCGGCACCGGCGTCGCTGCCTCCACCTATCCGGTCCACCGCCTGCCGGGCTCCGAGGCGGCCATCGACGTAATGCCCGACGGCCGCTACCGCGTGCGCATCGGCGCCGTCGACATCGGCACGGGCACGTGGACCGCGCTCGCGCAGGTCGCGGCAGAGGCGCTGGCCGTGCCGCTCGATCAGATCGACCTGCAGATCGGCGACACGTCACTGCCGCACGCGTCCGTCGCGGGCGGCTCGTCGGGCATCACGACGTGGGGAACCGCGATCTACGACGCGGCACACAATCTGCGTGACCGGCACGGCCATCGCCCCGACGCCGGCGCCTCTGCCACAGGCAGCGCCGGCGGCAACGAGGCCGCAGAGCGTTACGCCATGCACGCGTTCGGCGCCCAGTTCGTAGCGGTCGAGGTGGATCCGGACACGGGCGAGGTCACCGTGGAGCGAGCGCTCGGTGTCTTCGCGGCCGGCCGCATCGTCAACCCCCGTACCGCGCGCTCGCAGTTCCTCGGCGGCATGACGATGGGTCTGTCCACGGCGCTCTGGGAGCAGAGCACGATGGACCCCGTGACCGGCCACTACGTCAATCACGACCTGGCCGAGTACCACGTCGCCACCTGCGCCGACATCCGCGACCTCGAGGCCGAATGGATCGAGGAGAACGACCCGCACGTAAATCCGATGGGCACCAAGGGTATCGGCGAAATCGGCATTGTCGGCACCGCCGCCGCGGTCGCCAACGCAATCCACAACGCCACCGGAATCCGGATCCGCGACCTCCCGATCACCCCCGACAAGCTGCTGCACGAGGGACTATGATCCGGCGACTCCGCATCGCACCCCGCGAGTCGGCAGAAGCTTCGCGCGCGCTGGGCAGCACCCTCCCACGTGTAGACCCCGGACATCGCGTTGATAGTCGCTGGGTCCGAAGCCGTACGCCGCGCGGAAGCCCCGATACAGCGCAAAGCGGCTGCATCCCGCCACCCGGGCCAGGGCGAATCGCCGCCGCAGCAGGTTTCGGGCCCGTGCCATGGCGGCTAGTGCTGTGACCGCATACGTTCGCCGGATCCGGTGACGCGGCGGTCGGCGTCCGTGGTACCAAGATCTGCGGATGTCGTCTGGCGTCGTTAGGCGCTTCACGGAAGTGAGGATTCTTGATGGGTGCTGAGCTGACCATCGGCACTTACCGGTACGAGCACACCGAGGCGCTGTTCGACGGCCGCGTGAAGATCGACGGCGTGGACGCCACCTTTGAGACGGAGCCGCTGGTCTCGGACCTCTTCCGGCACATGCTCGAAGGCCGCTACGACATAGCGGAATTCGGCCTGACCTACTTCCTGCGCACCTTCGACCTGGAGGACGCGCCATTCATGGCGCTGCCGATCTTCCCGAACCGCAACTTCCGGCACTCGGCCATCTTCGTGAACACCGAAGCGGGCATAGGGAAGCCGCAGGACCTCGCCGGCAAGACACTCGGCGAGTTCGCGCTCTTCGGACACGACGCCGGGGTCTGGTCCAAGGGCATCCTGTCGGATGAGTACGGCGTGACCGTCGACCAGTGCCGTTGGGTCATCGGTGGCACCGACCATCCCATCCCCGCGTTCGACTGGCTCCCGCAGCCGGTGCCGGACGGCGTGCACGTGCGGCACGCCGCCGACGGCCAGGCCCTGGGCGCCATGCTTGAGTCCGGAGAGATCGACGCGCTCATCTCGGTCGACGTGCCCCAGGCCCTACTGCAGGGATCGACGAAGATCGCCCGGCTCTTCCCCGACTACGAGAATGTCGAGCGCGACTACTACCGGCGCACCGGGATCTTCCCCCCGATGCACCTCGTCGCGGTCCGCAAGGAGCTGGTGCACCGCACCGAGGACCTGCGCTCGGTCTACCGCGCCTTCGTCGAGGCCAAGGACCTGACCGAACGCAAACACCTCAAGGACGCCTCGAAGCAGCACATGAGCCTGCTCACCCCTTGGTTCAGCAGCCTGTTCGAGAGCAACCGCAACCTGCTCGGCAAGGACTGGTGGCCCTACGGGCTGAGCGCAAACCGCAAGGCCGTCGACACCTTTCTGCGCTACCACCACGAGCAGGGCCTCTCCAAGCGCCTGCTGACCAGCCAGGACATCTTCATCCCCGAGTCCCTCGACACCTGAGCGGCCCATTTGCCCAACTCAGCCAGAAGACGGCCCGAGTTTTGACGCGGCCCCCGTATGCCTGGAGCTCGGTGACCAGCTGGTGGAAGGCCAGGCCGGCCGGGCGGGCGGGCGAGCGAGCGAGCCGCGAAGAGGACGACCCGGCCCGCCGCGGCGGCTGTCCGCGTACTCGTCTGAGTCGGTCGGACCGGGTTCGATCACATGCCGAAGCCGTCATCTGGAGGGTCGATTGCCGGGGGTGTGCAATTGCGTTGAGCCCGCCTTGACTTGAGTGTCAGTGAGAGGCCCGGCGAACGTGGCGAGTGTCGTCGTTCCGGGAACAGGAAGCTCGATGGCGTCTCGCCAGGTCTGCACGCTGATCAGCGTGACGCGACGGCAGCGACAGACGCAGAGCTCAGCGTCTCCGTAGGAGAACAGATGGCAGTAAACAACTCCTGGAATGCCGCGCCTCGTGGTGGAGTGCGGCTGTCGGGCGCTGCCGTTGAAAAGGCGTGGCTGCCGGGCAGTCGTGATGCGAAAATCAGTCCGCGTCTTGATCCACATCCGCATCCCGGAGGTCCGCATGGACGTCGCCTCGCTGCTGCCGTTGACCACGGCCCGGTTGTCGCTGCGTCTGTTCACTCCCGGCGACGCCGACGACCTGTACGCCTACCAGAGCCTGCCGAGCGTGGCGCGCTACTTGTACCGGCCGGCGCACACGCGTGAGCGCAGCGAGCAGGTTGCCGCCGAGCGCGCGGCGCAGACGGCCTGGCGTGCCGACGGGGACAAGCTGGCGCTCGCTGTCTGCCGACGCGATGAGCCCGGCGTCCTTGGCGAGGTGAGCCTCGCCCTGGCTGATGCCCGCGCCGCCCAGGCCGAGATCGGCTGGACTCTCGACCCACGTCACGAGGGGCACGGCTACGCGACCGAGGCGGCCGCGGCGCTGGCCGGGTTTGCCTTCGACACGCTGGGCGTGCACCGGCTCTACGCACGGCTGGATGTGGAGAACACCGGGTCTGTGCGGGTCTGTGAGCGCCTCGGGATGCGCCGGGAGGCGCACCTGGTCGAGAACGACCTCGACGGGGATCGCTGGGGCAGCGAGTACATCTACGCGGCGCTGGCCGCGGACATTGGCGGTCAGTCAGGCAGTTGAGCCCGACGCCGCCTCCTGTTCGTGATCTTCCACATGGAAGAATCCTGGTATGTCTGGTGGGGATGGCCTGTTCGAGGTGGATCCGGCGGCGGTAGTTGAGCCGCAGACCGCGCCGGCGGTGCCGGTGAAGAACACGTTCCGGGTGTTCGTCCCCGATCAGATGATGTTGCTGCCGCCGTCGCTGGATGAGTGGTTGCCGCAGAACCATCTGGCGGGGTTCGTCGCCGAGTTGGTCGACGAGGTCCTGGACCTGGCCCCGATCCTGGCGGCCTACACCGAGAAGCGCGGGTTCCCGCGGTATGACCCGCGTCTGATGGTTCGGCTGCTGATCTACGGCTACACAACCCGGGTGCGCTCGTCGCGGGCGATCGAGCGCAAGTGCACCGATGATGTGGCCTTCCGCTACCTGGCCGCCGAAGCTTGAGGCCAATGCCTCAAAGCACAACTCCCGGCGCCGTGCAGGCCGCCGGAGACAAGGCCGCCGAGGTTGCGCGGCCGTTGGAGAAGGCGCAGGCCAAATTCACCGACCCGGACTCCCGGATCACGAAGAACAGCGACGGGGCCCCCACGCTCCTAGGGTTCGAAGGGCGGTCACGCGATGGAGTTGCCACCTGACCTGCTCGGACGTCCACCGTGTTGCTCAGGCCGGCCTGGGGAGGGTCACCCCGCACCAGCTCCGCGCGCGTGGCATACGCCGTGAGAATCGGGGTCAGCGGTCAGCGGTCAGCGGTCAGCGGTGGTTCCCAGACCGAACAGTCGTGGGCGAAGAGCACACGCCGTGGGTCGAAGTCGGCGAGTCGGTCCAGCCAGTGCTGATAAGGAGGAAGCGGCTGCTCCACGTCGTGGAGTGTCGCGTGGCGGGCCAGCTGCTCGGATAGGTGCCCCGACGAGCGGTGGCCAGCGCCACGGACGTCCTCACCGAGCGCGGCGAGGAAGACATCGCCCGCCTCAAGGAACTGACGAACGGCGTCGGCGCCGACAGCGTGCTGAAGTGCGTCGGCACCCCCGCGGCCATGCAGCAGGCGCTGAACTCCAATCGACCGGGGCCTCAACGGCCGCATCTCCGGGCGAGGTCTTAGTCCAGCCGGAACGGCGGGCCAATGGGTGCTCAAGGCGCGTGCGCTGGGAGTCACCTGGGCGCGTATCGGGGAGACTCTGGGGATGACCCGCAAGTCCGCCTGGGAGCGTTTCCCTGGCGAGGAATCGGGCTATCGAATGCGCGGGGCATAGCCACTCGTTGATGGTCGCGACGACGAGGGTCGCCTCGTAGCGGACCGCCAACTTGTCATACCGCGTGGCCACCGCCCGGTGTCTCTTGAGGCGATTGATGCCGCATTCGACCGCATGACTCGCGCGGTAGTCAACGGGACCTCCTCTCCGGCGCCAGTTCGTGGTGAAGTACTGACGATACCGTTACCAAATGTTGCCCGGTTCTTCACCTGACACCGCCAACGTCCACGCACGTGAAACACTCTTCATTTCTTCCTCCAGCGCTGAGCGCGGCGACGCGGCGGCGTTTCCTCACAGTCACGGGTGCCGCCGCCGGGCTCGCCCTTTCCGGCATGCTGCCCGGGATCAGCCCCGCCACCGCCGCGACCACCTCCGCCACCAAGCAGGACCCGTTCACGCTCGGGGTCGCCTCCGGCGACCCGCTGCCGGACGGCGTCGTACTGTGGACCCGTCTCGCCCCTGACCCGCTGGCGCCCTTCGGCGGCATGGACCAGCGGACCTACTCGGTCCAGTGGGAGATCGCCGCCGACGAGCGCTTCAGCCGGGTGGTCCAGCGCGGGACGGCGAAGGCCGCACCCGAGTACGGCCACTCCGTGCATGTGGACGTCCGCGGCCTCAAGCCGGCCCGCGAGTACTACTACCGCTTCCGCACCGGCGGGTTCGTCAGCCCGGCCGGCCGGACGAAGACGGCTCCGGCGCCGGACCAGCTGCTGCCGAGCATGACCCTCGCTGTCGCCTCCTGCCAGGCCATCTGGGAGGGCTGGTTCACCGCCCACCGCGACCTGGCCGCCCGCCACCACGACGTGGTGCTGTTCCTCGGCGACTACATCTACGAGTTCGGCAACGACCGCGGCGTCCGCCCCGGCGACGACGACCCGCTGCGGACCCGTCAGACCGTCACCCTGGACGAGTACCGCCAGCGTTACGCGTACTACAAGACCGACCCGGACCTGCAGGCGGCGCACCACACCGCCCCGTGGATCGTGGTCTTCGACGACCACGAGGTCGTCGACAACTGGGCCGACCGGTACGCCGGGAGCACGCCCACCGACGAGTTCCTCGTCCGGCGGGCCAACGCGTTCCGCGCCTACTGGGAGAACCTGCCGCTGCGCGCACCGCAGTTCCCGGACGGTCCCGAGATGCAGCTCTACCGCCGCCTGCGGTACGGGCGGCTGGCCGAGTTCTCCATGCTCGACACCCGCCAGTACCGCAACGACCAGGTGAACGGCGACGGCGTCAAGGCGCCCAACGAGGCCACGGCCGACCCCAGCCGCTCCATCCTCGGCTTCCCCCAGGAGAGATGGCTGCTCGACGGCCTCACCGCGTCGCAGTCCACCTGGAACGTCCTCGGCCACCAGACCGCCATCACTCTCCTCGACACGGTCTCCGGCCCCGGCGTGGCCGTCCCGATGGACGCCTGGGACGGGTACAGCGCATCGCGCGACCGCCTCCTCGGCGGCATCGACGAGCGCGGCATCCGGAACGTGGTGAGCCTCGCCGGCGACCTGCACCGCACGGTGGTCAGCGACCTCGCGCTCGACTTCACCGACCCGGACTCGAAGGTCGTAGCCACCGAGTTCGTCGGCACCTCCCTCACCTCGGCGCAGGACGGCGAGGACCTGGACGCCGGAGGGCGGGTGCTGCTCGAGGAGAACCCGCACATGAAGTTCGGCAACTTCCAGCGGGGCTACATCAGTTGCGAGATCACCCCGGACCGCTGGATGTCCGAGTTCCGGGTGTGCGACCGGGTCACGGTGCGCGAAGGCACCGTGAGCACCCGCACCAAGCTCGCCGTCGAGAGCGGCGTCGCCGCCGTTCAGCAGGCCTGAGAAGAGGAACAACCATGAAGAAGACCCTGACCGCCGCCGCGGTCGCGGGCGTGCTGACCGCCGGCGTGACCCTCGCCGCTCCCGCGGAGAACGCCGTTGCCGCGGGCGGCAAGTCCCGCTCGAACGTCGTGATGTGGGCCTCGCCCGCCGCGGTGTCCGCCAACGAACTGCCGTGCCTGCCCACCTCGATCGCGGTGACCCTGACCAACACCGGCACCGAACCGGTCTTCGCGGACGCCACCCTGAAGGCCGAGGCGCCGCTCGTCCTCTCCGACACGGTCTTCCAGACGTACCTGCCGCCCAACAACCCGGCCCAGCCGGTGACCAAGTCGTTCGGCGTGCTCGTTCCGCGCGGGACGAAACCAGGGACGTACGACATCACCGTGACCAGCGGCAAGCAGAGGGAGGTCGTCCCGGTCACGGTCCAGCCGGTCCCCGAGCGCGGGCCCGGGGCCAACCTCGCCTACGGCGAGCAGGCCATCGCCTCCTCCACGCACGGCAACTTCACGCTCTGCGGTGCCGTCGACGGTGACAAGGACCAGAGCCACTGGGACACCCTGACCGGCTGGAACGACGCCACCCGGGACGTCTTCCCCGACTGGTACGGCGTGGAGTGGCCGACGG
This sequence comes from Streptomyces sp. NPDC007917, assembly GCF_042959105.1. Taxonomy (NCBI): domain Bacteria; kingdom Bacillati; phylum Actinomycetota; class Actinomycetes; order Kitasatosporales; family Streptomycetaceae; genus Streptomyces; species Streptomyces sp. NPDC007917. Next base: position 20,619 of record NZ_JBIBKK010000024.1, read on the forward strand.
TCCAGACGGTCGACCGGGTCGAGCTCTGGACCAAGACGCCGGCCGCCACGAGCGGCATCCGGGACTTCGACATCCAGGTCCGTGACGGCGACACCTGGCGCACCGTCGCGCAGGTCGTGGGCAACACCGAGGAGCACGTCGTCACCACGTTCCCCACCGAGCAGACCGACGCGGTGCGCGCCTTGATCCACTTCGGCCGCAGCAACTACTCGCGCCTCGTTGAACTCGAGGTCTACGGCCCGCAGTAGCAACCCGAGCCCGGCGACGGGGCGTCCCACCTGTTGACCCAACGGGCTGGGGCGTCCCGGCGCCCGCACTCGACGTCCTCCCCAGGAGGCAGAACCATCGACCTCGGATCCCCCGTCACCCCGGCATCACCCGCTACGGACCGCGTGAGTGTTGCGGACCATGGCCGCCCTGCTGGGCCGCGGCCGCACCGGCCATCCGAGAAGGAGAATCGTGACCACCGCCGAGTCCACTAGCGGGAGCGCCGCCTACTGGGAACCGCTCTGGGCCGAAGGCCGCCGATACCGGCAGGTGTGCGGAGCCGAGAAGCGGCTGATGGACGAGCACCTCGGCCCGGGGCACGCCCGCGCCGCCCTCGACATCGGCAGCGGCGCCGGCGCCCTGGCCCGCCATCTCCACCACGAACTCGGATACCGCACGACCGGCGTCGATTGCTCCCCCAGCGCCATCTCCCTCGCCGTCGCCGAAGATACCGGCGCCGTCCCGGGGCCGGCCTGGCGGTGCCTGGACATCACCACCGGCGACCTGGCCGCCCTGCCGGACCCGGCGTACGCCGTCATCACCTGCCGGCTGGTCTACCGGTGGATGGAGGACAAGGCCGCGTTCGTCGACCGTGTTCGCCGCCTCCTGGCGCCCGGCGGCACCTGCTGGGTCGTCACCGAGATCGCCGGCCGCCGCACGGCCGCCGCCCCGGCCCTCCAAAGGCTCGGCATCACCCCCGCGGACGCCGAGCTGCTCACGACCGGATGGTCCACCGTCCGCACCGCCGACCTCGATGTCCTGCGCTGCTACGCCCTGCGTCCCTGACCACCCCTCTGCTGCTGGAGAGCGCCTCATGCCGGACATCGACACACAGAACCAGGGCGTCTGGACCACCTACGGCGCCCACCGGATCCAGCGGAATCGAGCTGCCCGAGCTGGACCGATGGGCCTGGGACATCCCCGACACCGGCCCCGGCGCAGAGTTCTTCGGCGACGTGAAGGGGCTCCGCGTGCTCGACCTCGGCAGCCGTCTCGGCCGGCTCGCCCGCGACTACGAAACCCTCTCCGGACGCTCCGAAGCCATGGCCCACCTCGCCATGACCGACCTCATGGCTCGCCGCCTCACAGCGAAGCCACCATCTCCTGGCGCGATCCGAAAACCGTCACCTCACGAGCCGGTAGGACGAAGCGGCACGTCCGTCCCACGTGAGGCGACGGCGTCCGGGCACCGCACATGGTGTGTCGACGGCATTGACCGGCTCACCGTCCACGTCCGTGACGGTGAGGTCGCCCCCGGTGGCCGGGATCTCCACGACGACGGGCCCCGAGGGGCCCGTGCGAATCGTGGCGGTGGTCAGTTCTCCCGCGTCCCAGTCCACGTCGACGGTCAGTCCGCCGCGACAGCGGATACCGGCCACGTGACCGTTCCGCCAGCCACGCGGGAGCGTCTTCAGCAGGCTGACGGCTCCCTCGTGACTCTGCACCAGCAGTTCCACGATGCCCGCGACGGCGCCGAGATTGCCGTCGATCTGGAAGATATAGCCGCCCGGCCACTCCGAGTGCGGGTGCAGGTCCAGAAGGGACCACGACGTCAGGTCGTTCAGCAGGACGTCGAGCGAACGCTCGGCCAGCCCGGTGTCCCGCAGTCGCGCGGCAAGACACAGGATCCACGCCTGGCTCCAGCCGGTGTATCCGCTGCCGTGCTGGAGCCTGGTCGCGAGAGCCTTCCTGGCTGCCGCGAACACCTCGGGAGTGCCACCCTCGGTGATACGCGTCCCGGGGTGGAGGCCGTAGAGGTGGGACAGGTGGCGGTGGCCCGGCTCCGCACCAGGCCGCTCGTCCTTCCACTCGAGCAGTTCACCGCTCGCGCCGATGCCGGGCAGACGCAGGGCACCCAGCGCGTGTCGGGCGCGGGCGAGCAGCCCGTCGTCGTCACCATGTCCGAAGTGTTCGGCCAAGGTGACGTACCGGGAGAGCACCTCATGGACCAGTTCCTGATCCATCGTCGCTCCTTCGGTAACCGCGGCCCCCCGCGGCGCCGAGGGGAGGACGAAGCGGTGCTCGGGTGACGTGGAGGGGCTCATGACGAGCGAGCCGTCGTCGTCGGGTACGAGCATGTCGAGCGCGAACAGGGCGGCCGAGCGGTGCACCCGCAGGGCGCACCCCGCGCCGAAGTCGTCGTTCCCGCCGTACTCGTAGTGGTCCCACACGTGGGCGGCCAGCCAGTACAGGCCCGTCGGCCAGGTGGCCCACTGGGTATCGCCCTTGACGGGCGTGGAGAACCGCCAGATGTCGGTGTTGTGGTGGACCACTGCGCCCGCGGCGCCGTTGTACCGCGCGGCGGTGGCCGTGCCGCTCTCGGCGAGGTCGTCGGCGAGCGTGAGCATCGGGCCGTGCACGTCCTGCAGGGCGGTGCTCTCGGCGGCCCAGTAGTTCATCTCGACGTTGATGTTGGTGGTGTAGTTCGCGCTCCAGCCGGGGCGGACGTCGATGTTCCAGATTCCCTGGAGGTTGGCGGCCTGAGTGCCCGGGCGGGAGCTGGAGATCAGCAGATAGCGGCCGAAGTGGAAGAGGAGTTCCGCCCGCGCGGGGTCGCCGTGGGCCGCGGCGGGTGAGGCCGACAGGTCGAGGTCGACGCGGTCGAAGTAGCTCCGGTAGTCGTGGACATGACGTTGGACGAGCTGTTCGACCGTGCGGGTCAGGGCTTGGGTCACGGTCTCTTCCGCAGAGCGGGCGAGGGCGGCGAGGTCGGCGCTGGGCCGCCGGTCGTAGCCGCGGAAACCGCTGGCGGCTGCGGCGATCAGGCGTAGTTCCTGCGGTCCGGTTCTCTCGACCGCCACCGCTACCGCGAACCCGGCGCCGGCGGCCACGGTGCCGGCCTCGTCCGGCTCGTCGTCGCCGTAGACGACCGCGGGTTCCTGGTCGACGTAGTTGGGCAGCACACGGATCGGCACCCGGCCGGTGGCCACGAGCAGGCCCGGTCGCGGGGTGGCGGTGGTGACCGGATGGGGGGAGACGAAGGTGGGCAGGACAGGGTGCGCGGCGGCACCGGGCCCGGTCACCGTGACCACGAGCACGTTGTCGGGGGCCGAGACGAAGCCCGAGATCTCGACCTCCGCTCCGGCGGGCCCGTAGCCGGTGGTGGCCACCGCGTCGGCCAGGTTCAGCCGGCGGTGGTATCCGGTGGCGTCCGACGTGTCGGCGTAGTGCCATTCGAGCCACCCGAGGGGCTGGTAGGACTCGGTCCAGCCAGGTCCCATCATGGCCTGTGCCAGCTCCTCGGCCCGGACGTTGTCCTCGGCCCGGATGGCCTCGCGCAGCTGCGGGAGCAGGTCGGCCGGTGACCCGGTGTCCGCAGCGGTCACCGGGCCGCCCGACCACAGGCTGTCGAGGTTCAGGTCGATGCGCTCGGTTCCCACGGCTCCGCGCAGGGTCCCGCCCAGTGATCCGTTGCCGATCAGGAAACTGTCGTGGAACGCCGTCGCCGGCTCGGTCAGTTGGATGGTGTGACGTCGCAATTTGTGTCGTTCTTTCTCGGTGACGATCGTCCGTTACCCGACCGCCCAGTGCCACGTACCAGCGGTCCATGGGGCTTCGGAGCCCACGGGCCCACGCGCAGCGCTCGCGGCTACGAGGCGCCGTCCCGGGCCAGGTACTCGCGCAGCCACTGCTCAGTGGTACTGACATGCATGAGGGCGGCGGCCTGGGCGAGGGCAGCGTCGCCGGCGGCCAGCGCGTGGTAGATCGCCTCGTGCTCGGCCAGTGTGCGGCCGGCGGCATCCTCGTCGACCAGTCCGCGCCAGACACGCGCGCGCAGCGTCCGGCTCGCGATGCCCTCCAGCAAAGTGGCGAGCGTCGCGTTGCCCGTGGCCGCGATCACCGCGCGGTGGAACGCGGCGTCGTGCTCGTTGAGCTCCTCGACGTCGTCGCGGGCCGCCTGCATCGCCTCCAGGTGTCGCTCCACCTCGGCGAGCCCCTCGGCCGAGATGCGGCCGGCGGCCAGGCCGGTGGCGATCGGCTCGAACAGTCGGCGGACCTCGGTGAGTTCCAGCAGAGTGTCGCCGCGCAGCAGTTCCACCGCTGATCCGATACCGCTCAGCAGCAGTTCCGGCTCCAGGCTGGTCACGTACGTGCCGTCGCCGCGCCGGATCTCCAGCACCCGCGAGACGGCCAGCGCCTTGACCGCCTCCCGCATCAGATTGCGGGACAGCCCCAGCTCCGCGGCGAGCTGCTGTTCGGGCGGCAGCTTGGCACCCGGGGGAAGCTCGCCCGACTGGACGAGCTCCCTGATGCGGTCGATGGCCTTGTCGGTCAATGACATGCTGCGCTACCCCCTGCTCATCCCTGGGCCTCGGCAGCGTACCAATACATCCCACAACCCAGGAAGGAGCGGAGTGATCACATCATCAGGGTTCGCATCGGCTCCCCTGTACTCGCAGGTGATCCGCATCTCGATCGCTTTTGCGCGCGAGAGGGACGGACACCGTTTCCGGGGCGCCCTATAAATTCATCCCATGTCTCCTTGAGGGATCATCTTGGCCGCACAAGCCGAGGACACACGCTCACGGCCGCGTACGTGCTGGTCACACGGGTGTGAACGTCCACAGCAGGTTGGTGCTGCTCCCGTAGGTCCACTGTTTGGTGACCGAGCCCGAGCCGACGTTGCCGCCGCCGTCGAGGACCAGGCCGGTGGCCCGGTTGGCGATCGAATACTGGTCGCCACCCCGGTGGGTGATCGTCCACTGCTGGTTGTTGCCACCGTTCCAGGCTGCCTGCCTGGCCGCGGAGCCGTCGGCGGTGGCGCCCCAGCCGTCGGCGACCATGCCGTTCGCGCGGTTGACCAGCTTGTAGTAGCCGCCTGGGACCTCCACCGCCTGCCACTGCAGGTTGGAGCTGCCGTCCCAGGTCCACTGCTTGAGGTTGGAGCCCGAGGCGACGTTGCCGCCGCTGTCCAAGGCGAGTGCGTTGGTGACGTTGGTGATCCGGAAGTGCGTCGCCGGGTTGAACTGGACTCTCAGCGAGGTGATCTGGTCGTTGTTGCCGGTGATCCGCAGGTCCGGGTTTTCAGTGGGGAAGGTCCAGGAGGTGCCGGTGAAGTTGTCCCCGGAGTAGCCGATCACCTGATAGCCGGGGGCCGGCCGGAGGGAGGAGAGGGTGCGCGCGCCCAGTCCGGCCGCGATCAGGCCGGCCGCCGTGTAGTCGCCGAGGGCGAGCACGGCGGCGTCGCCGCTGTAGTCGACCTCCTTGAAGGCAACGGCGCCGGCGAGCGGCCGCAGACCCGGAATCCTGCCGGAGAAGGCGAGCTTGAGGACGTAGGCGCCCGCGCGGTACGGAGCTGAGGACGGCAGGGCGACCGTGAGACCGGAGGTGTTCTGGGCCGGCGTGGGCAGGTCGATGTAGGTGCCGGCGGTGGAGCCGAGCAGCTTCACCGAGGTCAGCGAGGAGATGTTGATCCGGTCCGAGTTGAGGGTCTTGATCGTCAGCGAGCTGCCGGGCCAGCCCAGGACGGTGGCGTACAGGATGTTGTCGGCCTTGTTGCGGGTGAAGCGGATGTCCTCCGCGGTGCCGGCATGCGGGGTGGTGAACGCGCCGCCGCCCATCTTCGTCGGACCCTCGCCGTACGCCGTCCAGGCGCGGGTCGCGTACACCGACTCGCCGAAGCGTTTCAGGTGGTCTCCGATGCCGAGCAGGATGTCCTTCTGTGCCTGCGGGATGGTGCCGTCGGCCATCGGCGCGATGTTCAGCAGCATATTGCCGTTCTTGCTGACCCGGTCGATGAACGAGTGCAGCATCTGCGGGATGGTGTAGTACCCGATGCCCTGGGTGTAGCACCAGCTGCTGCTGGAGATGCTGTCGTCGGTCAGCCAGTACGGGGTGGTGATGTCGGCCGGGCCGCCGCGCTCGTAGTCGAAGACCTCGCCCTTGCTGTTCATGCCGTCCTTGTACGTGGCGACGACCTCACGGCCCCAGCTGCCCGCCTGGTTGTAGTAGTACGACAGGAAGTTCAGGCGCTTGGTCTCGTCGACGGCGTCCAGCTTGAAGTCCTGCCACAGGATGTCGGGCTGGGCGCGGTCGATGACCTCCTTGAGCTTGTCGAACCAGAGCTGGTTCTCCGCGGCCGGCCCCAGCTGCCCGTAGAGCTTCTTGAGGCTGCTGTCCGTCTGGGCGGGGACGAATTCATAGAAGCCGTTGAAGTGGTACGCGTGGTGCATGGCCACCAGCAACTTCAGGCCCTTGGCGCGGATGGCCGTGGAGAACAGCCGCAGCAGATCGAGACCTGGACCCTTCTTCACCGAGTTCCACTCGTTGACCTGGCTGTCCCACATGGAGAAGCCGTCATGGTGCTCGGCGACCGGGCCGGCGAACTTGGCGCCGGCGTCGACGAACAGCTGCGCCCACTCATCGGGGTCGAAGTTCCCGCCGGCCGACTTCAGCTTCGGCGCGAACTTCACGACGTTGCCCGCCAGGTCCCGCGCTCCGTTGATGAAGTTGTGATAGGGCCACGCCGATGGCTGGCCGTAGGTCGCGGTGTGGTGTTGGTTGGCCCGGCTGCCGGCCTGGTACATGCTGCGCGGGTACCACTCGTTGTCAAAGGCGGGGACGCTGAAAGCGCCCCAGTGGAAGTAGATCCCGAACTTCGCGTCCCGGAACCACTCCGGGGCCGGCGGGTGCTGGTCGACCGAGTTCCAGTCGGGTGTGTACGTGCTGGGCGCCGCCTGGGCGACGCCGGCGCCTAACGCACCTCCGCAGACGGCCGCCGCGGCCACGCAGGTGGCGTTGGCCAGGAACTGGCGTCTGTTGATCGAGCTCGGCATGGACACATCCCTGGGGCGGAGAGGAAGGGGGATCAGGGGACAGCAATGGGCGTGGCTGCTTGTGCCTGGAGCGTCGCTTGTTATTCACGAAGGTCGGCCATGTCTCCCTGGGATGTCAACGGGCGTGCAGGGATGAAAAGCACCGCACGACCAGTCGATTTGCGCCATTTACACCCTTAGATGCGCGTTGGTGACTGCTGAAACATGGCATGTCTGGCAGCTGCTTCGCAGCCGATTTCCCTCACCAAGGAGACAAGATTGATGGGATGCATCTTGCCTCCAACTTCCCGGACTCTCACTTCAAATGCGCCTTGAACTGGGACTTTACAAGAGGGCAAGTGCGGGACTGGACAGCCCAGCGGGAGCATGCCTATAAATACATCCCATCTCTGCTGTGCGGCGATAGACAGATGTCGTCGAAGCGAAACATCTCCCGCTACGGGACCAGCGCGAGGAACCATCGATGAGACTCAGAACCGTCCTCTGCTCCGCCGTCTCCACCCTGTCCGCACTGGCGCTGCTCGGCGCGTGTGGCAGCGGCTCCACCATCACGGGTGGCAAGGTCCAGGAGTGAATCAGGCGGCCGTCGCCGCCGCACACCGCCCGCCGCTCCCCCCTTCCCTCGCGGGGAGCCGGGTTCCCACCTGCTTCTCACAGGAGTCGCTGTCATGCCCTCTGCCGTGTCCCCTCGCTCGGCATCTGCCCGTATCACCGCCCTCGACGTCCTGGACGTGCGGTTCCCGACATCCGAGCATCTGGACGGGTCGGACGCGATGAACCCCGAACCCGACTACTCAGCCGCCTACGTCGTCCTGCGCACCGACGCCGGTGACGGGCTGGAGGGCCACGCCCTGGCCTTCACCACCGGACGCGGCAACGACGTGCAGGCCGCCGCCATCGCGGCCCTCGCCCCACACGTGGTCGGCCTGTCCGTGGCGGAGGTCTGCTCGGACCTGGGCGGGTTCTCCCGCTCCCTCGTGCACGATCCCCAACTCCGCTGGCTGGGACCCGAGAAGGGCGCCATCCACATGGCCATCGGCGCGGTGGTCAACGCCGCCTGGGACCTGGCGGCCAAGCGTGCCGGCAAGCCGGTGTGGCGGTTCCTCGGCGAGATGTCCCCCGAGGATCTGGTCGCGCAGGTCGACTTCCGCTGGCTCAGCGACGCGATCACCCCCGAGGAGGCCCTGGACATCCTGCGCCGCGCCGAACCCGGACGCGACGAAAGGATCGCCCGCCTGCTGGAACGCGGCTACCCGGCCTACACCACCACCCCCGGTTGGCTCGGCTACTCCGACGAGAAGCTGGCCCGCCTGGCCCGCGAGGCCGTCGCCGACGGCTTCACCCAGATCAAGCTGAAGGTGGGCGGGTCCCTGGAGGACGACACACGGCGCCTGCGCACCGCCCGCGAGACGGTCGGCGACGGTGTCCGCATCGCCGTGGACGCCAACCAGAGATGGGATGTCGCGCAGGCCATCGACTGGATGCGCGCTCTGGCGCCGTCCCAGCCGTACTGGATCGAGGAACCCACCTCCCCCGACGACATCCTCGGTCACGCCGCGGTCCGCAGGGCCGTCGGCCCCATCAAGGTCGCCACCGGCGAGCACATCGCCAACCGGGTGGTGTTCAAACAGCTTCTCCAGGCCGGCGCGGTCGACATCGTGCAGATCGACGCGGCACGGGTCGGCGGAGTCAACGAGAACATCGCGATCCTGTTGCTCGCCGCGAAGTTCGGCATACCGGTGTGCCCCCACGCCGGCGGCGTCGGTCTGTGCGAGATGGTGCAGCACCTGTCGATGTTCGACTACGTCGCCGTCTCCGGCACCCTGGAGGACCGGGTCATCGAATACGTGGACCACCTCCACGAACACTTCGTCGACCCGGTACGCATCGCCGACGGCCACTACCTGGCGCCGGAGCTCCCCGGGCTGAGCGCGCAGATGCATCCCGATTCCCTGAAGGAGTACGCGTACCCCGACGGCCCCGTCTGGACCGCCCGTGGCTGACGCCCTGGCCCTTGTCGACACCCACCACCACGTATGGAACCTGGACCTCCGGCCGCAGCCCTGGCTGTCTCGGCTACGACGTGCTCATTCGCAGCCACCAGTTCCCCCAGGCGATCCGGCTCGCGGAAAGGCTGCCGGAGCTACCGCTCGTCCTGGACCATGCGGGCAAGCCACCTCTCGCACGGCGGGAACCGGCCAACTGGGCCCGGCAGTTGCGCGGGCTCGCCCGGCATCCCAAGGTCCACTGCAAGGTCTCGGGGCTTGTCACGGAGGCCGACCACGAAAAGTGGACCGTCGACGACATCCGCCCGGTGTGGGACGTCCTGCTCTCCGCCTTCGGCCCCGACCGGCTGATGTTCGGCTCCGACTGGCCGGTCTGTGTCCTCGCCGGCGGGTGGAACCACTGGGCCGCCGCCGTCGAGGAACTCCTGGACGGCTGGTCGGCCACCGAGATCCACGCGGTGCTCGCCGGTACCGCGACGGCCTTCTACCATCTGACGCCCGCCCCGACGAAGGAGGGGACGCCGTGCTCCTGACGGAACTGCTGCACCCCGCAATCCTCGCATCCCTGGCCGGATCGGGCCACGGCGCCCGCGTCCTGCTGGCCGACGGCCACTACCCCGCCAGTACGGCCACCGGGGAGTGGGCGCCGACCGTGCACCTCAATCTGCGGCCGGGCCTGCTGGACGTCACCACCGTGCTCGATGTCCTGCTGCGGGCGATCCCCGTCGAGTCGGCCCATGTCATGGTGGGGCCCGAGGGCGAACCGGAGCCGCCGGCCGTCGCCGAGTACCGCTCCCGCCTGGCGCCCGCCCCGGTGGAGGCACTGGGCCGGTTCGAGTTCTACGACGCCGCCCGCTCCTCCGACCTCGCGCTGACGATCGTCACCGCCGACATCCGTACCTACGCCAATCTGCTGCTGACCATCGGCGTCCGCGCTGAAGGGACCCTGACTCCACGATGACACTCGCAGTCCGCTACACGGCCGCCCGCACCCTGGACACGGGGCCGGCCGATACCCGCTCCCCCGGCCCCGGCGAGGTGGAACTGGCCCCCGCCTACGTCGGCATCTGCGGCACCGACCTGCACATCTTCCACGGCGACATGGACAGCCGGGTCGCCACACCCGCGGTCCTCGGACACGAGATGTCCGGCCGTGTCGTACGCGTCGGACCGGACGTGAAGGGCTGGCAGCCCGGTGACGCGGTGACCGTGATGCCGCTGCGCTGGGACGGCACCTGCCCCGCTTGCCGGACCGGCCACCAGCACGTCTGCCAGAAACTCGACTTCATCGGCATCGACTCGCCCGGCGCGATGCAGCAGCGCTGGACAGTGCCCGCTTCGACGCTCGTACGCCTGCCGGAGTCCGTGTCACTGGACCGGGCCGCGCTCGTCGAACCCACCGCCGTCGCCGTGCACGATGTCGGCCGGGCCGGCATCCGGGGCGGGGAGAAGGTCGTCGTGGTCGGCGGAGGGCCGGTGGGCGTTCTCATCGCGCTGGTCGCGCGCGCCGAAGGAGCCGACGTCCGCGTCGTCGAGCTGAGCGCCCATCGGCGGCGGCTCGCGGCCGACTTGGGTCTGCTCGCCTGGGACCCGGCCGCCGACGACGTGCCGGAGCTTGTGCGGCAGTGGACCGGCGATGCGGGCGCCGACGTCGCCTTCGAGGTCTCCGGCTCGGCGGGTGGCGTGGATACGGCGGTCGATGTCCTCGGGGTGCGCGGTCGGCTGTGCCTGGTGGCCATCCACCCCCGTCCCCGCGAGGTGAACCTCCACCGCTTCTTCTGGCGCGAACTCACCCTCGTCGGGGCCCGCTTGTACGACCGCTCCGACTTCGAGAGGGCGGTCGCCCTGGTGGCGGACGGCACGATTCCCGCGGCTCGGCTGATCAGCAAGGTCGTGCCGCTCACCGAGGCCCCTGCCGCGTTCGAGGCGCTGGAGGCCGGTGGCGATGTGATGAAGATCCTCGTGGACTGCACCGGCGAGACTGAAGGAGCCGCCGCATGAGCGCGTTCGACCTGACGGGCCGACTGGCTGTCGTCACGGGAGCCCGCCGGGGCATCGGCCGGGCCATGGCCCGTGCTCTGGCCGAGGCCGGAGCGGACGTCATCGGCGTCAGCGCCAGTCTGGAGGAGTCCGGGAGCGAGGTGGAGAAGGATGTCCTCGCCGCGGGACGCACCTTCGAGGCGATCCGCACGGACTTCGCCGACGTCGACGCCGTGCGTGCTCTGGGCGAGGACCTCGCCGGACGGGCGCGGCCGGTGGACATCCTGGTCAACAACGCCGGCACCATCCGTCGCGCACCCGCGGCCGAACACACCGACGCCGACTGGGACCTGGTGCTCCAGGTGAACCTCAACGCGCAGTTCGCCCTGAGCCGGGCGGTGGGCGCGGCGATGGTGGCCCGCGGCCAGGGGAAGATCATCTTCACCGCGTCACTGCTCAGTTTCCAGGGCGGCATCACCGTCCCCGGTTACACCGTCGCCAAGCACGGCATCGCCGGCCTGACCAAGGCCCTGGCCAACGAGTGGGCACCGCACGGCGTCAACGTCAACGCTCTCGCCCCGGGCTACATCGCGACTGACAACACCCAGGCGCTGCAGGACGATCCGGTGCGCAGCAAGGCCATCCTGGACCGCATCCCCGCCGGGCGCTGGGGCACCGCCGACGACCTCGCGGGCGCCACCGTGTTCCTGGCCTCCGACGCGGCCGCCTATGTCCACGGCACCGTGCTTCCGGTCGACGGCGGATGGCTGGGACGCTGACCCCCTCCCTCGTCAGCCGTCCCAGTACCGTCGATGTTGTTCACTCGGCTCCGGGGCTGAGCAGCCGCTGCCCTTGGGAGCCGTCGATCACGGGTTCACGGCGCCGGCCCTGGCGACCGTGGACCCGTTCAGGAGTGGTCGTCGGGGTACGGCAGCCCCAGGCACGGCGGGAGTTCGGTTTCCGTCCGTTCCCGACCACTTGTGTTAACGGTCACATCACCGCATGATTGTGGCGTCGGAATCCGAAGTGTCAAGAGCTCGCGCACCATGGATTTTTCCGGGCCTCTTCCGCCGGACCGGGCCCGGCGGCCGTGCAGATGATCGCTGAGGACGAACCCACGCCCGAGTGACCGGTCACACAGGCGCACCGACAAGGAGCGAGGAGCCAGCCATGCCGAGCGGCTACCGCCGCCTTCCCGGAGTCGGCACAGCTTGATGTGCACGGCCCCTGACACCAGTGGCGCCCCCACCGTGACCATCCGCGATGTCGCGCGGGAAGCCGGCGTCTCCCACCAGACGGTCTCCCGCGTCATCAACGGCCACTCCGCCGTGGCCGATGCCACCCGTCACCGGGTCGAAGCCGCCATCGATTCGCTCGGATTCCGGCCCAACCACGCAGCCCGCGAACTCGCGGGCAAGGCAGCCCGCTCGCTGACCGTCCTCACCAGCGACACCAGCCTGTACGGGGCCGCCTCGACACTGCGCGGCATCGAAGAGGCCGCCCGAGCCGCCTCATTCACGGTCGCGGTCAGTGTGCTGGACCGGCATGCCCATCCGGACCGGGCCGAGTTACGCGCCCGCCTCGCCCGGCCGGGCGAACCCGTCGTGGTCATCGCCTTCGACGCCCCCGGGGTGCATGCCCTGCGGCTGCTGCCCGCGGACACACCGGTGGTGGCCGCGGTAGAGCACCCCTCCGGCAGCGAGCCGGTTTCGTCTCGGCCGCAGGCCTGGCTGGACGACCGGCTCGCCGCCGCCCACGCCACCCGCCATCTGCTGGGCCTGGGCCACCGCACCGTGCACTACCTGGCGCTGCCTTCCTCGACCGCGGACGTGGCCCAGCGCACGCAGGGCTGGCTGGACGCGCTGCGCGCGGCCGATGCCCCGGAACCGCCCGTGGTGGAAGGCGGCTGGACGCCGCGTACCGGCTATCTCGCCGCGCGGGAGCTGGTCGCGGACCGGTCGGTGACCGCGGTGCTGTGCGGCAACGACGACGTGGCCGCCGGGGTGATGCGGGCGGCCCGCGAAGCCGGACGTCACATCCCCGACGATCTGAGCATGGCCGGCTTCGACGACATACCCGTCGCGGCCTTCCTCGCCCCAGCGCTGACCACGGTCCGACTCGATTTCGAGGGGCTCGGCCGCACCTGCTTCGGACTGCTGCACAGGCTGCTCGACCCCGCGGCCCCCGCTCCCGACCCCTGCGACGAGCCCGCCCTGATCGTCCGTGAGAGCACCGGCCCGTGGCGCGGGACCGGCGAATAAACGGCAGCGCGAGTGCCGTTCCGGCCACGTAAGCCAAGTGCCGGACACACAAACAGCCTTCATCGCCCATCGGCGGGCTGGTTGGCGCGAGGGGTGTTGACGTCCCACGGAGTCCGCCTATCATCCATGCTTGTCCGGTCTTCCGATTGCTGTTCGTTATCTCGAACGGCAATGCGGGGTGGACAGGTTTGTGTCGGCCCCACAGACCACCGTTGACAGCCGTATCCGGTGCGCTTCCCCCTACGTCACCGCGCCGGAGTTCGACGACGCGGGCGGCAGCGTTCAGGAGAGCCATTCCCAGCCGACACAGGGAGCTTCCCCATACCCCCACCCGACCGGCGACCGCGGCCACCCGGCCGTCAGCAGCCTTCCTCAACACAGGCATGACCGCACCACAGCCGTAATTGGGAGCGCTCCCAATGAGAACTCCTCGACCTCCAAGGAGAACCATGACTGCTGTGAAGCCACCCGGCCGGCGCCGACACGCGGCGTTAGGTCTGCTGGCCGCCGGCGTGATGGCGGTAGCCGGGACCGCGACCGCCGCGCCGGCGTCCGCCACTGCCACGGCCACTGACGCCTCCGCCTCCGCCTCCGCCTCCGTTCAGGCGTCCACCCTGGGCGCTCAGGCGGCCCAGTCCGGGCGGTACTTCGGGACCGCCGTGGCCGCCGGCAGACTCGGCGACGGAACGTACTCGACCATCCTGAACCGCGAGTTCAACATGGTCACCCCCGAGAACGAGATGAAGTGGGACACCACCGAGCGCTCCCGCGGCTCCTTCAACTTCGGCCCGGCCGACCAGATCGTGAACCAGGCCACCTCGCACGGCCAGCGCGTACGCGGCCACACCCTGGTCTGGCACTCCCAGCTGCCCAGCTGGGTCAGCTCCATCGGCGACCCCAACACCCTGCGCAGCGTGATGAACAACCACATCAACGGCGTGATGAGCCACTACAAGGGCAAGATCTACGCCTGGGACGTGGTCAACGAGGCGTTCGCCGACGGCGGCAGCGGAGCACACCGCCCCTCGGTCTTCCAGAACCTGCTGGGCGACGGCTTCATCGAGCAGGCCTTCCGCACCGCACGGGCGGCCGACGCGTCGGCCAAGCTCTGCTACAACGACTACAACATCGAGAACTGGAGCGACGCGAAGACCCAGGGCGTCTACCGCATGGTGCGCGACTTCAAGTCCCGTGGCGTGCCCATCGACTGCGTCGGCTTCCAGGCCCACTTCGGCACCGGCGGCCCGCCCGCCAGCTTCCAGACCACCCTGTCCAACTTCGCCGCCCTCGGCGTGGACGTGCAGATCACCGAACTCGACATCGCGCAGGCACCGACGACCGCGTACACGAACACGGTGAAGGCCTGCATGAACGTGGCACGGTGCAACGGCATCACGGTCTGGGGCATCCGGGACACCGACTCCTGGCGCTCCGGGGAGAAGCCACTGCTCTTCGACGGCAACGGCAACAAGAAGCCGGCCTACAACGCGGCGCTGACCGCGCTCGGCGGCACCCCCGCGGCGAAGGCCACGCCGAACACCGCGACCAGGGCCGCAGCACAGGCCCCGGCGAAGAACGCGGCCTCCCCAGGCTCGCCGGCGGCCGCCCTGCCCGGCAGCTTCAGCTGGAGCTCCAGCGGGGTCCTGATGTCCCCCAAGCCGGACTCCAGCCACAACATCGCCGGGCTCAAGGACCCGACCGTGGTCTACTACAACGGCAAGTACCACGTGTTCGCCAGCGTCGCCAGCGCCTCCGGATACAGCCTGGTCTACCTGAACTTCACCGACTGGTCCCAGGCAGCCTCCGCCCCGCACTACTACCTGGACCGCAGCGGCATCGGCACCGGATACCGGGCCGCACCCCAGGTGTTCTACTTCGCGCCCCAGCGCACCTGGTACCTCGTCTACCAGACCGGCAACGCCTCGTACTCCACCAACACCGACATCAGCAACCCGAAGGGGTGGAGCGCCCCGCGCAACTTCTACTCCTCCATGCCGGACATCATCAAGCAGAACATCGGCAACGGCTACTGGGTCGACATGTGGGTGATCTGCGACAGCGCCAACTGCTACCTGTTCTCCTCCGACGACAACGGACACCTGTACCGCTCCCAGACCACCCTCGCCCAGTTCCCGAACGGGTTCACCAACACCGTCATCGCCGCCCAGGACTCCAACAAATACGCCCTCTTCGAAGCCAGCAACGTCTACAAGGTACAGGGCAGCAACCAGTACCTGCTGATCGTCGAGGCCATCGGCTCGGACGGACGGCGCTACTTCCGTTCCTGGACCTCCAGCAGCATCGGCGGCTCCTGGACACCCCTGGCCGCCTCCGAGAACAACCCCTTCGCCCGGGCCAGTAACACCGCCTTCCCCTCGGGGGCCTGGACCCGGGACATCAGCCACGGCGAACTGGTCCGCGCCGGGTACGACCAGACCCTCACCATCAACCCCTGCAAGATGCAGTACCTGTACCAGGGCATGAACCCCAACGCCAGTGGCGACTACAACACCCTGCCGTGGCGGCTCGGCCTGCTCACCCAGACCAACACCTCCTGCTGACCGACGCGGAGACATCCGGCCTCGGCACGGACATCAGCCCCTGGGACGCGTACCGCGCCGAGGCCCCTCCCGATCGCCCCGGTCACTCCATCCAACACACAGGCGGGTGCCGTCAGTGACGCCCCTGCGGCACCCCTCCGGGAAAGGAACCACGGTGCCCATACGACCACGCGGACGACTGCTCCGCCTCCTTGTGGCCGCCGCTCTGACGGCCACCGCGTTCACCACGGCCTCGGTCCACTCGCCGGCCAAGGCCGCGCCCGGCAGTCCGGCGCTCACCCCGCCGCTGGGCTGGAACAGCTGGAACAGCTTCGGGTGCGGGGTCACCGAGGCGCAGGTCCGCCAAGCCGCCGACGCGATGGTGTCCTCGGGCATGCGGGACGCCGGTTACCGATACGTGGTCGTCGACGACTGCTGGTTCGACCCGCAGCGCGACGCCGCTGGCAACCTGCGGGCCAACCCCACCAAGTTCCCCGGCGGGATGAAGGCACTCGGGGACTACATCCACCAGAAGGGCCTGAAGTTCGGCATCTACCAGGTGCCCAACGAGCGCACATGCGCCCAGGGCACAGGCGGCTACCCGGGCTCCACCGGCAGCAAGGGTCACGAGGCGCAGGACGCCCGCACGTTCGCCTCGTGGGGCGTGGACTACCTCAAGTACGACTGGTGCTCCTCCGCCGGCACCCGGGACGAGCAGGTCGCGAGGTTCACGCTCATGCGCGATGCCCTGCGCGCGACCGGGCGCCCGATCGTCTACAGCATCAACCCGAACAGCTTCCACGCCATCACCGGCGACAGGTACAACTGGGGCGAGGTCGCCGACCTGTGGCGGACGACCGAGGATCTGCTCGACATATGGCAGAACGGCAACACCAACAGCTATCCGATGGGCGTGGGCAACGTCCTGGACGTCACCGCGCCGCTGGCCGCGCAGTCCGGTCCTGGCCACTGGAACGACCCGGACATGCTCGTGGTCGGCCGACCCGGCCTGTCGCTGACCGAGTCCCGCTCCCACTTCGCCCTGTGGGCGCTGATGGCCGCGCCGCTCATGGCGGGCAACGACATCCGCACCATGTCGGCCGACGTGAGCGCGATCCTGCGCAACCCGCGCCTGCTCGCGGTGAACCAGGACTCCCTGGGCGCTGGCGGGCGCAGGGTGCGCGACGACGGAAACACCGAGGTGTTCGCCAAGCCCCTGTCCGACGGCTCGGTCGCCGTGGGCCTGTTCAACCGGGGCAGCGGCACGGCGACGGTCACCACCACGGCTGCCCAGGTCGGTCTGTCCGGCGGGTCGTTCACCCTCACCGACCTGTGGACCGGCGGCACTTCGAACACGACCGGCCAGATCTCGGCGAGCGTGCCCGCACACGGCGTCGCCGTGTTCCGGGTGACCGGTGGCACCCCGCTGGCCGCCACCACCTCCCGGCTGCGCGGCAACGGGTCGGGTCGCTGCCTGGACGTGGACAACGCCTCCACCGCCGCCGGGGCCACGGTACTGATCTGGGATTGCCACACGGCCGCCAACCAGCTGTGGACCACATGGGACGGCGGCGAGATCCGCGTCTTCGGCGACAAGTGCCTGGACGCCTACAACCAGGGCACCACCAACGGCACCCGTGTCATCACCTGGCCCTGCAACGGACAGGACAACCAGAAGTGGACCGTGAACTCCGACGGGTCGATCCGCAACGTGCACGCCGGCCTGTGCCTGGACGTCGACCAAGCCGGCACCGCTGGCGGAACCCCGCTCGTCCTGTGGACCTGCGACGGCCGGGCCGGACAGAAATGGAGCCGGGCGTGAGGCCCGATCGCGGCGGTGTCCGCCCCGGCGGCCGTCCAACGTCACTCGTCGACCAGCCCCCCGTGGAGACCACGATGCTCCCGGCCCGGCCCCTCCCCACCCACGCGAGGCTCAGCCGAGCCGTGGCCTGGGTGGTGGGCCTCGTCCTGGCGTTCGCCGCCGTCCCCGCCGCGGTACAGCCCACGGCGGCCAGGGCGGACAACCCGATCGTGCAGCACATCTACACCGCCGACCCTGCCCCTTTGGTTCACAACGGCCGGGTTTACCTCTACACCGGGCACGACGAGGACGGCTCCACCAACTTCACCATGAAGGAGTGGCGGGTGTGGTCCTCCGACGACATGGTCAACTGGACCGACCACGGCTCGCCGCTCAACCTGGCCACCTTCAGCTGGGCGTCCTCCAACGCGTGGGCGGGACAGACCACCTACCGCAACGGCAAATTCTACTGGTACGTGCCGGTGACGAACCGGGCGACCGGCCGGATGGCCATCGGCGTGGCGGTGTCGGACAGCCCCACCGGACCGTTCCGTGACGCCATCGGCCGCCCCTTGGTGGAGAACGGCGAGATCGACCCCACCGTCTTCGTCGACGACGATGGCCAGGCCTACCTGTACTGGGGCAACCCGAACCTCTGGTACGTCAAGCTGAACGCCGACATGACCTCGTACTCGGGCAGCCCGGCCAAAATCCCGCTCACCACCGCGGGCTTCGGCACCCGCGCCGGCGACCCCAACCGGCCCACCCTGTTCGAGGAAGCGCCCTGGGTCTACAAGC
Source organism: Streptomyces sp. NPDC007917 (assembly GCF_042959105.1). NCBI lineage: Bacteria > Bacillati > Actinomycetota > Actinomycetes > Kitasatosporales > Streptomycetaceae > Streptomyces > Streptomyces sp. NPDC007917. Next base: position 39,048 of record NZ_JBIBKK010000024.1, read on the forward strand.
GAGGCGGCCTGTACTACATGGTGTTCGCGGCCAAGTGCTGCTCGGAGTTCATCGCCTACTCCACGGCGCCCGGCCCGACCGGACCGTGGACCTACCGCGGGACGGTCATGCCCACACAGGGCAGCAGTTTCACCAACCACCCGGGTGTCATCGACTTCAAGGGCAACTCGTACTTCTTCTACCACAACGGCGCCCTCCCGGGAGGCGGCGGCTACACCCGCTCGGTCGCGGTGGAGAAGTTCACCTACAACGCCGACGGCACGATCCCGACCATCACCATGACCGGCACGGGCGCGCCCCAGGTCGGCACGCTCAACCCGTACGTACGCCAGGAGGCCGAGACGATCGCCTGGGGCTCCGGGATCGAAACCGAGCCGTCGTCTGAAGGCGGTATGAACCTCGGATGGCTCGAGAACGGCGACTACGTCAAGGTCAAGGGCGTGGCCTTCGGCACGGGCGCGTCCTCCTTCACCGCCCGCGTGGCCTCGGCGACCGGCGGCGGCACCGTCGAAGTCCGACTGGGCGGTCCGAACGGGACGGTCGCGGCCCGGTGCGCAGTACCGAACACCGGGGGCTGGCAAACCTGGACGACGGTGTCCTGCCCGGTCAGCGGGGCGACGGGAACCCAGGACCTGTATCTGCGGTTCGCCGGCGGCAGCGGCTACCTGGTCAACGTGAACTGGTGGCAGTTCACCCCCGGCGCCGGTGACCGGTTCTGACCACAACATCAGCGCATCAGGCGCAGGTGGCGCAGCCGGACGGTGGGCGCCGGGCCGACCGCTTCGAACCGGACCTCGACGGGCCCGGCCGGACGGTCCGCGTCGAGCGGGAGCACCTGGGATGTTTCCTCGCTCTCCGGGCCGGTCGAGGGTGTGAGCGTGCCCAGCACATGCCCGTCGACCAGCACGCGGGTCGGCCCGGCACTTCCGTCCGAGAGGTGGATCACCTGGAGGCCGGTGGCGGCACCGTCCCGGTCTGTCAGGCGATAGGACCACCATCCGGTGGCGGCCCGCCACCTCAGTCCGTCGGTGAGGCCCGACCATGTGTCCTGCCCCTCGAACCAGTGGTCGCTTTCGGGCTGTTGCTCGCCGGCGGCAACGGCGTCAACGGTTCGGTCGTGCAGCGCAAGCGCCGCCTCGTCGGCCGCGCGCAGCTCCGCCCGCCGCTCCTGGATCCGCTCCGGCTCCGCCACGGGGAAGTAGAGGTGGTAGCGGGAGCCGTGGATGCCGGCGAACGGGAGAAGGGTGACGGACTCGCCCGGTCGCGCGTCCACATGGTCCAGGGCGAACATCAACCGGTCCGGGGCGAGTCGGCGCACGCCGGCCGCCAGATCGGAGGTGCTCCGGGCGAGCACGACGGGCAGGTGCTCCAGGGGGCGCAACGGGCCGTCGGCGACATGCCCCATCCGGGAGTCGTCGGCGAAGAGCCCGGCCAGATCGGTCCGGTCGCCCTCGGCCGCGAGCACGCTGGGCCCGAAGCGGTACGACACCCACGGCGAGCCGTCGGGGAGCAGCTCGGCGCTGATGCGCGGGCGAAGGCGCATGGTGACCGTGTCGCCTTCGCGCCACTGCCGCTCCAGGCGCACGTAGGTCAGGGGCTGTACGCCCGCTCCGTGGCGCGTGGTGAGCGGGGCCGGCCCGTCCTCGGGCGGTGCGCCGTTGATGCGGACCTGCGGCGTCCCCTCGTGCCAGCTGGGCACGCGTATGTGGATCGGCAGAGGGGTGGCGGGAGCGCCGCGCACCACGAGTCTCACCTCCTCGTCGTAGGGCGCCGTCCCGGTCTGCTCGAGCACCAGGTTCTGTTCGGGCCGGCTGAGGCGGGAGGCGATGAACAGGTTGACGAACAGGTTCTCGCCCTCGGTGGTGTACACCAGCTCGCCGTACTTGGCGTGGTTCTCCAGCCCGGTGCCGACGCAGCACCAGAAGCAGTTCTGGGGCGTCGACACCACGCGGTAGTGGCCCGGTCGCACCGGTGTGAAATACACCAGTCCGCCCTTGGGATGCAGGGACGAGAGGATGTGATTGACGGTCGCGCGCTCGTAGTGGTCGAGCACCTCGGTGTCCGGCCGTTCGAGGAAGAGGGCGCGGCTCAGTTTGAGCATGTTGTAGGTGTTGCAGGTCTCGGGGCCCTCCGGCGACTGGAGCGCTGAGCCGAAGTCGTCTCGGGGGTGCAGGTGCTCGCGCACGGAGTTGCCGCCGAAGGAGAACGTCCGGTGCCTGGTCATGACCTGCCAGAAGAACCGGGCAGCGTCCCGCAGGCCGGGGTCGCCCGCGACCTCGCCGAGCCGCTGGTACCCGACGACTTTGGCGATCTGGGTGTTGGCGTGCATCCCGTCGAGGACGTCACGGTGCTCGCGCAACGGGCGCAGCAGCGCCTGGTCGAGGAACCTCCGTGCCAGGGCGGCGTACCGGTCCGTGCCGGTGACCTCGGCGAGGTCCGCCAGAACCTCGCACATGCCACCGAACTCCGTGCGGAGCATGGCTTCGTGGGTGTCGTCGTCCATCCCCGCCGCCACCTGGTCCCACCAGTCGGCCAGCCGTCGGACGGCGGTCAGCGCCGGCTCGGAGCCGGTGTGCCGGTAGGCGTCCAGCAGGCCGGCGAAGAGCTTGTGCAGGTTGTACCACGGGACCCAGGCACCACCGAGCTCGAACGAGTCCCGCTCGACCTGCCCCGCGGCCACCCGCTGCCACAGCCGCACGCCGTCGGGGACGCCCCCGACGTAGCCGGTGCCCAGGGCGTCCTGGCACTCGACGACGCCCTGCACCAGACGTTCGACCATGGCTCTCGGCCGGGGATCGTCCGTCACCGCGCTCATCAGAGCGGCGCCCGACAACGCGTGCCCGACGGTGTGGCCGTCGAGACCGGAGCTCTCCCAGTTGCCGTAGGACTCGGCACCCGGCGGCAGGCCGGCCTCGCGCCGCAAGGGCGCGAGGAGCCGGTCGGTGTCCAGGGACAGCAGGTAGTCGAGGGCGGTGGCCTGCGTGTCCAGGAACGGGCCAGGAAGAAGGCGCACCGCGCTGTGCGGGAGTGACTGCATGAGTGCTCGTTTCCTTCATTCGAACGCTCTGCCGTGCGGCGGAGAGCATCGCGGTTGATCGTGCGTGATCAAGAATCGCTTGTCTGCCCGCCATAGGCACTCAGCAACCGGTCGTACTCCGCCTGGGTGAGAGGGAGCACCGAGCCGTGCTTGGCTCCAGGGGGCAGCTGGTAGCTCGTCGACCGGGTCCACTTCCCGGAGTCGAGATCGGTGGTCTCGAAGGGGACGTAGTTGCGCCACCCGAACTCGTCGATGAACATGTACCACTTCTCCTCCGTGTTCGACTTGAACACGGCCGGGCCCTCACCGCGGGTGATCTCCCCCTCGCCGATGCGGTCGGCCACGAAGTCATATGTGGTGGAGGCCAGTTCGCGCGACTTCTCCGCGATGATGAGCTTGGCGCTGGGCACGGAAGGCGTCTGGTCCCGCTCGTCCTTCGTATAGCGGTAGTACACCCCGTTGTGCTTGATCACGGCTGAGTCGATCACCGCGTGCCCCGGATCGTGCCAGACCCTGGGCTCGCTGAACGTGCGGAAGTCGGTGGTGGTCGCGTAGAGCATCCTGTTGTAGCTGGTTCCGGTGTGGTCCGGGTCGTCCTGGGCGTAGAGCTTCGAGGCCCAGAAGACGACGTACCTGCCGAGTTCGTCGGCGTAGCAGGCCTTTGGTGCCCAGGTGTTGCCCGCGGTGTCGGGAGACACCCTGACCAGGCGGTGACCCGTCCAGTTGACCAGGTCCGCGGAGTCCCACACCACGATCGACTTGCTGCCGGTGCGCTGGGCCCTGTCCCAGGTGAACCGCGTCGAATGCTCGCTGCCGGACGTACACAGGTCCGTGGCGATCACATGGAACCTGTCACCTTCGGGGGAACGGATCACGAAGGGGTCGCGTAGTCCCTTGGTGCCGAGGCTTGAGGTCAGGACGGGCTCTCCGGCGTTCAGTTCCCGGTAGTGCAGCGGGTCGTTGCCGCGGCTGAGTGCCATCCGGATCCTTTCGTCGTCGGCCGCGGGACTGCCGGTGAAATAGACGAGCAGGTAGCCGGCGTGGACCGATTTCGGCTGATGCACAAACGCTCCTGAGCTGTGGGGAGGAAGATGTTCCGGGCATGCGGGCCCAGCGGGGAGGAGCCGACGCGTGCCGGGCTGGTGAGGGGTCAGCCGAGCCGAGCTGCGACGTCGGCTCCATCGCGCACGAAGACGGGAATGCGCTCCAGCGGGGCCTCCGCGTCGAGCGTCGTACCACCCTCGACGGTGCGTCCGGTCATCGGGTCGAGCCAGCGTGCCCCGCACGGCAGATACACCCGGCGGGCCCGCGCGCCGGCCTCGTACACGGGCGCCACCAGCACATCGGGGCCGAGCAGGAACTGGTCCAGGAGCCCGTGCAGATGCTGCCCGAGGCCGTGCAGCCGTTCACCGTCGTACGCCTCGAAGTGCTGCTCCGTCCGGCCGCCCGCCGCATGGACACGGGGACCGGCGTGGACCGCGTGCGGGCCCCAGGGCTCGATGCGCAGGATCTCCTCGGTGGTGTGGCGTTCCAGGCCGCCCGCGCGGATGCTGTAGGACAAGGAGTTTCCTCTGTTCTTCTCAAGGGCCTGTGCCCGTGCGTCCGTGGGGTGTCGGCCGAGGCGGCCGGTGCCGTCCGTGGCGGTCGACGGCACCGGCTCTCCGGGCCTGCAAGCGGAAGCAGCGCGTCTTATTGCCTGTCACGGCCGTCCTTCTGCCTCTGAGTGACGAAGCCGGGGCACCGTCACCGCTGCCCACGCACGGGCGGGCTCCCGCTGCCGGGGGGAGGCAGTGAACACGGCAGCTGAACGGCGGCCCAAGAGCGGAGGAAGTGGCCAGGCGAGTAGCGCGCCTGGCGCCTCATCAGGGAACTGCGGGCAGTGACACGGATGTCCAGCGGCCGCCATGGCGACTGCTGGGCATTTTCAGGATTGGTTCATGGCACACCTCGGCCACCGTCGGCTCCGCACCGACGTGGCGGTTATGAGTGTTCAGGGAGCGGGTCCGGTCCTTCGGCTCGGCGGAACTATGCCCTGCGACCACCGCACCGCGACACCGGTTGCGGAGCGACATCGGCGAACGCTAGGTGCGTTGATCTGAGACTGTCAAGTGCGCCGGAACACCGGTCCGGCGGGAGCCGTCGGCCCTGCGGCCGAGCAAGTCGTCGCACGACTCTTGACTGCTCGGGCACCGCGATGGCAGCGTTTTTACCGGTACAAGCAAGGGCCCCATAGTGGGTCATTGTCAGCCGAACAGCGCGCCGTGGGATGGCAACGCCGTACCGTCCCCTGCTCGCCGGCCACGGCCGGCGGTCCAAAGACCACCGCGTGATCCCAACCCGCCACAGCACAGCTGGAGCACGTCCGTGCCTACCCCGACCCTGGTCACCAACCTCGGCATCGAGCGACCGAAGATCAGCCGCGACCTGTACGGCCACCGCGCTGAGCGCCCCCGGCCGACGCAGCCACGGCGGCCTCCAGATCTGGCGCTGGAGGGTCGGAAGCGGCCCGCCGGACCAGCGGCACGGCGCCGGAGGAACTCTTCCTCTTTACTGGGGCTCGGCACAGGCAAACGCGGGACACAGCACCCGGGTGATGTTTGAGACCGCAGCTAGGGGCGAACGTGGTAACGATTCGCGACGTGGCGAAGGCGGCCGGAGTCTCGGCGATGACCGTCTCCAACGTCATCAACGAACATCCGAACGTGCGCCGGGCAACGCGGGACAAGGTCCTCGAGGCGATGGCCCGCCTCGACTACCGGGTCAACGTCGCGGCCCGCAATCTCAGCAAAGGCCGCACGGGCACCATCGGCCTGGCCGTCCCCCAGGTGAACAGCCCCTACTACAGCCGGCTCGCCGCCACCATCATCACCGCGGCCGAGCGCCACAACCTACGGGTGAGCATCGAGCAGACCGGCGCTTCGCGGGAGAACGAACTGGCCGCCCTGTCCCTGTCACGCAACCGGCTCTACGACGGGCTCATCCTCAGCGCCGCGGGACTGGGGCCGGCCGACGCCGAGCGGCTCAAGGTGGATCACCCAGTGGTCGTCCTGGGCGAGCGGATCTTCGGCGGACCCGTCGACCACGTCGCCATGCCCAATGTCGACGCCGCCGAGGCGGCGACCCGCCACCTGATCGAGCGGGGATGCCGACGCATCGCCATCCTGTGCGGTCCGGTGGAGGAAGTCGACGTCTCCAGCCTGCGCCTCGCGGGCTACCGGCAGGCGCTGGACAAGGCCGGTCTGCCGGCGGACCCGGCCCTGATACAGACGGTGGAAAGGCCGGACATGCGCGAGGGTGTGGAACAGGCCCGGGAGATGGTCGAGAGCGGGCTCGACTTCGACGGCTTGTTCTGCGTCAACGACTCCGTGGCCATGGGCGCGCTGCGGGGCCTGGCGAGTGCCGGGGTGCGGGTGCCGGATCAGGTCAAGGTCATCGGCTTCGACAACGTCGAAGAGAGCGAGTTTCTCGTCCCCTCGCTCTCCACTGTCGACCCGGACCACGACACGATGGCCGAACGGGCGGTCGACCTGCTGATCAGGCGAATCGAGGAGACCGAACCCGGAGCGGAGCACGAAGAGTTCGTCAGCCCCTTCTCCGTGGTGATCCGGGAGTCGACAGGCGGCTGAACGTGGGCCGTGGCCTGGCGCGGCCCCGCGGAGGTCCCCCGCGGTGTGCGGACGGTCGGCCCCACAGGGCCGGCGCCGCGTCTCTCCTCGCACGACGTCATGCCTCGCCTGTCCGCCGGCCGGGCGGTGGGTGCCGTCGCCGCACCCCGGTTTCTCAAGACCACTCCATGAGTAAGGAAGACCACCGGTGAACGCCGTAGCCGACGCCCCTCTCTTCCGCGACCCCGTATATGACGGGGCCGCGGACCCCGTCGCCGTCCACCACCGCCAAAGCGGCGAATGGTGGCTCGTCTACACCAACCGCCGCGCCACGGCCCCAGGCCCTGGCTTCGCCTGGGTGCACGGTACCGATTTGGGTGTGGCCGCCTCCGCAGACGGCGGCCGCACCTGGACTTACCGGGGCACTCTCACCGGCTTGGAAACCGAGTGGGGGAGAAACACCTTCTGGGCACCGGAGATCATCTGGCACGACGGGCTGTACCACATGTACGTCAGCTACATCCGCGGCGTGCCCGACTCCTGGACCGGAGCCGCCCAAATCCGCCACTACACCAGCCCCGACATGCTGGAGTGGACGTATCACGGGGAGCTCGACCTCGACTCCGACCAGGTCATCGACGCATGCGTGTACCCACTGCCGGGCGGTGGCTGGCGGATGTGGTTCAAGGACGGCTCCCGGGGCTCGATCACCTGCGCCGCCGACAGCCCCGACCTCTACCACTGGCGGCCCACCGGCGTGGTGCTCGATCACCGCGGGCACGAGGGGCCCAACGTCTTCGAGTTGGGCGGCCACTACTGGATGATCGTCGACGAGTGGCGCGGACAGGGAGTGCTGCGGTCGGACGACCTGACGACGTGGGAACACCAGGGACTGATCCTGGACACGCCGGGCAGTCGTCCCGACGACGGCAACATCGGCCTCCACGCCGATGTGGTCGTCCAGGGAGAGACGGCCTACATCTTCTACTTCACACACCCCGGCCGCCCCGCGCACACCAACGAGGACGACGGCACCCAGGCCACCCGTCGCTCCTCGCTCCAGGTCGCCGCGGCGCGAGTCGTCGACGGCAGACTGCACTGCGACCGCGACGAGCCCGTCCGACTCGATCTGCCGAGGGCAACACCAACCGTTTGACCCCGCTACGAAGGACGCACCCCATGACCCCGCACACCACAACGAGCCGACGGCTTGCTTCGTACCACCCGGGTGAGGGTTGTCTGGCACCGAGGGCAGCACCCGCAGCGACGCCCAAAGCATCGATCTGGACGGTCGATGGCGGTTCCGGCTCAACCCGTCGGTCCGGGAGATGACCGAAGGGTTCCAGGAGCCCGGGTTCGACGACCCCGTCGAGCAGAACCCGCCCGAGCAGGGCGATCCGAAGGTCATCTACTTCGGGCCCGGCCTGCACACCCACCCCGACCGGACGCTGAAGGTGCCCAGCGGCACCACCGTCCACCTGGCCGCCGGCGCCGTCCTCACCTCCAACGTGGTCTTCGAGGGGGTGGAGAACTGCCGGCTGACCGGCCACGGCGTCATCTACAACGCCAGGCGGCGCGATGCTCGTCCACGACGCCGAGAACGTCCACGTCGACGGCATCACGGTCCTCAACCCCCGGTACGGCACCATCACGGTCGCCGAGTCCCAGAACGTCACCATCAGCAATCTGCGCTCCTTCAGCCAGCAGGGCTGGGGCGACGGCATCGACATCCTCGACCACCGCGAACCGCAGATGCTCTACCAGGGCTGCATCGCCATCAACCCCGGCGACGGCAACCTCGTCCGGAACGTCAAGGTCGACAACCTCCACGTCGAGGACATCCGGTGGGGCCAGCTGATCCACATGCGGGTCACCTTCAACCCGAAGTGGAATGAGGCAGCCGGGCGCGGCATCGAGAACGTCTACATCAAGGACCTCACCTACACCGGCTCCCACGCCGGCACGTCGCTGCGCATCGGCCTCGACGCCGACCACGTCATCAAGGACATCACTTTCGAAAACGTTGTCATCAACGGGGCGGGTCATCCGCGACAGCGGGGGCAAACCGAACTGGTACCTGGCCTCGGACGGCGTGCCCATGTTCGCCAACGACCACGTCCACAACCTCCGCTTCCTCACCACCGAGGAAGCCGCCGCCCAGTGAGTCTCCCGGCGCCCGGGGCGGCTGGAGCGGACTGCCGCCTGCCGCCCCGGGCGCCGACATGCCGCGTGACAGGCGGCCGAGAGGACCGCGTGTCGCGGCGGGGTCCGACGGGGAACGCTATCCGAACAGACGCCGCTGGATCTCCCGCCGGTAGTCCTCGAGCGTCCTGTCGAGATGTGCCGCCGTGGCCTGGGCCGCCTCGTCGGGCCGGCCGTCACGAATGGCCCGGTAGATCGCCTCATGCTCCTCGACCGCCGACTCGGTGCCCTCGCCGAGCCTGTCGTGGATCCCGATCGCGCTCGACTGCCGCTGCAGTCGTCGTGCGTCCCGCACGGCGCTGACGAGGAAGGTGTTGTGCGAGGCCGCGGCGACGCCCGCGTGGAAGTCCTCATCCGCCTGGTTGAACACATCGACCTGACCGTGGACGAACCCGTCTCGGCACTGCTGCGTGGCGGCTTCGATGGTACGGAGCTCGGCGGGCGTGGCACGGGTGGCGGCCAGGCTGCTGGCAGCCATCTCCTGAATCCTGCGGAACTCGAACAGCATGAGGACGTGATCAAGGTCGACGGGGCGGAAAGAGCCGCCCCAACGGCTGGTGAGGAGCATGCCCTCGTCGTCCGCGACGAACAGTCCGCGCCCCTTGTGCGCCCGGACCCGGCCGAGCGCCGAAAGGATCTTCACGGCCTCCCGCACCACCGCCCTGCTGGTCTTCAGCATCTGGGCCAGGTCGTTCTCTGTGGGCAGCCGATCGCCCGCCACCAGACGGGCCTCGGCGATGAACTCGAGGATCCGCTCCGCGACGACTTCGTAACCGGGGCGATAGTCACGCCGCTGGTCCGGGCCGTCCACCGCTGCCGCCTCGGCGTGAGAGACCTGCGCCGGCAAGGCCGCTTCGGCTGCAGGCGTGTCGTTCATCTGTCGTGCCTCCGGGGTGACTGCGACGAGGGCGGCTGATCGCTGTGCAGCCGCGCTCATCGTACCTCAGCCAATAATGAGTCGTACTCATCTGAAGAGGAACCCACGCCATAGAGTTCTAGCTCTAATCGGCACATTTACCGATCTATTGGGCCTGGCCCGGCCTCAACTTTGAGTCATCAGCATCCATAAATCACCGAGAAGACAGCCACACACACTCTTGACGGATAGCTCGATAAGGCGGCTAATTTCTTCGGGGACGGCAGCGGAACAGCCGTCCGCAGTACCCGACGCCCGGCCGGGCCGGTCCGGCGTCACCCCATCCACGCCGCTGCTCTGCCGATCTGCCCGGGCCGCCTGCAAACCCAGGAGAGTCGCACATGACCGTCAACAAGCCGTCGCTCAGCCAGGTAAGGGTGGTCAGCAGGAGACGTTCGGCATGGTTGGCCTGCTGCGCGGCCACCTACGACGGCGACGCCAACGGCTCGAACTACCTCCAGACCAAGGTCCAGCCCTTCAACCGCACCCGCAAGGGCTGACCGGACGTGGTCTTCAGCTCCCAGAACAACGAGGCGACCTCGTCGGAACCCGGTAGCCGAACTTCTTCAGCAGCGGCGCGTTGTACCAGAGCACCGCCTGGGAGAGGTCATTGCGCAGGCAATAGACGGTGCCGCTCACCGTGCAGACGTCGTTGGCGCCCTCGGCGAACTGGAACACCCCGGCTACCTCGTGGGTGACATCGCGGCAGCGCCCATTCCCCAGTGGCAGGGGGACACTTCACCGTCCACCGGCAACGTCGGCGGCGGCACGTCGTCATCCACCCGATCACACCGTGCACATCCCCGAGGTCCCCCCGAACGCTCCTCTGGGCGCCGCCACACCGCCGTTCGACATCGTCCGGATGGAAATACCGGACAAGGGCCTCGTGGCGTTGTTCACCGACGGCCTGGTGGAGTCACCCGGCCAGGACATCGACGAGTGTGTCGGCCGATTCACCGAAATCCTGGCCTCGGCGGCCGGTGACGAGGCCCGGTCCAGCCTGGAGACGCTCTGCGACTCCGTTGTGTCCGCCCTTCTGCCGACCCAGAAGAAGGGCAGGGACAACTGATCAACGCCCTCGCGAACCGCTGGGGAGTCAGGTACGGCACTTGGGACAAGACCATCCGGACCGAGCAACCGCTCCCCCCGCTTCCCGCCATCTGAGCAGGACGATCTCACTCCCGGCTCGTGGACAGTGCCGAGGCCGGGGGCGGTTTCAGGGCTGCGTCCCGGTGAGGGACAGCGTGTAGGTGCCCGGGACCCGTCCGGTGATGTAGACCCGTGTCCCGGGTACGGTGTCGCGGGCGCCGAGGTAGGAGAACTGCTCGCCGTCGTCGAAAACCGCCGGCTGGGCGGGACCCGAGCCGTTGCCGGGGCCGAACCGGATGGTGTCCCCGCCCACGGTGTAGCTGCCGATGCCCTCGACCAGTTCGTAGGAGTCGGGGTCGCTGAGGGATCGGACGCCCTTGAGCGTGCCGCCAGGGCGGAAGACGAGTTCCAGGACGTACGAGGTCGGGATGGAGCGCAGATCCAGCCGGACATCGACACCCGAATCGGTGACGTCGACGTCGGCGTCGATCCGTAGCTGGTGGTCGTCGGTGGGGCGGTGGGAGAAGTCCATGGAGGCGAAGAAGCGTCCGTCGTCGCCCAGTTCATAGCTGCCGTCGGCCCGGTGCCGGTCGGTCGGGAGCGGCTGGTAGAAGTGGGCTCGGGTGGTCTGGGTCAGCGCGTATTGACCCTCGCCCTTGACGTACAGGCCCTCGCTGCGGAAGGGCCCGAGGTCGAAGAAGGCGACTGACAGCCGCAACGACTCCAGGACCGCGTCTCCCTGGCGGAACCGCAGAAAGGTGGGGTTGGTCGACAGGCCGGAGGCGATGCGCGGAAACCGGGCGATGTCACTGCCACCGAAGACGGTGACGCAGCGCCGCCCCGCACGGACCCGGGCCAGCCCCGAGTCGGCGAGCACCGTCTGCCCGACAGCGGGCCTCGCGGGGCCGGACGGCGGCAGGGGCCGGGCCAGTCGGGGATCCAGGAGTACCTCCGCGAGGGCGTGGCTCGCGATCTGGCCGTCGACCCCGCGCGCGAGGATGTCGGTGACCAGCCGGGCGTGGTCACCGCGCGACTCCCGGAGGGCGAAGCGCCGGAACTGAAGCAGGAATCCGGCGCCGTCGAAGCGCATCCGCTGGTCCTGCCGGCGGGAGTGCAGGGATTCCACCGTGCCGTCCTCGTCGAAGAGCGGGGCGAAGGCGTCGAGGTTGCGCCGCACCTTCTCCTCCAGTTCGGGACGGGCGAGCACGTCCGCTATGACGAGGAGCGAGGGGTTCGTCACGAACGCGGCGTAGAGGGGGCTGCGCTCGGAGTACATCCCGTCCGGGCAGATGTCGATGCCCTCCGCGAGCCACTGGTCGATGCGGGCGGGGAGCCGCGGGTCGGGCTCGATGCGGTGGAGGCGGGCGAGGGCCGCGCACAGCTCCCAGCGGTGGTTGGGCGTGTGCACTCCCCCGGCCAGGAGCGCCGGGGTCACGGCTCGCCGGATGCCGGCCAGCGCCGCGTACACCTCGCCCATCCGTGGCACGTTTCCGAGGTCGGTGGCGTTGATCAGCTCGGTCATCACACAGACGTCGCCCACGGTGAACGACGAGTCGGGCGGGGAGGCGAGGTTGTCGCCGCCGAACAGGCCGTCGTCTCCCTGAGCGGTGGTGAGCTGGTCGATCAGGCCCTGTACGGGGCCGAGCAGAGTGTCCGCGGCGCCGTGCCAGCGCGAGCGGGGGCACGCCAAGGCGGTGAGGAGTGCCTTGGCGTCGGCAGCGAGCGTGCGGTGCTGGGCGGTCTCGTAGCGACCGTCCGCCCAGTCGGTGACGATGCCGGGGACGCGCCGGTCGAGCGGTCCCACCAGGGCGTCCACAAACGCCAGGTCGGTGCCCGGGCCGAGGAGAGGGGTCGGTGTCATGTCAGTCCTTCAGCCCCGCGTCCAGATCGGCGTTCATGATGTGGCGCTGGAACACCAAGAACATCAGTACCAGCGGCAGCAGTGAGATGACGGAAGCCGCCAGCAGGACGGACCATTCGATGGTCTCGGCCCCGACGAGATTGCGCAGGGCCACCTGGAGAGTGAACCTGTTCTGATCGTTGAGCACGATCAGCGGCCAGATGTAGTCGTTCCAGCGCCACTGGAACGAGGAGATGGCCAAGGTCACCACGATCGGCCGGGCGATCGGCAGCATGATCCTGAAGAAGATGCCGAACTCGCTCGCGCCGTCGATACGGGCCGCTTCCAGCAGCTCGTCGGGAACCGTCAGGAAGAACTGGCGGAACATGAAGATGCCGGTCGCGGTGATGATCGACGGCACGATGACGCCCGCCAGGGAGTCATAGAGCCCGAGGTTCCGCACGACGGTGAAGGACGGCGTGAGGATGACCTCGGTGGGCAGCATGGTCGTCGCCAGCACGCAGACGAAGAAGGCCTTGATCCACCACGCGGAGTACTTGGCGAGCGCATAGCCCGTGGTGGCACTCGCGAGGACCGTGAGGACGGTGGTCAGGCTCGCCACAACCAGGGTGTTGGTGAAGTAGCGCGCGAAGTCGATCCGCTGCCAGGCGTCCTCGAACCCCTGAAGGGTCCACTGGCGCGGGAGGATGGAGAGGGGATAGCTGAACAGTTCGCTGCCCGGTTTGAAGGCGCTGAGGACGAACCACAGCACCGGAAAGGCGAACAGGGCGGCCATGGCCCACAGCACGAGGGTGAAACCGACCGTGCGCGTGGCCGTTCCCGCGCCTCGGGGACGCCGCCGCGCGCTCGCGCCGCCGATGTCCTTCACCACGCTTCTGCCGTCCTTCACGACGCTCCCCGTCCCCTGCCCACACGCATCTGAACCAGCGCGATCACCATCAGAATCACCATCAGGACCATGGACACGGCGCTCGCGTAGCCCACCTTGGCCTGCTTGAATCCGGTCTCGTAGATGTACTGCACGATCAGTCGGTTCTCGGTGCCCGGACCACCGCCGTTGAGCGCCTGGATCATCGCGAACTCCTTCATGGAGTTGATCGTCGACAGCAGGATCACCATGAAGGACGTGGGTGCGATCGCGGGCAGGGTGATGTACCGGAACCGCTGCCACCCGCCGGCCCCGTCGAGCTCCGACGCCTCGTAGTACGAGCGTGGCACGTTCTTCAGAGCCGCGATGAACAGCAGCATGTTGAAGGCCGTGGCCGCCCAGGCGGAGGCGAAGATCACGATGGCCAGGGACAGGTCCGCGTTGGACGACCACGCCACTTCGGAGAAGCCGAGTTCGCCCAGGACGAAGTTGACGAAGCCGAAGTTCTCGCCGAACAGCCAGCGCCAGATCACGCCCGTGACGATCGGGGAGATCAGCCAGGGGAAGAAGAACACGGTCTTGGCGAGGGTCTTGCCGCGGGTGAACTTGCTGACGAGTAGCACCGCCACGGACAGGGACAGCACGTAGGTCAGGGGGACGGACAGCGCCACGTACACCGCGGTACGTCGGAGGGCCGCGTAGAACTCCGGATCCGAGAACAGCGTGCGGTAGTTGTCGAACCCCACGAAGTCGGGCTGCCCGAACCCACGGTAGTTGGTGAACGAGTAGAGCAGGCCGAGCGCCCCTGGCCAGATGAAGAACAGCAGGAACATGACGATGTTGACCGCCGCGAACACGACGGGTGCGAGCACGTAACGGCTGCGCCGGCGCCGCCGGGTCACTTCGGGCAACGGCGGACTGATGCGGTGGTGTTCCGCGGTGATCGTCATCGGCGTCGGCCTCTCCACTTCCTCGTCTTCCCTCGCGTCATCCGGTGAGCTGGTCGTCCATCTGCTTCTCGATCGCGTTGATCGTCTTGCGGACGTCCTGGCTGCCGCTGAGGTACTTGACGGTCTCGTCCTTGATCGGGTCGCTGTCGCCGCTCATGCCCTTGTAGGCGTAGGTGAGCTCGTTCTTCATCTGCTGTGCCGACACCGGAGCGGACTTGGCGATCTCGTCGTTGTAGAGGTCGTACGCCTCCTTGTGGTCCTTGTAGCCGACCTGGACGCCGTCCTCCACCGGCAGGAAGCCGGAGATCTCACACAGCTTCGTGTAGTTCTTCGGGCTGTAGAGCCAGTTGATGAACTTCCGCGTCTTCGCCGCGTTGGGACCGTCGTATCCGACGAGGTAGTTCGTCCCCAGGTTCGTCGCACGCACCGGCTGCTTCGGCATGAGGACGGACGCCCACGCGAAGTCCTTGATGTTCTTGGAGAAGTCGGTGACCTGCCAGACACCCGAGTAGTACGCGGCGACCCGTCCGCTCTTGAACAACGCGCCGGCGTCACCGTCGGACAGCCACACCGAGCGCGGCATGAGCTTGTCGTCGTTCATCGCCTTGAAGCGCTCCAGCGCGGTGGCGGTCTGCTTGTTGGTCGTGAACTTGCCCTGGGCGTCCAGGGGGAAGCCGTTGCTTCCGAACTGGTAGAGGAAGGAACGCAGCCGGTGGCTGGAGGAGTCCATCACCAGGCCGTACTTGGCATCAGTGTTCTTCTGGACCTTCTTCACCGCCGCGGTGAACTCGTCCCAGGTCCACTGGTGGTCGGCCGATGTCGGATAGCTGACCTTCGCCTTGTCGAACAGGCTCTTGTTGATGAACAGCCCGACTGCCGTGAGGTCCGTCGGAAGCGCCTCGATATGCCCCTTGGGCGACTTCGACAGAAGGTCGGGCTTGATGTGGTTCGTGGTGGCGATCTTGCCGAGGTCGAGCAGGGAGTCGGCCCACACCGGGTCGACCGTCCCCACGCGGGCCAGTGCCGGCAGATCGCCTGCCTGCGCGGCGTTGCGCAGCTTGGTCGTCAGGTCGTCGTAGGGGATGTCGACGACCTCGACCTTGACGCCGGTCTCCTTGGTGTACTCCTTCGCCATCGCGGCGAACCCACCGCCCTGGGCCCCGTCGCCGGAGAGCCAGAACTTCAATGTGTCCGATTGGTTTCCGCTGGTGCTTTCACCACCGAACGCGCAGCCTGTGAGGCTGAGTGCGAACACCGCCGCGATGGGTATGAGCTTGTTTCGCATGCCGTCCAACTTTCTTAGCGCTCACGTGAGACGTACTGCCGCCCCCAGGGCGAGCAGTGGGATCCGAGGATCAGCCGCAGATTGTCCGCATTTCGGACGAGGGCGCACTGGCGCGGCCCGATAACGGAACGGAAGACGCCGTATCGCCCGGGGCGGCGGCGGTACGCCCAGGTCGTGCCGCCTCACGGGCGGCGATCAGGGCGCCGGTGAGCGAGGCATCGTCGTGCATGTCCGAGCGCAGCAGCACGGGCGGGAAGGGCACCAGCCGCTTGAGAGCCACGGCGAGTCCGGCGAACACCTCGGGGCGTTCGGCCATCCCACCGCCTACGACGATCCGGGCCGGGTCGAAGGCGGTGGCGAGGTTGGCGACGGCGGTGGCGAACCGCCGCATACGCTCGTTGATCAGTTCGCTGAAATCGGGCTCGGCCCGCGCCAGGTCGAACGCCGTACCGGGGGTGGCGGCGCCTTCCGACCAGGCGCGCGCCGCCTCGGCGAGCGCCGCGCCGGAGAACGTCTCCTCGAGCGGAGCCCTGCCGTCGTGTGCGCCGAGGTCGTCAGGGTCCAGAGCCTGGTACGCGATCTCGCCGGCCGCTCCGTTCGCGCCGTCCAGCACGGTCCCCCGCACCACCAGGGCGCAGGAGAGTCCGGTGCCGATGTTGAGGTAGAGGCCGTATTCCACCCCGTTCAGCAGGCCCTGCCGGACCTCGGCCAGGGCAGCCGCCTTCACGTCGTTCATGACGGTGATCCGCGCCGCGGGGAACATCGCGGCCAGCACCTCGCGCACCCGCAGGCTCTCCCAGCCAGGGGTGTTCGGCGCGAACAGCACCCCGTCGTCGGTGGCGATCCCAGGACAGACCATGCCGACGCCCACGACATCCGTGAGTCCCGTGCCAGGGCCCAGCAGGTGCGCCACCGACGCCTCGATCCGCGCGAAGAGATCCCGAGGACCTTGGGCGGCAAGTGTCGGCACGCGATCCGTGCGAGGGGCCGAGCCGCCCTCCTGACCCGTGACGAGGAGGGCGGTCTTCGTACCACCCACATCGATGGCCACGACAGGGCCGGATGGCGGAAGCGCTTTCATGAGCGTTGATTGTAAGGGAGGCTCCTAAATTAACAAGAGGTAGCGAGCGATATCCTGTCGCCACGTCCCAGAGCCGAGGGGGAGCCATTGGCAAAGCTGACTCCGGTCGCCACCAGCACCACCTATATGCGCCACCTCAACGAGCGATCGGTCTTCCACCATGTGTACGCGGCCGGTTCCATCTCCATCCCGCAACTCGTCACGGTGTCGGGGCTGTCCAAGCCGACCGTCAGCGCCGCGGTCACCGTGCTGGTCGACGCCGGACTCGTACGGCGGCTGGGCGTGCGCACCGGCAAGGCCGGGCGGGCACCGCAGCTCTTCGGGCCGGAACCCACCGCGGGATGGGTCATCGTCCTGGACATCGGCCGTCGCTGGGTGAGGCTGGCGCTCTGCGACCTCGTCGGCGACGTGGTGCATCTGGCCCGGGTTCCTTCGGCCCGGGACGCGGAGGGGCTGGTCGGCGTCATCGAGGACGTGGTGTCCTCCGCCCTCACGGAACGCTCACTGACCATGACCGAGCTGCTCCAGGTCGTCGTGGGCTCGCCGGGCGTCTACGATCCGCAGGAGCAGTCCTTCAAGCTCGCCTCCAACCTGCCGGGCTGGGAGTACGCGCTGCATGTGAGGAAGCTCGCCGGGTTCTTCGCCGAGGCCGGAGGCGTCCGCTTCGAGAACGACGTGGATCTGGGCGCGCTCGGGGAGAGTGCCAGAGGACTGGGCCGGGGCATCGACAACTTCGTCTACCTGCACATCGGTTCCGGGGTCGGCGCGGGCATCGTGCTGAACGGCAAGCCGCTGCGCGGGGCCCGTGGCATGGCGGGCGAGGTGGCGTTCATGCCCGTCCACCCCATCCCGCGGCTCGGCCTGTCCCAAGCGGTACGGGATCGCGGCATGCTGGAGACCGCCACTGCCGCCGACGCCCTTGTCGACGCGGCCCGTCGGCATGGCCTGACCAGCGCCACACGGGCCGAAGACGTTCTGGCGGCCGCTGAGGCGGGAGATGTGGCTGCCCGCAACATCATGGCCGACGAGGCCCGTACCCTCGCTCTCGCCCTCGCCTCGGTCATCACGGTCGTGGACCCCGAGCTGATCATCCTGGGTGGCGGCGTGGGCGGCCAGCTCCACGATTACATCCCCGCACTGAGGGCGGAGCTGTCCAAGATTGTGCCCTTCGAACCCCCGCGGCTGGCGGTGTCGACCCTCGGGGATCAGGGGATCCTGTACGGCGGTGTGGAAACCGGCGTCGAGCTGGCACGGGAGCTGGCGCTGGAACGGCGCTTCACCGACGGCTCGGGATGAGCGGCGTCGGGGCGCTTCGCGCAAAGCGGTGTCTGGTACCTCGTCGTGGTCGGTGCGGTGGCCATCGCGGTCTCGCTGTACATGCCGCGGGGGCTGTGCGTTCGCCGGGCACATCGACACCAGGGCCGGGGTCGGCGTATCCGGCCACTCGATGGGCGGTATGACCACCCACGGCCTGCTCACCGCCTGGCCGGACAACCGCATCGTCGCCGCCGTTCCGGTCGCCTGCGTGGACATGGGCAACCCAGCAGGCACCCCAGAACGGCGCCGACCACGGCTCGTTCCTGACTCCGCAATACCCGTACTACGCCCAGACGGAGAACACCTTCCCGGCCTGGTTCCGCTGGAGCCTGTACGGCGACACCGCCGCCCGTGACCGCCTCCGGGGCGACGCCACCAGCAACGGCACCTCCTGGCAAGCGGCCCTCACCTAGGCGATGTCGCCTTGGACCAGCCATTCGCCGGTCCGGGGGCCGCCGCTGCTCCCGGACCGGGGCCCGACCTCTGAGGCTACTCGCTCGCGTCGGCTCCCGCGTCGGCCGGCGGCACGGCTTCCTCGACACACACCCGCACGTCCCACGGACCCAGAGGCAAGGTGTCGCCGGCCGCGTACCGCCGGCCGGTGAGGACATCGCGGACCGGGCTCGGCAGCGGGAAGGCGGTCTGCTCCCATGACCAGTTGTGCACGAAGCGCAGCCGGCTGCCGTCCCTGGCGGTGGCCCCGGTGGAGGTGATCGACGGGTGGCCGGGGCGCCACGGGGCCGTGCCGGTGGCGGCCCACTGGAACAGCGCGCGGGCCAGGGTCTGGTCCGGGACGGTGCCCACGCAGGTGATCCGCCCGGCTCCGTAACGGTGGGTGGTCACAGCGGGCCACCGGGCGAAGTGCGGGTGTTCGTAAGCGGCCAGTACCTCGGCCTCGGTGGGGGACAACGCGTCGGCCCAGGCCGTCGCGCGCGCGGCCGACGGCAGCGGCAGCGCATCCGTACCGGTGACCGGCAGCGCCGACGCCAGGTTGGAGAACTCCTCGTAGGCGACGCCGGCCGCCGCGGCCAGGCGTGCGGGCTGGATGTCGGTACGCGCCCTGGCCTCGTGGTCGGCGTAGCCGGTGCGCGGGCCGAGCATGAGGTGGCCGCCGGCGTGGGCGTACGCCAGCAGCCGGTCCAGGACCTGGTCCTCGGCGATGTAGTAGCCGGAGGCGACCAGCAGCGGCGGCAGGTCGGCGGTCTCCAGCTGGCCCGGGTGGACGATGCGTGCCTGTAGCCCCGCGGCGAAGGCGCCACGGTAGAAGGCGCCGAACAGGCGCCCGTAGGAGCCGGCGTCGGGACCGCCGTCGGGGGTGGAAAGCGGCGGCTGGTGCTGCAGCGCCCACATGCTGGGGTGGTCGAAGAGGAAGGCCGCGTCGGCGTCCGGGCGCAGTCCCGCGACGAGGCCGCCGGCCGTCTCCAGCTCCTCCCCCAGCCGCGCCAGTTCCCGGTAGATGCGGCCCGGGCGGCCGCTGTGCGGGAGGATTCCGCCCCAGAAGGTCTCGGTGCCGAAGTGCAGGGTGTGCCAGTGCCAGTACTCGATCATGGACGCGCCGCGGGAGACCAGCGCCCACGCCGCCTGGCGCCACTGCCCGTCGTAGGCCGGGTAGTTCATTTCCGGGCCGCCGATGGCCTGGGCGTCGGTCTCGGTGACCAGGAACGGCTCCTGCCGGGAGGCGTACATCCGGTCGGCGCTCTGGTACAGGGCCCAGGTCCCGCCGCTGGCCCACCCCTGGGGGGCGGTGTCCCGGTCCGGCAGCGCCAGACCGTCCTGCATCGCGTAGTACGGGTTCCCGGCGGTGACATCCAGCGCCTTCGTCAGTTCGGCGTCCTCGGCCGCCACCCGGTCGTAGGAGATGCACGTGGTGACGAACTGCCCCGGCCTGGCGTACTCCCGTACGAGGTCGGCCTGCCAGGCGATGAATTCGGTGGTCTGGCGGGCCTGGAAGCGCCGCCACGCCAGGTCGTACTGCGGCTGCGCGTTGCCGTCGGGGCGCCACAGGTCCGCCCAGTCGCTGAGCCGGTGCGACCAGTAGACCAGGCCCCACTCCCGGTTGAGCGTTTCGACATCCTGGTAGCGGTGGCGCAGGTCGTCGACGAACCTCTGGAAGACCCCGTGGTTGTGCAGAAGCGCCAAGCCCGGCTCGTTGTCGACCTGGAAGCCGACGACCGCGGGGTGGTCGGCGTAGTGCTCCACGATCTTGCGGATGACTCGCTCGGCGTGGAAGCGGAACGCCGGGTGGGTGAAGTCGACCTCCTGCCGGTGGCCCCACGCGATCCGCTCCCCGGTGCGCCGCTCCCCCGCGATCTCGGGATACTGCCTGGCCAGCCACGGTGGAACCGCGTAGGTGGGAGTGCCGATGATCACCCGTATCCCACGCTCGTGCGCGCCGTCCAGCACCGGGCGCAGCCACTCCAGCGCGAACCGGCCGTTCTCCGGTTCCCAGGTCGACCACACGGACTCCCCGACCCGGATCACCGAGAACCGGGCCTCGGCCATCAGGTCCAGGTCCTCCTTGAGCCGATCGTGCGGCTGGTACTCGTGGTAGTAAGCGGCGCCGAAAAGGACCCGCTCGGCAGGCTCGTACATGTGTTTCTCCACTTCTGTCTGTATGGGGCGGCCGCGGCCTCAGCCCTTGACCGCGCCAGTGGAAAGGCCGTCGAGCAGCTGCTTGCGCAGCAGGACGACGGCGACCGCCTGTGCGAGCAGCTTGGTCACAAGTCGCCTTCTCGTGCGCCGTCAGTGCCGGGCCACAGGCCGCACGGTGGATTCCCTGAGGACCAGCTGGACCGGAATGCGGGCGAGGGCCGGGGGATCCGGATGGCGCTCGATCCGGGTGAGCAGCAGATCCACCGCGCGCTCGGCGACAGCCGGGAAGTCCTGTTTTACGGTGCTCAACTGCGGGGTGACGTATGCCGCCAGCGGGATGTCGTCGTATCCCATGACGCTGACCTGCCCCGGCACGTCCAGGCCCGCCTCCGCGAAGGCCCGCATCGCGCCGATGGCCATGTCGTCATTGGCGGCGAACACCGCGGTGAGCCCTTGTACGCGGGCCAGTTCGATCCCGGCCGCGTAGCCCGAGGCGGCGGTCCAGTCGCCGGCTTCCGGCAGCGGCGGCTCCGGCGCGCCCGCCGCGGCCAGGGCCTCCCGCCAGCCCTGGAGCCGGTCGCGGGCGGACCACCACTCCTGCGGTCCTGGCAGGTGCCAGACGGTGTGATGGCCGAGGGCCAGCAGGTGCTCGGTCGCGGCACGGGCCGACGCGATCCCGTCCTCGCGGGCCAGGGCCAGGCTGACCACCGGTACCTCACCCGCCTCGCGGATCGGCGCGCCGTCGCCGACCGGGTTGAGCACCACGATGCCGTCGACGCCCTGGGCGAGCAGGGAGTCGATCGCCTCCGCCTGCCCGTCGGGCACGCTGTCCGCCACGGCCTCCGACGCCACCCCGTAGCCGCGGGAGCGCGCCACCCGCTGCAGGGCGACCAGCTGCGCGGAGGGGCCGTACAGTTCGACGCCGACCGACACCACGCCCAGCCGCCCGTAGCGGCCCCGGATGAGCGCGCGGGCGGCGGTGTTGGGGCGGTATCCGAGCGCATCGATCGCTTGCCGCACGCGCACCCGGACATCGTCGCTGACATGCGGCTCGCCGTTGACCACACGCGAGACCGTCTTCTGGGACACACCCGCGGCCCTCGCCACGTCGTGCATCCCCGGTCCGCGTCCGGTGCGGGGCCGCGGCCCTGCACCGGACCCGGACCCGGACCGGGGCGGGGTGGAACTGTCGGGCATGGGCCCCCTTCGAGGAGCAGGACATGGAGGCGCCGGACATGGAGGTGGCCGCCGTCCGGAACGGCTGCACAAACCTCGATTGACTACGTAGTCAAAGCGGTCGGCCGCCCTGCCGTCAAGACCTGCGTGCCAGGGCCGCCATGAAGAAGCTCATGGAGCGGCCCGAGCACGGTGGCCGGGGACGGCTATTTCGACCGTCGGGTCCAGCCGTACCGCTTCCGGAGTCGGAGGTCCCGTGGTCGGGTCTGTGGTGCTCTTGGGTGGCCGGCGCCGTCACCAGCCGATCGGCAGACCGGTGATGAACGACGTGAGCCGGTCGGAGATGAGTCGGTCGTCGTGCGCCGAGTAGTGCCAGTCGCAGCCCAGGAAGTCCAGCCCCGAGTCGTCGAGGGACCAGTAGCGTACCCGGCTGTCACCGGCGTCGTTGCGCGCCTTGACCACCTGCTGGACATGGCCGGCGAACTGGCCGGTGCCGACCGCCACGATGGTGGTCGTGGCTCCGTAGCGCGTCCGCAGCTTCTGGAGGAAGTCGCCGTAGGCGGTGCGGTAGGCGGCCGCCAGGCTGTCGGGCGTCCACGGCTCACCGGGGTTGATGGCGGTCGAGAAGTCGTTGGTGCCGAGGTTGATCACCACGAGCTGAGGGCGCCAGGTGCCCGGGTTCTGCCAGACGTCGCCGGACACGTTCAACAGGGCACGGTCGTAGAAGGTCCGGTAGGTGACGTCCGGAGAGCCTCCGTTGTAGTTGCGCACCATGCCGAGGCCCGAATAGCCGTTGATCTGGTAGTCGGCGTTCAGTTGCCGGGCGGTCAGGGCGCCGTAGCTCACGTCGGCGTTGGTGGTCCGCCTGACCCGGTCCCCGGGGCAGTCGCGCGAGGTCGAGAGGTTGCCGTAGCCCACCGTGAGGGAATCCCCGATGAACTCGATCTGGCGGTTGCGGGCCGCCGGTTTGCTCAGCACGGCACCGCCCGGCGCGGCGACGAAGCCTCCGAACGTGCTGGTGTCCCCTGGGCTGTCGTTGCGCTTGACGAGCCGGACGGTGTGCGTGCGGTCCTGCAGGCCGTTGATCCAGTGCGTGGTCCGGCCGGGCGTGACGAGCGTGGCGACGGTGGCCCCGTCGACCTGGACGTCGTAGTCGGCGGCCGAGTCGTTGAGCACGATGCCCACGCCGGTGCCCCTGACGGTGCCCTCGAAGTACACGCCGGGCCAGCTGTACTGCACCGTGTTTCCGGCGTCCTTCACCCGCCCGGCGGTGTGCACCTGCGCCAGCACTCCCGTCGTGGGGACCAGTTGCCACTGCTGGTTGGCCCCGCCCCAGTCAGTGAACTGCACGACCTTGGCGCCGTCAGCGGTGGAGGCGTTCTCCACCTCGACGGCCTTGCCGCTGTTGCGGTTGATCAGCCGGACGTAACCATCCGGCGAGTCGGCCAGCCGGAACTGCTGGTTGGTGCTGCCCGCGTCGCTCCACTGCACGATGTCCGCGTGGTCGGCGGTGGAGTAGTTCAAGACGTCCAGCACCTTGCCGGAGTGCTGCGCCTTGAGCCGGTAGTAGCCGTTGCCCGAGTCGACGAACTGGAACCGCTGGTTGGCGCTGTCGGTGCGGGTCCACTGCGTGAGGCCCGCCCCGTCGGCGGTGCTCGCGCCCGACACGTCGAGCGCCTTGCCGCTGCCGCGGTTGACCAGCACGTACCACGTGTTCGGATCCACGGTGGCCGCCCGCGCCGTCTCGGCAGCGCCCGATCCGGCCAGGAGCGCCACCCAAAGGGCGGTCACCACGCTGAGCACCGTCGTTCGTGTCACGCGTCTCCGCCACGGCACCGTGGATATCATATACGTGCCCTTCATTCGCGTCTCCTTCACTGAACGCGGCCACGCGGTGCGCCATCCCGTACGCCCTGGACGGCAGCGGAAGGGAACGGAATGGCCACGAATCAGATCCCTCTGCATGCGGATAGGGATGACGGCTTGAGCGTGAGTTGTCGAAGCGCATCGACGCTGCCAGTGCCCGCACGGGCTGTCAATGGAGCAGGCCGAGAAACTTTCTTTGCACATAGGCCCTTGTTTCGCGCGAAACAATCCCGCTAACTTGCCGTGTGCCAAGTGAAGCGCTTCGACAGTTCCAGGGGGAAGGGCCCCGACCATGACGCACGAGTTGAACCGCAGAAGCCTCGCCGGCGCAGCAACCACGGTCGCGGGAGCGGCCGCACTGGCACCGTTGCTGTCCGCCTGCGGGGATGGCGGACAGCAGAAGACAGGCACCGGTCCCGGGTTCAAGGACGCCGGCGCACCATCATGGTGACCATCGCCGACGTGGCGAGACACGCGGGTGTCTCGTCCAGCACGGTCAGCTACGTCCTGAACGGCTCCCACCAGATCTC
The DNA here is from genome assembly GCF_042959105.1 of Streptomyces sp. NPDC007917. Taxonomy (NCBI): domain Bacteria; kingdom Bacillati; phylum Actinomycetota; class Actinomycetes; order Kitasatosporales; family Streptomycetaceae; genus Streptomyces; species Streptomyces sp. NPDC007917. Next base: position 63,423 of record NZ_JBIBKK010000024.1, read on the forward strand.
CGAGACGACCCGCAGCCGTGTCCTGCGCTCCGTGGCGGAACTCGGCTTCCACCCCAACGCCGGAGCCAGGACGCTGGCCGGCCGCCGCTCCCGCGTCATCGCGCTGGTGATGCCGCTGCGGACGGACATGTACGTCCCGGTCATGATGGAGATCGCCATCTCGGTCACGACCGAGGCACGGCGGCACGGGTACGACGTCCTGCTCGTCACCGACGAGGAGGGACCCGAGGGCGTGCGGCGCGTCGCGGCGAGCGGGCTGGCCGACGGCGTGATCCTCATGGACGTCGAACTGGGCGACCCCCGCATTCCCGTGCTGCGCGCCCGGGGCACGCAGGCCGTGCTGATCGGCCTACCGGACGACCCGCGCCAACTGTCCTGCGTCGACCACGACTTCGCCGCCGCCGGCGCCCTGTGCGCGGACCACCTGGCGGACCTCGGCCACCGGGACGTGGGCTTCATCGGCTACGGCTCCGGCGTCTACGAGCGGCACGCCGGATACGCCGAACGAAGCCTCGCCGGCTTCCGCGAACGGGCGGAGCAGCGGCGGGTGCGCTTCCTGCACCGGCCCTGCGAGGGCACGTACGAATCCACCGCCTGGACCCTGACCCGGATCCTCGCCGACCGACCCGGCACCACGGGCTTCGTGGTGCAGAACGAGGCGGCGATCGGCCCGCTGCTCGGCCTGCTGCAGACCACTGGACGGTCCGTTCCCGAGGACGCCTCGGTGGTCGCCCTCTGCCCGGAGCAGCTGGCCCAGCAGCACACACCCGCCCTCACCACCGTGTCCGGCCCCGGACAGGAACTGGGCAGCGTGGCGGTCGGCCAGATGATCCGGCGGCTGACCGCCGCACGGCGGGGCGAGCCGCCGACAGACGAACGGGTCCTTCTGCCGCCGATTCTGACCGTCCGCCAGAGCAGTGACGCGCCACGCTCTCCGCCCATGGAGCCGTCATGACAGCAGAGCGCAGCAGTCGGCGGCACGAGACGGGGCCCGGGACGCCTGGCGGCCCTGCTGCTGACGCTGGTCGCCATGCTGGGGCTGACCGGCGGCACGGCACTGGCCTCGCCCAACGGCACGGCCGACGTCAGCAAGTCCGGACCCTCGGTCACCGGCACGGCCTCCTGACCGACCTCTCCTCACTCCTGGCCGCCCGCTCCCCCGGGCGGCCAGGCACAGCGGTCCGTTCCCCGCAGGCTCACTCCTCCTTCGGCACAGCCGTGCTCTCCCGGACGGTGAGGGTGGTCACGATCTCCAGTCCCACCTGGGGCACCGCCTCACCCCGGCCGAGCGCGAGGGCCAGCTCGGTGGCGGCCGTCGCCATCTCGGCCAGCGGCTGATGGACGGTGGTCAGGGGCGGATCCATCCAGGCCACGGCCGGCACGTCGTCGAAACCCACCACGCTCAGGTCATGCGGGATACCCAGGCCCAGCTCCCGCGCGGCCTGATAGACACCGAGCGCCTGCATGTCGTTGGCGGTGAACACGGCGGTGGGACGATCGGGGCGGGACAGCAGCTCCCGCGCCGCCACGTACCCGTGTTCACGTGAGAGCTGCGTCTTCACCACCAGACCGGGGTCCGTCGGCAGGCCCGCCTCCGTGAGGGCGGAGACGTAACCGGAGAGCCGAGCGCGGCAGAAGTCGTGGTCCGGCCCGCTGATCATGGCGATGCGCCGGTGGCCCAATTCGACCAGATGCCGGGTCGCCGCCTGACCACCTCTCCAGTTCGTCGCTCCCACGAACGGCACTCCGTCGGGCAACTCGTCCATCGGGTCAAAGACAACGAAAGGGATACCCTTGGCGGCCAGTTGCTCCCGCTCCGCCGCAGAGAGCTGGGCCACCGACAGTACGGCCTGCGGTCGCCGCCCCACCGTGTCGCCGATGGTCCTTCCGTCCGCGTCCGGAAGCCCGAACTCCGACACCAGCACCCCGACCCCGTTCCTGCGGGCCACGCGCTCGACTCCGCGGATGATCTCCACGGCCCACATGTGCTTCAGCTCGCGGAACACCAGCTCCACCAGATTGCTCCGGCTCTTGGGAGGCTTGCGGTAACCGTACTCAAGGATCAACTGCTCGACCCGGGCCCGGGTCTCGTCCGACACTCCGGACCTGCCGTTGAGCACTTTCGACACGGTGGGAATCGAGACCCCCGCGGACTCGGCGATGTACGCGATCGTCACCGACGCGGATCCCGCGCCACGCTCCCTGTGTTCGTCCGCCGAAGGTCTTCCCGATCGGTTGTCCGGCACGGTCGCCTTTCCCCATTTCTCGACTGCTGCAACCGCCATTCTGACACCTTCGAGCAGCCCTGCGTCCCGTCTCGCCCGCGCATTGCGGCCCGGCGCCGCCTCGGGCGTCGAGTCGGCTTCCCGCGCCCGAGGCTCCGCCACGCTGCTTCCCATCCTGCCCCTCGTCACAAGGACTCCCATGGCTCTGTCTGATCAAAATCCTGACGAACTCCTCGCCTACCGGCCGGAGGTTTCCGTACCGGAGGACTTCGATGCCTTCTGGCAGCGGACCCTGGCCGAAGCCCGCACCCGAGGCGGAGCGGTGAAGGCTGAGCGGGTCACCGACCGGCACCTGCTGAGCACGGTCGAGGTGGACGACGTACGCTTCCCCGGCTGGAACGGCGAACCCGTGGCCGCCTGGCTGCTGCGCCCGCGCGACGCCAAGGCACCGCTGCCGGTCGTCGTCACCTACATCGGGTACTCCGGCGGCCGCGGGCTGCCTACCGACCACCTGCTGTGGTCCGCGGCCGGGTACGCCCAGCTCGTCGTCGACAGCCGCGGACAGGGCCACGACACCCCGGACCACGGCGAGGGCGACGGTACGCAATGGGCCGAAGGCTTCATGACCCGCGGCGTCGACTCGCCTGACAACTACTACTATCGCCGCCTCATGACGGACTGCGTACGCGCCGTGGACGCGATCGTCGAACTGCCCGGACTGGATGCCGGGCGGGTCATTGTCGCGGGCTGCAGCCAGGGTGGCGGCCTGACTCTCGCGGTCGCCGGACTCGCCCCGGACCGGGTGGCGGCAGTGGTTCCGGACCTGCCGTTCCTGTGCCACTTCCGCCAGGCGGCGCGGATCAGCGGGGAGGGCCCGTACCTGGAACTCACCAAATATCTGCGCTGGCACAGTCCGCACCGCGTCGAGACGACCTTCGCCACACTCGACTACTTCGACGGTGTCCACTTCGCCCGTCGGGCCACGGCGCCGGCACTGTTCAGCGTCGGCCTCATGGACCCGGTCTGCCCGCCCTCCACCGTCTACGCCGCCTTCAACCACTACGCGGGGGCGGACCGGACCATGACCGTCTGGCCCTTCGCCGACCACGGCGGCGGCTTCGGCCGGAACACCGCGGTGCAGCTGAAGTGGCTGCGCGAACGCGGTCTGGCCCCGCAGCAGTAAGCGAAGGAGGCCGGCCGGGCGCAACCCGGCCGGCCGTCTGGTGGCGTATCAGTGTGGGCCGGGAGTCCGGGTCACAGCCGTCAGGCGCTGAAGCGGGTGACCAGGCGGGTGGGCAGAATCAGCGGGGTGGGGTCCTGTCCGTTGATGAGCGCGACGAGCATGCGCGCCATCTCCCGTCCCAAAGCCGCTATGGGCTGATGGACGGTGGTGAGCGGCGGATCGGCGATCTGGGCGACGGCCAGGTCGTCGAAGCCGACCACTGCGACATCGGCGGGGACCAGTCGGCCGGCCTCGCGCAACGTGCGCAGCGCTCCCGCACCCATGTTGTCGTTGGCGGCGAACACCCCGTCCAGGTCGGGGTGGTTCGCCAGCAGTGCGGCCATGGCGGCGGCTCCGCTGGGCTCGGTGAAGTCCCCCTCCTGCGGCGGGAACGGATCGAGGCCGGCGGCCAGCACGCCGTCCCGGTAGCCGCGGTACCGGGCGCGCCCCGCCTCGGTGTCCAGACGCCCGCAGATCGCGGCTATGCGCGTCCGGCCGCGCGAGACCAGGTACTCGGTCGCCTCGCGCGCTCCACCGACGTTGTCGACGTCCACGTACCACCGGGGAGCCGAACCGACCGGGCGCCCGCCGAACACGACGGGCATCACCGCCTCCTCGGCCATACGGGCCAGCGGATCGTTCTCACGCAGCGCCATCAGCATGACGCCGTCCGCGCCCTTGGAGCGAAGGAGCTCCTCCACCCGCTTGCGGCCCCGGTCGGAAGCGGCCAGGCACAGCATCAGATGCAGGTCGGCCTCCTCCAGAGCGGCCGACGCCCCCACGATCACCTGGGCGAAGAACGGATCCGCGAAGATCGACGGATCCTCTCCCGAGACGACCAGGGCGGCCGCTCCCGTCTGGCGGGTGGCCAGAGCGCGGGCGGTCGGATTGGGTACGTAACCGAGTTGCCGGACGGCCCGCTCGACCGCCTCGCGTTTGGCGCGGCTGACGTGCGGTGCGTTGTTGAGGGCGCGGGAGGCCACGGAGCGGGAGACACCGGCGAGTTCGGTCACCTCGTCGAGCGTCGGCTGCCGACGCGGCGCATCTTCTGCCATGAGCCATGAACCTTTCCCGCTCGACCGGACGGGAAGCGTCTCACCCCTGCCCATGCCGCCGCCCGTCCGGTGGGCGATACAGGACAGGTACGGAGCCTCAGGGGCGGGATCAGGGACGGGAGGGGGCTGGGAGCGCTTCCAGTTGTGGACTGTAGAGCCTCGTCCTCGCCATGTGAAGGGCGGGTTGTTACGTCGACCCTTGACAGCTTGACCAGCCCGCAACACGATACCGACCACACCCCAAAGGCCTCGGCGCTGTTGGGACCGCTCCCAATGGGAGCGCTCCCAGTGCTCTCTGCCGACCTTCGGAGATGTCGTCCCTGCCGGAGAGTCGCCGGCACAACGGGACGCCGTACCACCGCACTTCCTCAGCAGGTCGCACGCTTTGGACCAGAGCGTGCGACGCATCCCTGTCAGGAAACCGAGGTACAGTCATGCGCCGCAGACTCCGCGTCCTGGTAGCAGCGCTCTTCACGCTGCCGCTTGCGCTCGCCGTCGCACCGTCCGCCCACGCGGCCGACCCGACCACCATGACCAGCGGGTTCTACGCGGACCCCGACTCCAGCGCGAAGAGGTGGGTCGCCGCCAACCCCAGCGACGGCCGGGCGCCCGCGATCAACGCCTCCCTCGCCAATACCCCGATGGCCCGCTGGTTCGGCTCCTGGAGCGGCACCATCGGCACCGCCACCGGCGCGTACGCGGGCGCCGCGGACTCCAGGGACAAACTGCCCATCCTCGTCGCCTACAACATCTACAACCGCGACTACTGCGGCGGGCACTCCGCGGGCGGAGCCGCTTCGCCGTCCGCCTACGCGTCCTGGATCGCCCAGTTCGCCGGCGGGATCGCCAACCGCCCGGCCGTCGTCATCCTCGAACCGGACTCCCTCGGGGACTACGGTTGCATGACCCAGGCTCAGATCGACGAACGCGAGGGCATGCTCACCGGCGCCCTCACCCAGTTCAGCCGCCAGGCCCCCAACACCTGGGTCTACCTCGACGCCGGCAACCCCGGTTGGGCGGACGCGGCGACCATGGCCCGGCGCCTCCACGAAGCCGGCCTCCGCCAGGCCCACGGTTTCTCCCTCAACGTCTCCAACTACTTCACCACGGCCGAGAACACCGCCTACGGCAACGCCGTCAACAGGGAACTCAACGCCCGCTACGGCTACACCAAGCCGTTCGTCGTGGACACCAGCCGCAACGGCAACGGCTCCAACGGCCAGTGGTGCAACCCCTCAGGCCGCCGTATCGGCACCCCCACCCAGCTGGGCGGAGGCGCCGAGATGCTCTTGTGGATCAAGGCCCCGGGCGAGTCCGACGGCAACTGCGGCGTCGGAGCCGGCTCCTCGGCCGGACAGTTCCTCCCCGAGGTCGCCTACAAGATGATCTACGGCTACTGATGCACATCCGTCCAGCGACCAGGAGCAGCCATGCCACCACGCAGCCTACGGCGCCGCGCGGCCGCCGTGCTCGCGGCACTCACCGCGTGCGCCGCCCTCACCGCGACGCAGGCGCAGGCCACACCCGCGCAGGATGGGATCACCCCGGCCACGAAGTTCTACGTGGACCCGCACAGCAAGGCCGCGAAGCAGGCGCTCGTGGACTTCGGGAACGGTGACATCGAGAACGCCACGAACATGGCCAGGCTCGCGAGCTGGCCGCAGGCCCAGTGGTTCACCAAAGGCACGCCCGACGAGGTGCGCGCCGAGGTGAACAAGCTCGTCCACCGGGCCCGGGCCGTCGACCGGACCCCCGTCCTGGTCGCTTACAACGTCCCGGGCCGGGACTGCACCCAGTACTCCAGCGGCGGAGCCGCATCCTCCGCCGCCTACCGGCAGTGGATCGACGCCTTCGCCGCCGGCATCGGCGACACCAAGGCGGTGGTCGTCGTCGAACCCGACGGTCTGGCCCTCCTGCCCAAGGACTGCGGGCCCGCCGAGGACCCGACCGGCGAACTCACGGCCGCCCGCATCGCCGACCTGGAGTACGCCGTCAGGACACTCAAGGCCAGACCGCGTACCGCGGTCTATCTGGACGCGGGGAACGTCCAGTGGCGAGCCGTCGGCGATATCGCTCAGCGGCTGCTGGACGCCGGGGTCCGGTACAGCGACGGCTTCGCCCTGAACGTGTCCAACACCCACCCCACCGACCACAACGCCAGGTACGGCACCTGGATATCCAAGTGCATGTGGTTCGCCGGCGAGGGACCCGAGCAGGCGCGCGGCCACGCCGACTGGTGCGCCAGCCAGTACTACTCGTCCGCCGCGCCCAACGACGGCACCCCCGGCAACGCCGTCTCCTCCGCCGACCCCACCACCTGGCGGTGGACCGATGCCTGGTTCGACCAGAACGTGGGCACCCCACCGGCCGGCGAACTGCACCACTTCGTGATCGACACCAGCCGCAACGGTCTGGGCGCCTGGACCCCGGAGCCGGGCAAGTACACCGGGGACCCGGAAGTCTGGTGCAACGCGCCCGGCCGTGGCCTCGGCCCGCGACCCACCGCCGACACCGGCGTCCCGCTCGTCGACGCCTACCTGTGGATAAAGATCCCCGGTGAGTCCGACGGCAGCTGCACGCGCAACACCGGCGGCACGATCGACCCCGAGTACGGCATCGTCGACCCGCCCGCCGGCACCTGGTGGCCCGACCAGGCCCACACACTGGCCCGCAACGCGGCACCGCGCCTGACGTTCAACCGCTGAGCTCTGCCGGGCACCCTGGACGTGTCCAGCCACGAGTCGCCGTTCACCCGTGGCTGGACACTTCCGGCCGGGCCGCTCGGGCGCGGTTGCCGTACCGGGTCAAGGGCGGGAGCTTTCCTCCAGCTTCTCGAAGAAGAACTCGTGCTTGAGAAAGGAGACGTCGTACTCGTGGCCGGACTGCGGCGGCAGCAGTTGGGAGGCCTGGAACAGGCGCCACCCGTCGTGCAGCGCGGCAAGCCCGGTGGGGTAGGGCGGCTCGTCGCTGTCACCGGTTGTCGGATGGGTTCGGCCGGTCCCGTCGTATCGGGACCAGCCCACGACGTGGGAGTCGAGCGCCGACGTCGCGAGGTAGAGGACCAGAACGTGCTGTCTCATGAATGGCTCCCCAAGGTCGGCCGGTTGCTGACGCGCGTGACCCAGTAATCGATGTCGAACGAGTGGTCGCCGGTCAGGGCCCGCCACAGGAGGACCCGGTTGTAGATCTCCAGTCGGGCGGTGGCCTGCTCGTACCAGGGGAAGTACGTGTTGAGTTCCGCGGTCACGGCCGGCTCGTGCAGGTCGGAGGTATCCCACAGGCGCACCTGCGGCACGGTCGGATTGAGACGGAGTTTGTACATGTAGCGACGGCGCGCGGTGTCGTTGCGGCGGCCACCGTGCCAGATGCCGTGGTGGACGAGGACGACCGTGCCTGCCGGGCAGGTCAGCCGCGTCTGCCCCCTGAGGTTCTGGACACGGCCGACGTCCGTCTCGTTGATCCTTCGCAGATGGCTTCCGGGCACGCTGAGCGTGCCGCCCATCTCGGTGGTCACCTCGTGGGGGTAGTACATGAGCTGGATGTCGAACGCGTCCGGCCGCACGTCGATGATCGCGTCTCCGTGGAGCGGCTGCGCCTGTCCCTCGTGCGGCTCGCGCACATGCACCGCATGGTGGTCCACGGTCGGCTCAGGGCCGACCAGGCTCTCCACGGCGCCGGCGATGACCGGCAGAGCGAGCAGCTCGTGGACAAAGGTGTTCTGCGCGAACGCCTTGCCCAGCGGAGTGCCGTAGGGCACCTCTGGTATGCCCTCGGTCAAGGTCGCGATGGCCCGTTCATTGATCTCCTGCGGCACCACTCCGTCCAAGCGCAGAAATCCCTGCGCCACGAAGCGCGCCACCTGAACCGATGTCAGGAGTTGCTTGCTGGTTGGCATGCGACGAACGTACGCGCCCCGTCCGGCTGAGTCGTGGGCTGAAATCGCCCACTGCTGGTAAATTTCGACCTCGTGAAGCTCGTAACACTACGGCTCGAGGAGCCGCCCGCCGTGGTCGATGCCGGCATCGGGGTACACGGCGTCTCCACCGCACACGACGTCTTCCGGCTGCCCGACCTGTGGCAGCTGCACCTGTACAACTACGCGGGCGAACTCTCCCTCGGGCAGTCGGTCCACGCCATCCGTCCCGGTCATGTCAGCCTGGTGCCGCCGAACACGGAGGTGCACTTTCACTACCGGGGCAGATCGGAGCATTTCTACGTCCATCTACGGCTTCACGACGGTGGAACCGCGCGGGTGGTACCGGTGATGCAGGACGCCGCGGCCGAGAGCACGCGCCTGGCCGATCTGCTCCGACACGCCGTGACGGCCATGCCGGCTTCTCCCGCCCGGGCCACCGCAGAGGTCTGGGCCGCCCTGTGGCGCATCGCCGAGTTGCCGAGGAGCGATGGAGCCGGGCGCCACCACCCCTTCGTCGCCGCCGCACAGGCCTACATCGAGGAGCACCTGGCCGGCCCGCTGTCCGTACCGGACATCGCTCGCGCCGTCGGAATCTCCCACACGTACCTGACGCGCGTGTTCCGAGCCGAGACCGGCCTCACGGTCGTGTCGTACATCCGGCGCCGGCGCCTCCAACGCGCCCGCCACCTCCTGTTGTCGTCCACCCTGTCCATCACCGCCATCGCCGGGGCCGTGGGCATTGCCGATCTCCAGGCCTTCAACAAGGCCTGCCGCCGCGAACTCGGAGCGAGCCCCCGTCACGTTCGTGCGGCCGGACACGAAAGAGCCGGTGAAGTACTCGCGACCTCCGTCGAATGAGCCCACCGGGCCCCACACGCTTGACGGCAGCGCTTTTTCAGGTCCGGGTCCGGCCTGCGCGACGGTACGGGGGCCCCGGGCGATGTCACCCGCCGATCGCGGCCCCGACCAGCCGCCTCTCGAAGCACAGCAGTATCTGTTCAAGATCTGCCGCGTCGAATGACGCCGCATCCGTCCCGAGACTGATTCCGGCTTTCTCGGACAGACCCCACACATCGAAGGAGAGCTTTCCGGAGTACGCGGCGACGGGCCCGGGGAAGCTTCCGTATCGGCTGGATGCCATCGCTCGCTCGATGTCCTGTGCCCTGGCCGGGCGAGCCCGGATCAGCGTTCGGGGCGCTATGGGGCGGATGTTGATCATGTACGGATTGAGCGCGGAGCGGCCCAGCTCGGCGGAGACCTCGTCCAGGGACCTGGCGTAGCGGTCGGGCTCGCGCAGGCTGACGGAGGGGGATCGGACGAGTGCCGCGTCGACGGCCCGGCACAGCGCCGGGAACCGGTCGCCGCCCAGGGACGTGTCGATCGGGACGAGGACCTTGCCGGCGATATGGGCCACCGTCTCGCGGGCGGCAGCGGTCTGCCGGTTGGCCGTCACGGTGTTGAACACGCAGCTGCCGATGTTGAGGTGCTCGGCGAGCGCGCACGCATATGCGGCTTGGAGGACTGCGGCCACGGACGTCCGGTACTGCTTCGCCAGGCTGGTCGCGGCGAGTGCGACCGCCGCCGAGTCGAGGCATACGAGGTTGTAGACGTCGTCCCCGTCGAGGCTCGCGGGCGCCTGGAGTTCGGGCATGGCGGACTGCTGGAGCATGGCCCGGTCATGGGTGTCGACACGATGAGCGTGACGCAGCCCCGACGGACTGGCTTCGAAGCTCGCGATCTGCCGTGGCTGCCACCCCGAGCCGAGGTCGGCGCCCGGATCGACGGCCAGCCGGGCTATGTGTTCGGCCACGAGCCGGGCAGCCGTCATGTCCGCCGAGAAGTGGTGCAACGACAGCACGATCTGGGTGGGCCTGCCGTCCACCGTGACGACCGCGGCCCGCAACGGCAGTTCGTCCGGGGCGAATCCGGGCTCGGCCAGACGGAGAGCCAGGGCCCCCACCTCGTCGTTGTTCGCCGGGGCCTCGAACCCGTACTCGTCGACCTGGAGCACCCCGGAAGCCACGACGACCGCGCGAGCGCGCCCGTCCGCGTCCTGTGGATACAGCGTGCGCAGCGCCTCGCAGTGGGCCACGACCGCGGCGAGGGCGTGCAGCACCGCGGCCATGTCGGGCCGGCCGTCCAGTGCCCGCGCCATCCGGACGTTCCTGTTGCGGACTCCGTCGAGATGGGGCTGGCACTCTTTACGGTCATGGGCCTTCTGCGACCAGGTCAGTTCATGCTCGCCGGCGGTGCCGGCGATGAAGACGACGTCATGGCGTGCGGTCTGTCGCATACCCGCCTCGGCTCTCCTCCGGTACGTCGGCGGCGCGGCACGTCTCGCGGGTGACGCGCGGAGGAGCGCGCGCGCCCCATGGTCAGGCAGAGGATAGATCCGCGCGGACCACGTGCGTCAAGGCATGGGGCCGGCCGGACGATCACCTGCCGCCTCCTGCAGTCGAAGCGCTTCGATGCCGGACTGGAACTGAATCACGGGTCAATCACGGGTCAATCACGGGTCGCCAAACTGACGCAAGCGACTCTTCCAACGCGGACGGACGACTTGGAAGGTGATCCACGACGGCGCCTGTTACCAAAAAGTGACCTGAACGGGCCGTTGTCGCATTCGGAAACACGTCGTTAGTGTCGTCGAAACGTCGAAGCGCATCGACAGACCCATTTCGGAGGGCCGGGTTACCTCGGCTTCCCGACGAGCCGGTCACCACGGTGAAGGAATCGTGCCGTGCGCCCTCTGCTCAGACACGGCTTCAACGTGTCCGGTCAGACGGGGCGCGATCAAAGATTGAGGAACGCACATGGTTCACCGCATCACCGAACGCCTCGGCGGCCTCGCGTTCGGGGGCGACTACAACCCCGAGCAGTGGGACAAGCACGTCTGGCAGGAGGACGACCTGCTGATGCGCGAGGCCCGGGTCAACCTCGTCACGGTCGGCGTGTTCTCGTGGGCGCTGCTCGAGCCCGAGGAAGGCTCCTACGACTTCGGCTGGCTGGACGCCCACCTGGACCGGCTGCACGCGGCCGGCGTCGCCGTGGACCTGGCCACCCCCACCGCCTCGCCACCGCCCTGGTTCACCCTCGCCCACCCGGAGGCGCTGACGGTCACCGCCGACGGCGTCCGGCTCACCCACGGCAGCCGTGACACGTACTGCCTGGCGGCACCGGCCTACCGGCGCGCCGCCACCCGGATCGCCGGCGCTTTGGCCGAGCGCTACGGGGACCATCCCGCGGTGTGCATGTGGCACGTGCACAACGAGTACGCGACGGTGTGCCACTGCGACCGGGCGGCAGCCGCGTTCCGCGTCTGGCTGCGCCACAAGTACCGCACGCTCGACGCGCTCAACGAGGCCTGGGGAACCGCCTTCTGGAGCCAGCGCTACGGCTCCTGGGAACAGATCCTGCCGCCCCGCGCCACCCAGTGGCACCACAACCCGGGTCACACCCTGGACTGGCGCCGCTTCTTCTCCGACGAGACGCTCGCGGCCTACCGCGAGCAGCGCGACGCGATCCGCGCGCACAGCGACCGGCCGGTGACCACCAACCTGATGGTGCCCGCGTACCAGGTGCTCGACCTGTGGAAGTTCGGCCGCGAGGTCGACTTCGTCGGCATCGACCACTATCCGGACGCGCCGGGTGTCGACGCCGCCGCCGACATCGCCTTCGGCGGGGACCGCGCCCGCTCCTTCGGGGCGGGGAAGCCCTGGCTGCTGATCGAGCAGGGCACCAACACCGTGTACACGTCCGACGGCACGCTGGGCAAGGAGCCCGGCGACATCCTGCGGCACACCATGGGGCACATCGCGCGTGGTTCGGAAGGCGCGTTGTTCTTCCAGTGGCGCCAGTCCAAGGCAGGTGCCGAGCTGTGGCACTCGGCGGTCGTCCCGCACGCCGGCCCGGACACCCGCATCTTCCGCGAGGCGTCCGCCACCGGCGCCGCCGTGGCCCGGCTGGGCGAACTCGCGGGCTCCACCGTACGGGCCCGTGCGGCGGTACTGCACGACGCGGACGTCTGGTGGGCGCTGGACAACCACGGTCTGCCCCGCACCGGGTCCGGCCACCACGACAGCCTGCGCCGGGCCCACCGCGCGCTGTGGAACGCCGGCGTGACCACCGACTTCGCGCACCCGGCGGACGACCTGGCACGCTACCCCGTCGTCCTCGCCCCCAGCCTCTACCTCCTGTCGGACGCCTCGGCCGCCGCACTGCGCCGGTACGTCGCACAAGGCGGCACCCTCCTCGTCGAGTGCTTCGCCGGCGCGGTCGACGAACACCACCAGGCCCGGCTCGGGGGGTATCCGGCCGCGCCGCTGCGCGAGGCCCTCGGCATCCGCGTGGAGGAGTACCGCCCGCTGGCGGCCGCACAGGCACTGGAGCTCTCCGACGGCACCAGGGGCGCGTACTGGAGCGAGGTGCTGCGCCTGGAGGGCGCCACCCCGGTCGCCTCCTACACCTCCGGCATGCTCGCGGGACAGGCGGCGGTGACACGCCATCAGTTCGGGAAGGGCAGCGCCTGGTACCTGTCGACGCGGCTGGAGGACGACGCCTACGCCGCGCTGCTCGGCCAGGTACTCGCCACCGCCGGAGTCGGCCCCGAGATCGCCGATGCGCCGCCGGGCGTCGAGGCGGTACGCCGCCACGCCGACGACGGCCGCAGCTGGCTGTTCCTGCTCAACCACTCGGATACCGACCAGCGCCTCCCCGTCACCGGCCACGACCTGCTCACGGACGAGCCGGTCGGCCACCACGGGCTGACGCTGCCCGCCCGTGGCGCGGCGGTGCTGCGCCAGGGCTGACACCGTCCCCCTCCCCCACCCCTCCCCGACCACCATCCAGAGCCGCTGGGCCCGCTGCTCCTGCGCAGGCCCGTGCAGACCCGCACCAGAAAGGCAAGAACCCGCCATGTCCCCTGCCCCGCACCTCTCCCGCCGAGGACTGCTCGCCGCCGGGGCGGCCACCGCCGCACTCCCCCTGCTCGCCCCCTCCGCCGCGGCCGCCCGCCCGGCCGGATCGTCCAGCTCCGCCCGCGCGGCCGGCTCCACGCCGTACACCTTCCGCAACGCGGAGATAGTCGGCGGCGGTTTCGTCACCGGCATCGTCTTCAACCAGAGCGAACGCGGACTGGTGTACGCCCGGACCGACATCGGCGGCGCCTACCGCCTCGACACGGCGACCCGGCGGTGGATTCCCCTCACCGACTGGATCGGCTGGGACGAGTACGGACACACCGGCATCATCAGTGTCGCCACCGACGAGGTCGACCCCGACCGCGTCTACCTGGCGGCGGGCACCTACCCCATGCCCGACTGGGACCCGTCCATGGCGGCGATCCTGCGCTCGACCGACCGCGGCCGCACCTGGAAGACCACTCCCCTGCCGTTCCGGCTGGGCGGCAACATGCCCGGCCGGGGCATCGGCGAGCGGCTGGTGATCGACCCCAACCGCAACAAGATCCTCTACCTGGGGGTGCGCGGGGGCCACGGGCTGTGGCGCAGCACCGACCACGGTAAGACCTTCGCGAAGGTGACCAGCTTCCCCAACCCGGGCAACTTCGTCCCCGACCCGAACGACACCAACGGCCCGAACGGCGACAACCTGGGTGTGCTGCAAGTCGTCTTCGACAAGCGCACCGGCAGAGCGGGCAGGGCCACCCGGACCCTCTACGTCACCGTCGCCGACAAGGACAACATCCTGTACCGGTCGACCGACGCGGGAGCGACCTGGGAACGCGTCCCCGGGCAGCCCACCGGCTTCATCCCGCACCACGCGGTCTTCGACCACGTCGGCGGCTATCTGTACCTGGCGACCAGCGACACCGCCGGCCCGTACGACGGGTCCAAGGGCGACGTGTGGAAGCTGGACACCGCCACCGACACCTGGACCCGCATCAGCCCGGTCCCGTCCACCAGTGACGAGAACAAGTACGGTTACAGCGGTCTGACCATCGACCGGCAGAACCCGGACACCCTGATGGTGTCCACACAGGTCAAGTGGTACCCCGACTGCCTCCTCTTCCGCTCCACCGACGGCGGCGCGACCTGGACCCAGGCCTGGGACCTGGGCTCGGATTCCCAGCGCACCCTGCGCTACGACATGGACATCTCCGCCTCCCCCTGGCTGACCTGGAACGCCTCGCCGTCGCTGCCCGAGATGACCCCCAAGCTGGGCTGGATGATGGAGTCCGTCCAGATCGACCCGTTCGACTCAGACCACTTCATGTACGGAACCGGCGCGACGATCTACGGCGCGAACAACCTGACCGACTGGGACAGCGGCGGCACCGTACACCTGTCCGTGCGGGCCCAGGGCCTGGAGGAGTGCTCGATCGCCTGCGTGATCAGCCCACCCGTCGGCCGCGCGCACCTCTTCTCGGGTGTGGGCGACGTCGGCGGCTTCCGGCACATGGATTTCCACAAGGCTCCGAAGATGTACGACAGCCCGACCTTCGGCGTAACCCATGCGCTGGACTACGCGGAGCTGGCGCCCCACACCATCGTGCGGGTCGGCGACCCCACCAGCGGCTGGACCCAACACTTCGCCATCTCCACCGACAGCGGCGACACCTGGACGCCCTCGGGCAGTGAGCCGTCCGGCGTCACCGGGGCCGGAGTCCACGACCAGGCCGTCGCCATCAGCGCCGACGGCAAGCGGATCGTCTGGTCACCGGACGGAGCGCCGGTCAGCTGGTCCGACGACAACGGAGCGACCTGGACGGCTTCGAAGGGGCTGCCGACCGGGGCCTCCGTGCGCTCGGACCGGGTGAACCCCACGAAGTTCTACGCCTACGGCTCCGGCGTCTTCTACCTCAGCACGGACGGCGGCAAGAGCTTCAAGGCCACGGCCGCGACCGGTCTGCCCACCGCGGGCAACGTTCGCTTCAAGGCGGCACCGGGCCACGAGGGCGACATCTGGCTGGCCGGCGGCAGCAGCAAGTCCACCGATGACACGCCCTACGGGATGTGGCGGTCGACCGACTCCGGAGCGTCCTTCGCCAGGTTCAAGGCGGTGGACGAGGGCGACGTCGTCGGATTCGGCAAGGCGGCGCCCGGCGCCACGTACCCCGCCGTCTACACCAGCTCCAAGATCCATGGCGTACGCGGCATCTTCCGGTCCGACGACACGGGCCGGACCTGGATCCGCATCAACGACGACCGCCACCAGTACGCCTGGACCGGCAACACCATGACCGGAGACCCCCGGGTCTACGGCCGCGTCTACTTCGGGACCAACGGACGC
Source organism: Streptomyces sp. NPDC007917 (assembly GCF_042959105.1). Taxonomy (NCBI): domain Bacteria; kingdom Bacillati; phylum Actinomycetota; class Actinomycetes; order Kitasatosporales; family Streptomycetaceae; genus Streptomyces; species Streptomyces sp. NPDC007917. Next base: position 79,089 of record NZ_JBIBKK010000024.1, read on the forward strand.
GGAATCATCTACGGCGACCCCAAGTAGCTCCGACTCCAGGTCACCGCGATCCGCACCCTCCGTCCCGAAGGGGAGACCGACGTCGCCCTGCCACCAGGGCAGGGCGACCGAATCCTCCTCTCCCGTGTGATCCCCCCACTCAGCACACTGCTTCAGGAGGGCTGATGAAATTGCGTATCGGCTGGGCCGCGCTTCTCGCGGCTCTGGCTCTCGTCTTCACCTTGCCGAACTCGGCAGCGGCAGCGTCACAGACGTACTGGTTCAAGCACTACGCGACCGGCGGCAACGCCTCGACGTGGTACAGCGACGACGCCAACTGGGGTGTGAACTCCTCGACCGGCACCGGCTTCGTCGCCATGGTCAACGGCAAGGACTGGGGCTGGTCGTCCCCGGTGACCACACTCCCCAAGAAGATCGGGGACGTCAACCCGAACAACAACACGTGGTTCAGCCAGTCGGCGTACCCGAAGTCCGGCTCGTACTACGACGCCGCGTACGACATCTTCATCGACCCCTACCCCGCGCCGACCGACCGCAACTCCAAGACCGAGATCATGATCTGGCTCAACTGGTACAACACCAAGCCGCTGGCCGACCACTACGACGCCAACGGCAACGCGATCCCGGCCGCGACCAACGTCAGCCTCGGCGGCCGCGCCTGGGACGTCTACGAGTACAACTGGCCGAACGGCGACCACACCCTCAGCTTCCTGGACAGGAACAGGTCCGGCTGGTGGTCCGGCAGCCTCACCCCGTTCTTCAACTACGGCCTGGGCAGGGGGTTCTACACCAAAGACCACTACCTCAACAGCGTCATGGCCGGCTGGGAATTCGGGCCGGGCGACTACACCGCCCACTCCTGGGGCGCCGTGGGCTTCTGACGCCGCGAGGAGCTCAGGCGTCCAACCGGTGACCGACACCTGAAACAGGGGGCGGGGCGAATACGCCCCGCCCCTCCCGTATCCGTCCCCACTCGGTGAACGGCCAGAGTCAGGTCGGGCCCCCTTGCACCGGTTCTTGACAATGACGTGGCTGTCCCCAACCGGGCCGTACACGTGCCCCCACCGCCGCACCGAGCAGCGGGACCGCCATGAAGGCCAGACAGGACAGGGCGCTCGGCAGCGACATCCAGTTGGTGAGGGAGCCCACGAGCAGCGGGCTGATCAGGAAGGCGCCGTAGGAGACCGTCGAGACCACCGACACCGTGTAACCACTCGCGTCCTGCTGCCCCGCATGGCTGAGCAGCGCCGGCATCAAAGGACCGAAGGCGAGCCCTGAGACGGCGAACCCGGCGAGGGACGACTCGGCCGTGGGGGCCAGAGCGGCCCAGGCGAAGCCCCCGCACCCGCCCACCGCGGCGAGCACACCGAGATCGCGGGTGCGGAGCCGCGGCAGCCGTTGCACCACCAGACGCGAGACCGTCAGCGCCGACATGTACACCGCCGGAGCAGCGCTCGCCAGTACGGTCGAGGCGCCCTTGTCCTCCTCCAGCAGAAGCACCGACCATTGCTCGACGGCGTTCTCCACGACGAGCATGCACCCACCCAGCACACCGATCGCCGCGCCCCAGAGCCAGGCCGACCGCCAGTGCGGGGCCGCAGGGCCCCCGGGGGCGGCGCGGCGCGGCGCGTGGTCCTTGGCCGCCGGTCCCAAGAGGGGGAGGACGGAACCCAGCAGGGCCGCGGCGCACAGGAGGAGCACGGCGCGGATGCTCATGCCCGACTGCCGGGCCAGCCCCGTCAGCGGGGCCGCCGCGATCACGGCCACCGGAAAGGCGGCATGCACGGCTTGGAATGACGGGCGGCCGCTGACGCGTTCGGCGCGTGCTGTCGCCGCGTTGAGGCATACGTCCAGCGCTCCGCTGGTGGCACCCACCAGGAAGAGCGCGATTCCGAGTCCGCCGAGACCGCTGATCCCGCTCAGCGTCACAATGCCGAGGGCCAGGGCTGCGGCCGTGAGCAGCAACATCCGGTGCTCACGGCCGACGGCGATCCTGCCGGCCAGCCCCATCGCCGGCATCGCTCCCACAGGGACCGCGGTGAGGACGAGGCCGAGCTCGCCAGGAGTGGCGTCGGCACGCTCCAGCACAGCGGGGAGCAGAGCCGACCAGGTGCCCCAGAAGGCCCCCCAGGCTCCGCTGACCACCACCAGGGCGAAGCGGGGGGTCTTCGGCGCAGGCTTCGTCACTCGGTTCGCCCCAACGCTGTCACATCGTCGGGCGGCGCCGAAACGGAATGCCGGGGGCAGCACCGTGGAAAGCGGGGCTGTTCATGCGGCTCCGTTCTCAGGCGCGCCGAAGTCGAAGGAGGCCAGGTGGAAGTCACCGTGCAGGGTCAGCCGCAGATCGTGGACGCCATCGCCGTGCGCCCCCGCGTCGGCGGTCACCGTCGTCCAGGTATAGCGGCTGCCGGTGACCGGTACGGGGATCTGCGCCAGGAGCCGGTCGCCGGCCCGGACCTCCAGCCGTGCCTCGCCCGCCCCCGCACTCTCGCGTGCGACCCTCGCCTCGAAGCGGGCGGCTCCGGACAGGTCGACGGAGCGGAACAGCAGGGTTGCGGGGAGCGCGGGGTCGGCCGGGGTGACCGCGTCGCCGGCGGCGCGGGTGGCGTCGACGAGGGTGATGTCCGTGTAGTCGTCGAAGTCTGCGGCCAGGGTGCGTCGCCCGACGACCGCGCGGGGTGCGGGGGGCGTGCCGGTCACCGTCAGCGGGGCGCTCAGGACGACGTGTTCCGCGGAACGGGCGACGAGGATCTCGTAGGCGCCCGGATCCACGGTGAAGGCCCCGGTGGCCACGTCCCAGTGGGCGAACTGCTCTGCGGGCAGCCGGAAGGTCACCTCCCGGCTCTCCTCGGGCTCCAGCCGTACCTTGCGGAAGTCGGCGAGCTTCAGCCGGGGTGCCTCGTAACGCGTGTCCAGGGCACGGACGTAGAGCTGGACCACCTCGCTGCCGGGTCGCGCTCCGGTGTTGGACAGCGTCACCGTGACGTCGAGCGCACCGTCCTGCGGCACCGTCGGCGTGGACAGCCGCAGGTCGCTGTAGGCGAAGTCGGTGTAGGACAAGCCGTGGCCGAAGGCGTACAGGGGTGTGCCGCGGTGGTACTGGTAGGTCCAGCCGGCCTTGATGACGTCATAGTCGAGCGGGTGCGGGAGGGCGTCGTCGCCGCGGTACCAGGTCTGCGGCAGCCGGCCCGACGGGTCGGCCTCGCCGAGCAGTACGGCGGCCAGCGCGCCGCCCGTCTCCTGCCCGCCGTGGGAGGTCCACACCACGGCGGGCAGGTGCTCGTCCGCCCAGTCGAGGGCGTAGGGGTAGCTGCTCATGACGACCAGCGCGGTCTTCGGATGGACCGCGGCGACCGCGCGCAGCAGCGCCTCCTGGGTCGCGGGTAGTGCGGTGCCCGTACGGTCCTCGGTTTCGCGGCCGTTGATGAGCGGGTGGTTGCCGAGGACGACAATGGCCGCGTCGGCCTCTTCGGCAGCGGCGCATGCTTCGGCCGCGCCGTCCCGGAGCAGCTCGCGCTGCCAGCGCTCGGCGGCCTGCGGGGTTTCGGCGGTGACGGCGACCCGGCCGTCGGCCGCGTCGACGACGGCGTAGCGGCCGGTGAAGACGTTGCGCAGGAGCACCGTGTCGGCGTCGCCCGCCGGGTCGGGCTCCAGAAGGAAAGTTTGGTTGGTGAACCAGGTCTTGATGACATCCCGATCCAGGGCGAGCGAGTCGTCGTCCTTGCGGCTGAGGTAGCGGCCGGTTTCGGCGTCGCGCAGGGTCAGCACACCGCCGCCCCACTCGCAGACGTCGTACGCGGTCCCGCCGAGCCGTTCGCCCGAGGTGCGAGAGCACAGCGCGATCCGGTCGGCGCCTTCCACGGTGACGACGTCGCCGCCGCTCTCGCCGAGCGCCGTACGCAGCCCGGACGCGATGCCGACCTGGTAGGGCAGGGTGCCGCTGTACCAGTCCTCGTACAGGGTGTCGGCGAGCGGGCCGATGACGGCCACGCGCGGCGCCCGCTCCGCCTGGAGAGGCAGCAGGCCGTGGTTCTTGAGCAGCACCACCGACTCGGTCGCGGCGCGCAGGGCGAGGGCGCGGTGCTCCGGGCAGTCGACGACCTCCGGGCCGATGCCGGCATACGGGTCGAGGTCCGGGTCGAACTCACCCAGCCGGAAGCGGATGTGCAGGTGCCGCCGTGCCGCGCGGTCGATGTCCGCCTCGTCGATCAGGCCGCGCTCCAGAGCCTCGCGCAGCCGGCCGACCGTGATCGAACTGTCCTCGCGATGCTGGGTAAAACTGTCGATGCCGGCTTTCAGCGCGGCGCCATGGGATGCCGCGTGGTCCTCGAAGTAATGCTCCATTTCCACCAGGTTGGAGGGCGCATACTCGTCGCTGACCACGAACAGTTCATGGCCGGTGGTCCCGGCCCAGGTCCGCAGCTCGGTCTCGAGGAGCGGACTGACATGGCAGGGACGGCCGTTGACCAGGTTGTACGCGGCCATCGCGCCGGTCGCCGCACCCGAGGCGACGATGGGCCGGAAGGCGGCCAGGTCGTACTCCTTCAGGACGCGGGGGCGCAGGCCGGAGGAGGTGACGCAGCGGTCGTCCTCGTTGTTGTAGGCGAGGAAGTGCTTGAGCACGGGGGCCGCGCGCAGGTAGGCCGGATGGTCGCCGGACAGGCCCCGGCAGTAGGCCGTGCCCAGCCGGGCGGTGTGCACCGGGTCCTCGGAGTAGCCCTCTTCGTTCCGGCCCCAGCGCGGGTCGCGCAGCAGGTTCACCACGGGTGCCCACGCGTGGAGGCTGTTGGTGCCGACGCCGTTCGCCGTCGGGCGGTGGTAGTGGAAGGCGCGCAGTTCGACCGAGACGGCCTCGGCGACCTCGTGGACAAGGTCCTCGTCCCAGGTCGCGCCGAGGCCCACGGCCTGCGGAAAGACGGTCGCCTCGCCCAGCCATGAAACGCCGTGCAGCGCCTCCGTGCCGGTGCGGAACGAGGCGAGGCCGAGGCGCTCCACGGCCGGCGCGTACTGGTGCAGCAGCGCGATCCGCTCATCGAGCGTGAGCCGCCCGAGCAGGTCGTCGACGCGCTTGTCGATCGGCAGCGCAGGGTCACGGAACGGAAGCCGGTCGGCGGTGGACAGGGACGGAGAACCCACGAGGCTGACCCCTAAGAAGGCTGGTGCGGACTGTCGAAGCGCTTCGACGCTGCCACTCGCCCCACGGAACTGTCAATGACCAGGGGACGGGAAAGTTTCTTAGCGCTCTCCCTCTTGTTTCGCGAGGATTGCGTCATTAACGTTTCGCCGCCAGGTCAAGCGCTTCGATGAACGAAGGCCCAACCCCGGTCCTGCCCCCCGTCATTTCTCCCTCACTCTCCCCCACCAGGAAGGCCACCATGACCAGCGCACCGCAGACGCTCCGATGGGGCCACTCGGCTCTGGAGGTCGAGATCGGCGTCGGCGACGACGGCACCGCCCGCCTCACGCGAGTCGGCCTCCCCGGTGGCACGCCCCCCGAGCGGCGGTCCTGGGCCCCACTGCCCCTGGTGGAGGTGACGGCCGCGGGCCACGGCCGCGCCTGGTCGGGCGGTCGCCTCATCGACACGACCCTCGGCGGGCGACTGCGCTACCGCGCCCACCGAGCGACCCGCGACGGTGACTGGCACGTCCTGACGGTCGAACTCCACGATGCCGAGACCGGGCTCGGGGCCGAGGTGGTCTACCGCTCGCCGGACGCCGTGCCCGTACTGCGCGGCGAGGTGGTCCTGCGCAACGAAGGGCAGGCCACGCTGCACCTGGAGTCGGTCTCCTCCCTCGTCGTCGGCTGCCTCGCGGACGGTCCGGAAGCCATCGGGGACGCGGACCTGCTGTGGGCGGAGAACGACTGGGTCGCCGAATGCCGTTGGCAGCGCAAGCCGATGCGTGTGACCTCCCCCGTCCTGAACGACCACGTCGTCTACGACAACGGCAAGGGGGAGCTCACACAGACCGGGCGGGGCGTGTGGTCCAGCTGCGGCCGGCTGCCCATGGGCGGCCTGGCCGACCGCCGCTCGGGCCGCACCTGGCTGTGGCAGATCGAGCACAACGGCGGCGGCTGGCACTGGGAGTGCGGTGAACGCGACGAGCTGGCCTACGTGGCGCTGCTCGGCCCCAACGACACCCACCACGGCTGGCGCCATCATCTGGAGCCCGGCGACGAGTTCCGCACCGTCCCCGTCGCCCTCGCCTTCAGCCCCGACGGCGGCGTGGACGACGCGTTCGCCGCGCTCACCCGCTACCGCCGTGCGATCCGCCGCCCGCACCCCGACCACCAGCGCCTCCCCGTCATCTTCAACGACTACATGAACTGCCTGATGGGAGACCCCACCACCGAGAAGCTGCTGCCACTGATCGACGCGGCGGCCGAGGCCGGCGCGGAGTACTTCGTGATCGACGCCGGCTGGTACGACGGCGACAACGGTGGCTGGTGGGACAGCGTCGGCGCCTGGGAGCCGGCCGCCTCCCGCTTCCCCGGGGACCGCGGGATTCACGAGGTGCTGGACCGCATCCGGGAGCGCGGTATGGTCCCCGGCCTGTGGCTGGAGCCGGAAGTGATCGGCGTACGCAGCCCCATGGCCAAGTCCCTGCCCGACGAGGCGTTCTTCCGCCGCGACGGCGTCCGCGTCACCGAGACCGGCCGCCACCACCTGGACCTGCGCCACCCCGCTGCCCGTGCCCACCTGGACCAGGTCGTGGACCGCCTGGTCGGCGAGTGGGGCGTCGGCTACCTCAAGCTCGACCACAACATCGATCCCGGCTCCGGCACCAGCGCCCACCCCGGCGAGACCCCGGGCGCCGGCCTGCTCGGCCACAACCGTGCCCACCTCGACTGGCTCGACGGCGTCCTGGACCGCTATCCGCACCTCGTGGTGGAGAACTGCTCCTCGGGCGGCATGCGCTGGGACTACGCGCTGCTGTCGCGGCTCCAGTTGCAGTCCACGAGCGACCAGCAGAACCTCCAGCTGTACGCTCCCATCGCCGCCTCCGCGCCCACCGCGGTCACCCCCGAGCAGGGCGCCGTCTGGGCCTACCCACGACCGGAGGACTCCTCGGACGAGGTGGCCTTCACCATGGCCAACGCCCTCCTCGGCCGCATTCACCTGTCGGGAATGCTTCCGGACCTGCGACCCGAGGACCGGGCCCTGGTCCACGAGGCCATCGGTGTGTACAAGGCCATCCGCACCGACCTGGCGCAGGCCGTCCCCGCGTGGCCGCTCGGTCTGCCGGCCTGGAACGACCCGTGGCTCGCCCTCGCCCTGCACACCCCCGCCGCCACGTTTCTCACCGTCTGGCGCCGCCCCGGCGCCGAGGCCACCACCACCCTCCCCCTGCCTCACCTCCACGGCTCCGCGGCGCGCGTCGACGTCCTCTACCCCACCGCGAGCCAGGCCGTTCCCTCCTGGAACCCCGAGACCGCAGACCTCACGCTGACACTGCCCACGGCTCCGTCCGCCGTACTGCTCCGCCTCGCCCCCACGGTGCCCGACGCGCCCTGAGCCACCGCAATCGCATCATCCCCCCAACGGCCGTCCCCCCCGACGGGCGGAACCCCCGCCCGGCCAACAAGAGAGGGCAGAGATGAAGAGAACGCAAGGCCCCACCGGCCGCCGCAGTCGCGGCCCCGGCCGTGTGCTCAGCCTCTTCCTGGCGCTGGTCGCCGCGATCGGGCTGACCAGCACCACGGCCTTCGCCTCATCGGGCCACAAGGACGCGTCCTTGACAGGGAAGCCCCGGCTTACCGCCGGCCCGATGGACACGGTGGCCGCGATGCAGCCCAGCTGGAACCTGGGCAACACCCTGGACGCCATCCCCGACGAGACGTCCTGGGGCAACCCGCCGGCCACCAAGGCCCTGTTGGACACCATCAAGTCCCAGGGCTTCCGCAGTGTCCGCATCCCCGTCACCTGGAGCGGCCACCAGTCCTCCACCGCCCCCTACACGATCGACGAGACGTGGATGAACCGCGTCAAGCAGGTGGTCGACTGGGCGCTGGCCGACGGTCTCTACGTCGTGATCAACGTGCATCACGACTCGTGGCAGTGGATCGCCGACATACCCACCGACCACGACAACGTCCTGGCCCGTTTCAAGGCCACCTGGACCCAGATCGCCGCCAAGTTCAAGGACTCCCCGAAGAGCCTGCTCTTCGAGAGCAACAACGAACCGCAGTTCAACAACACCACCGACGCCCAGGGCATCCAGTACAACGACGAACTGAACACCGCGTTCCACACCGTGGTGCGCCAGTCCGGCGGCAACAACGCGACCCGACTGCTCGTCCTGCCCAGCCTGCACACCAATTCCGGCCAGGTCTTCCTGGACGCCCTGGTGAGCGAGATGAAGTCGCTGAACGACCGCAACCTCGTGGCCACCGTCCACTACTACAGCTGGTACCCGTTCAGCGTGAACATCGCCGGCGGCACCCGGTTCGACGAAACCGCGCAGAAGGACCTGACCGGCAACTTCGCCCGGCTCCGCGACACCCTTGTCTCCAAGGGAATCCCCGTCTACCTGGGCGAGTACGGCCTGTTGAATTACCCCGACTACTTCCAGCGCGCGCCACGTGTCGAACGTGGCGAGGCACTGAAGTACTTCGAGATGTTCGGATACGAGGCCCGCATCTCAGGGGTGACCACGGCCCTGTGGGACGCCTACAACTACCTGAACCGCTCCACGCTGCAGTGGCGTGATCCCGAGCTGATCAACCAGATCAAGTCGGGCTGGACCACCCGCTCGGGAACCGCCTCCTCGGACCGTGTCTTCCTGGCGAAGCCGAGTGCGATCACCGCCAGGACACTCACCCTGAACCCGAACGGCACCACTTTCCGGGGCGTTTGGCAGGGCAGCACAAAGCTCGTCCAGGGCCGGGACTACACCGTCTCCGGCAACCAGCTCACGCTCACGGCCACCGCGCTGACCCGGCTCGCCGGCGACCGCGCCTACGGGATCAACGCGACGATCGAGGCCCGTTTCTCCCGGGGGCTGCCCTGGAAGATCTTCGTGACCACGTATGACAAGCCGGTGCTCTCCAACGCGACCGGCGACAGCAACGGTCTCACCATCCCCACCCAGTACCGCGGTGACCAGCTGGCCACCATGGAGGCCACGTACGCCGACGGCAGCAACGCCGGCCCGACCAACTGGACTCCGTACCAGGAGTTCAACGAGGCCTTCTCTCCCGACTACCCGGGCAACGGTCTTCTCCTCACCTCCAAGTTCGTCGACTCACTGCGTGACAACACGCAGGCGACGCTCGTCTTCCACTTCTGGAGCGGAGCCACCGTGACGTACCGCGTGACGAAATCCGGATCCTCGGTGACCGGCACCGTCGGCTGACGGTCCCTCGCCCCGGGTGCCGACCCTGGCACCCGGGGTTCTTCTCAAGCCGCCAATCGCCCATGGGTGAGAAACTTTCTTTCCTTGTAACCTCTTGTTTCGAGCGAAATACATCGTTACCTTTCAGCGAATTAGTGAAGCGCTTCGACACTGCCCAGGGAAGGGCCGCCGCCATGAGTCGTGAGTTGCACCGCAGAAGTTTCGTCAGTGCCGCAGCCTCGGGCCGCTGAAGCGAACCCTCCGAGCCGCGCTCATGCACTATCCGTCCCAGCAGGTCGCCACGGTCGACTCCGGCTACGGCAGCCCGGCCGGCCGACTGCTGAAGGAGACCGCCCACGAACTGCCGCCCGGCGGCTGGGTGGTGCCGCTTGGTCGGCACGGCGATCGGCGGGCGGCTGCGCCCCCGCGAACACAGCGCGGTGGGCACGGGGGACTGGCAAACCGACGCACAGACCCCCCGCCACCACCTGCACCGCCGCCCGGCGCCGCCCCGGTGCCGAAGCCACCACGCCGCTCCACCTGCCCGACCTGCGGGACAGCACGGACCGTGGCCATGTGATCCATCCGCCCACCAGCAGGGCCGCTCCCGTCACTGCTCCGACTGCCCTCAGCTGCCGGCACAACGCCTCACCCGACGAAAGGACACAGCCGGTGCCCCACCAGCACCAGGCGGACAGCACGTTCGCCAATCCCGTGATTCCCGGGTTCCACCCCGACCCCAGCATCTGCCGGGTCGGCGACGACTACTACCTCGCCTGCTCCAGCTTCGAGTACTTCCCCGGCGTACCCCTCTTCCACAGTCGCGACCTGGTGCACTGGCGACAGATCGGCAACGCCCTGGACCGACCGGAGCAGTTGTCTCTGCCGACCGACATGCCGTCCTCCGGGGGGATCTACGCCCCCACCCTGCGCCACCACGACGGCCGCTTCTGGCTGATCGTCACCAATGTGGCCAAGGGCGCCGGCAACCTGATCGTCACCGCCACCGACCCCGCCGGCCCCTGGTCGGACCCCATCTGGGCGCCGGGCGTGCCCGGCATCGATCCAGACCTGGTCTGGGACGAGGACGGCACGTGCTGGTGCACGGTCGCCGGGGTGGCGCAGGTCCGTCTCGACCCGTCCACCGGCGAGACGTACGGCGAACCGCGCAGGCTCTGGTCCGGCGGGCCCGGCGCCAAGGCCCCGGAGGCGCCGCATCTGTACCGGATCGGCGACTACTGGTACCTACTCATCGCCGAAGGCGGCACCGAGCGCGGCCATGGCGTGTCGATCGCCCGCGCCCGCACACCGGCCGGCCCGTTCGAGCCGTGCCCGGACAACCCGATCCTCACCCACCGCGGCATCGACCACCCCATCCAGAACACCGGCCACGCCGACCTGGTCCAGGCACCCGACGGCTCCTGGTGGATGGTCTTCCTCGGCGTACGGCCGGGCGGCGGCACCCCCGGCTGGCACGTACTCGGCCGCGAGACGTTCCTGGCACCCGTGACCTGGGTGGACGGCTGGCCGGTCGTCGGCGAGGTGTCGCTGGAGGCGTCCGCGCCCGGCTGGCAGCTTTTCCCCGGCCCCGTCGAGGAGCACCGGGACGACTTCGACGTCAACGAGCTGCGGCCGCAGTGGATCTCCCTTCGGGACCGCCCCGCCGAGCACTACAGCACCAAGGAGCGCCCTGGCTGGCTGACGCTGCGGGCTCGCGGCGGCTCCCTGGACGAGCCGGACGTCGTGTTCGCCGGCCGCCGCCAGCAGCACCTGACGTGCCGGGCACGCACCCTGGTCGACGCGGCGTCGGGACGTGGCGGCCTCGCCGTCCGCCTGGACGAGCGGCATCACTACGAGATCGAGGCATCCGCCACGGACGTCCGGGTGATCGCGCGCGTCGGCTCGCTCAGCACCGTCGTGGCCTCCCAGCCCCTGCCCAACGCACCGGTCGTGGTCCTCAGCGTCAGGGTCACCGAACCGCCGGCTCCGCACGACGCGCGCACCGGCCCCGACGTCGTCTCCTTCGGCATCGAGGGGCCGGACGGCACGTTCACCGCTCTGACGACGCTCGACGGCCGCTACCTGTCGACCGAAGTGGCCGGCGGTTTCACCGGTCGGGTCATCGGGATGTACGCCGCCGAAGGCACCGTCCACTTCGACTGGTTCGAATACGAGCCGCTCGCGCCCTGAACAGCTCCCGCCCGCCTCCGGAGCCTCTGTCGAGCCCACCATCCGCAAGGCGGGCCGAGGTCGACCGCGCCTGAGTAAGGGCGCGGACCGACCTCGGCCCTGATGCTCGGTTCAGCCGCCGTTGACGGTCAGGTTGTTGGTGTTGAAGTTGAGTCCGCCGGACGACGAGGTGATCTCATAGCCGAACTGGACGTCGCCGATGGTCTCGTTGCCGGGCATCCAGCCCTTGGTGTAGGCGATCCAGTTGAGGATCGGCTTGACGTCCACGGTGCCGGAGTTGGAGTTGGACGTCCGCAGGAACGAGAACACCTGGTTCGACCCGTTGGTGCCCTTGTAGACGTTCCAACTGTGGCCGCCGAGCGTGACGTTGGCCTGCCAGGTGCCGATCGGGCCTACGGCTCCGTTGTGGTTGACCCAGAGCATGATCTCGTACTGGTGGTCGGTGTCCCAGATGTCGTACGACGTGTTGTACGCGCCGGACGACGGGACGCTGACGTTGTAGTTGCTGCTGAGCCAGGTGAGGGAGTCGATCGTCTTGTTGATCGTCTTCGTCGAGTTGGGGTAGGACTTGATGCCGCCGGTGTTGGGGTGGTCGGCCCACACACCCCAGTTGGTCCCCGAGTTGGCCCAGGTGCACTGGCCGCCCGCGCCGGAGCCCCAGATGTTGTTGTAGAGCTTGTAGCCGTCGAGGCTGGTGCTGGCCCACTGGTCGCAGGAGTTCCAGACTGCCGCAGCCGAAGCGGGGGCGGAGGCGAGGCCGACGGTGGCGCCGAGAGCCATCGCCGGCGCGAGCACCGCCATGGTGATCTTGCGTGTTCTGCTTTTGACCATGGTGTCCCTTCCACGGGTGGGGGGAATTGTGGGGGGGTGCTACCACGCCCCCATGCTGAGGGCGTGGTCCTTTCCGGCGACGAGATCGATCAGCTCCGCGTCGCCGGAAGGAGTTCTGACTTCGATGCGGACGGTGCGAGTCGGCCTCAGGATCGCCGTCGCCCCGTCGGGCCCCCAGGTCAGTTCGGTCTCGGCGCCGAATCGCGTGCGCACGCCCGTGAGCCGGCCCGCCGGGAGAGCGGGCGGCGGCGCGGGCAGGAGGGCCAGTCGGTGGGGGGTCGACTGGACAAACATCTCGATCAGTACAGCGGGCAGGGTGTGCGCGGCGTCGGCGTTGTAGACGTTGCGGTTCGGGTAGTGGGCACTCATCAGGGAGGTGTGGAAGAAGTCGCCGTCCAGGACCTGGCCGAGGGCGTGGGCGACGCGTTCGCCGTCCCGGAGCCGGGCGGCGATGAGCGCGTGGTGGAGGTGGCCGTGCGCGGAGTCGTTCTCGGCGCCGCGCAGTTCGAGGGCGCGGTGGGCGGCTGCCGCGAGGTCGGGGGTGTCGTAGGGGGTGATCTCGTCGAGCGGCCAGACGCCGTAGAGGTGGCTGAGGTGACGGTGGTCGTAGGAGTCCACGAGGCCGGGCCAGGCCCATTCGGCGAGGGCGCCGTCCTCGTTGATCCGGTGCGGCGGGAGCCTCTCGGCGAGAGCTTGCCAGCGGTCGGCTTCCGGGGTGCCCGGGTGGTAGTCGGCCGCGGTGAGCAGGGCGTGGCGGGCCGCTGAGAGGTCCATGGCGGCGTTGATCGTGCCCCAGCTCGCGCCTGCGGGGCGGTTCTCGGGTGAGTAGGAGGGAACGACGACGAGGTGGCCGTCGTCGTCGGTGCGGGTGAGGAAGTCCTCGTAGAACAGGGCGACTTCGGCGAGGGCGGACGCGGTGCGCGGGTCGCGGGTTCCCTGGGTCTCGTCGTGGTCGACGAGCGGCTTGAGCAGCCAGTCGGCGCCCGCGGTCCACAGGTGCAGGGGGTACTCGCGGTTGAAGTGGTACGAGTGGCCCGACTCGCCGTCGGTGTGGGCGGGGGCGACCACGCCCCGGGCGCCGAAGACCGCGCGGGCGTTGTCGCGCCAGTCGGGGAGCTGGCGGTGAATCAGCGTGGCATGGGCCTCGGTGACCTCGGGGAGGGCGGCGGCCGCGGCGGAGGCGGTCTGGAGGTTGAGGTTGGCGTCGTTGGTGAACGCGCCTGACCAGGCGGTGTTCCAGTCGCCGGTCCACAGGCCGGTCAGGCGGGGCGGGAAGACACCGCCGGCGGACAGCAGGTGGTAGCGGCCGGCCGCGAAGAGGCGCTCCAGCAGGGCGGCGTCGCGCGGCCTCTTCAGCAACTCCGAGCCCGGCAGCGCCCGTTCGGCCGCCCCGGCGGCGAGGTCGAGGGTGACTCGCTGGTAGGCGGTGCGGTGGAGGGCGACGTGGCGTTCGAGGAGTTCGTCGTACCCCGTCGGCAGGTCGCGCAGGGCCCGGCCTTCCGCGGTCACGTCGAGTTCGCCGGTGTGCCGCCGGACCCGGGTGAGGAGAGTTACGGAGCGGGCGCCCTCGACGTGCGCGTGAGGCGGGGCGAGGGTGGTCGTGCCGCCGGTGACGACGACCAGGGTGACGCCGGTGAAGGCGCGGTCGCTGTCGGGGTAGCGGGCGCGCAGGCTCAGCAGGGCGCCCTCGGGGGTGATGACGGCTCCGTGGCCGACGGCCAGGTGGTCGGGGGCGCCGGGGAGGCGGTGGTCCAGGGAGATGTCGAGGGTGAGGTCGGGCGCCGTGATGTGCTGGACGATCACATCGTCGGCGCGGGAGACGAAGACCCGGCTGCTCCAGCCGGCGCAGGTCGCCCGTACGACGCCCGTCGTGAAGTCGACGTCGCGGCGGTAGTCGTGGCAGCCGGCGACGGGGCGGGCCAGACGGACCTGGAAGGCGGGGTGGAAGGGCTGCACCCACTGCATCGGGCGGCCGTCGGTGAAGCCCTCCGCGGCGGTGCGGTCACCTGCCAGGAGGCGGTCCTGGAGTGCGGGCAGTTCGGCGGCGAGCCGGGGCGGCCGGCGGTGCTCGCCGTCGCCGCCCGGCCGTACCAGGGTGTGATGCGTGACGACGACCCGCTCGTCGCCCGGGTCCCCGAACACCAGGGCGCCGTGATGGCCGTTGCCGCTCAGGAAGCCGTCCTCCCAGCGGGCGGCCGGGTGCGGCTCCCAGGTGCCGTGAACGGGCCCGTTGTTCGCGGTCATGGCCGGAGCACCGCCACGCCGTGGCGGCCGAGGGTCACCCGGTCGGTGACGGCCTCCCCCGTCAGCAGGTCGTGGTGGGTGCCGGGCACCTCCACGGTCACCGGCTCGCGGCCGTGGTTGAGCACGAACAGCACCTCGCCCCGGCGTACGGCCTCGACGTGCTCGGGGAGGCCGTCGAGCACCGGCCGGACGCCCGCGCCGGAGGCGATCCGGGCCAGCAGGTCGCGCAGCGCCTCTGGCTCCGGGAGGGTGGAGAGGTACCAGGCCCGGCCCTTGCGCAGGACGGCGGGCAGTCCGTCGAGTTCGCCGCCTTTGTACGGCACGCTCTCGTCGGCGGTCCCGTCGGCCTCCAGCTCCTCGGACCACAGGGACGCCCGGAAGCCCTCGCAGGTGACGGTCTCCCCGGCGTCCAGCGGCCACCACTCGTGCAGGGTGCGGATGCCGAACAGCTCGCGCAGCCGGCCGTCCATGCCGCCGGGGCGGACCCGGTCGTCCTCGTCGGCGACGCCGGTCTGGAAGCCGCACACGAGGGTGCCGCCGCCGCGGACGTAGCCGAGGAGGTTGTCGATCGCCGCGTCGGTGAGCGAGTACAGCTGCGGCACGACGACCACCTGGTACGGCGTCAGGTCGTGCTCGGGGTGGGCGAAGTCGGTGGTGAGGTGGGCCTGCCAGAGGGCTCGGTGCCAGGCGCGCAGAATGTCCGGGTAGTCCGCCTGGGTTGACAGCCGGCCGTCCTGGGCGCCGGCCCACCAGGAGTTCCAGTCGTGCAGGACGGCGATGCCGGCGGCGCCGTGCCGGCCCGAGACCTCCGGGGCGATCCGCGCGAGGTCCGCGCCGAGCTGCTTGACCTCCTGATAGGTCCGGCCCTCCTCCCCCGCATGGCTGACCATGCCGGAGTGGAACTTCTCCGCGCCCTGCCGGGACTGCCGCCACTGGAAGTAGCAGACGGCGTCGGCGCCCCGGGCCACGGCCTGGAGGGACCAGAGCCGGTTGAGGCCGCGTGGCTTGGGGTGGTTCACACCCCCTCGGTTGACGGGCCCGGCCGCCTGTTCCATGAGCATCCACGGCCCGCGTGCCTGGGAGCGGGTCATGTCCTGGACGAGGGCGCCGCTCTGGGCGCCCAGCGGGTCGCGCGGGTCGGGATAGATGTCGACGGAGACGACGTCCTCCTCCTGCGACCAGCGCCAGGCGTCCTGGCCGAACCACAGCGGCATGAAGTTGCTGGTGACCGGCAGGTGCGGGGTGTGGCGGCGGATGATGTCGCGCTCGGCGACGTAGCACTCCAGGAGCATGTCGGAGGTGAAACGCCGGAAGTCCAGCACCTGGCCGGGGTTGCGCATGTAGTGGGGCAGGCGGGGCGGCAGGATGCCGTCCCAGGTGTCGTAGCCCTGGCTCCAGAAGGCTGTGCCCCAGGCCTCGTTAAGGGCGTCGAGGGTGCCGTACTTCTCGCGCAGCCAGCGGCGGAAGGCGGCAGCGGCCTGGTCGCCGTAGTCGAAGGTGCAGTACTCGTTGTTGATGTGCCACATGGTGAGGGCCGGGTGGTCGCCGTAGCGGGCGGCGAGGTCCTCGGTGATGGCGGCTGCGTAGCGCCGGTAGGTGGCGCTGGAGTGCGAGAAGTGCTGCCGACCGCCCCACCACTCGGTTCGGCCGTCCTCGGTGACAGGCAGGGTGTCCGGGTGCAGCCGGCCCATCCAGGGCGGGGGTGAGGAGGTGGGCGTGGCGAGGACGACGCCGATGCCGCCCTCGTGCATCAGGTCCATCAGCGTGTCAAGCCAGCCGAACTCCCGGACGCCGGGCTCCGGTTCCAGCGTCGACCAGGAGAAGACACCGAGGGTGACCGAGTTGACCCCGGCCGCCTTCATCAGCCGGACGTCCTCGTGCCAGGTCTCCTCCGGCCACTGCTCGGGGTTGTAGTCGCCGCCGAAGAGCAGGCGGCCGCCTGTCGCGTCACCGAGGTCGGGCATCAGGCGGGCTCCCCGTACTGCACTCCGCGCCCGTTGGTGGCGACGTACACGCGGCCGTAGACGCGCGGGTCGCCGGTGACGGCCCGGCCGATCCAGCCCCACTGATGTTGGTCGTCGTTGATCCGCACCCAGGTCTTCGCCTCGTCGTCCGAGCGGTACACGCCGATGATCGTCTCGGTGGAGCCGACCATGTAGATCGCCGGGTAGGAGGCGCCCTCGGCGGCCTTGCCGAAGCCGAGGGTGTACGAGGCGGTGCAGCTGCTGACCTTGGTGACGGTCTTGCCGCCGTCGGTGGAGCGGTACAGCCCGTTCGCCTTGAGGCTCAGCCACAGGTCGCCGGAGCGGCCCGGGGCCGCGGTCAGCCGGAACTCCGTGTCGCCCGAACCCAGGCCGGTGGCCCGCGCGGTGAAGTTCCGGCCGCTGTCGGTGCTGGCGTGGAGCGTGCCGGTGGCGGTGTCGAAGGCGTAGAAGCAGGTCGGGTCCACGGGGTCCGCGACCAGGACGGCGCCCTTCGGCAGGGAGCTGACCTCGGACCACGTGGCGCCGTTGTCCGTCGAGCGGTGAGCCGGGGAGGTGGTGCCGAAGGACCACAGCAGCACACTGCCGTCGGCGTTGGTGACGATGGGCCCCGAGGCGTCCTTGGCGGCTGCCGGCTGTGTCGCGAAGGGCGCCCAGGTCTGGCCACCGTCGTTCGACCAGGCGCCGTTGGCGCTGTTGCTCCCGCCGGTCCGCACGACGTACGACGGCTTGGCCGCGGCCAGCGCGAGCCCGGTGGCCGACCCGAACACGGGATTGGCGGCCATACCGCGCGACGGCGACGCCGTGAGCCGGTCGTGGTACATCACGCCGAAGTCCCCGTTGCCGCTGATCAGGTGTGCCTCCCCGGTCGGCGGGGAGAGCAGCTGGAGTGCGGACGCCTCCTCCAGGCCCCGGATCTGCGGGGCCCAGTGCTTGAGGTCACGCGTGCTGTACAGGGTCGCGCCGGTGCCGTAGACGACGTGCTGGGAGTCGAACGGGTCGAGGCCGACGGCCTGGATCCACCAGCCGAACTTGGGCGCGTCGCCACCCCACTTGAGGTAGGGGGTCTCGGAGACGTCGAGGACGGCGTTGTCCTTCAGGGACTTCCAGGTGCGGCCGCCGTCGGTGGAACGGAAGACGGTGTCGATCTCCGCCCAGCGGTTGTTGGTGGACACGACGAGCGTCCCGGGCCGACGGGCATCGACGGCGACACCGCCGTAGCCGAAGGCGTCGGTGGACCCGTCTGTCGCGGTTCCGCCCGGCTTCACCGGCGTGACATCGGTCCACTTGCCATCGACGGTGCGCAGTTTGTGCACGCTGCCGTCCGACTGGCCGTTGGGGCCAGGGGCGTTGGCGTACGTCACGTACAGCTCGCGCGTGAGGCGGTCGTACGCGGCGCGGACCGGCACCTTCGCGGCCGTGCCGGTGGGCTGCCCGGGGACCGGCTCCCAGGTCTTCCCGTCGGACGTGCGGTACAGGTTGGGCTTGCCCGCCGTGCCGTCGGAGTCGCCCCAGCCCGCGTAGACGCTGCGGTCCGCGGCGACGAGGAGGGTGACGCCCTGGCCGGTGGCGCTCGGAGCGGCCGGGAAGCTCACCGCCTTCCAGGTGGCTCCCCGGTCGGTGGACTTGAGCAGCCCGTCGTGCCGGGTGCCGAGCCACAGGGTGTCCCCGTTCCGCGGGTCGACGAGCAGGCGCTCACCGCATCCGCGCCCGTCCTCGTTGCCGCCGAGCTTCACGGTGAGGTCGGTGCGCTTCCAGGTGGCACCGCGGTCCTCGGACCGCAGCACGGCCCCGTTGCCGGCCCAGGACTGGGTGTACGTGCCGAGGGCGAGGTAGACCCGGTCCGGGTGGGCCGGGTCGACGGCCATGGCCTCGACGCCGAGGAGGTTCCAGTCGTCCCAGCCGAGGTGGTCGGTCAGCGGAATCCAGCAGTCGGCCCGGTCGTCCCAGCGGTAGGCGCCCCCGATGTCGGTGCGGGCGTAGGCGAGGCCGCGCACCGACGGGTGGAACAGCACCCCGGTGACGAACCCGGTGCCGCCCATGACGACGCTGCGCCACCGGTAGCCGCTCTGGGCAACGGCCGCGGGCGTTTCAGCCCGCGCCTGTCCCGAAACCGTCGGCAGGGAGACGACCGCGGCGACGGCAGCGGAACCGGCAAGAACGGAACGCCTGCTGAGGTGGAACGTGCTCATGACATACCTCGGTCTTGACGAAGGGGAAGTTGAGCAAGGGCCAGCGCCTCCGGGACCTGCGCGTCCAGCCACCGCAGGGCCGCCGACGTCACACGACGGCAGGCCCTGCGGCGGGACGCGGACCAAGGGGTTCAGCCCTTGATGGCTCCGGTGAGCATGCCCTTCTTGAAGTGCCGCTGCACGAAGGGGGAGGCGACCGCGACGGGGATCAGCGCGAGGACCATGACGGCCATCTGTATTCCCAGGGCGGAGAGCTGCCCGGTGTGGACCGCCTGCTGGAGGCCGGTCGGGGCCTGGGTGTTCTTCTGGACCAGTTGGATGAGCACGTTCTGCAGCGGCATCATCTGCTGGTCGGTCAGGTAGATGGAGGCGTTGAACCAGGCGCTCCAGTAGCCGACCGCGTAGAACAGGGAGATGACGGCCAGCACTGCCCGCGACAGCGGCATGATGATGGTCAGCAGGATGCGCAGGTCACTGGCCCCGTCGATGCGGGCGGACTCGGTGAGCTCCGGGGAGATCCCCATGAAGAAGGCCCGCAGGACGAGGATGTTGAAGACACTGACCGCGCTCGGCAGGACCAGCGACAGATAGCTGTCGGTGAGGCCCAGCGACTGCACCAGAAGGTACGTCGGGATGAGCCCGGCTCCGAAGAACATGGTCGCCATCATGGTCATCAGGAAGAACCGGTGCCCCAGACTGCCCGGCCGGGACAGCCCGTAGGCCGCGAGCACCGACACCGTCATCGAGAACAGCGTGCCGAAGAGCGTGATACCGACCGAGACCATGATCGCGCGGCTGACCTGGCCGCCGCTGAGCAGCTCGGTGTAGTTGATGAAGGTGATGCCCTCGGGGATCACCACGAGGCCGCCGACCCGGTCGATCACGGGCTTCGGGGAGAGGCTGGTGACAATGATGATCCACAGCGGACCGAGCACCCCCAGGCAGCAGAGCAGGAGGAAGCCGCCCTTGGCGGTGAGTCCGATCTTGCTCGGCGGCTCCTCCCACGAAGGGCGAGGAGGAGCCTTCAGGCTGCGGATGAGCTGCGTGTTGAGGCTCACTTCTTGTACACCCCCTGCTCGCCGAGCAGGTGCGCGACCTTGTTCGCGCCCAGGACGAGACACACTCCGATGACTCCCTTGACGAGGCCGACCGCGGCCGCATAGCTGAAGTCGCCGTTCTGGATACCCACGTTCCACACGTAGGTGTCGAGGACCTCGCTGGCCCCCGCACCCACCGCCCACCGCTGGAGCAGGAACTGCTCGAATCCCACGCTCAGCGCGTCGCCCACCCGCAGGACCAGCAGCAGTGCGATCACCGGGCGCAGCGCGGGCAGCGTGACATGCCACATGCGTCGCCAGCGCCCCGCGCCGTCCATGGCGGCGGCCTCGTACAGATCGGTGCTGACGGCGGACAGGGCCGCGAGGAAGACGATGATCCCCCAGCCGGCGTCCTTCCACACGGACTGGCCGATGACCAGATACTTGAAGAGGTCCGCGTTGGTCATCAGGTCGAAGCCGCTCCACCCGTGCTTCTCCAGGGTCTGCGCGATGATGCCCGCGCCACCGAGGATCTGCTGGAACACCGTGACCACGAGGACCCACGAGAAGAAGTGCGGCAGGTACATGATCGCCTGCGCCACGGCCCGGACCCGGGGCCGGATCACGCTGTTGATGACCAGCGCGAGGGCGATGGGCACCGGGAAGAACAGCACCAGTTGCAGCAAGAACAGGACGATGGTGTTCTTCGTGGCGCTCCAGAACAGCGGGTCGTCGAGCATCCGCGAGAACTGCTCCACGCCCACCCAGGGGCTGTGGAAGATCGCCGTGATGCCGTTGCTGGAGACGTACGGGTCGTATTCCTGGAAGGCGACGACGTTGCCGAGCAGCGGGACGTAGTTGAAGATCAGGAGTAGGACGATGACGGGCAAGGTCATCAGGATGAGCGTGCGGTCGCGGCGCAGCCGGACCCGCCAGGGGACCTTGCCCGCCTTGCCCGCCTTGCCCGTCCTGCGTGGCACCCGGTCCTTCGCCGCCGCGGTGGCGACCGCGGCCGTCGGCTCCTCGACGGCCGCGGGGGGACGGGTCCCGTCGGGTCGGCTCCCAGCCGTGAGCGACATCAGTTGCCGCTGCCGTTCTTCTCGAGAAGCTTCTTGTACCAGTCGCGCAGCTTGTCGCCACCGGAGGACTTCCAGGTGGAGATGGCCTGCTGCACATCGGACAGCTTCTTGTGGCCGCGCACGAAGTCGATCTCCAGCTGCTCGAACTGGCTGGAGAGGGTCGCGTAGCGAGCCGGTTCGACGATGTTCATGCCGTAGGTGGACGTCTTCTTCAGGAAAGCACCCTGCCGCTGCTGCCACTCGACCTGCTTGCGGGCGATCTCGGGGAAGTCGGGGTGGGCGGTGTAGGGAGCCGGGGCCGCCAGCATCGGCCAGGCGTTGATCACCTCGGAGTTGCCCTTGTCGGTCTTGACCGGGACGCCGTTCTTGACCGTGTAGTGGGTGCCCTCGACGCCGTAGTCGACGAACATCCGCTCCTTGGTGCCGTAGGGCGCGGCCGCGAAGTTGGCGGCGGCCAGCGCGTTCTCGATCGTCTCCTTCGAGGCGCCCTTGCGGATCATCGACCAGATGGTGGCCGACGGGCCGGCGTACAGCGTCGGGTCGCCGCCGTCGGCGCCGAAGTAGTCCATGCCCTCGATCTGGAAGTCCGGATTGGACTTCGCCTGCTCGGCGGTCTTGCCGTACCAGGACGCGGTGTTGTCGTTGTAGACCAGGATCTGCCCGGCGGTGAACCGCTGGCTGGCGTCGCCCGTGTTGGCCTTGTCGTCGGGATGGACCACGCCCGCGTCGAACAGCTTGCGGACCCACTCCAGGTGTTCGAGGTACTCGGGATGCTCGATGCGGTACGTCAGCTTCCCGTCGTCCCCGATGTTCCAGCCGGCCGGCCCGGCGGGGAGGACACCGAAGATGCCCGCCGCCGACCACCTCATGTCACCACAGGCCCACACCTTGGCCTTGGCGCTGGTGGCCTCCTTGGCCCAGCTCAGGAACTCATCGGCGGACTTGGGAACGGAGTAGCCCTTCTTGTCGAAGATGTCCTTGCGGTAGAAGGGCGCGATGCCTGGCGCGGCGGCGGCGGGCATCGGGAGGCCGCGCAGCGCGCCGCCGAAGATGGACATGCGCCAGGAGTCGGACGGAATCGCGGCCAGGTTCGGATACTTCTTGACCTTGTCGCCCGCCAGGTAGGGGCCGAGGTCCATGAACTTCGCGCTGACCGCGCTCGCGATCTTGCCGACCAGCTCCCAACTGGGCACGACCACCATGTCGGGTATGGAGCTGGAGGCGAGGACGGCGCCGAGCTTCTCGCCGTAGGTGATGCCGTCCTGGTTCTGCCAGGTGATCTTGGTGCCCGCCGCGGCGTCGAGCGCCGTGTAGTAGGCGCACCCGGGCTTCGGCGGTGTGCCCCAGAACGGGGACATGATCTTGAAGGGAGCGCCGGTGCCGAGCTTGTCCGGGACCGAGGTGGCGAGGCCCGCGAGGTCGATCTTGCCGGTGTAGCCGGCCGTCGAACCGTTCTTCGGCGGAAGGTCCGGCTTGGCGACCGTACTGGCGACGTACGTCGGGAGCAGCTTGTCCGCTGCCTTGCCCGACGTGGCACCCTCTCGCGATCCGCTGTCCGAACCGCCGCAGGCGGTGAGCAGCGGCATCCCGCCGGCCACCGCGGCGGTGGCGACCGCCGTGGAGGCGAGGAAGCTCCTCCGGCTGGGTCCGGAGGGGATGGAGGCGGCATTCGGCGTCATTGCGTCAACCCTTCATGGCGCACCTGGACACCCGGCGGTGGGCCGTCGGCTGTAGTGTCCGGAGTGGAACTGGCTGAGCTGAAGCAGTCCTCCGACCACTACCGAGGGCCCACCCCACAGATGGACGGCCTCGCAGTCGAAGCGCTTCGATGTTGCTGCGAGGTTAAGTGAAGGTATTGGGGCGCACAAGAGTCGAAACAAAGATTCCTCGGAGCTGCGGAGGGACCCGATCGCACTCTTATCTCACCTGAATAACGGTCAGGAGTCGAAGATATTGCGCTGGGGTGTCTTGACACCCACCCCCGGGTCGGCTGAGCATCGAAGCGCTTCGAAAGCGTTTGCACCGCTCCATCGCAAGGGGACCCCCAAGTGACCGCACACACGCCGCCAGTTCCGCCGTTCCGCGATCGGCACCTGCCGTTCGCGAAGCGCGTCGACGACCTTCTGTCGCGGCTCACCCTCGACGAGAAGATCGGATTCCTGCACCAGTGCGCGCCCGCCGTGGAGCGGCTCGGCGTCGCGGCGTTCCGCACCGGCCAGGAGGCCTTGCACGGCGTGGCCTGGATGGGTCCGGCCACCGTCTTCCCGCAGGCCGTGGGCCTGGGTGCGACCTGGAACACGGATCTCGTACGGCGGGTCGGCGAGGCGGTGTCCAAGGAGGTCCGGGCGATGCGCGCCCGCGACGACCGCGTGGGGCTGAACGTCTGGGCCCCGACCGTGAACCTGCTGCGCCACCCTCTGTGGGGCCGGAACGAGGAGGGCTACTCGGAGGACCCGAAGCTCACCTCGGCCATCGCCACCGCCTACACACACGGCCTGCGCGGCGAGCACCCGACGTACTGGCGCACCGCGCCCGTCCTCAAGCACTGGCTGGCCCACAACAACGAGACGGGCCGCGACGTCACGTCCTCCTCGGTCCGCCCGCGCGTCCTGCGCGAATACGACCTGCGCGCCTTCCGCGAGACGGTCGAGGCAGGCGCCGTGGCCGGGGTGATGCCGGCGTACAACCTGGTCAACGGCCGGCCGAACCATGTCTCGCCCTATCTGCGCGAGCATCTGCGCACCTGGACCGACGAGGACCTGCTGGTCTGCTCGGACGCGGGCGCGCCCTCCAACCTGGTCGACTCCGAGCACTACTTCGACACCCACGAGGAGGCGACGGCCGCCGCGCTGCGGGCCGGCCTCGACAGCTTCACCGACCACGGCACCGACAGCTCGAAGATCACCGCACGGGTCCGCGGCGCCCTTGACAAGGGCCTGTTGACGGAGTCGGACATCGACGCGGCGGTCCGCCGCCAGCTCTCGGTCCGCTTCCGCCTCGGCGAGTTCGACCCGGAGCACGACCCGCACGCGCTCACCACGGACTTCGACACCCCGGCCCACCGCGCCCTCGCCCAGGAGGCCGCCGAGCAGGCGGTCGTGCTGCTCAAGAACGACGGCGGCCTGCTGCCGCTCGCCCCGGACACCCGGCTCGCCGTGGTCGGCCCGCTCGCCGACGAGTGCAAGCTCGACTGGTACAGCGGCACGCTCCTGCACCGCTGCACGCCGCTGGCGGGCCTGCGCGAGCGGTTCGGCTCGAAGCGCGTGCAGTTCGCGGAGGGCGTGGACCGGATCCTGCTGAAGACCTCGGCCGGAACCTTCCTGCACGTGCCCGAGACGGACGCCGACGACGAGGTCCGCGGCGCGGAAGGCGCCCTCGACCCGGCGCTGCTCACGGGACGGACGGATCTGCCCCCGCTCACCACCGACGCGACCGGCACCGAGCTGTCCCTCACCGACTGGGGCGAGGACGTGCTGACCCTGCGCGCCCCCGACGGCCGCTATCTCTCCGTCGCCGAGGACGGTTATGTCCGAGCCTCCGCCGACCAGCCCGGCGGCTGGGTCGTCCAGGAGACGTTCCGCCTGGAACCGCACGAGAACGGGCACCTTCTCCGGCACATCGGTACCGGGCACCCCGTCTCCATCGCCGCCGACGGCGTCAAGGTCGCCGAAGGGAACGGGGAGATCTTCGAGGTCGTGGTCGTCGAAAGCGGCGAGGACGCGGTGAGCAAAGTCGCCTCGCAGGCGGACGTCGTCCTGGTGGTCGGGGGCAACGATCCGCACATCAACGGACGCGAGACCGAGGACCGCAGCACCCTGGCCCTCCCCGGCCACCAGGAGCGCCTTCTGCGCGCGGCCCGCACGGCCAACCCGAACACGGTGCTGGCGCTGGTGTCGGCGTACCCGTACGCGGTCGACCACGCGGAGGTGCCGGCGCTGCTGTGGACGGCCCACGGCGGCCAGGCGGCCGGCAGCGCCCTGGCCCGGATCCTGGCCGGCGACGTCTCCCCCGCCGGCCGCCTCCCGCAGACCTGGTACGCCGACGACTCCGACCTGCCCGACCTCCTCGACTACGACGTGATCGGCAGCCGCCAGACGTACCTCTACTTCGAGGGCACACCTCTCTTCCCGTTCGGCCACGGCCTGTCGTACGCGTCCTTCTCCTACGAAGGCCTCACGACGCGCGTCGAGGACGGGACACTGCACGTGGCCTTCACGGTCCGCAACACCGGTGACGTCACCGCGGACGAGGTCACCCAGCTCTACACCCGGGCCACGGACCCGTCGGTGCCACGGCCCCGCAGGGAACTGGCCGCGCACCAGCGTGTGACGCTGGCGCCCGGTGAGGCCACGGAGATCGCCTTCCAGGTGCCGAAGTCGGCGTTCGCGTTCTGGGACGTGGCGCAGGGACGTCAGCGGGTGGCACCGGGCCTCCACGATATCCTCGTCGGAGCGTCCAGCGAGGACATCCGCCTGGTCCGGACCGTGGACCTCGACGGCGAGCCGTCCGTCCCCCGGCCGGTCATGGTGGGCGGCCTGGACGCGGTGGACTTTGACGAGCAGAGCGACACGGAGATCGTGGACCGCGCGAAGACGTCCGGTGACTCCGTCGCCCCTGTGGCCGGCCGGAGGGGCGAGCTGGTGTTCCGTGACTGTGACTTCGCAAACGGGGCTGCCGGAATCACGGTGGAGACCTCGGGCGAGGGCACGGTCGAACTCTCGCTGGGTGATGGTCCAGTACTGACAGTGCTCACTCTGTCCCCGGGTACGGCCGGGCCCTACGACTACACCACGGTGAGCGCCCCCGCCGTCGTGGCGGCCGGTGTACACGACGTCCGCCTCGGACTGCGTGGCCCGGTGCGGCTCGCGCGCGTCACCTTCTCCGTCTGAGGCTCGCATCGACCCCCTGTGCACGGGACATCACGACACCCTGAACCGCACCCCTAGGACAGTTACCACTGGTACCGGGGGCCTGATCACCGCGCACCGCGCGCGGACGGAGGAACGTACCCGATGAAGTTCACGGACGGCTACTGGCTGATGCGTCCGGGCCGCACCGCCCGCTATGCCACCGAGGTCGCCGACATCCACGCCGATGACCACCGGATGACGCTGTACGCACCCGTGAAGCACGTGAGCCGACGCGGGCAGACCCTCAACAGCCCGCTACTGACGGTGGAGTGCTGGTCCCCGGCCGAGGGAATCATCGGCGTGCGGACCACCCACCATGCCGGATCGGTGCGCCGGGGGCCGGAGTTCGCGTTGCCCGGCGCCGGTGCGGACTCCGGCAAGGTACGCCGGGACGGAGCGGTGCTGGAGCTGTCCTCCGGCGAACTGACGCTGCGGGTGGACACGGAACAGCCGTGGCGGCTGGAGTTCACCGCCGGCGGACGCGTGCTGACCTCCGTCGGCGAGCGCGGCACCGGTTTCGTCACCGATGCCGAGGGCCGCCACTACATGCTCGGCCAGCTCTCCTTGGACGTCGGAGAGCTCGTCTACGGCCTGGGGGAGCGTTTCACCCCGTTCGTCAAGAACGGACAGACCGTGGACATCTGGCAGGCCGATGGCGGCACCAGCAGCGAACAGGCCTACAAGAACGTCCCGTTCCACATGACCAACCGTGGATACGGCGTCTTCGTGAACCATCCCGGCAAGGTCAGCTACGAGGTCGGCTCCGAGTCGGTCGGCCAGGTCCAGTTCAGCGTCGAGGACCAGTCGCTGGAGTACTTCGTCGTCCACGGCCCGACCCCGAAGCAGGTCCTGGAACGCTACACCGCGCTCACCGGCCGCCCGGCCCTGCCGCCCGCCTGGGCACTGGGCCTGTGGCTGACCACGTCCTTCACCACCGAATACGACGAGGCCACGGTGGGCCGCTTCATCGACGGCATGGCCGAGCGCGGCATCCCGCTGAGCGTCTTCCACTTCGACTGCTTCTGGATGCGCGCCTACCAGTGGTGCGACTTCGTATGGGACGCGGAGACCTTCCCCGACCCGGCCGCCATGCTGAACAGGCTCAAGCAGCAGGGGCTGCGGATCTCCGCCTGGATCAACCCGTACATCGCACAGAAGTCGGCGATATTCGAGGAGGGCATGCGCGAGGGCTACCTGGTGCGGCGCCCGGACGGCAGCGTGTGGCAGTGGGACCTGTGGCAGCCCGGTATGGCCCTGGTGGACTTCACCAACCCGGCCGCGCGGGACTGGTACACCGGCAAACTGAGGACGCTGCTCGACCAGGGCGTGGACTGCTTCAAGACCGACTTCGGCGAGCGCATCCCCACCGACGTCGTCTGGCACGACGGCTCCGACCCCGAGCGGATGCACAACTACTACACCCACCTCTTCAACCAGGCCGTCTTCGACCTGCTGCGCGCCGAGCGAGGCGAGGGCGAGGCGCTGCTGTTCGCCCGCTCCGCCACGGCGGGCGGCCAGCAGTACCCGGTCCACTGGGGCGGCGACTGCGAGTCCCACTTCAACGCCATGGCCGAGTCGCTGCGCGGCGGACTCTCCCTCGGCCTGTCCGGCTTCGGTTTCTGGAGCCATGACATCGGCGGCTTCGAGGGCACCCCGACCCCTGCCGTGTTCAAGCGCTGGGTGCAGTTCGGGCTGCTCTCCTCGCACAGCCGCCTGCACGGCAGCAAGTCCTATCGCGTGCCGTGGGACTACGGCGAGGAGGCCGTCGACGTCACCCGCGAGTTCACCCTGCTCAAGCACCGCCTCGCCCCGTACCTCCAGCGCGCCGCGCAGCAGGCGCACACCACCGGTGTCCCGGTGATGCGCGCCATGGTGCTGGAGTTCCCCGACGACCCGGCCGCCGCCACCCTCGACCGGCAGTACATGCTCGGCGACGACCTGCTCGTCGCCCCGGTCTTCACCGACGACGGCACAGTCGAGTACTACGTGCCGGAAGGCACCTGGACCAATGTACTGACAGGGGCTGAGGTCACCGGTCCGCGCTGGACCCGTGAGCAGCACGGCTTCCACACCCTGCCGCTGCTGGCCCGCCCGGACTCGGTCATCGCGCTGGCCGCCGACGACCAGCGCCCCGTCTCCGCCTGGGCGGACGGCGTCGAACTGCGGGTACACGCCTTCGCCGACGGCGCCGAGCGCACCGTGGTGATTCCCAGCACCGACGGCCCCGGTGAGACGGCCCGCTTCCACCTGCGCCGCCAGGGCGGCCACCTGCACGTGACCACCGACAGCCCGCACCCGTGGCAGCTGCGGATCGGCGGCCCGAACCGGGCCGTGCACACCCGCCCCGCCGGCACCTCGGAGGCCCACCTGCCGTACCCGGCCTGAACCCGACAGCCAGGGGCGACCGCTGTGGTCAAGTCGCCCGTGGCTCGCTTCACCGACGGCGAGCCGTCGACGGTGACCGAACCGCGCGTGGGGAGGGCGGGGCGAGGGATTGCACCAACGACAAGACAGCGCAAAAATGAGCAGAGTTTTACATGACCATGTCTGCACCACGGACGTATCCGCTTTCCTTGACCATGGAAAGGGTGCACATTGTCCTCCTCCGTCAGTCGACGCCGGCTGCTGCAGGCGGCCGGCGCCACGGCCGTGGCCTCCGCCGCTGAATCCGTCGTCGGATCCTCGCCCGCCCGAGCGGCAACCACCCCTGTCCGGGCCGGGATCGGGGTGTCTGCCCATCCTTTCGAACTCGGCCAGGTCCGGTTGACCGCGAGCCGATGGCTGGACAACGAGAACCGCACGCGGAACTACCTGCGGTTCGTCGATGCCGACCGGTTGCTGTACAACTTCCGGGCCAACCACCGGTTGCCCACCCATGGCGCCGCCTCCAACGGCGGCTGGGACGGCCCGACGTTCCCCTTCCGCACCCACGTACAGGGGCACTTCCTCACCGCGTGGGCGCAGGTGTATGCCGTGACAGGGGACACCACCTGCCGGGACAAGGCTGCCTACATGGTGGCAGAGTTGGCCAAGTGCCAGGCCAACAATGGCGCCGCGGGGTTCAACGGCGGGTACCTGTCCGGCTTCCCCGAGTCCGACTTCAGCGCTCTCGAGGCCGGAACCCTGTCCAACGGCAACGTGCCGTACTACGTCATCCACAAGATCCTGGCCGGCCTGCTGGATGTGTGGCGCCATATGGGCAGCACGCAAGCTCGCGATGTGCTGTTGAGCCTGGCCGGATGGGTCGACTGGCGCACCGGTCGGCTGAGCGGCCAGCAGATGCAGTCCGTGCTGGGAACCGAGTTCGGTGGCATGAACGCCGTGCTGTCCGACCTCTACCTCCAGACCGGCGACTCGCGATGGCTCACCACCGCGCGACGGTTCGACCACGGCGCGGTGTTCGACCCGCTGGCATCCAACCAGGACCGGCTGAACGGACTGCACGCCAACACCCAGGTTCCCAAGTGGATCGGCGCCGCCCGGGAGTACAAGGCCACCGGCACCACCCGCTACCGGGACATCGCCACCAACGCCTGGAACATCTGCGTCAACGCGCACACCTACGTCATCGGCGGCAACAGCCAGGCGGAACACTTCCGCCCCCCGAACGCCATCGCCGCTTACCTGAACCAGGACACGTGCGAAAGCTGCAACACGTACAACATGCTCACGCTCACCCGGGAGCTGTTCACGCTGGACCCGGACCGGGTCGCGTTGTTCGACTACTACGAACGGGCGTGGCTGAACCAGATGATCGGCCAGCAGAACCCGGGCGACAACCACGGCCACGTCACCTACTTCACCCCGCTCAACCCGGGGGGCCGACGTGGGGTGGGTCCGGCGTGGGGCGGTGGCACCTGGAGCACCGACTACGACAGCTTCTGGTGCTGCCAGGGTACGGGCCTGGAGATGCACACCAAGCTGATGGACTCCATCTACTTCTCCAGCGACACCACGCTGATCGTGAACCTGTTCGTGCCCTCGGTGCTCACCTGGTCACAGCGGGGGATCACGGTCACCCAGACCACGTCGTACCCCGTCAGCGACACCACGACCCTCCAGGTCACCGGCAACGTCAGCGGCACCTGGGCCATGCGCATCCGCATCCCCAGCTGGACCACCGGGGCCACCATCAGCGTCAACGGCACGACGCAGAACATCACCACAACGCCCGGCAGCTACGCCACCTTGACCCGTTCCTGGACCTCCGGCGACACGGTCACCGTCCGCCTCCCCATGCGGATCATCATGCGGGCGGCCAACGACAACGCGAACGTCGCCGCGGTCACCTACGGCCCGGTGGTGCTGTCCGGCAACTACGGCAACACCTCGCTCAACTCCCTCCCGTCGCTGAACACGTCCTCGATCACACGGACCAGCAGCGCCTCGCTCGCCTTCACCGCCACCGCCAACGGCTCCACCGTCAACCTGGGCCCGTTCCACGACGCGCACGGCCACAACTACACCGTCTACTGGAACGCCAAAGGTCAGGGCGGAGGCAACAATGCCACCGTCCGCCTTGTCAACGTAGGCAGCGGCTTCGTGCTTGGCATCCAGGACATGTCCACGGCCGATGGTGGCCGCGCCCTGCAGTGGCACGATTCGGGTACCGCGGATCACGACTGGGAAATGGTCGACGAAGGAAACGCGGTCAGGTTCCGCAATGCCAACAGCGGCAAGGTGCTCGGCGTTCAGGACATGTCCACGGCCGACAACGCTCCTGTTCTGCAGTGGTCGGACAACGGCACCGCAGACCACAGGTGGACACTGCTCGATCAGGGAGACGGGACGTACAAAATCCGTAACGTGAACAGCGGCAAGGTGCTCGGTATTCAGAACAACTCCACCGCCGTCGGCGCGTTCGCGGTCCAGGATTCGGACAACGGTACTGCCGACAACCGGTGGCGAATCGTGAGCAACAGCTACTGAACCGGCCTGTGGGCGCCGGGAATGACCGGCACCCACAGGCCCCGCCACCGCGCCTAGGTGCCCAGATCCGCGGTGAACGGCCGGTCGTAGATCTCCAGGTTGCGGATGGACGCCCAGGCTCCGGCCTGCAGTCCGGTGACGGTGACCCGTACGTAGCGGGCTCGAGCACTGAACAGGGCGACCTGCACCTGACTTGTGCTGGTGGTGTCCGTGTGGTCGGCCAGGGTGGTCCACTCGGCGTTGTCGGTGGAACCCTCGATCCGGTACCGGTAGTTCGCGCCATCGGACTCCCAGGCGATCCGGGTGCCGGTGAGCGACGCGGGCGCCCCGAGGTCCACCTTGAGCCACTGCCCGGTGTTGCCGTTGTTCGCGCACCAGCGGGTGGCGGTGGAACCGTCGATCGCCTTGGCCGCGGTGTTGCCCTGGGACGCCTCCTCGCTGCTGGCCGTGGCGGTCTTGCCCACGGCGATGTCGGTCGGCCGCACCGTCCGGTCCAGCATGACCGCGACCACGCTGTCTTCGGGGATGCGGGTGCGGTTGATGCCGGTGACGGTCACCCCGCCGTTCCCGTCCATGCTGTGGGACAGGTTCGCGCCCGAGGTGACGTCGAAGACCCGGGTGACCCGTGCGTCCCCGATCGGCGGGGTGGTGAACGAGGTACCGCTGTAGCCGGGCAGCAGGTGGATGTAGAAGGTCTTGTCCTTGTATGTGAACCCATACTGGCCGTCCACCGGATTCCACGGGCCACCGCGGGTGCCGTAGACGGCCTGGCCGCAGGTCGTCATGAAGGAACCGATTCTGCGGACCAGGTCCGCCTGGGCAGTGGGCACCGCTCCGGTACGGTCCGGCCCGACGTTGACCAGGCAGGTCATGTCGCGTACCCAGGCATTGACCAGGATGTTCATGGCCGTCCCGAAGCTCATCACACTGGCTCCGGAGTTGTAGCCCCAGCTGCCGCAGATGCTGAAGCACTTCTCCGCCACACGGCCGGCGCGGATCGGGCCGGTCGGAACGGAAGAGCCTTCCTCGCTGGTGTAGTCGCCGATCCAGCCGGAGCGCAGGGTGGTGACGATGTCGGGCTGGTGTTTGCGCACCAACCCGGTCAGGCCGAGGGGGCGGCCGGTGGCGGGGTCGGTCTCGCTGTAGGCGGAGTCCACCTGCCATTCGTTCGACGTGTCGCGGAACCTGCCGGGCTCCCAGAAGAAGGCGGCATCCGCGTCCGAGCCCTGCTGGCCGAGCCAACCGCCGTCCCACCACAGGTCGTCGATCTTCCCGTACTGGGTCACCAACTCCCTGACCTGCTGGTACACCTCGTTTTTCATGATCCGGGCGTTCTCTTTGTGTGCGGGGTCGGTGACATAACCCCAGGCGTTGGGCAGGCAGTTGGTGCCGGTGACGTCGTAGTAGCCCGGATAGCGCCAGCTCAGGGGCGAGAAGTACAGGCCCACCTTCAGCCCGGCATCGCGCACGGCGGTCACGTACTGGCTGATGAAGTCGCGCCGCAGCGGGGACTGTCCGGCATGCCAGGCGCCAGGGTGGGTGGACGGCCACAGCGCGAATCCTTCGTGGTGACGCGCCGTCAGCACCGTGTACTTCGCCCCCATGTCCTTGGCCAGCCGCGCCCAGTCGGCCGGCTTGTAGGCGGTGGCCGTGAACTGCTCGCCGGTGGCGTCGGTCACGTATCTGCGGTAGCGCTCCGGAGTGACGGCGGCGTTCTCCATGTACCACTCGCCCTTGGCCGGGCCGGCGTACACACCCCAGTGGATGAACATGCCGAGCTTGGCATCATGCAGCCACTGGATCTTCTCGTCGGGCTGCTGCTCGACGCCCATGTCGAGCTTGGGGATGCGCAGCGGCGGGAGCGGCAGCGGCTGCCTGGCGGCAGCATGAGCGGGGGTTGCCACGACCGGTGCGACCACCGCGGCGACCGTTGTCGCGGCCATACCGGCAAGCACTTTTCGGCGGGTGGGCGATTCTGACAAGGTTGACCCCTCCCGGAGATATACATCCACTGGGATGACATGGGATGTATTAATGAGCATGACCCTGTGCTCTGTCCAGAGGGGCGGCGAACTTCCGCTCACATCAGGTCGCTTCGACGTGACTGGGCGCAGCATGCGTGACATACATGGGATATGTGACCGCCTTGCAATCGCCCCGCAGGCTTCACCCACCTCATCCGGGTCCCGGTACTAAGCGCGTGGGGCGATGGCGTTGTACGCGGACAGCCAGCCGGTGACCAGGTAATCGCCGCGGGTGAACACCGCTCCCCCGTGCTCGACTTGCGCGTCATGACCCGGGCGGGGTGCCGGGTAGGAGAGATCGCATGGGGTGTCCTCGGCGGTGTGGCGGGCTACGGTCGCGCCGGTCCACAGGTGGATGACGGTGCCGCGCCGGGCGTGGACGCGGATGCCGTCCGGACGGGTCTCAAGGTCGATGCCCGTGGTGCGGGTGGCGAGGAGGGCGCGGTAGTCGTCGGGGTGGAGCCTGCAGGTGCTGGGCGGGGTGGTGCCGGGCCAGTCGGGGGCGTCGATACCGCGGTCGCGGGCGGCGCGCCACATGGTGGGGACGAGTCGGTGTGCGTGGGCGGGGGTGGCCATGCGTTCGCACATCCAGAGCAGGCGGCCGGAGCCACGGCGGGGACCCAGGGTGCGCCAGCGGATGCGCTGGGCGAGGTCGGATGCGGTGATGGCGGCCCAGGGGTGGGTGGTGCCGAGGTGGCCCTGGGCTGCGAGCCAGGCGAGGTAGCGGCGGGCTTCGTCGAGGATCTGTGCCATGGAGTCGACGGGGATGCCCAGGACGTAGCTGCTGCGGGTGCGGAATGCCTTGGGGCTGTTGGCCACCAGGAGCAGGACGGCGCGGGCGAGGTCGCCGGCGGCGGGCTTGTCCTCGTCCTCCCCCGCGGGTTGTGGGGCGTGGGCCGCGTCGGTGTGTCCGCCGGTGCGCAGGACCTGGTGGAGGGCGGTTTTGGCGCGTTCGGTGAACGGGGCTTGTTCGAGGACGGGCAGGTGGGTGCTGAGCAGGGTGATGAGGGTGTCTTCGGCCTCGTCGGGGCTGCCGGGGACGGGGAGGAGTTGCAGGGTGTCGGTGAGGGTGGTGGCAGTGTCGGCTTCGACCATGAAGCGGCTGGTGAGTTTCCCGGTCTCGGTAATGGTCAGGTTGTCGTTGCCGCCGGGGTCGGGGGTGCGGTGGAGGTAGCCGGCGTCGCCCAGGAAGTCCAGGGCGTCGTGGAGAGGGTCGAGATGGTGGTGTCCCTGGTAGTGGGCGAAGGTCTTGGTCCACCACAGTTCGGCCTGGTCCAGGTCGCTCAGTCGTCCCTGGACGGCTTCGGCCAGGACATGGTCGGGAAGGTGGTCGCGGATACGGGAGGTGACGGTGTATCCGGCGGCGAGGCGCGCCTGCCATGGGGCCCGTTCGGTGGGGCTGGTCAGCAGGTAGGCCCAGCCTTCGCGTTCGCCGGCCCCCACGCGGCCGGCGCGGCCGAACATCTGCTGGACCATGGAGACCTCGATGCGGTCCATCCCGACCTGGGTGTCGCGGACGATGACGGCCCGGGCGGGCAGGTTGACTCCGGCGGCCACGGTGGAGGTGGCGACCAGGACGTCGGCCTGGCGGGTGCGGAAGGCGTGTTCGGATTCTCGCTTGTAGGGCCAGTCTCGGTAGTGGAGCCGCACACCGGCGCGGGTGCACAGCCGCTCGACGAGTTCGCTGTCATCGGTGTCGGCGCCCTTGGTCGGCACGCCGCGGTCGGCGGCCAGGGCGAGGGCGGTGGCGCGCACGCCTCGTTTGCTGCCGCAGAAGACCAGGACGCTGCCCCCCGTTGTGGTGATCGCTCGTGCGAGGCGTACGGCCTCCGCGGTACGGGCCTGGGCCCGGGCGTTCCACTCCGGGGCGTCGGCAGCGTCTGGCAGGACGGGCAGTT
Organism: Streptomyces sp. NPDC007917; assembly: GCF_042959105.1. NCBI lineage: Bacteria > Bacillati > Actinomycetota > Actinomycetes > Kitasatosporales > Streptomycetaceae > Streptomyces > Streptomyces sp. NPDC007917. Next base: position 113,738 of record NZ_JBIBKK010000024.1, read on the forward strand.
GCCAGGTCAGACGCGTGGGGCGCCAGGGTGAGCGGATAAGGCGCGCGCCCAGCCAGTCGGCGACCTGCTCGGCGTTGGCGACCGTGGCGGACAGGCCCGCGATCCGGACCTGGGCGCTGTCCTCGCGGACCCGGGCCAGGAGCGCTTCGAGGACTGGTCCGCGGGTGGGGTCGCCGAGCAGGTGGATCTCGTCGACGATCAGGCAGCCGACCTCGGCGAGGGCTGCGCGCAGGGAGCCGGTGCGGCTGATCGCCTCGAACTTTTCCGTGGTGGCCACCCAGAGGTCCGCGGTGCGGATGAGTTCGGCATCGACGGCGTATTCACCGGTGAGGCGCACGACGCGGCGGCCGGCGCGGCGCCAGGTCTCCAGGTCGCGGTCGAGTTCGTCGGTCAGGGACCGCTGGGGCACCAGCCAGGCCGCCTTGCGGCCGCGGCTGTGAGCCTGGAGGGCTGCCACCATGCCGATGGCGGTCTTCCCCGCACCGGTGGGCGCGACGATCACCAGGTGCTGGTCGGATTCCAGGACAGCGGGGACGGCGGCGGCCTGGACGGGGTTGAAGGCGGGGTGCGGCAGCAGTTCCTTCCAGTCCCCCAGTACCAGGTCGGTCACCGGGACGTAGGCTGCCGCCTCGTTCGGGGGCAGGTCCGCAAGCGCATCCCACTGCGCGGCGAAGGTGTCTCGGGCCGCGTATGCGGCCGGGCCGGCTGCCGGGGCGTTGGGGACACTGCCGGTGAGGGAGGTGAAGGCCACCAGATCCGTGCGGCTGCCGAGGTCGCCGACGGTGGAGACCTGCTCGCTCTCCACCCAGTGGCCGGCGCTGCGGACCGGAACGCCGTGCTCGGCCAGGAAGGTGCGCAGCGGGTCGAAGTCCGGGTTCGTCGGGACGATGACCCGGATGTCCTCGGCGGCTGCCAGGGCCTGCTCGGACGGCCGCCAGTTGGGGTCGGTCGCTTTACACCACAGCAGGGCGCGCTTCTCGGTCTCCGCCGGCAGGGGAAGGTCCGATGGCCAGGCAGGCGCGGGCTGTCGCGCGTTGGAGGAGGCAGGGCCGGCCGGGCGAATCGCGGTCACCGTCATGCCCGGACCGGACGGACAGGGCCCAAGTGGCGTCCCGATCAGGGGCGTTGAGGGTGCGGATGGACTCGACGTGACGGTCTTGAGTCGTGCGGGCACCGCCGGGACGGTCGCGCCGGGACGAGGCCTGGGGAGGGCGATCAGCTTGTCGTAGGTCTTCACGCCCAGGTCAGCGAGGGTGTAGGCGTGGGGGCAGGCTGGACAGACCACGGCGACATAGCGGTACTGACGGCCGGCCGACTCGTAGGGGCGGCGCAGCGAGTGCAGCGGGGTATCGCAGGTGGGACACGGGCGGGGGACTTGTTCCTGGTAGGACCATCCCGGCTCGCGGAACCGCGCGAGGAGGTCTTTCTCATCAAGGACGGTTCCCCAGCGCTGACGGACGAGCTCGGCGACTGTGGCCTTGGACGTCTGTTCTCTCACCGCACACACGGCACCAACTCTGCCAGGAATTGCCGCGGCTGACGGGAGAGAACTGCCAGGCGGGAGGCATGGTCACAGCCCAAGATCATCAAGTCAGCCGCAGCCCCGCACACCGACCGACACCCCGCGCGAGCGTCATCAGCGGTCCCCGATCACGCGCGAGCACCGTCGGGATGCCCGTCCCCAGCGATCCCGACGGCACCTGCGATCCGCAGGCCCGTCGCGCGGGCCTGCGGCAGGGTCACTTCCCCAGGAAGGCGAGGAGCGCGTTGTTGACCTCTTCCGCATGAGTCCACAGCAGGCCGTGCGGGGCGCCCTCGATCTCCACGTATTCGGCGGACGGGAGCGCCTTGTGGAAGGGGCGGGCGGTTCCCTCGACGGGGAGGATCCGGTCGCCGGTGCCGTGCAGGATCAGGGCCGGTACGTCGATGGCCGGGATGTCGGCCCGGAAGTCGGTGTACCAGGTCGACGGTGCGGCGGCCGCGGCGAAGAAGCCCCCGCCCGCCGCGACGTTCCAGCTGTTGCGTACGGCCTCCTCGCTGATCCTGGTACCGAGGTTCTCGTCGAGGTTGTAGAAGTCCTTGTAGAAGTCCGTGTAGTACGCGTAGCGGTCCGCCTTGACGGCCGCGACGACGCCGTCGAAGAACTCCTTGGGGGCGACCCCGTCGGGGTTGTCGTCCGTCTTGAGCAGGCAGGGCTCCAGCGAGGCGAGGAAAGCGACCTTGGAGACACGGGCGGTGCCGTAGGCGGACACATAGCGGGCGACCTCGCCGGTGCCCATCGAGAAGCCGACCAGGACGGCGTCCCGCAGGTCGAGGGTCTCCATGACCGTGTTCAGGTCCGCCGCGAACGTGTCGTAGTCGTAGCCGGTCGTCGGCTGGCTCGACTGCCCGAAGCCTCGGCGGTCATAGGTGATCACGCGGTAGCCCGCGTCCAGCAGCACGGCGCTCTGCCGCTCCCAGGAGTGGCCGTCGAGCGGGAAGCCGTGGATGAGGACGACCGGCTGCCCGGTGCCGTGGTCCTCGTAGTAGAGGTCGATGGTGGTGGAGTTCTCCTGGCCCACGGTGATGTACGGCAAGGTCTCGTTCCTTCGTTCGGGGTGACTGGCGCGCAGGACCACACTCCGTCTCGCTGAGAGAGGGTGCTGCACGGACGGCATCGGCTCATCGGCTTCCGACGTCCGGGCATTCGCGGCATGCGCGGCAGGGGATGTCAGCACAGTAGGGCGAACTTTCCGCCCTCTGTTGTCCGCGAGCGCACCGCCCGTTGCCTGGAAGTGCCCGGATGGAAACGTGTCCCGGCACGCTGCAGCGCAAGGCTCCTCGAAGGCGTCCCTCACCGGCACCGCTCGGACGCAGCGAACCCCGACGCCGATCAGGCCCGAGTCCGGCTTAAGATGCAGGTGAGAGGCATCTCGTCTGGCGCACGGTGCTGTTTCCCGGGCAAAGGGACATGGCACGCTGTGGCAGCATTTGCACACGTTCCGTCTCCTCCCAGACACCCACTCGTACGGGGATCCCGCTTGGACCGTTTTCAGCAGTCGTTCCGTACCGGCGGAGCCGGTGGCGTGCAGCCGCCAGTACGGGGCCGGGAAGAGGAGCTGGACTTCATCGGCGCGCGGTTCGACGCGCTGGCCCAGGGCCGCGGCGGCATCGTGTGCGTCGAAGGCGCGCCCGGCGGCGGAAAGAGCCGTCTCCTGTCGGAGGCGCAGGCCGTCGCGGTGCGCCGTGGGCTGAGGGTGTTTTCGGGGGGCGCGGATCCCGACGGTCAGTTCGTCCCGCTGGGCCCGCTGCTGGACGGCCTGCTGACGGGCCCCGAGCCGTTGTTCGACATGGGCAAGCTGCGTGACCTCGCGGCGGCGCCCGAGCAGCGGTTCTGGCTGTTGCAGGAGTTGCAGGACCGGCTGGAACAGGCGGCGCTCAACACACCGCTGGTCATCGTCCTGGACGACATCCAGTGGCTGGACGACGTGACACTCCTCGCCCTGCGCACGCTCTCGGCCCGCCTGTCCTCCCACGCGATCCTGTGGCTGATGGCCGTCCGCAGCGGCACGAGGACACCCGGCGTGCGCACGACGTTGGACCGGCTGGATCAGGCCGGTGCCCATCGGCTCCGGCTCGGGCCGCTGGCTGACACCGCGGTCGCCCAGATCACCGAGGACGTACTGGGAGCGCCTCCGGATCCGGCGACGCTGAGCGCCGCCCGCCGGGCGGAGGGCGTGCCGCTGCTCCTGGTAGAGCTGCTCCGCGGCATGCGCAACGAACACTCGGTGATCATCGAGCACGACGTGGCGCGTCTGACGGGCGGACGCCTTCCCGACCGTTTCCAGACCTCCGTACGACAGCGTCTCGACCAGCTCTCCGAACCGACTCGGGAGATCGTGCAGACCGCGTCCGCCGTGGGCCGCACGGTCACCATCGACCTCCTGGCCGAGCTGCTCGACAAGCCGACGGCGACGCTGATCGCACCGGTGGAGGAGGCCCTCGACTCCCATCTGCTCGTCGAACGGGACGACCGGTTGCTGTTCCGCCACGACCTGATCCGCGAGGCCGTCGAGGCCAGCCTGCCCGTGTCCGTACGCTGGGCGCTGCGGTGTCATGCCGCGGACGTCCTGCTGGCGCGTGGGGCACCGGTGACCGAGGCGGCCGCCCTGCTCCTGAACAGTGCGCGGCCGGGTGACCGCAGGGCCGTGGAGCTGCTGAGAGCCGCCGCGGCGGAACTCGCGACGTCCGCGCCGTCGTCAGCGGTGGAACTCAGCAGCCAGGCGCTGGAACTCACCGCCGAGGACGCCCCGGAGCGGCCGGCGATCATCGCCGAGACGATGCTGCTGCTCTGGCAGGCCGGACAGCCGGCGGAGGCCCGCAGGCTTGCCGCCGCGGCGCTGCCCGGCAGCATGGAGCCTGAGGCCGAAGCGCGGGTGCGGCTCGGCCTGGCGCGGGTGTCCGGTCAGTACGACTTCACGGAGGCGGCTCGGCAGGCCGAGGCCGGAGCCGCTCTTCCCGGTATCCCGGCCTCGCTGCGGGCACAGTTGCTTGCGTTGCGGTCCCTCCAACTGACGATGGTGGGGGACTTCGAGGCGACCGCCCACGCCGTGTCCGATGCTCTGGAGGCCGCGGCGCAGGCTCAGGACAAGGCCGCCGAGGCCACCGCGGTCGCCGTCGACTCGGTCGTGCGGTACTACCGGATGGACTGGAGTGCCGCGTTCGAGTGTGCGGACCGGGCTTCGGCTCTGGCAGCCGACGTCGGGTTCGCTCATTCGCTGTGGGTGCCGGAGGCTCTGTGGAAGGCGTTCCTGCTGAGCGCGGCGGGCCGTTCGGTCGAGGCGCTCGCGGAGTCCGAGGCCGGAGTGCGCGAGACCCAGCGGCAGGGCCAGGCCGCGGCCATGGGCTTGTGGATCATGAACAGGTCCCGGGCGCTGCTGGACGCGGGCCGGCTGGCGGATGCCCGGGCCGAGGCCGAGGCCGCGTCCGCGATGGCCGACGAACTGGGCATGGGCAACTTCGCCGACGCCACCCTCCTGTACACGCTGGTACGCGTCGCCCTGCACACGAACGACCTGGAGGCGGCGAGAGCGTACGCGGCCGACGTGATGCGGATGCTGAGCGACCCGGCGATCCTTGTTCGCAACGTCGGCTCCTGGCTGCTGGCGCTGGTGGCGGACGCCGAAGGCGATCCCGGCCGGGCCATGACGCTGCTCGACGAGTCCTTCGGGACGTTCGAGCTGGACGGTCCCTCCCTGGCCAGCCCGGATGATCCGGCCGACGCACCCGTCTTCGTCCGGATGGCCTTGCGGGCGGGCGCGCTGGAACGTGCCGCGGTCGCGGTCACCGTGGCTGAGCGCCGGGCAGCCCGCAATCCGCGGTTCCCGATCCTGGCAGCGGCAGCCGCGCACGCCCGGGGACTGCTCGACAACGACCTCGTGCTCCTCCTGCGCTCCGTCGAACTGTACGAGGGCATCCCCCGGCTGATTCCCCGGGCCTCGGCGCTCGAGGACACCGGGCGCAAGCTGGCCGCACGGCGCGTCGTCTACGCCGTGCCCCACCTCGACCAGGCACTCGACCTCTACACCCAGGCCGGGGCCGAGCGGGACGCCGCACGCGTCCGCCGTCGCCTGCGGGCCCTGGGGGCACCCCGGCGCCGTACGACGTCCAAGGGATCCGTCACGGTGTGGCCGGAGCTGACCGCCTCGGAGGTCGCGGTGATCCGGCTGGTGGCCGAAGGCCTGACGAACCGGCAGGCCGCGGAACGCCTCGCGATCTCACCGCACACCGTGAGCTCACACCTGCGGCACGCGTTCACCAAGCTCGACATCACCTCCCGGGTCGAACTCGCCCGCCTGGCAGCCGCCCGCGAACACGCAGAGTGACCAGTTCGTATCCCACGCCCTCCCTCACGGTCGGCCGGACTCGTGTGATGTGCGCGTCCACGGTCCATTGACACAATCGTCACCTCAGGGGAGGGATCTGCCGCCGAAGGGTGCGGTCACTCATTGGCATAGGCTGGGCCCGGCTCCGACAGGCGAGTGCGGGCAGGAAGAGGCGCGAGTGGTGGGGTCAGGCGGGTTGCTGACCCGTAGCGGTCTGCGTGGCCGAGAGGCCGAACTGGAAGAACTGCAGACACTGATCGCCTCGGTGGCCCGCACCGGAAGCGGCGGGGTGGCCCTGATCCAGGGGGAACCGGGCATCGGCAAGACCACGCTGCTCGCCGAGGCCGTCACCAGGGCCAGGGCAGCGGGATTCTCCGTGGGCCTCGGCAAGGCCGATGAGCTGCACCGCATCGTGCCGCTCTCGTCGTTGGCGGCCTGCGTCCTGCACGGCGATCAGCCGATGCTGTCCGGCGACGCCTTCGCGGATCTCGCGCGGAATCAGGATCAGCGGATCTGGCTGGTGGAGCGTCTCGCGGAGGCGATCGAAGCCAGAGCCGGCAGTGTGCCGGTGCTGATCGGCCTGGACGACGTGCAGTGGGCCGACCCTCTGAGCCGGTTCGCACTGAAGCAACTTCCGGCACGCCTGCGGACCTCCCCGGTTCTCTGGATACTGGCCGGACGACTGGATCCCGCCGGGCCGGCGGAGGAGGTCGTCGCTGCCGCGGCCGACAGACTTCCGACGGTCACTGTGCCCTTGGGGCCGCTGTCCAGCGCGGCCATCCGCCAACTGGCCGACGACACTCTGGGGGCAGCCGTTGACGAGCGGGTACGGGACCTGCTCGACGGGGCCGGCGGGAACCCGTTTCTCGCGGTCGAAATGCTCGCGGGGCTGGGTACCACCGAGGCCTCGGGTGATCTGGTGCCCTCGACGCTCGTGGTGGGTGTGCGCGGCAGACTCAGATCCCTGCACCCCAGCACCCTGCGCTTCCTTCAGATGGGAGCCGTACTGGGGCGCGGATTCGGCTTCTACGACGCCGCCGCGCTGTGCGGCCAACCGCCCGCCACCCTGCTCTCGGCGCTCGAGGAGGCGATGCGCGCCGGACTTCTGGACGACGACGGGGACCAGCTGGTCTTCCGGCATGATCTGCTGCGCCAGGCCGTCTACGTCGACGTCCCGCCGTCAGCCAGGAAGGCTCTGCACCGGGAGGCCGCCGGCCACCTTGTGGCTGCGGGCCATCGGCCGATCGACGCGGTGCCGCACATCCTCAAGGGCGCCCTGCCCGGAGACGAGGAGGCCGTGGCGCTGCTGCGGCGAGCCGCTGAGGATGTGCTGCCGGTCACGCCGGGCCTCGCGGCCGACCTCATGACGCGCGCCCTGGAACTGGTGCCGTCTGCCCGGCCGCTGAGGTTCGACGTGGGTGAGCAGGCCATCCTGTATCTGACCCGGGCCGGCAGGAGCCGAGAGGCGCTGTCGACCGGCGACCGGCTGCTGGCCTGCCGACCGCCGCTGGAGCTGTTCAGCCGGCTGCAGGCCGCCCTCGGCGGGACGCTGTGGAACATGGATCTCGCCGGGGAGCTTCGCCGCCGGGCCGAATCGGCCCTCGCGGTCACAGGCGCTGCCCCGGAGGCCAGGGCGAGGCTGGCCGCCCTGCGGGCGCTGGCGCTGTCCCGGGGCCATGATCTTGTCGTGGCGCGTGAGGCCGGCGAGACCGCGCTGCGTGCCGCCACCGAGATCGGTGACCGGGAGGCGCACGTCCTGGCCCTGTCCGGGCTCGGCGAGATCGCGCAGAACGCGGGTGAGAACGCGGTCGCGCTGGAGCGCTTTGCCGCGCTCAGCACCATCGATTCCGCTTTCCTCCCCGAAGAGATCATCGCGCACCTGCACGTGGACGACTTCGTGTCCAGCGGACGACTGCTCCTGCAGGCAGCGGACAGCACCGGGTCGATGCGTCAGGCGATGATGCTGTGGGCACAGGGCCAGCACGATCTGGGGCTCGGCCGGCTCGACGACGCGGACGCCGCCTTCGCGACCATGGAGCGCCTGGAAGACGACGTACAGGTGCCCGTCCAGCAGGTGAACGGCCGGGTGATCCGCTCCCGGATCGCCCTGCTGCGTGGCGACCAGGAAGCGGCGCGGGAGCACCTGGCCGCAGCGCAGGGACGACTGGCGCTCAAACCGAACCCGGGCAACACGGCCGCGGTGCGCTTCCTGGAAGCCGTCCACGCCGAGGCGGACGGGGACATCGAGCTTGCCGTCGACAAGATCCGACAGGTGCAGCAGGAAGGTTTCTTCATGCGCTGGCGGCTGTTGCGCGACTGGGTGGACTCCGCGATACGCATGGCCCTGCGCGGCGCGGACCGCGAGCTCGCCGAGGACCTCGCCGCACAGGCCGGGGCCCACGCCCGACGCAACCCTGCCGTGCCGACCGCCACGGGCATCGCGGCGCAGGCTCTCGGGCTCGTGAAAAACGATCTCGCCCTGCTGGAGGACTCGGTAGCGCTGCTCAAGGCAGGCCCCCGCCCACTGGTCCACGCTGCCGCCTCCGCCGATCTCGGACAGGCACTCCTGGCAGCCGGCCGGCGACCTCAGGCGGTGGCCGCCTTGACTCACGCCCATGGCGCGTTCTCCGACTCAGGTGCTCACGCCGCAGCGGCACGCCTCCAGCGTGATCTGGACGGTGCGGGGGCCGGCAGCCGCAGGGCAGCGACCAGGCAGCGCCCCGTCCAGGGGTGGGGGGCCCTCACGGCCTCGGAGAAGAAGGTCGCGCGCCTGATCGCCGAAGGCCATACCAACCGGTCGGCCGCCGATCTGCTCGTGGTCTCCCCCCACACGGTCAACACGCACCTGACCTCCGTCTTCCGCAAGCTGGCGGTGAACTCCCGGGTTCAGCTCGCCAACCTGGTCATGGCCCTGCCCCACAGCTGAGGGGACCTGTGGGTGATTGGTACGTTCACGCGATGCCCCTCCGTATCCGAACCCACTTGGCTGGGAGAGCCAACTCAATCGGAGGGCACCGCCATGCCACCTGTCCCCCCACCGCCGACCATCGTGCTTGTGCACGGGGCGTTCACCGATGCCTCATCCTGGGCGGGGGTCATCAGCCTCCTTCACGCTGCGGGCTCGGCTGTGCGTGCCCCGGCGAACCCACTGCGCGGCCTGACGTATGACGCTGCCTACATCAGGAGCGTGGTGCGCGACATCGATGTCCCTGTCGTGCTGGTGGGCCACGGCTACGGCGGCGCGGTCATCACGCACGCCGACGCCGACAACGTCGTGGCGCTGTGCTACGTCGCGGCGTTCGGCCTCGACGCCGGCGAGTGCGTCCTGGACATCACGAGCCGGTTTCCCCCCACGCCGGTCGCCGACGCGACCTGCACCGCCGACCTTCCGGCGCAGCTCCCCGGCGGCCCGGACAGCGAGGTTTACATCAGCGAGGAACGGTTCCCGCACGTCTACGCCGCCGACCTGCCGCCCCACGTGAAGCATGTGATGTCCGTGGCGCAACGCCCGATCGCCCGATCCGCGCTGACCAGTCGATCGGGCCCGCCGGCATGGGCCTCCAAACCGTCCTGGTACGCCATCGCGACCGCCGACCGGATGCTCAACCCCACCGCTCAGCGCTTCATGGCACAACGTATGGCGGCCATCGAATACCTGCTGGACGGCTCGCACGCCGTTGTGCTGTCGCAGCCCGACGCCGTGGTGGCGATGATCCAGGAAGCCGCCGAACAGGGCAACGGTCACGGCGACGGCCCCGCTATCAGTCACCGAGGGGCCCTATAGCATGCATTCGAACAGAGGATGCCGGTATGGGCCACCTTGACGGTGCCCCTGGAGTCGGCCCACCCTCGCGACACCGACCCCGGTCACAGACAGTCACTTGATAAGGGCACCAGCATGATCTCACCGGCCAGACCGCCGGCGCGGCGGACAGCCGCTCTCCTGACCGGAACCATCGCCCTGATAGTGGCCGCCACCGGATGTGGTGGCGGAAACGGTGCCGGGTCCGCCCCACGTAAGGTCACCTCCATCACGGCGCTCGACTACTACACCGACGAACCCGAACACAGCCAATGGGGCGAGATACTCACCGCCTGCGGCAAGACCGCCGGTGTGAGGGTCGAGCAGACAAGCGTTCCGGGGGCGTCGCTCATCCCCAAGGTCCTGCAGCAGGCGTCCTCGCGGACCCTTCCCGACCTGTTGATGCTGGACAACCCCGACCTGCAGCAGATCGCGCAGACCGGCGCGCTGACCCCGCTGGACCAGTACGGCATCGACTCCAGCGGCTTCGCCAAGGGCATCCTGTCGGCGGGCACGTACGAGGGGAAGGTGTACGGACTGGCGCCCTACGTCAGCACGGTCGCCCTCTTCTACAACAAGGACATGCTCGCCAAGGCCGGTGTCGCCGTCCCGAGGACCTGGGACGAACTGCAGGCGGCGGCGGCCGAGCTGACCCGTCCGGGGCGCTACGGAATGGCGGTCGACGCGAACGCCACTTTTGAGGGCGCCTGGCAGTTCCTGCCCTTCCTGTGGTCCAACGGCGGGGACGAGAAGCAGCTGGACACGCCGCAGGCCGCACAGGCACTCCGGCTGTGGGTCGACCTGGTGAAGAGCGGATCCATGTCGAAGTCGGTGCTGAACTGGACACAGGCCGACGTCCACGATCAGTTCGCCGCCGGAAGGACGGCCATGATGATCAACGGCCCCTGGCGGATCCCGGCCCTGAACAAGGACAAGAACCTGCACTGGGGAGTGGCCCCCATCCCCGTCCCCCGGAGGGGGCAGACCCCGGTCACACCACTCGGCGGTGAGGTGTGGACGGTCCCGCAGAGCGCTTCCACGGCCCGGCAGGAGAAGGCCGCCCAGGTCCTCGCCTGCCTGAACGACTCCTCCAGCATGCTCGCCCTGGCCAAGCAGCACTTCACCGTGCCCTCCCGCTCCACGGTGGCCTCCCAGTACGCCGAGCAGGTCCCGTCGATGGCCGCCTTCGTCAAGAGCGTCGAAGCGGCGCGGTCCCGCACCAGCGAGCTCGGCGTCAAGTGGCCCAAGGCGGCGACCGGGATATACACCGCGGTCCAGTCCGCGCTGACGGGCGAGCAGACACCGGAGGAAGCCCTCAGGCATGCCCAGCGGCTCGCGACCAGTGACTGACCTGCCCCCGATCCCCCGGAAGGGCACCGGGCCGGACGACGGCGCCGTCGCCGCGAGGGACCGGGTCGCGGCCCGGGCGCGCTTGCGGGAACGGCCGGCCCAGTGGATGTTCATCGTGCCCGCCGCGGCATACCTGCTGCTGTTCTTCGGCTACCCGATCGTCAAGAACATCGTGATGAGCTTCCAGCAGTACACGACCACGACGTTCTACACGGGTGCCGCGCCGTTCGTAGGGCTGCGGAACTACACAGAGATCCTGTCGTCGGACCTGTTCTCCGAGGCCCTTTTGACCACGGTCCTGTTCACCGCCGGCTCGATCATCGGGCAGTTCGTGCTCGGCCTGGCCTTCGCCCTGTTCTTCCAACGGCGCTTCCCTCTCGGCGGCGTTCTGCGATCGCTGCTGTTGCTGCCGTGGCTGCTGCCGCTGGTCGTCTCCGGAACCACGTGGAAGTGGATGCTCGACCCCGACACGGGAGTCGTCAACGCGGCGCTGCGCGGCCTGAACCTCTCGTCGTCCGGCGTCCCCTGGCTCACTGGCACCTCACAGGCGCTGGTGTCGGTGATCCTCATCAACATCTGGGTCGGAATCCCCTTCAACACCGCGATCCTCTACAGCGGCCTGCAGGACATCCCCGCACACCTGTATGAGGCGGCGAAGCTGGACGGCGCCGGCCCGCTGGAGTCGTTCCGCCACGTCACCTGGCCACTGCTGCGGCCCGCGGTAAGCGTCGTGCTGGTGCTGGGTGTGGTCTACACGGTCAAGGTGCTGGACATCATCCTGGTGGTGACGGGCGGAGGACCGGCGAACGCCACGGAGACCATCGCCACCCAGTCCTACAAACTGTCCTTTCAGCAGTTCGAGTTCGGGCGCGGTGCCGCGATGAGCAACGTGCTCATCGTCATCTCTCTCGCCTTCGCCCTCGTCTACCTGCGTGCCAACCGTCGCGCCCGGAATGTCTGAGAGGTGATTCCGTGAAGCGCGCACCAGGCCGCGGCCGGCCGTCCACCATCGTCGGGATCGCCCTGCTCGCGCTGATGCTGTTTCCCGTCTACTGGATGGTGAACGCCTCCCTCCAGCCGGCGGGCAACACACTGCAGGGAGATTGGTTCCCCTTCCATCCGGACCTCAGTGGATACGTCACCGCACTGCGAGATCAGGGACGCAATCTCGTCACCAGCCTCGTCGTAGCCCTCGGCAGCGTCGGCCTCAGCCTGGCGCTCGCCGCGCCGGCGGCCTATGCGCTGGCTCACTTCCGCCTCCGCGGGACCGACCTCGTGCTGTTCGGCGTCCTGATCACACAGATGGTGCCGAGCATCGTCGTGGCCAACGCGCTGTACAGCGCCTACAACGACCTGGGACTGCTGAACTCCTACCTCGGACTGATCCTCGCCGACTCCACGGCCGGGGTCCCCTTCGCGATCATCATCATGCGTGCGTTCATGCGGAGCATTCCCAGGGAGATCATCGAGGCCGCGCGTGTGGACGGCGCCGGGAGGCTGCGCGTCTTCCGCTCCGTGGTGCTCCCGGTGAGCACGAACGCATTGATCACTGCCGCCGTCTTCACCTTCCTCTTCACCTGGAGCGACTTCCTCTTCGCCCTCACCCTGACCACCACACAGACCGTTCAGCCGATCACTTTGGGTATCTACCAGTACCTCGGAGCCCACACGAGCCAGTGGAACGCCGTCATGGCCACCGCAGTCATGGCGTCCGTCCCCGCGGCCGTACTGCTCGTCGTCGCTCAGCGCTACGTCGCCCCCGGCGCTACCAGCGGAGCCGTCAAGTGAGGGGCGGTCCCCTCTCAGTCCCGCACCCCTGATCTAGCGGATTCACGCGATGTGCCGCCCCAGGCCCACTGGCACGGTGTTTGAGAAAGCACACTGGTTGAAGGGCGGAGATCATGTCGCCGGATGTCCTGGAAAGAAGCGCCCCCGGCAGCTTCCACACCACCGATTCGCTGCCTGTCGACCGCAGACGGGCGTACTGGCGCGAAGCCCTGTCCCGAACCTTCGGCGCCGTGGACATGTCCGTCCCCGACGAGGTGTACTCCGGCACGATCCGTACGGCACAGCTCGGCCGGCTCCAGGCGGTCACCGTGGACGGCGACTGCCTGTCCGCCCTGCGCACGCACCGACTCGTCGCGCGGGGCAGCGAAGACGAGTACGTGGTCGTCAAACTGCTGGACAGAGGAGTCGCCAGACTGGAGCAGGACGGCCGTGAAGCGCTCCTTGGGCCGGGGGACATCTTCGTCTACGACATGGCGCGGCCCGTCCGGCTGAATCTTCCCCAGTCCTTCCGGACGAAGTCCCTTGTCCTGCCAAGAGACGTTCTGGGTCTCAGCGAGTCCGACATGACCCACGTCACGGCCTCTCCGCTCGGCCCCGACACGCCCCTCGGCGGTCTGCTCTCGCCCTTCCTGGCCGGGCTCGTGGACGGCGCGGGAACCTATCCGCCACGCACCAGCGAGCTGATGGCACGCAACGTCGTGGACCTGCTCGGCGTGCTGGCGAACGAGGTACTCGGCCGGTCGAACGCGGACACGCCCAGCGGGAACCGGGCACTGCTGCTGCGGGTCCAGTCCTTCATCGACCGCCATCTCGCAGACCCCGATCTGACCCCACAGGCCATCGCCCGAGCCCACCGCATATCCCTGCGCTATCTGCACAAGCTGTTCGAGAGCGAAGACGCCACTGTCGGCCGGTGGATCCAGCGGCGTCGCCTGGAGGAGTGCCGGCGCGAACTGGCGCGCCGCGGGAATGGCGTCACGATCGCCGCGGTGGCGCACCGATGGGGTTTCGCCAGTGCCGCGCATTTCAGCCGGGTGTTCCGGGCCGCCTATGGAATGGCTCCCCGTGAATGGCGCGAGACCCAAGACGTGGCGCCGTAGCTCTCGCCACCGCGTCACATCGATACCTGAAACGGATGCCCGGCAGCCCTTGTTGGGGAATGAAATGATCCAGCCTCTACCCTCGGTCATGAGCATGGTGACAGTGCGCGTCAGTCTCCCGGACGGGCTGTCGGCCCAGCTGCCGGCGGAGCTGCACTACGACATGACCGACCCCTACGCCGTCCGACTCTCCGTCGGCGCGCCCGCGGCCAGACCCGTGGACTGGGTGTTCGCCCGCTCGCTGCTCACGGAGGGCCTGCGCCGGCCCAGCGGCACCGGGGACGTGCTGGTGTTTCCCCGGCACCGTTGCCATCCGCACTCCGTGCGCATCGTTCTGAGGTCCGCCGGCGGTGAGGCGCTGATCGACATCGAGGAGTCAGAGGTCGCCGCGTTCCTGCGGGGGACGGTCTCGCTGGTGCCGCCGGGAACGGAGAGCCTTCACATCGACATCGACCGTGCCCTTGCCAAGCTCACCGGCAGGCGGGACTGAAACTCACGGAGTCAGAAGACGAGGGCGCCTGCGGCGAGAGTGCCGGGCCACAGCGCGGTCGGGAGCGGTGCACTTCCGGAACCGATCTTGTGCACGGACCGGCAAGCGCGGCTCTCCCGTCCCACTAACGTGATCCGGACGTGAAGCGGGCGCGCTGTGCTCTCGCATGGCGGCACCCGCGGAAAAGCCCGATTGCGAGGAGCGCCATGGCCAAACAGACCATCGCCGAACAGTACGTCGACCTCATGGCCCGTGCCGGCGTGCGCCGCATGTACGGCGTGGTCGGGGACAGTCTCAACCCCGTCGTCGACGCGGTCAGACGGCACGACGCCATCGAGTGGATCCAAGTCCGCCACGAGGAGGTGGCGGCGTTCGCCGCCGGTGCCGAAGCCCAGCTCACCGGCCGGCTCGCGGCCTGCGCCGGCTCCTGCGGACCGGGCAACCTCCACCTGATCAACGGCCTGTATGACGCCCACCGCTCGATGGCGCCCGTGCTCGCGCTGGCCGCCCACATACCCAGCGGCGAGATCGGCACCGGATACTTCCAGGAGACCCACCCCGACCGGCTGTTCGCCGAGTGCAGCCACTACTCGGAACTGATCTCCTCACCCCGCCAGACGCCGCGCGTGGTCCAGACGGCCATCCAGCACGCCGTCGGCCGACGCGGCGTCTCGGTCGTCGCGCTCTCCGGCGACACCGCCGCCGAGGACTCCCCGGACGCGGCACCCGAACTCGCCATGCCCCTGGACCTGCCGGCCATCCGCCCGAGCGAGACGGAACTCGCCCGGCTCACCGAGCTCGTGGACGCGGCCGAACGCGTCATGGTGTTCTGCGGCCGGGGCGTCGCCGGCGCCCACGCGGAGGTGATGGCCTTCGCCGAGAAGGTCAAGGCACCGGTCGGCCACGCCCTGCGCGGCAAGGAGCACATCCAGTACGACAACCCGTACGACGTCGGCATGTCCGGTCTGCTCGGCTACGGAGCGGCGTACGACGCCATGCACGAGTGCGACCTGCTGCTGCTCCTGGGCACCGACTTCCCCTACACCGACTTCCTGCCCCGCCATGTCAGGACCGTCCAGGTCGACGTACAGCCCGAGCGGCTCGGGCGGCGCACCCAGCTCGACCTCGCCGTCTGGGGCGACGTACGCGAGACCCTGAAGTGTCTCACCCCCGCTGTGCGGGAGAAGTCCTCGCGCCGCTTCCTCGACCGCATGCTGAAGCAGCACGCCCACGCGATCGAGGGCGCGGTGAACGCCTACACTCGCAACGTCGACAAGCACACCCCGATCCACCCCGAGTACGTGGCATCGGTGCTCGACGAAGAGGCCGCCGACGACGCGGTGTTCACCGTGGACACCGGGATGTGCTGTGTGTGGGCGGCGCGTTATCTGACACCGAACGGCCGCCGCCGCATCCTCGGTTCGTTCGTGCACGGCTCGATGGCCAACGCGCTGCCCCAGGCGATCGGCGCCCAGTTCCTCGACCGCGGCCGGCAGGTCGTCTCCCTCTCCGGCGACGGCGGGTTCTCCATGCTGATGGGCGACTTCCTGACGCTCGTCCAGTACGGCCTGCCGGTGAAGGTGGTCGTCTTCAACAACTCCTCGCTGGGCATGGTCGACCTGGAGATGATGGTCGACGGCCTGCCCCCGCACGCCACGAGCTACCCCCACACGGACTACGCCGCCATCGCCACGGCGGCCGGCGCGCGCGGCATCCGGGTGGAGAAGCCCGGCGAGGTGCGCGAGGCGCTGCGTGAGGCCTTCGCCCATGAGGGCCCCGCGCTGGTCGACGTCGTCACCGATCCCACCGCGCTGGCCGTTCCCCCGAAGATCACCACCGAGCAGATCAGCGGCTTCGCACTGTCGGCGAGCCGGACGGTCCTGACCGGAGGCGTCGGCCGCATGGTCCACCTGGCCCGGGCCAACCTGCGCAACATTCCGCGCCCCTGAACGGGGACACGGATACGCCTGAGCCCTCTGTGACCAGGGGGCTCAGGCGTATCCGGTGCGCATCCCGTAAGGCAGGCGGTCCCTGCTCTCAGGACGGTGGCCCGGTCCAGGCCGGGTCGCCGGACGAGAGACGGTGAGTGGTCGCGGA
Source organism: Streptomyces sp. NPDC007917 (assembly GCF_042959105.1). Lineage (NCBI taxonomy): Bacteria > Bacillati > Actinomycetota > Actinomycetes > Kitasatosporales > Streptomycetaceae > Streptomyces > Streptomyces sp. NPDC007917. The sequence continues at coordinate 130,229 of NZ_JBIBKK010000024.1, forward strand.
GATGACCGCGAGGAGCAGCAGCGCCAGGCTCAGGGTGAGCACGAGGTGGCCGTGCAGAACCAGCTGGGCTCCGGCGAAGGCGCCGAGGAACATCGTCAGCAAGGACAGGATCCGGCGGCCGGGCCGCGGCGCCGTGCCGCCGGCCGGGGTGGAGTCCGCGGCCAGCCCCGTCAGGGTCAGGGTCAGTACGGTCGTCGTGAGGTCCGGGACACCCAGGCGCCGGGCGGCCGCGTTCTGCAGGCCCATGCCGAGCCCGAGGAACACGATCAGCGTGTACTGCACACCCGTGGTGACCCGGCCGTCGGTGACCGCGGCGGCGGCCACGGTGACGGCGAACAGCACCGTCTGCACGGCGGTGGCCGTCTTCAGCAGATTTCCGCGGTGCGCCGCGAACCGGGTGCCGAGCCTGCCCCCGGCGAGCGCGCCGACGAGGAACGCCGCCAGTGCGACGACGGAGGCGAGCGCGGACAGGTTCGCGGCCCCCACCAGGGCGAACCCCAGGAACACCACGTTGCCGGTCATGTTGGCGACGAAGACGTGCCCGAGCGCCAGATAGCTCACCGCGTCGACCAGACCGGTGACCACCGTCAGCGTCAGCATCAGGGGAGGCAGCGGGCCGTGGCGGTCCCCTCGGGGCGGTACGAGCGTGCTGACCACGTCACTCAGCAGCCTGCGCATACTGCTTCCTTTCCGATTCGGCGGACGGGCGGTGCAGCACCACCCGAGCGAGCAGTCCGCTCACCGGGCCGACCACGAGCGCGGGCAGGACGACCCACAGCGGCCAAGGCGTAACGCCCAGCGCCTGGTCGAGCGACCACCGGCCGGGGCCGGTGAGGGCCAGCGTCGCGGAGACGACGACGAGGACCATTGGGTACTCGTAGCCGTCGTTCTGCACCCACAGGCCCTTGGGCCATTTGACGGTGCCCGCGACCGTCATCACGCCCATGGCGGCCATCGCGGCCAGGGGCGTGAGCAGTCCGGCGGCCAGGAACAGGCCGGCCCCGATCTGACTGGCTCCCGCGACGATCGCGGTAATCCGACCGCCGCGGAACCCGTCGTGGCGGAACTCCTCGGTTCCGCCCGCCAAGCCATGGCCCCCGAGCCGGAAACTCACCTTCTGAACTCCGTGGCCGGCGATGAGAAGTCCCGCCACCAGCCGGAGGACCAACAGTCCAGCGTTCATCTATTCCTGCCTGTTCCTGACTCCGTCCTTGACTTCTCTGCGAAGGAGCCGGGGATCAGCCGGCGGCGTGGGCCCCGAGGATGGCCTGCGCGTAGACCATTCCGAGGCCGTAGACGCCACCGTGCTCCTTGACCACGTCGCCCACGGCGGCGTACGTCTCGGTGCGGGCCCAGTCGCGCTGCAGTTCGAGGAGGACCTGCACCCAGGTGACCGGGACCGCGCCGGCCTGGACCATGCGCTGGATGGCGTGTTCGTGGGCCTGCGGGCTGACGCCGCCGGACGCGTCGGTGACGACGTAGACCTCGTAGCCCTGGGCGATGGCGGAGAGTGCGGGCAGGACGACGCAGACCTCGGTCCACAGGCCGGCGAAGACCAGCTTCTTGCGGCCGGTGGCCTTGACCGCCTCGACGAAGTTGTCGTCCTCCCAGGCGTTCATCGTGGAGCGGTCGATGATCTTCTGGTGGGGGAAGACCTCGGGCAGCTGCGGCATGATCGGGCCGGAGAAGGACTCGGCCGCCACGGTGCTCAGCACGACCGGTACGTCGAACGCCTTGGCGGACTTCGCCAGGCCGACGGTCGAGTTGATGATCGCGGTGCGGTCGCCGCTGCCGGTGCCGAAGAACATCTGCGGCTGGTGGTCGATGAACAGCACCGCGCAGTTGTCCGGGGTGAGCAGGTCGGGGCTGGGGGCCGCGGTGACCTCGGAGATGTTGACCATGACAGGGCCTTTCCAGGTGTGTGGTGATCACGGACGGGTGTCCGCTGTCGGGCGCGACCGCGCGGTGGGCGGCGCGAGGTGCGGTGGACCCGGGAGGGGCGGCTCGTGACCGTGCCCCCTCCCGGGAGATCAGAGGGAGAAGCAGGGATCGAAGAACGTGCTCGCTGTCTCCGGGGCCAGGCCGCGTCGGGCGCGCCACTTGAGGTGCTGCTCCGACTCGGCGACGGCCTGGCCGAGCAGTTCGGCCTGGCGGGAGCCGGACAGGCCCGTACTGGGCGTGGCCTGGTAGCCACCGAAGTGCGCCACCGGGCTCCAGGCGGGGCTGACCGGCGGCAGCTCCTCGTCCAGACCCTCGTACTCGCCGGCGGCGTAGACGATCCGGCCACCGACGACCGTCAGCAAGGCCTCGATGTGCGCGATGTCCGGCTCGGGCACGGTGAAGTAGTCCTCGGACAGGACTGTCAGATCACCGAGGAAGCCCGGGCGCAGGACGCCCTTGACGCCCTCCTCCCCCGTCAGCGCGGCACCCGCCTCGGTGAACATGGCCAGTGCGGTGCGGCGGTCGACCCGGTTGTGCGGCGGGCGGACGACCAGGTCACCGACGGTGCGGCCGGTGATGAGCCAGTGCAGGGCGACCCACGGGTTGTAGGTGGAGACCCGGGTCGCGTCGGTGCCGGCCCCGACGGTCAGTCCGCGCTCCAGCATGGCCCGGATCGGCGGGGCGTCAGCGGCGGCACCGGGACCGTAGCGGCGTACGAACGCCTCGCCCTGGAAGGACAGCCGGTTCTGCACGGACATGGCGCCGCCGAGGGCGGCGATGCGGTCCAGACTGTCCGCGGAGACGGTCTCCGCATGGTCGAACAGCCACCGGTTGCCGGCCGGGAAGAGCCCTTCCGCGGCAAGCTTCTCGAACACCGTCAGGTCCCGGCGGATGGTTTCGTCGTAGGTGGCGTGCAGCCGGAATCCCCAGCCGTTCTCCATGAGCAGCCGTACGGCGTTCTCGAATTCCGTTTCATAGTCGCCGAGGTGCGGCCGTGGCTGGCCGAAGTTCTCGAAATCCGCCGCCGCCCAGGTCAGATTCTCGCCCGCACCGTTGAGGCGCAGCCATTCGTCCCCGTCCTCGGGGCGAGCCATTTCGATCCAGCGGGTGAGATCGTCGATTTCCTGACCGGCGGTCTGTGGGAAGAGGTGATAGGCGATGCGCAGCGAGAGCTGACCTGCCTTCGCCAGTTCGACGACCGTGCTGTAGTTGTCGGGGAAGTTCTGGAACCCTCCTGCCGCGTCGATCGCCGACGTGAGGCCGAACCTGTTCAGTTCCCGCAGGAAGTGACGGGTGGAGGTTTTCCTGTCCTCTCCTTCCAGCACCGGGGCCTTGGCCAGGGTCGAGTAGAGGATGAGGGCGCTGGGGGCGGCCAGCAGCATGCCCGTCGGCTCACCGTCCCGGCCCCGTACGATCTGGCCGCCCTTGGGGTCGGGGGTGTCCCGGGTGAATCCGGCGGCCTTGAGAGCCGCCCGGTTGAGCACCGCCGACTGGTAGAGGTGCAGGACGAACACCGGGGTGTCCGGCGCGGCGGCGTTCAGTTCGGCCATGGTCGGCAGCCGCCGTTCGGCGAACTGCTCGGCCGACCACCCGCCCACCACCCGCACCCACTGGCCCTTGGGCGTGCGGGCGGCCTGCTCACGCAGCATCGCCAGGCCCTGGCGCAGTGTGGGGACACCGTCCCAGCGCAACTCCAGTACGTAGTTGAGCCCGCCTCGGATCACATGCAGATGCGCGTCGTTGAGGCCGGGAACGATCCGGCGGCCGAGGGCGTCGACCACCTTCGTGTCCGGGCCGACGTGGGAGGCGACGTCGTTGTCGTCGCCGACCACAGTGATGACACCATCGCGGATGGCGACCGCCTCGGCCTGCGGGCGGACCGGGTCTCCGGTGTAAATCTTCGCGTTGCGAACGACCAGGTCCGCGGCGTTGTCGGTGGTGCGGGGAACCAGCCCACCGACCGGCATCGTGGACACCTTTCGACAACCTCCTGCGGGATGAACGGCGTCGATTGCATGTGCATCGACTTCCTTGTGTGTGGACAGCAGCGGGCGTAAAAGAATCGGGAACGCGCAGTTACTGCGCCGAAGCTGAACCGATCAGCATTCCGGGTGGGGCTTCCATGCGATACACAAGCCCGCCCTCGGCGCCCCCGGCTGCTGCGCCGCCAGGCTATTGAGAGCCAAAGCGTCCGTATATCCCGGCAGTGCACCGGATGCGTTCCGACAGTGCACTGTCTCTCCATGCACTGTGGGGCCGGTTCCGATGCGCTCGGTGACAACGCCGGCCGCCAGAGCGTCCTGGCGCCCGGGGCCGCGCATGGCCGGGGCGCGGTTCAGCGGGTTCAGCGGAGGGCTCCCAGGGCCGCCTCGATCGTCCGGTGAAAGGTGGGATAGGTATAGATCATGTGCTGAAGCCGGTCGACGGGTACCTCGGCATGGATGGCCACGTTCAGTCCGTACAACACCTCCCCGCCCACCGGCCCCGCCGAGGTCGCACCGATCAGCACCCCCCGGTCGGCGTCCTCGACGAGCTTGATGAACCCCTCGTTGCCCGGCCCGTGAATCCAGCCACGCGTGGAGGAGGCGACGGTCACCACGCTGGTGCGCACGCACAGCCCCTGCCCCCGCGCCTGTCGCTCCGTCAGCCCCACGGCCCCGATCTCCGGATCGGTGAACGTGACCCGGGGCAGCGCCCGGTAGTCGGCGGCGGGTCCGGGCTGCCCGAGGATGTCCCGGACGGCGATCTCAGCCTGGTACATCGACACATGGGTGAAGGCGCCCCGGCCGGTGATGTCGCCGACCGCCCACAGTCCGTCCCCGGCCCGCATCCGCCCGTCCGTCGGGACGGCTCCCGCTGTCGGATCGAGCCCCACCGAGTCGACCGCCAGCGGAGTCAGGTCGGTCTCGCGTCCGGTGGCGACCAAAAGCCGCTCGGCACTCAGCAGTTGTTCACTGCCGTCGAGGCGCACGGTGAACTCGGAGCCGTCATGGCTGACCTGCCGCGCCCGGGTGCCCGTGAGAACGGTGACACCGTCCGCCCGCAGCACCTGCGCGGCCAGCTCCCCTGCTTCCGGCTCCTCCTGCGACAGCAGCCGGTCCTGCCCCTCGACCACAGTGACCGCACACGTGAAGCGGGCGAAGACCTGGGCGAGTTCGACGCCGATCGCGCCCCCGCCGAGCACCACCATGGACGCCGGTAGCTCCTTGGCGGTCATGGCGTCCCGGTTGGTCCAGTACGGCGTTCCCTGCAGACCCGGCACCGGGGGGATCCGGGGCCGGGTGCCGGTGGCCAGTACGACACCGCGCCTGGCCTCAAAGGTGCGGTCACCGACCGTCACACGGCGCGGCCCGGCGAGGCGCCCCCTCCCCCGGACGAGCCGACCGCCCTTCGCCGTAAAGCGATCCGCGGCCACCTGGTCGTTCCAGTCGTCGGTGGCCTCATCGCGGATCCGTCCGGCGACCCTGGCCCAGTCCGGAGTCACGACAGCTTCACCGGCGAGGGCGGGAACCCGTCCCGCCTCGGCGAGCAGGTTCCCGGCCCGGATCATCATCTTGCTGGGCACACATCCCCAGTACGGACACTCCCCGCCGACGAGTTCCGCCTCGACCCCCACCACGTCCAGTCCCGCTTCGGCCAGCGTGCCGGCGACGTACTCGCCGCCCGGCCCCAGCCCGACGACCACCACGTCCGCCTGCTCGTTCGCGCTCATGCCTCTCCTCATTCCGCCGGCTCTCCGGGCACGGACTCTCCGGCCGACGCTAGAGCAGCCGGCGGGCGGCCCGAGTCCGCCGGCGCACGGATGCTTGCCCGAGAGCGAACCGCGAGACAGGGGCCGGCACAGTGCGCTGGCGGTCACCACCGCATGCACTGCCGGTCAAGACACCCCCCGACCGGGCACCTAGCGTCACCGGGGTACGCACAGCACGGCACCGCAGGAGGCGGACCATGACCACCAACTCGCCATCCCCGCACAGCAGCCAGCCCTGGCTGCACCAGAAGGGTGAGGTGATCCAGGAGTTCGGGACCGTCAAGCAGTTCCCGGTCGCCCTGTCCTACGAGGCGCGGATGTACTCCTGCCAGCGCCTGAACAAGGTCCTCGCGGACACGCAGATCCTCTACGGCCTCTACAAGAAGCATCACTGGCTGATGCGCGGCGCGACCTTCTACCAGCTGCACCTGGTCCTGGACAAGCACGCGAGCGAACAGCTCGACATCATCGACACCATCGCCGAACGCGTCCAGTCCCTGGGCGGCGTCGCGGTGGGAGACCCGCGGCACGTCGCCGAGATCACCTCGATCCCGCGGCCCCCGGACGGGGTGGAGGAGGTGCCGGCCATGCTGTCCCGGTTGCTGGAGGCCCACGAGACGATCCTCATCGACGCGCACGACGCAGTCGCCCGGTGCGCCGAGTGCGGTGACGACGGCACCATCGACCTGCTGGTCTCCCAGGTGATCCGGACCGGCGAACGGCAGGCGTGGTTCCTGGCCGAGCATCTGGTCGACACACCGCTGGTCCGCGCCTGAGGAAACGGCCGCGGCCTCGGTCCGTCGGTCCAACGTCCGCGGCCGGGCGCCTGCGGGCCTGCGGCCTGCGGGCCTGCGGCGGCACGGCGGCTGCACGCGGGTCCAGTCCGCCGTGTCCAGCACGGTCCGCGCCCTCGATCGCGGACTGGACACCCCTGGCCGCCCGCGCAGGGGGCGGGGACGCACGCCTCGCCGACCGAGGACCAGGGCAGACGTGGAGAGCGCTGTGGGACCACTTCCCGTGCACGCTCAGTCATCCTGTCCATGCGGGGTTTCCTACCATTCGAGAACTACTCAAACACCTGATAACCGGAGGAACCTTGCAGTTCGGGATCTTCAGCGTCGGCGACGTCACACCGGACCCCACCACCGGCCGGACACCGACCGAGCGCGAGCGCATCAAGGCCATGGTCGCCATCGCGCTGAAGGCCGAGGAGGTCGGCCTGGACGTCTTCGCGACCGGTGAGCACCACAACCCGCCGTTCGTGCCGTCGTCGCCGACCACGATGCTCGGGTACGTCGCCGCGAAGACGGAGAAGCTGATCCTCTCCACCTCGACCACCCTGATCACCACCAACGACCCGGTGAAGATCGCCGAGGACTTCGCGATGCTCCAGCACCTGGCCGACGGCCGGGTGGACCTCATGATGGGCCGCGGCAACACCGGCCCCGTCTACCCCTGGTTCGGCCAGGACATCCGGCAGGGCATCGATCTCGCCATCGAGAAGTACGCCCTGCTGCACCGCCTGTGGCGCGAGGACGTCGTCGACTGGGAGGGCAAGTTCCGCACCCCGCTGCAGGGCTTCACCTCCACCCCACGGCCGCTGGACGGCGTACCGCCATTCGTCTGGCACGGCTCGATCCGCTCGCCGGAGATCGCCGAGCTGGCCGCCTACTTCGGCGACGGCTTCTTCCACAACAATATTTTCTGGCCGGCCGACCACACGAAGCAGATGGTCGAGCTGTACCGGGAACGCTATGCCCACTACGGGCACGGCACGTCCGAGCAGGCGATCGTCGGGCTGGGCGGCCAGGTCTTCATGCGGAAGAACTCGCAGGAGGCGATGCGCGAGTTCCGGCCGTACTTCGACAACGCGCCGGTCTACGGCCATGGGCCCTCACTGGAGGACTTCACCGACCAGACCCCGCTGACGGTCGGCTCCCCGCAGCAGGTGATCGAGAAGACGCTGTCGTTCCGTGAGTACGCCGGTGACTACCAGCGCCAACTGTTCCTCATGGATCACGCGGGGCTGCCGCTGAAGACCGTGCTGGAGCAGATCGACATGCTTGGCGAGGAGGTCGTACCGGTGTTGCGCAAGGAGTTCGCCGTCGGCCGCCCGGCGGACGTACCGGAGGCGCCGACCCACGCATCGCTACTCGCTTCCGCTCAGGAAATCTCTTCGGAAGGGATGACCGCCGCATGAAGCTCGTCGCTGTATCCGCAGGTCTGAGCGTTCCCTCGTCCACGCGCCTGCTGGCGGACCGTCTCACCGGCACAGTCCGCGAGGAGCTCGCCGATCAAGGCCACAAGGCGGAAGTCGATGTCATCGAGTTGCGTGCCCTGGCTGTCGCCATCGCCAACAACCTCGTCACCGGTTTTCCCCCACCACAGCTGGCCGGCGCGATCGAAGCGGTGACGAGCGCCGATGGTCTGGTCACCGTGACACCGGTGTTCAGCGCTTCGTACAGCGGGCTGTTCAAGTCCTTCTTCGATCTGTTCGATCCGGGCGCCCTCTCGGGCAAGCCGGTCCTGATCGGGGCGACGGGCGGTACTCCCCGCCATTCTCTTGTCCTGGATCACGCGCTGCGCCCCCTCTTCGTCTACCTGCGGACCGTGGTCCTCCCGACCGGCGTGTACGCGGCGTCGGAGGACTGGGGATCCGGCAGCGACGCGCGCACGGAAGGCCTGCCCGCACGCATACGCCGGGCAGGCCGGGAGATGGCCTCGACCCTGGCCACCAGGGCAGCGCATCCCGTGCCCGAGGACGACCTGACCCTGCCCAGGAAGCAACTCTCCGATCTGCGCTTCGACTGAGCACGTCCCGTCGCGTCCCGTCGTCAGTGGCGGGTCTGCGCCATATCCGATGCGGCGCCGGCCGGTGGTGACGAGCTGGGCGGCCGCGGAGAAGAGACCCAGGTCCGCCGCGTGGTGCACAAGCCCGTCCCGGTGCCGTGGATCTCACCGCCTCAAGGCGGGGCCGACCACCATGTCCAAGACGCGGGCGTTGAACATCGGTGACGTCGTCGTACGAATGCCACACGCCGGCGGATATCGCGCAGCGGCCGCTGACCGTTGGCAGCTCGATCGGCGGTCGTAGAACCTGGCGCTCGTGGGTGTCGTCCGCAACGGTCCGGTGCCGCGCACGGCTACGAAGGATGCGAACAGGCTGAGGCCGAACCATTATTCGACATCATGTGGATCATCCACCCATCATGGCAGTGGACTCGACCAGAGCCATCCGCCGAAGGGGATATTCACATGACCATGACAGGCCATGCGACATCGTTCTCCAAGACCCCCGCGTACGAATCGAGGAGTACACCGTGAGCAAGCCCGGACAGACCGTCGAGATCCCTCACCTCGGGGGATCGACCGTCGGGTACACCTTCGGCACGCCGTACGACCCCGCACTCCCGACGCTGGTCCTGATCAACTCGTACACCACCTCAGCCGAGTTGTACCGGCCGCAGTTCGCCGACCCGGAGCTCGGGTCCGCGGCCAACCTGCTGGCCCTCGAACCCTACGGGCACGGCCGCACGCGGGCCACCTACCAGCACTTCACCTACTGGGACAGCGCGGTCGCGAACCTGCAGGCCCTCGAGGCCCTCGGGATCGACGAGGCCTTCGTGCTGGGAACCTCGCAGGGCGGCTGGGTGGCGGTCCGCATGGCGCTGCTCGCCCCGGACGTCGTGAGGGGACTCATCCCGCTCGGCACGTCCATGGACTTCGAGAGCCCGCGCAGCCGCGACCTGGGGTGCTGGGACGGGATAGAGTCCAACACGCCGCTCGTCGACGCCCTCGCCGACCCGGTCGGCGAGGACTGGGTCGTGCCGGACGAGGTCGTAGACGCCGTCTTCGCCACGTCCCTGGGCGGCGTCTCAGCCGAGGAACGCGAGTTCTGGCTCACCGTCTACCGCGCAAACTACACCGGTGACGCCGGACGCCACCGTCTGCGCCTCAGCACGGTGAACCTGCGGGACCGCGACGGGCTCCACGGCAGGCTCGACGAGGTCCGCTGCCCCGTCCTGTGGCTGCACGGTACCGCGGACCAGGTGTATTCCGTGCCGAACGCCCAGGAGGAGATCCGGATGTTCACCCGCTCCCCCGAGGCGCGCCTGGAGATCATTGAGGGCGGGCAGCACTTCCTGAGTGCCTCGCATCCCGCGGAGGTCGGCTCCGCAGCGACCGAGTTCCTGAAGCGCTGGGCCTGATCCCGAAGCCACCGGCGCGTCGGCCGGTGGCTTCGGCTTGATTGTTGATCGATCTCCACACGGACCTCAGGTGGCGAGGGTGGCCACCGGCTCCAGGCCGTAGGTGCGGGCGTAGCCGTTCTCGGCGCCCACGAGTAGGTCCACAACCTCGAAGTAGCGGTCCCAGAAGGGGGTCTCGCGCAACGCGTCGATCAGCAGCCGGTAGGCGTCATGGTCGTCCGCCTCCCAGACCCAGATGTCGGTGACCCGCGCCGAGTAGAACTCCGTATCGTAGAAGCGGGAGCAGACGCCGCGGGTGCGGGCCTCGATCACCGGGACGACTTGGGTGGTGAAGGCCTGGACGCGTTCGGCCACAGTCATCGCCAGCCACTCGGGCGTGGTCTTGACCAGCATGAACGCGGTGACCGGCGGCGCGGTTCGGTCAGTGGGCATCGACTGCCTCCGGCGTGGCGAGGACGGCGGGCTTGAGGGTCTGTGCGCACCACTGCGCGAATCCGGTGGCCTGGCCCGCCTGCGGCGAGCGCTCGACACCCGAGTCCAGGCCCTGGTCCTTGGCGCGCTTCATGTCGACCATTCCCTCGACGAACGCCTCGCCCAGGCCGTAGCAGAGCAGGGTGGACCGCAGCTCGTCGAGCGGCTGGCGCCGGTAGCGGACCGGACGGCCCAGCTCCTCGGTCATGATGCGGGCCAGGTCGTTGGGAGACAGGTCCTGTGGACCGAGCACCGGAACACTGCCGACGCCGGTCCAGGAGCGGTCCAGCAGCAACCCGGCCGCCGTCGCGGCGATGTCGGCGACGGCCACCAGCGGGGCCGGACGGTCCGCGGCGACGGTGTCGGTGAAGACACCGTTGTCGCGGATCGAGTCGGCCTCCTCCAGCAGGTTCTCGAAGAAGGACGGGTTGGCCAGGCGCGGTAGGCGACGCCGGAGTCGGCGATCAGGTCGTCCATGGCCAGGGAGGCGGTGACCAGCCCGGCCTGGGCGGCCTGCGGGGTGCCGCGGCCGAGCGCCGAGACGCCGACGACATGGCCGACGCCATGGGCGGCGAACGCCCGCGCGGCCGGGCGGGTGAAGCCGCTGTACGCCTCGTCGGGCGTGGCCGAGGCGTCCGGCGGCACCAGCAGACAACGGCGTCGGCCCCGGTGAAGGCGCACTCGACGGTCGCGGCGTCGCCGTGCGAGCCGGTGACCACCTCGACCCGTTCGCGCACGGCCTCGGGGAGCCGGGCAGGATCGCGGACCACGACGCGCAACTCCTCTCCGCGTGCGGGCGCGGCCTCGACCAGCAGTGACAGCAGCCGTCGGCCGTGCCGCCGCACGGCTGCGCACCTCCCCGCGGCGATGAGCCGCACCCTGGCCCGGCTGCGCCGGGTGCTCCAGGATCCGCTACTGGTGCGGGCCGGACAGGCGATGGTGCCCACACCCCGCGCCGAGGCGCTGCGGGACGAGGCCGCCGGGGTAGTGCGCCGGCTGGAGGCGTTGCTCACCCCGAGCGGCGGGATCGACCCCGCGGCACTGCGGCGCACCTTCACCGTCCAGGCCGCTGACCTGGTCGGCGCGGCACTGGCGCCTGGTCTGCTCGGGCTGGCCCGGCGCCGGGCGCCGGGCGTCTCACTGCGGATACTGGCCGAGGAGTGGGAGGCGGGCCCCGCGCTGCGCGAGGGCCGGATCGACCAGGAGATCGGGGCCATCGACCACGTCGACCCGGAGACCCGGGTCGAAGAGCTGGTCACGCTGCGGATGGCCGTCGGCGTCAGGGCTGGGCACCCGCTCGCCGAAGGAACCCTGACGGCTGCGAGGCTGGCCGCGGCCGAGCACGTGGCGGTCAGCCGCCGGGGACGCTTCACCGGCCCGCTGGACGCGGCCCTGGCCGAGCAAGGGCTCAGCCGGCAGGTCAGCGCCGTCCTGCCCGGACATCTGGCAGCGATGGCGCTGGCCGCGGTCGGCGACGTGGTCTGCCTGGTGCCGACCGCGCTGCCGGGCGAGCCCCCTTCACCACTCAGCGACGCGGCGCACGCGCTGGGACTGCGCCTGCTGGAAATCCCGCTGCCGCTGCCACCACTGACGATCGGCATGGCCTGGCACCCGCGTCACAGCGCCGACGGGGCCCACCAGTGGCTGCGTGGCGCCGTGCGCCGGGTACTCCGTCCGGCCCGGGAGGAATAGCCCACGGCGTGGCTGTGGTGTTGCTGAACCGGGAGAACTCCGGTGGAAGGGGTCCCAGCAGTCGGGCGAGGACGCCTGCGGGACGGTTGTTCGCGACGGCCAGGCGGTGCAGGTAGGAGCCGAAGACCATGCGCTGAGCCTTCGCGGCCTTGATCGAGTGATCTGCTGCTAACTTGACCCGATGCGAAGCGAAGGTGTGCACACTGAGGTGCTGCGTCAGATCGAGCGGCTCGGCGGGACCATACCCGGGACGATCGACGCGGGCGTGCACTGGACCGATGCGCCCAGGCCGCTGCCGCCGGAGATCGAGACGCTGATGGCGATCACGTGGCCGCCGCGTACGTTGCTGGTCACCGCCGAGGACGGCGACCGGGTGAGCTTTCCGCAGGGGGTCAGCGGGGGCGATCCGTTCGGAGTGGACCGGCCGTGCTTCGTGATCGGGTTCAACGAGTCGACGCAGTACTACTGGGTCGTCGACCTCGACGATCCGCAGCCCGGCGATCCCAGCGTGTACCGGGTCGACCACGACGGGTCCGACGCGGGGGACGCCTTCGGTTGTCCGCGGCGGTTGTCGCGGATGCTGGCCGAGCTGACCGTCTACGCGCCGCCGGACTCCGCCAGGCTGGCCAACGCCTGTGCTTACGGGGAGCTGGAGACCGTGGCCGCCGCGATCGCCGCGGGTGCCCCGCTGGGACCGGCCGAGGACGACCGCTCGGCGATGACCCCGTTGCACTTCGCGGTGGCGTCGGGCTCGGCCGAGACGGTGCGGACGCTGCTGGCCGCGGGCGCCGACACCGGCGCGCGGACCGGCCACGACAGCCTCCTGACGGAACTCGGCCTGCACCCCGCCGACTTCGGGATGGAGCGGATCGAGCGCGGTGTGACACCGCTCTGGATGGCCGCCAGAGGACCGTTCCGCACCGACCGGCCCGGCCCCTCGGCGGAGGTGGTGCGGGCGCTGCTCGACGCCGGTGCCGACCCACGGGCGACCGACCGCATGGGCAAGACGCCGCTGCACGTCGTGGTCGAGAGCCGGTTCAGCTACGAGCGCGAGCGGCCGGTCGCCGAGCGGCTGGAGATCCTGCGCTGCCTCATCGACGCCGGCGCGGACGTCGAGGCCGAGGACCGGCTCGGCCTGACGCCGCTGCTGGTGGCGGTCGACGCGCCGGAGTTCGTCGCTGCGCTGCTCGACGCCGGCGCGGACCCGGCGCGGCGCACCGCGCACAAGGACCTGTTCGGGATCAAAGGCATGTCCGCCCTGCACGCCGCCGCGGGCGACAGCCACCAGGAGGCACTCCGGCTGATGCTCGATCACGCCGGCGATCCCGACCCGTGCACGACGGCGGGCGCGACGCCCCTGCACTACGCGGTGTGGCGGGAAGCCGGGACCGGCGTCATCGAGACGCTCATCGCCGCCGGGGCCGACGTCAACGCCCGGATCGCCGATCCGTCCGGGCTCAAGGTCGACAGCGACACGCCGCTCGGCATCGCCCGGGAGAAGGGCCGCGACGAGATCGCCGAGGTGCTCACACGGGCGGGGGCAGCCTGACCCGGTCAGGGGCCGCGATATCTGTGGGAAGGCTTCGGCCGGGTCCGGCGGCCGATACTCCGTCAGCCACTCACCGGGCCGGCGCCGGGCTCCTGTCCCCAGCCGCGCGGCGCCTCGCCGGCCCGAGCGAGTGGCGCCCGAAGCTCAGTTCCTCGTCGGCGCCGGGGCCTTCGCCGGCCCGGCCAGGTGCTCGGGTTCGAGTACGAAGACTGGGATCACGCGGTGGGTCTTCTCCTGGTATTCGGCGTACGGCGGATACGCGGCGACCGCGCGCTGCCACCACTGGTCCCTCTCGTCCCCGGTGAGCTCACGGGCCAGCATGCCCTGGCGTTTGGGACCGTCTTGGAGATCCACCCGCGGGTCGGCCCTGAGGTTGAAGTACCAGACCGGGTGGCGCGGGAAGCCGCCCTTCGAGGCCACCGCCGCGTACCGCCCCTCGTGCTCCACACGCATCAGCGGAATCTTGCGGATCTTGCCGCTCTTCGCGCCGCGCATCGTGACAATGACGACCGGCAGGCCCGTATCCCAGAGCGTTGTGCCCTGTGTGCCACCCGAACTCTCATACAGCTCGACCTGTTCGCGCACCCACTGCGCCGGACTCGGTTCGTACTCGCCCTGAAGAGGCACCGCGTTCACCCCATTGTCGTGTACGGATTATGTCGGAGACAGTCCAACACAAACATCGCGCGAAGGGAGACCGCCGTTCCCGCTCCGCCGACAACTTCACGTGAGATGGCAAGGTCCCGGTGCCGCACCCGGCTTTGTGTCTCCTCAGAGAGCCGGGGGCTCGGGCTGACCCTCGGCTCGCTCGCCGCCGGGCTGGCGCTGGTGGCGGCGTTCATCGTGATCGAACGGCGCGCCCAAGCGCCGCTCGTCCGGCCGGAAATCTTCCCCAAGGCCGTGATGGTGCGGGCCGACCTCGCCGCGCCGCTCTTTCTCGGCGCGTTCTTCGGCTTCCAGTTCATCGTCACGCTCTACCTGCAGGAGCTGCGCGGCTGATCCTCCCTGCAGACCGCGATCGCGCTGATCGTCATGGGCTGCGACGCCGTGCTGGCGCCCACCCTCACCCCGCGCCTGGTGAATCGCTACGGCAACAGCCGGGTGATCTTCGGCGGCTTCCTGCTGGCGATCGTGGCCTACGGGCTCTTCCTGCCCGTCGAGACGGACTGGCCATACGCGGCGATGTTCCCGAGCCTGATCATCGCGGGCACCGCCTTCGCCCTCGCCTACGGTCCGCTCACCATCGCGGCGACCGACAGCGTGGCCAAGGAGGAGCAGGGCCTGGCCGGCGGACTGCTGTACACCTTCACCCAGTTCGGCTCGGCGGTCGGGATCTCCGGGGTGACCGCCGGGTACGGGATCGCCGCGGCCGGCGCCGATGGCTCACCGGGCGCGGTGCTGGACGCCTACCGCACCGCGCTCGTCGTCCCGGTGGTCATGGTGCTCCTGGGGGCGGCGGTCGCCGCTCTCGGCCTGCGCGGCGCCAGGCCCGCCGACGGCCGGCGGAAGGCCGCGGCGCCCGCGGCCCGCGACGAGGTCAGCGACGGCGTTCCGGGGTGAGGCCGACGGAAGCGACCGCGCGAGCACCGCTCAACGTGTCCGAACAAGGAAGGGCCAGAAGACGATCACGGGCAGGACGAAGGCCGCCGCGACGGCGTTCAGCCCGCCGAAGCCGATCCAGTCCATGAGGGGCCCGGCCAGGCCCGCGCCCACTGCTGCGACGACGTTCATCGCAGTGTCCGTGGTCCCCTGCACTCCGGGCCGCAGAGCCGCGGGAGTTGCCTCGCTGAGCATCGCTGAGCCGGCCACCAGGCTGAACGACCAGCCCAGGCCCAGGAGGAACAGTCCGGCCATCATCATGCCGACCAAGCCGTGGCTCAGGCCCGACAGCAGCGCGGACGCGATGAAGATGGCCTGTCCGGCCACCGCGGTGGGCAGATGACCGATCCGGTCGGCGAGCCAGCCGACGACGGGCGAGAACGCGTACATGCCCAGCAGATGGCCGCTTATGGTGAAGCCGACGATGGTGAGGTTCGCGCCGTCCTCGGACATGCTGACCGGAGTCATCGTCATGATGGCCCCCATGACCGTGTGGGCCACGACCATGGTCACGAAGGCGAAGGCCGCCCGCGGGGCGTAGCGAAGATGACGCAGGCCCGCTCGCAGCGTGCCGGTCTGCGACTCCCCCGCCTCTTTCGTGGCCTCGACATGTGACGCCTCGGAACTCGTGCCGCTTTCCGGTTGTCCTTCGGCGTCCTGGTGCTGCCGGGCCAGCAGGAGCGGGTCAGGGCGGAGCAGGCCCCACAGCAGTACCGATGCCAGCGCCATGCAGACGGTGGCCAGGACGAACGCGCCGGCCAGCCGAGGGAGGTGCAGAACCGATGCCACGCCGGCACCGGGATCGGCGAGGTTGGGCCCGATCACCGAACCGATGGTCGTCGACCACACCACGAGGGACAGAGCCCGGGCCCGGTGGTGCGGCGCGGCCAGGTCGGCGGCCGCGTAGCGGCTCTGCTGGCTCGTCGCGCTTCCGATGCCGAAGAGCAGCATCCCCACTATGAGCAGGGGTATTGACCGGCTCACCGCCGAGCCCACGAGCAGGGCTCCGCCGACGGCGGCCGCGAGCCATCCGGCGCTCAGGGAAGACCGGCGCCCTCGCCGCTGCGCGAGGAGGGCAAGAGGCACACCGACCGCGGCCGCGCCCGCCGTCGTGGCCGTGCGAGCCAATCCGGCGTAGGTCCCACTCTGGGCGACTGACTCGGCCAGCAACGAACCGATCGACACCGATACGCCGACACCCACCCCGCCGACGATCTGTGCTGCGGCCAGCGTCCGGACCGTACGCTGCTGCGCGGCGCGGACCCGTGCCTCGGCCTGCCATGGCACCGCGCGTACGTCCTGTGATGCGGTCACGTGCCGGCACTCCTTCTGGGATGTCAACTGGTTGCGGCCGACAAAGGCGGCCCACGGACGGCCTCTCATGGCTGGGCGGACGCCGAACCGACAGGTCGGCACCGTGAGTGCGCGGTTCCTCGGGGCGGGAGCCCGTCCGTGGGCCGTCCCGGCGGGCCAGGGCGAGCAGAGCCCTGGCCTGGGCGTCGGGCGTGTCGGTGACGGCCGTGGCTGAGTTCCGCGACGCGCCGCCGGACGATTCGTCGTCGACGGTGAAAGCCAGGACCCACGCGACGACAGCGGTCAGCCCGGCCGCCGCCGCGGCGAGCGTGCGGCTGCGTCGGCGGACACGTGGGGCGGGGAAGAAGAGGACGGCATGAGAGCAACCTTGTGCCGGGAGAACGAGGTGTGGACGAGCGGACGGCATCGGCGGGGCGGGCGGCTTCGCCTGTGGTCGGCGCACGGCGGCCCGGATCAGGTGTGAGCAGCCCGCGACCGGTCACATGCGGGCGGCGCGCAGAGCCCGGGAGTACGCGGCGCGCGGCCTACATCCGCAACCGGTCAAGCACAGCCGACGCTGTCGGCGGGGAGAGTCCCGACCGTGTGGGGTGCACCCGCCGGCGGGTCGGCCGCAGCCCCTGACTCGACGCGGCCGCGCCGGGGAGGGGCGGCGTCGGCAGCGCAAAATGACATCACCTCAGGTCACACCTGGTCACGGCCAGGCCGGCCGTACTCCGCGCGTCACGCGTAGGGGTGCAGGACGAGGTAGCCGTCGATACGGCGGACATGGTCGGAGTCCGGGTCGGTGGGCAGTGCATGCCCGAGGTGCTCGGAGCGGACTTCGCCGATCCACTGGTCGTGCTGGTACTCATGATTGATGAGCGCGGTCAGCAGATGTGTCCCGACGATGGTCATCTGCGTGGGGGCGCTCACCTTCCCGGCGGCGATGTCACCGATGCGGGCGTGCACCCGCTCGGCGACGGTTTCCCTGAAGGCGGTGAGCCGCCGCACCGTCGGCAGCGCGCCCCGGAAGTGTTCCGGCAACGCGGAGTCCATCAGGGAGTCCAGAGCGGGATCGGGACTGGGCTCGGCCGCGGTGAGATTGCGGATCATGAAGTGGGCCACGTGGGCCTGGTGGCCGAGGTGCCATCCGATGGCGCTGAAGTCCTCGCGCGGACGCCAGATCACCTCGTCCGGGGTCAGGTCCTTCCACAGCTCGTCGGTGTAGCCGCGGGCACGGTCGTACTCACGCAGCAGCGCTTCCAGCTCGTACATGACTCCTCCTCGAGGTAACCGGTGGGGGTGAGGCCATGAAGGCGCTGTCCGAGCCATCCCACGACGGACCGCTGCTGCCGGCCGACGGGAGACGGCGGGAAGGGACAGCTCGATGGTGGCTGCTGGACGGCCTGCCGATGAGCCATCGCGATGTCCTGCTCCCGAATGTCCGAGGTGGTGCGGCTGACGCCGTCGCACCGCCGCCAATCTAGAGATCGGGATCGCAGGCTGGTAGGGGACGGAGCCGAATGCCCGCATCAGCGCCTTGTATGGCTCATGCCAGTGGGCGTCTGCCGGAGCACGCGGGCCCTGTCCCCACGGTTTTGGACCCAGCCCCCTTCAGTCAGCAGCCTTGATCGATGACGTCGTGGAGGTACTGCATGGCGAGCTTCTCGGCGTGGTGGCGCCGTTCAACGATCGCTCCACCGGCACCGGACCATCGGCGGTAGAGATCGACGGTGGCGAGGAGCGCCCGTCCGGCTTCGTGGCGGTCGTAGCCGCACAGCGTTGCCTGAAGGCTGCGCGCCTCTTCAGGCGCGATGGTCTCCAGGTGGCGTACACCGCGGGGGATCTCGCCCACCCGGCGGGCGGCCAGGGGGCCGAGCACGGTCTCGCGCAGGTAGGTGAGGAAGCTGATGGTCTCGAACAGTTCTCCGCGGCCGAGCTTCGTCGCGCCGTAGTGCACCCAGATCCAGAACCGGTCCTCGATCCACTGGAGGTCGAACGCCGGAGTGACCGGCGGCTGCTGGGCGAGGGCGCCGGTCAGGAGGCCGTCCCGGTCCCACAGGATCTCCGGGTCCTCGGTCCGCTCGGCGAAGTCGGAGGCCCGGACGAACTTGAAGTCGACGTGCAGGAGAGGCGGCCCGACGAGCGTGATGATCAGGCGCGGCTCGCCGACATGCTCCCCGGTGAATCCGGCCACCAGGGAGGTCCAGGAGCCGATCAGCACGAGCCGTTCCCGCATGACCGCGTCGTACGCCTCGTCATCGATGACCAGGATCAGGTCGACGTCCGAGTAGACATCGGGGCGGCCTCCCGCCATGGACCCGGTGATCGCCACGCCGGCCACGCGCGCATCCTGCCGGATCCGAGGAAGCGCGTCGCTAAGGAACCGGCTGTGCAAGGAGGGGATGTCCATCTGCTTTCCTTCCGATCGGAGCAAAGCAGATCAACGTAACACTCGGCCGGCCGGGAATCGCAACCCGAATTTCTCCAAGCGGCCCTTTGCCCAAGCATCCCTAGCGGCTTGTGGTGGGGATGGTGATGCCGCGGCTGTTCGGGACGCCGGGTGCCGCCAGTACGGCCTGTGCTGCTCGCTCTCCGGCGGCGAGGGCGCCTTCGATGTGTCCGGCGTGGTCGGTCGCCGTCTCGGTGGACGCCCAGTGCAGGCGGCCGTCCAGTGCCGGCTGCTGGTAGAGGGGGTGGCCGAAGAGCGAGTAGTCGGCGAGGTGCCGCACGGTGGACGGGGAAGTCCACTGCTCGGTGCTCCAGTTCTGCACGTGCAGAACGTCGGGGGTAGCCGCGGCCGGTCCGAAGAGCCGCGCGAGCTGTGCTGTGACTGTCATGTCGAATCCGGGGCCGACGGTGTGGGCGTGCGCGAATCCGAAGAGTGCGGCGGGCCGCCCGTCGGGCCCCGACATGTCGTGGATCTCCTGGAGCGGGCCAGGTCCTGCTGAACGCCGCACCGGCCAGCCCCTCCTCCCGCCAGAACGCTGCCGGGTAGTGGGCGACGACCTTGACGACGGCCCCCATCCAGACCGGAGTGGACCGGGCGAGGCGTACGAGGTCGGCGGGAAGTGTGTCGCCGAAGTCGATGCGCTCCAGCGCCAGTGCCGGGGGGATGGCCAGGATGACGTGCTCGGCGTGCAGGGTTCCGCCCGGGGTGAGCACGGCAAGGCCGCCCTGACCGATTGGGCGGATGGCGGTGACGGGCGTGTTCAGCCGCAGGGACTCGGCGGACAGCGAGGCGGCGAGGGCGGTGGCGAGGCTCTGGGCTCCGCTGGCGAAACGGCGGGAGGGGGCGTCGATCAGGTTGCCGGCGAAGCGGCGTGTGCCGGCGGTGTCCTGGAGGATGGTGTCGCCGGCGAGGTGCTGGTCGAAGGTCTCGATGCCGCTGTGTGCAGCCAGGTTCCGTACGCGCTCCTCACCGTCCCAGAACCAGGTGGCTCCCAGGTCGAGGGCCCGCTCGGGGTGCGATGTGGGGGCGGAGAGCAGGCGCCCCGACGCGGTCGCGGGCCTCCAGGCAGAGGGTGTCGCGGCCTGCGGTGTGCAGAGCGGTGGCCGCGGCCAGTCCGGAGGCGCCGGCGCCGACCACGATCGCGTTGTGGCTGTCCTGGTGGGACATGTGTGGCTTCCTTTTTGATCAGGCCGAACCCCCGCTGTCGTCGGTGGTGTTTCGGCGTCCGGCTTCTGGGACGTTGCCGAGCCGGTGGCATCGAAGCGGGGGTCTCGTAACCGAGCTTCGCCGCGAACTGGACGGCGAGGTGCCCCAGGCCGCCGAGCCCGAACACGGCGACGCGACTGCCCTCGCGCGCGCCGGCCTTGCGGACGGCGTTGAAGGTCGTCACGCCCGCGCAACCGAACGGGGCCGCGTCGAACCGGACGCCGAAGCCGACCTGACCGTCGACGGCGCCGGCCTGCTGCTCCGCCGCAGAAACTGCTCACCGAGGCGCCCAATCCCGCGAGCCATTCCGACCCCGCTAGCGGCCGGCGGACCGGACGGACAGGAACGAGTCAGCCACTCCCCCTCCTCAGCAGCCGGCCCCGTCCCGTGGACCGGCGCTCGCTGGCGATGGGCGACGGCCGGCGTGACCGCGAGGACGCCGTGGGTGGCCCGGTAGTCCCAGGAGCCCGGGACAGGCTGGGCAGGCGCGTGGTCTCCTCCGCCCGGTCCACGGCATTCCGCCACTCCACACCGCAACCCCCGGCTGCTCGACCTGCTTCCGCAGGTGTTGGGCAGCCTCGATGACGGCGTCGTGGTCGGCGGTCCAGAACTGGGGGCAATGGACAGCCCACCTCACCCCGTCCCGGCCCTGGTGCGCCGGGTGGCGGTGACGGCCAGGAGAGCCAGGGCGAGGACCTGGATCATTACGACCACGGTGATCAGCACGGGGATGGAGTAACCGTACAGGCCTCCGGTCAGCGCACCGCCCGCGAGGCTAGCGGCGCCGACGACGCCGGCGAAGACGCCGTAGGCGGTTGCCCGGCGCCCGGAGGGAACCAGGTCGGCCACCATGGCGCGCAGGGTGGATTCCTGGATGCCCATGGCCGCGCCCCACACCAGCGAACCGGCTGCGGCCAGCGCGACGGTGTTGGTGAATGCCAGGCACGCGACGGCGGCGGTCAGCACGGGCAGGACCACCAGGACCTGGGGGCCGTGCCGGTCGTACAGCCAGCCGGTTGCGAGCGCGGCGACGGCATCCACGGCCATGGCGCCGGCGTAGAGCACGGGTACCCAGGCAGTGGTCAGCAGGTGGCGTTGGACGAGGTGGTAGGAGAGTACGCCGAAGGTGGCGAACCCGGCAGTGGTGGCCGCGGTGAACGCCGCGTACGTCCAAAACGCCGTCGGCAGGCGGCCCTGCGGTGCGGCCTGCGGCGTCTTCGCGACCGCCTCACGCTCGTAGGCCTCAGGGTCAGGGACGCGGATCCGCAGCCAGACCAGCAGTCCCAGAGCCGCCGCGCCGGGCACGGCCAGGACGCCCAGGGCGGGGGCGTAGTCGTCGCCGGTGAGCGCGAGTACCCCGGCCACGAGCAGCGGGCCGACGAGGGCTCCGATCTGGTCCATGGCCTCGTGGACGGCGAAGCCGCGGCCGCGGCCGGTGGCCGCGGTGGCGTGCGAGAGCAGGGTGTCCTTGGCCGGGGAGCGCACTGCTTTGCCGACCCGTTCGGCGATCACCAGCACGCAGGCCGCCCACAGCACCCCGGCCACGCCGAGGAGCGGCACGGAGACCACCGTCAGCGTGTAGCCGGCGATGGCCAGGCCCCAGAAGCGGCGGGTGCGGTCCGCCAGCGGGCCGGAGACCAGCCGCAGACCGAGCGCCGCTGCCTCACCGGCGCCGGTGACGACGCCCACGATCAGGGAGGAGGCGCCCAGTGAGGCGAGCAGGGGGCCGGTGATGGAGCGGGCGCCTTCGTAGACGAAGTCGGCCAGCAGGCTGACCGTGCCGAACCACACCACGAACCGCCACGGCCGCATCCTCACCGGTCTCCCCACCTCTGCCTCGGCTCCGGCGCCCGGCTTCATGCCCACACCGCCTGCGCGAAGGCCGCGCCGACGAATGCGGCACCGCGCCCAGCGACCACGCCGGCGATCACATTGGCCGCGGCGCAGAACCGCGCCCCGCCCTCGGCCAGGCGCCGCGTCTCATAGGAGAACAGCTCGCGGCGCTGGGCCGGCACCGGCAGATCGATGTCCGGATCGACGGGCTCGACGGCCCGGTCGCGTGGAGCTGTCATCAGCGGTCGCGTCTCCGTCTCCTACTCGTGCGGCGCCCGGGCATGCGGACGCGTCTGGTCACAAGTAGGGACTGTTGGCGGCACCGGTGCCGCGGTTCGGGTACGGCGAGCCCCACCACCGCGCGGCAGTCACACAGGCTGCCGCAGACCACCAGAGTACTGGCCCCGGAGCCTTATGGTGTCTGGTGGCAGGCCAGGTGCACGCTGTGCCCGGTCAGTGTCCGCGCGGGGCGTACATGATCACCGCCATGCCGGTCAGGCAGATCAACGCGCCAATCGGCGCCGATCCAGACCCAGCCGCGGTGCTCGCGCACGCCGCGCCAGACCAGCCAGGCACCCCCGATCGAGTGCCGCATCAGGCAGCATTCGCCCTGGGCGGTCTGCGACGATGACTCCATGGACGAAGAAGTCATTCCCATTCTGCGCGTCGAGGACGCTGCGGTGGCGGTCACTTGGTACGAGCGGCTGGGCTTCGCCAAGCAGTGGGAACACCGCTTCGAACCGGGACTTCCCGCGTTCGTCGAGGTCGCCCGGGGCGGGATGCGGTTGTTCCTGTCGGAGCACAAGGGCGATGCCCGACCCGACACGTTGGTCTACCTCCGCATTCGTGATGTCGAGGCCATTGCCTCCGAGTTCGGTGTGCAGACCAAGGACGCTCCGTGGGCGCGTGAGATCGAGCTGCGCGACCCTGACGGCAACCGACTGCGGATCGGAACGCCGGCGGAATGACACTCGCCGGCAGAGCGCGGAGCGCGGCACGGAAGCTGGGCTGCCGGCTGAGCGAGTATGCGTCCGCGAGATCGACGACGACGAGGGAAAGGGGGTGCCCGGTGTGGCCGGGCACCCGCGGTGCAGTCGGCGAAGGTGTTGTAAGTGGCCCAATAATGCGCGGTTCCCGCCGCGATGCCGACCCCCTCCTCCCCCTGCGCCACATGGTTGGACCCGCCCCTGGCGGCGGTGGTCGCGTCGGACGAGACGGCAAACGCCGGCGCGACCGAAGCGCGGCCTCACAGCGCGCCACCCAACACCGGGCGAGTTCAGCGACCAACTCGCGCGGGTATCCGCATGGCCCCGCACTCGCCGACCAAGATCAGTCGCAGGTCGGCCCATTAGGGTCGGGGGCATGACGTCACCCCTTGCCAGCAGTGCCTTCGACTCGCTCCGCCTCGACGCCGTGCCCGACCAGGAGGCGCTGCGCCGGGCCTACGGACTCCCCAGCGACGCGGCCGTACGCAAGCAGATGACCGAACTCACCGAGCAGACCAAGCGGTTGATCGGATGCTCATCGCTGGTCCTGTTCGCCAGCGCGGACGCCGAGGGCAACTGTGACGTTTCCCCGCGCGGCGGCCCCGCCGGGTTCGTCGCCGTCCTGGACACACGGACGGTGGCGATACCGGACGCGACCGGCAACAAGCGTCTGGACAC
>NZ_JBIBKK010000025.1:0-151707 GCF_042959105.1 Streptomyces sp. NPDC007917
GTTACATTCCGAACCCGGAAGCTAAGCCTTTCAGCGCCGATGGTACTGCAGGGGGGACCCTGTGGGAGAGTAGGACGCCGCCGAACAATCTTTGAAGGACCCTTGGTCCCAGCGTTCATGCTGGGACCAAGGGTCCTTTTGTTTTTGCTGAAACGCGTTCGCAAGTCCGATGCGCGAGAATGGCTGCAGTACCTCATCAAGACAGGAGTCACGTCGATGTCCACCAACTCCCCCGACGATCGGCCGAGCCGGGAGCCGCGGCGCCGGGACGGCGGTGACCGGCGCGACTTCCGTGAGTCCGGACCGCGACGTGACGGTGATCGCGGCGGGTTCCGGAGGGGGCGGGACGACCGCCCGTACCGTCCCCGGCGCGATGACGACCGCGGCGGCTACCGCCGTGACGACGACCGCGGCGGCTACCGCCGTGACGACGACCGCGGCGGCTACCGCCGTGACGACGACCGCGGCGGCTACCGCCGTGACGACGATCGTGGTGGTTTCCGCCGTGACGATGACCGCGGAGGCTACCGCCGTCGCGACGACGACCGCAGTGGTTACCGTCGCGACGACCGGGGGGATGACCGCCGTGGTGAGCGCCGCGATGACCGGCCGCGTGGGCCGCGTCGCGACGATGACCGTGGTGGACGGCCGGGAGGGTATGCGCGTCGTGACGACCGCGGTGGCCGGCCGGGGTTCGACCGCCGTGATGACCGGGGCGGTTTCCGCCGCGACGAGCGGCGTGATGACCGCCGTGATGATCGCCCCCGTGGGCCTCGCCGTGATGACCGTGACGGTGGCTACCGCCAGGGTGGGTTCCGTCGTGACCGGGACCGCGATGACCGGCCGGGGTTCCGGCGGGATGACGACCGCGGTGGCTACCGCCGCGATGACGACCGTGGCGGCTACCGTCGGGACGACGACCGTGGCGGCTACCGTCGCGACGATCGTCGTGATGACCGCCGTGACGACCGGCGCCGTGACGACCGGCGGGATGACCGGCCTTCGTACCGCCGTGACGACGACCGTGGCGGTTTCCGGCGTGATGATCGCCGTGATGACCGGCCGCGCGGGCCGCGCCGCGACGACCGGGATCGTGGTGGCCGCGTCGGCGGGTACGACCGCCGTGACGACCGTCGCGACGACCGCCGTGACGACAGGCCGCGTGCCCCGCGCCGGGATGACCGTGAGGGCGGTTTCCGCCGGGATGATCGCCGTGACGACCGTGGGCCGCGCCGTCCGTACGCCGGGCAGGGCCGTGGGCGCGATGAGCGTCCCGGTGGCGGTGGCTACAAGCGCCGGGACGACCGGTCCGGCGGCTACGGCCGCCGGGACGATCGCGCCCGCGATCGCGACCGTGACCGCGAGCCGGTCAAGCGGCTGCCGATCCCCGAGGATGTGACCGGGGACGAGGTCGACAAGAGCGTGCGGCAGGAGCTCATGAGCCTGCCGAAGACGCTCGCCGACGACGTGGCCAAGAACCTCGTCATGGTCGCCAGGCTGCTGGACGACGAGCCCGAGCGGGCGTACGAGTACTCGCGCGTCGCGCTGCGGCTCGCCTCCCGCGTCGCGGCCGTACGCGAGGCGGCGGGCTTCGCCTCGTACGCCGTCGCGAAGTACGCGGAGGCGCTGGCGGAGTTCCGCGCGGCGCGGCGGATGACCGGCACCGCGGACCTGTGGCCCGTGATGGCCGACTGCGAGCGCGGCATGGGCCGCCCGGAGCGGGCGCTGGCGATGGCCGGTGAGCCCGAGGTGCAGAAGCTGGACCGGGCTGGGCAGGTCGAGATGCGGCTGGTCGCGGCGGGCGCCCGGCGTGACATGGGGCAGACCGACGCCGCCGTGGTGACGCTGCAGAGCCCGGAGCTCGCCTCCCAGTCCATACAGCCGTGGACGGCGCGGCTGCGCTACGCGTACGCCGACGCGCTGCTGGCCGTCGGGCGTGAGGGCGAGGCGCGGGAGTGGTTCGCGAAGGCCCTGGAGGCGGACCAGGGCGGGACCACGGACGCCTCCGACCGGCTCGCGGAGCTGGACGGCGTGGAGTTCGTGGACGCGCTCGCCCCGGAGCTCGAGCACGAGGAGGAGCCCGGGGACGAGCCGGAGGTCGTGGACGAGCCCGGGGACGAGGAGGAGCCCGAGCTCGCAGCGGACGAGCCGGAGGGCGAGGGCGAGCCCGAGCCCGAGCCCGAGGCCGCCGCCGAGTCCGACCGTCCGAAGGACGGAACCGACGAGGCCGACGGCCGCTGACGGGGGCCGGGAGCGGCACCGGAGCGAAACAGCGAGAGACAGTGAGGGCGGAACCCCGGCCCAGGGGTTCCGCCCTTTCTCGTGAGCCGTGTCAGCGGCGTCAGCGTGTCAGCCGAGCGCGAGGCTCCGCAGGACCAGCCCCGACGCCGGCTTCGGCCCGAAGGAGGTCGACTTGTGCGGCATGGGAATCCCCTGCCGGGCCAGGTCGTGGACGACCCCCTCCCGTACCGGGTGCATCAGCACGGCCGTGCCGCCGTGCCGCTCTGCCTGCTCCACGGCCGCCGCCGCGTCATGGATGTAGCCGATGTGGCCAGGGTCGTCCGGGACCTTCCAGATGTGCTCGAGGAGCAGGGAGTGCAGGACTGTCGCGTCGAGGGTGCGCCATGCCTCCGGCCGGTCGGCGGGGATCGTACGGGCCAGGAGCGCCGGGTCGGGGCGGTCCAGGAGGAGGAAGCCGCCGTGCCCGGCGAGCAGGAAGGCGTTGCCGGCCCCCGGCTCGTCGGCGGCCTTCGCGAGCGTGGCCAGGGCCTGCGGGAGCGGGCCGTCGACCGGCCGTACGCGGAAGGCGGCGCCCCCCGAGCCCCCCGAGTCCCCTGAGCCTCCCGAGCCGGGCGTCGGCGAGCTCGGGCCGGTCGGGCCGGTCAGGTCGGTCGGGTCGGCCGGGCCGGGCGTGCGATGCGCGCCCGGGGCCCCCAGGGCGGCCAGCGCGTCGGCCGGGGAGAGCCGGTGCAGCAGCCGGTGGATGGCCCTGACCCGCAGCGGGTAGCGGGCGGTGTCGACGAGCAGGACCAGGCCGAAGTCCCAGGGACCGGGCTCCGTCCGCTCCTCGCGCAGCCGCAGATACGTGGCCCAGCGGTGGTGCCCGTCGGCGATGAGGGCCTGGCGGTGGCGGAGGTCGGCGGCGATCTGCGCGAGGTCGGCGGGGTCGGTCACCCGCCACAGGCGGTGGCTGAAGCCGTCCTCGGTGGGCGTGGACAGCAACGGGCGGCCCTGCACGGCGCGTTCGAGGACGGCCGCCGCGCCGCTCACCGAGCCGTCGCCGCGGTAGGCGAGCAGCAGCGGCTCCAGGTTGGCGGCGGTGGCGCGCATCAGGGCGGCGCGGTCCTCGACCACATGCGGCATGACCTCCTCGTGCGGGAGGACCACGCCCTCCTCGCGCGGGCTCAGCCGCAGGGCGCCGATGAGCCCCCGCTGGAGCACATGGCCGTCGCGCTGCTCGTAGACGTAGAGCGCGGGCTCGGGGTCGGGGGCGAGTATCCCGTCGGCCTGCCAGCGGCGCAGCGTCTCGGCTGCCTGCCGGTGGCGGTCGGCGGGGGTGCCGGCCTGCGGGAGGATGAGGCGGACGATGTTGTAGGGGTCCGCTGTCTCGAGCGCGCGCAGACCGTCGGGGCGCACCACGACGTCGTACGGCGGGGAGGTCACGGCGGCCAGGCTGCCGACCCGCTCCGCGACATAGCGCAATGCCCGGAACGGGGCGAGCTGCAGACCTTGCCCGACAGGCCCTGGAGTGCTCATCACTGAATGCTATGCCGTTCGACGCGATGAGCGATGATCGGAGCACAGACGCACATGTATGCGAGGAGCGTGTCCCCCGATGAATCCCCCCGTGACCCCGAACGTCCGGACCCGGCCCGCGACCAGCGAACGGCCGCTGAGCGCGGCGTACGACACCGCCCTGCTGGACCTCGACGGGGTGGTGTACGCGGGGGGCGAGGCCATCGAGCACGCCGTGGGCTCGCTGGGCGAGGCGAGGGACGGCGGGATGCGGCTGGCGTATGTGACCAACAACGCGCTGCGCACGCCGGAGGCGGTGGCGGAGCATCTGACCCGGCTCGGGGTGCCCGCGCAGCCGGAGGACGTGATCACTTCGGCGCAGGCGGTGGCCCGGCTGATCGCCGAGCAGGTCCCGGCGGGGGCCCGGGTGCTGGTGATCGGCGGTGAGGGGCTGCGGGTCGCGCTGCGCGAGCGGGGCCTGGTGCCGGTGGATTCGACGGACGACGACCCGGCGGCGGTGGTCCAGGGGTACGGCGGGCCCGACATGCCCTGGGGGCGGCTGGCGGAGGCCGGGTACGCGGTGGCGCGCGGCGTGCCGTGGTACGCCTCCAACGCGGATCTGACGATTCCGAGCGGCCGGGGCATCGCGCCGGGCAACGGCGCGGCGGTGGAGGTCGTGCGCATCGTCACGGGCCGCTCCCCGCAGGTCGCCGGGAAGCCGCTGCCCCCGATGCACCGCGAGACGATCCTGCGGACCGGCGCGGAGCGGCCGCTGGTGGTCGGGGACCGGCTGGACACCGACATCGAGGGCGCGCACGCGGGCGGCGTCGACTCGCTGCTGGTCCTGACCGGGGTGACGACCCCCGCGCAGCTGCTGGCGGCCGAGCCCAAGCACCGGCCGACCTATGTGGACCGCGACTTGAGGGGCCTTCTGGCGTCCCAGGCCGGGGTGGAGCCCGCCGGGGCGGGGGACGACGGCGGGTTTCGCTGCGGGGGCTGGCTGGCCCGGGTGCGCGAGGGCGAGCTGGTGCTGGAGGGGGAGGACGGCGACCCGATGGACGGGCTGCGGGCGCTGTGCGCGGCGGCGTGGACCGAGGCCGGGGACGGGGCGTGCGCCGCGGACGCGGGGAAGGCGCTGGCGCGGCTGGGACTGGGGTGAATGCCTGAAGGCCCCTCCCGAGGCGTGACAGGGCAGGTTAGGTTAACCTAACCTCAGTTGTGATCGGCCTTGCTGCGAGGTGGAGTTCCGCGTGACCCTGCTCAGTCCGGCCAGAGCCGGGACCGAAACAGCGACCGCGCCACCCGGGCGGCACCTCGCGCGCCGCGCGGCGGGGCTCGCCGCCTCCCTGGGGGTCCTGCTGGTGGTCGTGGCCGCCAGCGTCGCGATCGGCGCCAAGCCGATCGCGCTGGGCGAGGT
The DNA here is from genome assembly GCF_042959105.1 of Streptomyces sp. NPDC007917. Taxonomy (NCBI): domain Bacteria; kingdom Bacillati; phylum Actinomycetota; class Actinomycetes; order Kitasatosporales; family Streptomycetaceae; genus Streptomyces; species Streptomyces sp. NPDC007917. Next base: position 5,153 of record NZ_JBIBKK010000025.1, read on the forward strand.
GTGGCACGGGCTGTTCCACTACAGCGGCAGCGACACCGATGTGGTGGTCCGGGACGTGCGGGTGCCGCGCACCGTGCTCGGCCTGCTGGTGGGCGCCGCGCTCGGGCTCGCGGGCGCGGTGATCCAGGCGCTCACCCGCAACCCGCTCGCCGACCCGGGGCTCCTCGGGCTGAACGCGGGCGCGTCCGCCGCCGTCGTCTCGGCCATCAGCTTTCTTGGCGTCACCTCCCTGACCGGCTATGTGTGGTTCGCCTTCCTCGGCACCGCCGTCGCGTCCGTGCTGGTCTACGCGCTCGGCGGCACCCGGGGGGCCACGCCGGTGCGGCTGGCGCTCGCCGGTACGGCCGTGTACGCGGCGCTCTACGGCTATCTCAACGCCGTTGAGCTGATGGACACGGCGGCCCTGGACAAGATGCGCTTCTGGACGGTCGGTTCGCTCGCCTCCGCGAACATGGCGGTCGTCAAGCAGGTCGCGCCGTTCATCGCCGTCGGCGTGGTCCTCGCCCTGGCGCTCGGCCGGGCGCTGAACGCCGTGGCGCTCGGCGACGACACGGCGCGCGCCCTGGGCACCAACCTCAACCGCACCCGCGTGCTCGCCATGGCCGCCGTCACCCTGCTGTGCGGGGCCGCGACGGCCGCCTGCGGGCCGATCGCGTTCGTCGGCCTGATGGTGCCGCATCTCGTACGGGCGCTCACCGGGCCCGATCTGCGCTGGATCCTGCCGTACGCCGCGGTGCTCTCGCCGGTGCTGCTGCTGGGGGCCGATGTGATCGGCCGGGTCGTGGCCCGGCCCTCGGAGCTGCAGGCCGGGGTCGTCACCACGCTCATCGGCGGGCCCGTCTTCATCTACCTCGTCCGGCGCCGAAGGATGGCCCAGCTGTGAACGCGAGCGCGAGCAAGGTCAGGAACGGCGGCGCGAGCGCGCCCAGGGCGCGCGGGGCCACGCTGCGGACCCGGGGCGGGCTCTCGGTCCGGGTGGACGTCCGCGCGGCGCTGACGGGGCTGCTGCTGGCCGCCGTGGCACTGGGCATGAGCGTGGTGCTGATCGGGACGGGCGACTTCTCGATCGCGCCCGGCGATGTCGTACGCACCCTGTTCGGCGGCGGCACCCCGATCGAGCACTTCATCGTCAACGAGGTGCGGCTGCCGCGCGTCCTGGTCGGGCTGCTCGTCGGCGCGGCCCTGGGCCTGGCGGGCGCGCTGTTCCAGAGCGTGTCCCGCAACCCGCTGGGCAGCCCCGACGTGGTCGGCTTCGGACAGGGGTCGGCGGCCGGGGCGCTCACGGTCGTCGTGCTGTTCAAGGGCGACCCCAACCAGGTCGCGGCCGGGGCCGTCGCCGGCGGTCTGCTGACCGGGCTCGGCGTGTACGCGCTGGCCTGGCGGCAGGGCGTACACGGCTATCGGCTGGTGCTCGTGGGCATCGGCGCGTCCTCGACGCTCACCGCCGTCAACGGCTATCTGCTCACCCAGGGGCACCAGGAGGACGCGGCGCGCGCCATGGTGTGGCTGACCGGCTCGCTGAACGGGCGGGACTGGGGGCAGGTCTGGCCGCTGGCCTGCGTATGCGCGGTGCTGGTGCCGGTGGTGCTCGGGCACGCCCGGGGCCTGCGGATGCTGGAGATGGGCGACGACAGCGCATACGCCCTCGGGGTGCGGGTCGAGCGCACGCGGCTGGTGATGGTCCTGTCGGCCGTCGTGCTGACCGCGGTCGCCACGTCCGCCGCCGGGCCCGTGGCCTTCGTCGCGCTCGTCGCGCCACAGCTGGCCCGCAGGCTCACCCGCTCGACCGGGCCCAACCTGGTGCCCGCGGCCCTGATGGGCGCGGCCCTGCTGATCACCGCCGACTGGGCCGCGCAGCGCCTCTTCGGGGCGGACCAACTGCCGGTGGGGGTGGTCACCGGGGTGCTGGGCGGCTGCTATCTGCTGGGGCTGCTGATCACCGAGCGCCGGGCGGGGCGGATATGACGAGGGACGGTGCGGATGTGACGAGGGGCGACGTGGACAGTAGGGACGGCATCGACGGTATGGGCGATACGAGCGGCATGAGCGCCATGGGCGGTACAGGTGGCGCGGGCGGTACGGGCGGAATGGGTGAGGGTGCCCGGGCGCGGCGGCTCACCGCCGAAGGGCTCACCCTCGCCTACGACCGGCGCACGGTGGCCGAGGGGCTGACCGTGGCCATCCCCGACCACTCCTTCACGGTGATCGTCGGGCCCAACGCCTGCGGCAAGTCCACCCTGCTGCGCGCCCTGTCCCGGATGCTCAAGCCGACCGCCGGGTCGGTGCTGCTCGACGGGCAGGCGATCGGCTCGCTGCCCGCCAAGAAGGTCGCCCGCACCCTCGGGCTGCTGCCGCAGTCCTCGATCGCGCCGGACGGCATCACCGTCGCGGACCTGGTCGCGCGTGGCCGCTATCCGCACCAGGGGCTGCTGCGGCAGTGGTCGGAGACGGACGAGCGGATTGTCGGTGAGTCGATGGCGGCGACCGGCGTGGCCGAGCTCGCGGATCGCTATGTCGACGAATTGTCCGGCGGTCAGCGGCAGCGGGTGTGGATCGCCATGGCCATCGCCCAGCAGACTCCGCTGCTGCTCCTCGACGAGCCGACCACCTACCTGGACATCCAGCACCAGATCGATGTGCTCGACCTGTGCGCCCAGCTCCACGAGGAGCAGGGCCGCACCCTTGTCGCCGTCCTCCACGACCTCAACCACGCCGCCCGCTACGCCACCCACCTGATCGCGATGCGCGGCGGGGAGGTCGTCGCCGAGGGCGCGCCGGGGGAGGTGGTGACGGCCGAGCTGGTGGAGCGGGTCTTCGGGCTGCGCTGCCAGGTGATCGACGACCCCGAGACCGGCACCCCGCTGGTGGTGCCCGCCGCCCGGCGGCCCCGTACGCAGGCGGTCACGACGGAGATGGCCGCGGCTACAGCAGCTTCCGCAGCCGCAGAAGGTCGCGGAAGCCGGCCTCCAGCTTGACCCGGCCGCTGCCCCAGGCCCGCGCGAAGTGCAGCTCGCCGTCGACCAGGGCCACCAGGTCGTCGCCGGACATCGTCAGCCGGATCTCGGCGCGCTCGGCGGGCGGGCCCGGCACGGCCGTCACGTCCTCTATGCGGCCGTCGGTGAGACGTCCGAGGAAGGTGATGTCGAGGTCGGTGATACGGCAGCTCACCGAGCGGTCGAGCGCGGCGGCGCTGCGGAGGTCCCCGTTCGCGCCCGCCAGGTTCTCCGCCAGTTTGTCGAGTGCGCTGCGGCACTCCTCCATGGTCGCCATCGCGACAGACGGTACCCCAGGTCCCGTACGTCGGAGAATGTGCGGTTCGCGGTAGCGTCGGGACCATGAGTGAGCCGATCGAGGGTGTGCGGCCCGGGCCGGAGCCGCGGCCCGGGGTGGAAGCCGCCGTGGCGGGGGCCCCGGGGGCCGGGCCGGAGCCGACGGCGGGGCCCTCCTGCGAACCGTCTTCCACGCCTTCCCCGGAGCCTTCTTCGGACCCTTCCTCGGAGTCGGCGCGTCCGGCGGATCCGGCGCCGCTCGGTGTCACCCGTACGCCCACCGGCGTCGCCGGGATCGACGCGCAGCTGGACCGGCTGGCCGATGCCGACCACCTCGCCGTGAGCGGTCATCTGGAGGTGTACGAGGATGTGCACCGGGGCCTGCGCGACGCGCTGACCGCCCTGGACCGGCGGCCCGGCCCGCCGGCCCCCGCACCGCCCGCCCCCGCCTCGTAAGACGACCCCGCCTCGTAAGACGACCTCGTCCCGCAAACGACAGGAGCTGAACCCCCCGTGGCTGTGACCCGCCCACGACGCGTACGACTCGACGCGGAGCTGGTGCGCCGCGAGCTGGCCCGCTCGCGCGAGCATGCCAGCCAGCTGATCGCGGCGGGCCGGGTGACCGTCGGCGGGCAGGTCGCGACCAAGCCCGCCACACAGGTGGAGACCAGCGCGGCGCTCGTGGTCAGGGAGGACGAGAGCGACCCGGACTACGTCTCGCGCGGCGGGCACAAGCTCGCGGGCGCGCTGCTCGCCTTCAGCGAGGAGTACCGCCAAGGGGCGGGCGCGGCCGCCACCGGGGGCGGCCCGGGAGGCGGCGAGCTGAAGGTCGCGGGGCGGCGCGCCCTGGACGCGGGCGCGTCCACCGGAGGCTTCACCGACGTCCTGCTGCGCGCCGGCGCCGCCCATGTCGTCGCCGTGGACGTCGGTTACGGACAACTCGCGTGGTCTTTGCAGAGCGATGAACGCGTCACCGTCATGGACCGTACGAACGTACGTGAATTGACGCTCGAGCAGATCGGCGGTGACCCCGTGGACCTGGTCGTCGGTGACCTGTCCTTCATCCCGCTGGGGCTGGTGCTGCCCGCCCTGGTGCGCTGCGCCGCGCCCGGAGCCGACCTGGTGCTGATGGTCAAGCCCCAGTTCGAGGTCGGCAAGGAGCGGCTGGGCAGCGGCGGGGTGGTCCGCAGCGCCGCGCTGCGCGCCGAGGCCGTCCGTACGGTCGCGGAGCAGGCGGCGGGTCTTGGCCTTGGAGTCCTGGGGGTCACCGCGAGCCCGTTGCCCGGCCCGGCCGGCAACGTCGAGTACTTTCTGTGGATGCGCGCCGGGGCGCCGGCACTCGACCCGGCCGATGTCGACCGTGCAGTGGCGGAGGGGCCCAGTTGACCACTTCAGAAGCTTCAGCAGCAGCCTCGGCAGCAGCGGAGCGCACCGTATTCCTGCTGGCGCACACCGGCCGCCCCGCGGCCATCCGCAGCGCCGAACTCGTCGTCCAGGGGCTGCTGCGCTGCGGCATCGGGGTGCGGGTGCTGGCCGCGGAGGCCGCCGACCTGCCGCTGCCGTCCGCGGTCGAGCTGGTCGAGGCGGGCCCGGACGTCCTGGTCGGCTGCGAGTTGCTGATCGTCCTCGGCGGTGACGGCACGCTCCTGCGCGGAGCGGAGTTCTCGCGGATCTCCGGGGTGCCGATGCTCGGCATCAACCTGGGCCGGGTCGGCTTCCTCGCCGAGGCGGAGCGGGACGACCTGGACAAGGTCGTGGACCGGGTCGTGACCCGCAGCTACGAGGTCGAGGAGCGGATGACCATCGATGTGCTGGTCCGCACCGACGGGCAGATCGTGCACACCGACTGGGCGCTGAACGAGGCGTCGGTCGAGAAGGCGGCGCGCGAACGCCTCCTGGAGGTCGTCACGGAGGTCGACGGCCGTCCCGTCTCCCGCTTCGGCGGCGACGGCGTCGTCTGCGCGACCCCGACCGGCTCGACCGCCTACGCCTTCTCGGCCGGCGGCCCCGTCGTGTGGCCCGAGGTCGAGGCGCTGCTGATGGTCCCCATCAGCGCGCACGCCCTCTTCGCCAAGCCCCTGGTCACCTCGCCGCGCTCGGTGCTCGCCGTGGAGGTGCAGCCGCAGACCCCGCACGGGGTGCTGTGGTGCGACGGGCGGCGCACCGTCGAACTGCCCGCGGGCGCGCGGGTGGAGGTGCGGCGGGGGGCGGTGCCGGTGCGGCTGGCGCGGCTGCACCACGCGTCGTTCACGGACCGGCTGGTGGCGAAGTTCGCCCTCCCGGTCGCGGGCTGGCGCGGCGCGCCGCATTAGGCTCCCCGGCGGGGCGCCACGGCGGGCTCAGCGCGGGCGGGGCGCCCCGTAGGAGGAACCCGCCGTCGCATCGAGGCCGCGAAACCTCGTATGGTCGTGGTCGTGCTGGAGGAGATGCGGATACGTGCCCTGGGCGTCATCGACGATGCCGTCGTCGAACTGTCGCCCGGCTTCACCGCGGTGACCGGTGAGACCGGAGCGGGCAAGACCATGGTCGTCACCAGCCTCGGCCTGCTGCTGGGCGGGCGGGCCGACGCCGCCCTGGTGCGGATCGGGGCCAAGGCGGCGGTCGTCGAGGGCCGGATCACGGTCGACGGGCGGTCGGCGGCGGCCGTCCGGGCCGAGGAGGCGGGGGCCGAACTCGACGACGGCGCGCTGCTGATCAGCCGCACGATCTCCGCCGAAGGCCGTTCCCGCGCCCATGTGGGCGGCCGCTCGGTGCCCGTGGGGCTGCTGGGCGAGTTGGCGGACGACCTGGTGGCCGTGCACGGCCAGACCGATCAGCAGGGGCTGCTGCGCCCGGCCCGGCAGCGGCAGGCCCTGGACCGGTACGCGGGAGCCGCGGTCGCCGGGCCGCTGGAGAAGTACGGGGCGGCCTACCGGCGGCTGCGCGCGGTCACCGCCGAGCTGGACGAGCTGACCACCCGGGCGCGGGAGCGGGCGCAGGAGGCGGATCTGCTGCGCTTCGGCCTCGAGGAGATCGCCGCGACCGAGCCGCTGCCGGGGGAGGACATCGAGCTCGCCGCGGAGGCGGAGCGCCTGGGCCACGCCGAGGCCCTCGCCTCCGCCGCCACCGCCGCGCACACCGCGCTGGCCGGGCACCCGGAGGACCCCGAGAGCGTGGAGGCGGCCGGCCTGGTCGCGGGCGCGCACCGGGCGCTGGAGGGCGTCCGCTCGCACGACCCGGCGCTCGCCGCGCTCGCCGACCGGATCGCCGAGGTCGGCATCCTGCTGTCCGACGTGGCCGGGGAGCTCGCGGGCTACGCGGACGACCTGGACGCCGATCCGCTGCGGCTGGCGGCCGTCGAGGAGCGCCGGGCCGCGCTGGCCCATCTGACCCGCAAGTACGGCCAGGACATCGCGGACGTGCTGGCCTGGGCGGAGCAGGGCGCCGCGCGCCTGGCCGAACTGGACGGCGACGACGACCGCATCGGCGAGCTGACCACCGAGCGCGACGCGCTCCGCGCCGAACTGGGCGAGCTCGCGCAGGCCCTCACCGACGCCCGTACGGAGGCGGCGGCGCGTTTCGCCGACGCGGTCACCGCGGAGCTGGCCTCGCTCGCGATGCCGCACGCCCGGGTGACCTTCGCGATCAGCCAGAGCGAGGCCGCGGAGGAGGCGGCGGGCATCGAGGTGGGCGGCCGTGCGGTGCTGTTCGGGCCGCACGGGGCCGACGAGGTCGAGCTGCTTCTCGCCCCCCACCCGGGCGCTCCGCCCCGCCCGATCGCCAAGGGGGCGTCCGGCGGTGAGCTGTCCCGGGTGATGCTCGCGGTGGAGGTGGTCTTCGCGGGCTCCGACCCCGTGCCGACCTATCTCTTCGACGAGGTGGACCAGGGCGTCGGCGGCAAGGCGGCGGTCGAGGTCGGCCGGCGCCTGGCCAAGCTCGCCCAGACCGCGCAGGTCGTGGTCGTCACCCACCTGCCCCAGGTCGCGGCCTTCGCCGACCGGCACCTGGTCGTGGAGAAGACCAACGACGGGTCGGTCACCCGCAGCGGTGTGAAGGCGATGGAGGGCGAGGACCGCGTACGGGAGCTGTCGCGCATGCTGGCGGGCCAGGAGGACTCCGAACTCGCCCGCGCCCATGCGGAGGAGCTTCTGGAGACGGCGCGGGCGACGCGCTGACCGCTGCGGCTCCGCGCCGCTCCGCCCTGCGCCTCGCCGTGCCGGCGGCCCGGGCCGCCGCCCGCGGGTCGGGGGCGCGAGGGTGTTGCGCCGTCGGCCTTGTCCTCCGTATGGGTGAATCCTTGGACGTACGGGCGAGCCAACGGCAGGCCACGGGCGGGGCCATGGCGGTGGTGGCGGCCTGAAGGCTGGCATCCTGGGCGGAGCGCACCCGTACCGCCGCGTGCCGACGACCCACGCCCGAACGCAGTCCTCTCAGGAGCCCTTCCCGCGTGAGCAGCACCGTGAGCAGCACACCGGCCCCGCCGCACGGGAGCCCGGACGGGCAGCCGCCCCTGCACGCCCTGCAGGTGCTCGGCGGCGGAAGTTCCGGCAGCGGGGTGCATGTCCGGTCGCTGACGGCCGGGTTGGTGGCGCGCGGGCTGCGGGTGACGGTGTGCGGGCCGTCGCGGGCGGAGCGCGGGTACGGGTTCACGGAGGCGGGCGCGTGGTTCGCCGGACTGGACGCCCGTACGGACGCGGGGGCCGTCGCGACGCTGCGGGCGGCGGGGGCCGGGGCGGGTCTTGTGCACGCGCACGGGCTGCGGTCCGCGCTGCTGGCCGTGCTGGCGCTGCACGGCCGGGGCGTGCCGCTGATCGTCACCTGGCACAGCAAGCCGCACGCCGAGGGCGCGCGGGCCCATGCCGTGCGCCTCATGGAGCGCAGGGTGGTGCGCCACGCCGCGATCGTGCTGGGCGCGTCGTCGGATCTGGTGGAGCGGGCTCGGGCGCGGGGGGCTCGCGACGCCCGGCTCGCGCCGGTCGCGGTGCCCGCGCCGCGCGCCACTCCGGCCAGGGAGGACGGGTGGCGGCAGAAGGCGCGGGCCGAACTGGGCGCCGTGGAGCGGCCGTTGCTGCTCGCGATGGGGCGGCTGGTGAGGGACCGGGGTTTCGGGCCGCTGCTGGACGCGGCCCGGGTGTGGCGCGCGCTGGACCCCCAGCCGCTGCTGGCGGTCGCGGGGGAGGGGCCGGACCGGGCGGCGCTGCAGCACAGGATCGACGCGGAGGGGCTTCCGGTGCGGTTGCTCGGCCGCCGGGACGATGTGCCCTCGCTGCTGGCGGCCGCCGATGTCGCGGTGCTCTCCAGCCGGTGGGAGGCGCGGTCGCTGCTGGCGCAGGAGGCGCTGCACGCGGGCGTGCCGCTGGTGGCCACGGCGGTCGGCGGGGTGCCGGAGCTGGTGGGGGAGGCGGCCGAACTGGTGCCGTACGGGGCGCCGGAGGACCTGGCGGGCGCGGTGATCAGGCTGCTGGCGGATCCGGTGCGCCGGGTGGAGCTGGCCGCGGCGGGGCGGGCGCGGACCGCGGGCTGGCCGACGGAGGACGACACGGTCGCCCATGTCCTCAGCGTCTACGACGAATTGGTTCAGACCTGATCCGATCAAAGCCCGCCGAAGTCCTTGACGCATGGGGTGGCCGGTGGGCAGGGTGCTGGGCAAGGAGTGGGAGAGCGCTCTCACGGTGGCTTTCCCGTTACCCCCCACCCCTTCCGTATCCCGGCACATCCCCCACAACGCCGAGGAGAACATGTCATGAGCAGGACGAAAAGCGGGACGATCAGCCGCAGGAAGCTGCTCGGCGGCCTCGCCGCCGCTGCCGCCGCAGGTTCGGGCCTCACCCTCGCGGGCGGCCGGGCCGACGGGGCGGAGCGCGCCGCCACGATGCCGCTGACGGTCGTCAACAACACAGGTCAGTTCAGCAACTCGTCGATATGGGTCTACATCGTCGGCAACGAGGGCGGCCGGCAGGTCCGCGTCACCCCGGACGGCAAGGTCGCGCCCATCGCGCTCTCCGACAACGGACCGGACGGCTTCACCGACTACGCCATCCCGCTCGCCGGGAGCGGGGACACCAAGCTGACCCTGCCCAACATGTCCGGCCGGATCTATGTCGCGCTCGGCTCCAAGCTCAGGTTCAAGGCGGTCACCGACGGCGCGGGCAACGCGGCCCTGCAGTACCCGGCGGGCTGGGTGTCCGGCGACCCCAACTACAACGTCCTGCACGACTGCGCGGAGTTCACCTTCAACTCCGCCGGGATGTTCTGCAACACCACCATGGTCGACATGTTCAGCGTCCCGCTGTCGATCCGCCTCACCGGGGCCAAGGACCAGACCACCGGCACCCTCAAGAGCGGCGCCCGCGCCAAGGTCTTCTCCGACCTGGCGGCGGTCGACGCCTTCGCGCCCCTGGTCGTCGGCGACGAGCTGAGGGTCATCGCCCCCGGGCACGGCCTCGACGCGGGGCTGTTCGCCAAGGACTACCTCGCCGCCTACATCGACGAGGTCTGGGCCGCCTACGCCGCGAAGGACCTGAAGGTCACCACCAACGCGGGCACCTTCACCGGCCGGGTGAGCGGCGGGCGGCTGTCCTTCACCGGCCCCGCCTCCGTCGCCTTCAACAAGCCCTCCACCCGGGACGTGCTCTTCTGCGACGGCGCGCTCGCCGCACCCAACGACGGGACGACGGGCCCCGTCGCGGCCATCCTCGGCGCGGGCCTCAACCGCACCACCCTGCACAACACGCCGGCCCAGCCGACCACCGACCCGGCCGCCTTCTACGCCTCACAGGTCACCAACCACTACGCCAAGGCCATGCACGCGGCGACCGCGGACGGCAAGGCGTACGGCTTCGCCTTCGACGACGTCGCCGACTTCGCGTCGTACATCCAGGACACCGCCCCGACGGGCGTCACGCTGACCCTGACGCCCTTCTAGGCGGCATGAGCCACCGGAGCCCGGACCGTACGGGCCCGGGCTCCGGTGACTTCGGCCTGTGGCCGGGCCTACCCTCCGTACGCCCCGGACGCGGTCAGCCGCAGCGCCGTGTCGATCAGCGGCACATGGCTGAAGGCCTGCGGGAAGTTGCCCACCTGGCGCTGGAGCCGCGGGTCCCACTCCTCCGCCAGCAGCCCCAGGTCGTTGCGGAGCGAGAGCAGCTTCTCGAAGAGCTTGCGCGCCTCGTCGACCCGGCCGATCATCGCCAGGTCGTCGGCGAGCCAGAACGAGCAGGCCAGGAAGGCCCCTTCGTCGCCTTCGAGGCCGTCCACCCCCGCGTCCTCGCCGGCCGTCGGGTAGCGCAGCACAAAGCCGTCCGGGGTCGACAGCTCCCGCTGGATGGCCTCGATGGTCCCGATGACCCGCTTGTCGTCCGGCGGCAGAAAGCCCATCTGCGGGATCAGCAGCAGGGAGGCGTCCAGCTCCCGCGAGCCGTAGGACTGGGTGAAGGTGTTGCGCTCGGGGTCGTAGCCCTTCTCGCACACATCCCGGTGGATCTCGTCGCGCAGCTCGCGCCAGCGCTCCAACGGCCCGTCCACGTCGCCCGATTCGATGAGCTTGACGGTGCGGTCCACCGCGACCCAGGCCATCACCTTGGAGTGCACGAAGTGCCGGCGCGGGCCGCGCACCTCCCAGATGCCCTCGTCCGGCTCGTCCCAGTGCTCCTCGAGGTAGCGGATCAGCTTCAGCTGCAGCACGCTCGCGTAGTCGTTGCGGGCCAGGCCGGTCATGTGCGCCAGGTGCAGCGCCTCGGTGACCTCTCCGTACACGTCCAGCTGGAGCTGGCCCGCCGCGCCGTTGCCGACCCGGACCGGCTGGGAGCCCTCGTAGCCGGGGAGCCAGGGCAGCTCGGCCTCGCCCAGTTCGCGCTCACCCGCGATGCCGTACATGATCTGCAGGTTCTCCGGGTCGCCCGCGACGGCGCGCAGCAGCCACTCGCGCCAGGCGCGCGCCTCCTCGCGGTAGCCGGTGCGCAGCAGCGAGGACAGGGTGATCGCCGCGTCCCGCAGCCAGGTGTAGCGGTAGTCCCAGTTCCGGACGCCGCCGATCTCCTCGGGCAGGGAGGTGGTGGGCGCGGCGACGATGCCGCCGGTGGGGGCGTAGGTCAGCGCCTTGAGGGTGATCAGCGAGCGGACCACCGCGTCCCGGTAGGGGCCGTGGTACGTGCAGTGCTCGACCCACTCGCGCCAGAAGACCTCGGTCGCCTCCAGGGCGCCCTCCGGGTCCGGCAGGGCGGGCGGCTCCTTGTGCGAGGGCTGCCAGCTGATGGTGAAGGCGATCCGGTCGCCGGGGGCGACGGTGAAGTCCGAGTAGGTGGTCAGGTCCTTGCCGTAGGTGTCGATCTCGGTGTCCAGCCACACCGAGTCGGGTCCGGCGACGGCGACCGTCCGCGCGTCGATCTTGTGCACCCACGGCACGACCCAGCCGTACGAGAAGCGCATCCGCAGGGCCGAGCGCATCGGCACCCGGCCGCTCACGCCCTCGACGATCCGTACCAGCTGCGGGGCCCCGTCGCGGGGCGGCATGAAGTCGATCACGCGGACCGTGCCGCGCGGGGTGTCCCATTCCGATTCGAGGACCAGCGAGTCGCCGCGGTATCGGCGGCGGTCGGCGGCCGCGGGGGTGCTGCCCGCGGACTGCGCGGGCCCCAGGTGCCAGAAACCATGCTCCTCGGTGCCCAGCAGCCCGGCGAAGACGGCATGCGAATCGAAGCGCGGCAGACAAAGCCAGTCGACCGTGCCATCTCTGCAGACCAGGGCGGCGGTCTGCATGTCCCCGATCAGTGCGTAATCCTCGATACGCCCGGCCACGTACTATCCCCATTCGAACGGCCGCGGTGCCCCGGAAGGCTATTGTCCACGGTCTTGGAAGTTCTCGACGAGCGCTTGTCCCGGGGACGTGCTGGTGGTCCCTTGCCGGCCGGCTCGCAGCATTGCGTCCGAGCAGGATACGACGGAGAACAGTGATCCGCTTGAGCCGTCCCACATCGTGGCTCGGATCCCGGCGGCCGATCGGGTGGCCAGGTCACGCAAGGTGTTCGAGCGGTAGCGGATCCGTAGCTCCGGTCGCCCGGGGAGGCGCCCTGGCTCCCGCCGGGGGGCGCACCCTGCCCAGCGGTGGCCCAGGGTGGGCACTGATACCCTGGTAGCCCGTGGAGCGGTGGGCGCAAAACCCCCGAACCTCACCAACGGCGCCCCCGGAAAACCGGGGCGGTCGCCGGACCCCGCACCCTCACCTCGCGACCACGGGAGCCCCGTTTTGGCCATTGCCGCTAAGCCCACGACGACCAAGCACATCTTCGTCACCGGGGGTGTCGCTTCCTCACTCGGCAAGGGCCTGACCGCCTCCAGCCTCGGTGCCCTGCTCAAGGCGCGCGGCCTGCGCGTGACGATGCAGAAGCTGGACCCGTACCTCAACGTCGACCCCGGCACCATGAACCCGTTCCAGCACGGCGAGGTGTTCGTCACCAACGACGGCGCCGAGACCGACCTGGACATCGGCCACTACGAGCGGTTCCTCGACGTCGACCTCGACGGCTCGGCCAACGTCACCACCGGTCAGGTCTACTCCACCGTGATCGCCAAGGAGCGGCGCGGCGAGTACCTCGGCGACACGGTGCAGGTCATCCCGCACATCACCAACGAGATCAAGCACCGCATCCGGCGGATGGCGACGGACGACGTGGACGTCGTGATCACCGAGGTCGGCGGCACCGTCGGCGACATCGAGTCGCTGCCCTTCCTGGAGGCCGTGCGCCAGGTCCGCCACGAGGTCGGCCGGGACAACGTCTTCGTCGTGCACATCTCCCTGCTGCCGTACATCGGCCCCTCCGGCGAGCTCAAGACCAAGCCCACCCAGCACTCGGTCGCGGCCCTGCGCAACATCGGTATCCAGCCCGACGCGATCGTGCTGCGCGCCGACCGCGAGGTCCCGACCTCCATCAAGCGCAAGATCTCGCTGATGTGCGACGTCGACGAGGCGGCCGTGGTCGCCGCCATCGACGCCAAGTCCATCTACGACATCCCCAAGGTGCTGCACTCCGAGGGCCTGGACGCCTATGTCGTGCGCCGCCTCGACCTGCCCTTCCGCGATGTCGAGTGGACCCAGTGGGACGATCTGCTCAAGCGGGTCCACCAGCCCGACCACGAGGTCACCGTCGCCCTGGTCGGCAAGTACATCGACCTGCCCGACGCCTATCTGTCGGTCACCGAGGCGCTGCGCGCGGGCGGCTTCGCCAACAACGCCCGCGTCAAGATCAAGTGGGTGACCTCCGACGACTGCCGCACCGCCGCCGGCGCCCGGCAGCAGCTCGGCGACGTCGACGCGATCTGCGTCCCGGGCGGCTTCGGCGACCGCGGCGTCAACGGCAAGGTCGGCGCGATCACCTACGCCCGCGAGAACAAGATCCCGCTGCTGGGCCTGTGCCTGGGCCTGCAGTGCATCGTCATCGAGGCCGCGCGGAACCTGGCGGGCATCGAGGGCGCCAACTCCACCGAGTTCGAGCCCGCCACCAGCGACCCGGTGATCTCCACCATGGCCGAGCAGCTCGACATCGTCGCGGGCGAGGGCGACATGGGCGGCACGATGCGGCTGGGCATGTACCCGGCGAAGCTCGGCGAGGGCACCATCGTCCGCGAGGTCTACGACGACCAGCCGTACGTCGAGGAGCGCCACCGCCACCGCTACGAGGTCAACAACGCCTACCGCGGAGAGCTGGAGAAGAAGGCCGGCCTCGTCTTCTCGGGCACCTCGCCCGACAACAAGCTGGTCGAGTACGTGGAGTACCCGCGCGAGGTGCACCCGTACCTGGTCGGCACCCAGGCCCACCCGGAGCTGCGCTCCCGGCCCACCCGCCCGCACCCGCTCTTCGCCGGCCTGGTGAAGGCCGCGGTGGCGCGGCACTCCGGGCAGTCCGCGCAGCCGGGCGCGCAGCCGGGTGCGGCGACCGGCCAGCGCGCCAAGGCCTGAGGGATACGGTTGACCTGGGCGGGAGCGGCTCGCGCCGCCCCGCCCGGGCCCCGCCCCAGGGCCCTCGTTGGTCTCCTGGGCCGTTCGTCGACGAGAGGACGCTGAGCCGAGCATGCGCATCGAGGACACCCCCGAGGAGTGGCAGGTCACCGCCACCACCACGCCGTTCACCGGCAACAAGACCGGCGTGCGCACCGACGAGGTCGTCATGCCCGACGGCTCCAGGACGACCCGCGACTACCAGGTCCACCCCGGCTCGGTCGCCATCCTCGCCCTCGACGACGAAGGCCGCGTGATCGTGGTGCGCCAGTACCGCCACCCGGTGCGGCAGCGGCTCTGGGAGATCCCGGCCGGCCTCCTCGACGTCCCCGGCGAGAACCCGCTGCACGCGGCGCAGCGCGAGCTGTACGAGGAGGCACACGTCAAGGCCGAGGACTGGCGTGTGCTGACCGACGTCTACACCTCGCCGGGCGGCAGTGACGAGGCCGTGCGGATCTTCCTGGCCCGGGGGATCTCGGACGCCGAGGGCGAGCGGTACGAGGGGGACCACGAGGAGGCGGACATGGAGCGCGCCCGCGTCCCCCTCGGCGAGCTGATCGCCGGCGTCCTCGCGGGCGAGCTGCACAACACCTGCCTGGCGGCGGGCGTCCTGGCGGCCCACGCCGCGCGGACCGGCGCCGGCTTCGAGTCCCTGCGCCCCGCGGACGCCCCCTGGCCGGCGCGGCCCTTCGAGGCCTGACCGCTCTCGGCCCGCCCTCGGCCCCTGTTGTCCGGCCCTGCCCCCAATCCGAACATCCGTGCATCCGATCAGGTGATTTTCTCCCCGCCGTATCGGCCGGGAGTGCCGGAGTGCTGACGCGCGGTGAACTACGCTCGGAGTGATCCCGGCCGCGCCCGCGGCGGGCTCGTACGCGCAGGTGGACGGGGATGGGGCCCAGTGGCGGAGCAGGCGGTCGACACCGATGGGGGGCCGGCCCCCCGGAAGCGGCTGCCGCCGCCTGGCGCCGAACCCCAGCCCCCTCGCGCCGCCCCGCCGCCCCGGGCCGCAGGGCGCGCGGAGCCGCCTGCCAGGCCGCAGGACGACGCCGGAGGGCTGTGGAGCGGCGCGACGCGGGCCGTGCTGTTCGCGGCGGCGGCGTCCGTGGGGAGCGGTTTCGCGGGGCGGCGGCGCGAACTGCTGTCGCTGCGGGCCGACATCGACCGGGCCGGCCTGGACACCCTCGCCGGCCGCAAGGCCCCCCGCAGCCGGGTGCTGCTGATCGCGGGCCGCCCCGGTTCGGGCCGTACCGCGCTGGCCGAGGAACTGGTGCGGCGGCTGGCCGACGACTACCCCGACGGGGTCCTGCGGGCCCGGCTGGCCACATCCGGGGGCGAACCCGTGCCCGTCGAGCGCACCGCCCGCGAACTGCTGGCCGTGCTCGGGGTGTCCGTGCCCGCGGGAGCGGACGAGGACGAGCTCTGCGAGGCGCTGCGCGACGCCCTGGCCGGGAAGCGCGCACTGCTGCTGCTCGACGACGCCACCGGCGCCGAGCAGGTGGACGCGCTGCTGCCGGACGCGCCGGACAGCCTGGTCGTCGCCGTCTCGCGCGGCCCGCTGACGGGGCTGCCGGACGTACGGCCGTGCACCCTCGGCGGGCTCGATGTGAGCGCGGCGATCGGGCTGCTCGCGCAGTACGCCGGGGCCACCCGCATCACCTGCGACCCGGTGGCCGCGCAGTCCCTGGTCGAGGAGTGCGGCGGCCAGCCCGCCGCGCTGGTGCTGGTCGGCGGCTGGCTCGCGGCGCGCCCCCAGGCGTCCGTCGCCGACGCGGTGCAGCGGCTGCGCGAGCTGCCGTCGACCGAGGGCGACCAGGACCGGGGCGCCCGTCCGCTGGCCCGCGCCTTCCGGCTGGCGTACGAGGCGCTGCCGCCGGCCGCCGCGCGGCTGCTGCGGCTGCTGGTGCTCGCGCCCGACGGCCGTGCCGACGCCCAGATGGCGTCCGCGCTGGCCGGCTGCTCCATGTCGGACGCCGAGGCCGCGCTGGAGGGCTTTGTCGCACACGGGCTGCTGCGCCCGCTGGCCGAGCGCCAGTACCAGGTGCCCGGCTGCCTCGACGCGATGCTGCGGGCGGCGCTGCGGGCCACCGAGCGCCCGGCCGAGGTGGAGCTGGCCGGGGCCCGGATGCTGGAGCGGACCGTACGGCAGCTGCACGCGTGCCGTCTGGCCGCCCAGCCGTACGGCTCGCCCGGCCGCAAGGCACTGGCCGCGATGCCGAGGCCGCTGAGGTTCACCTCGTCGGCGGCCGCTGCGGTCTGGCTGGAGTCGCGGCTGCCGGTGCTGCTGGAGATCGCCCGGCTGGCCGTCGAGGACGGCGGGCTCGACACGCTGGCGCGCCGGCTGGTGGCCGGCCTGACGCATGCGCTCGGCGCCCATCGGAGCGCGGAGGAGGCCGCCCCGGAGCTGTACGGGCTGCACCAACTGGTGCTCGATGTGGCCCGCCGCCGCGATCTGCCGGTGGAGGAGGCCGCGGCGCTGCTGAACCTGGGTGACCTGGACGCGGGGGCGGGGCGGGTGGAGGAGTCGCTGGTCCGCTACAAGCACGCGCTGGAGGCGGCCCGGGAGGCCGGCGACCCGTACACCACGGGGCGCTCGCTGGAGTCCATCGGCGGCACCTACGAGGACCTGGGGGACTGGCACCGGGCGGCCGACTGGTACGGACGGGCGCTCCAGCTGCGGCTGTCCCGCGGCGACCGGATCGGCGAGGCGCGGCTGTACGAGCGGCTGGGCACGGTCCAGGCCCGCACCGGCCAGTGGGGCGAGGCGCTGCGCGCCTGGCGGGCGGCCGGGGCCGCGTTCCGCCGGGCGGGCAATCCGCAGGGCGCGCTGCGGGCCGCGGAGGCCCTGGACCGGCTCGGCGACCCGGCGGCGGCGGACGCGCACCGGCGCGCCGCGCGGCGGCTGGCGGCGCGACAACGGGGTGGCAGTGGGGCGGGGGGAGTACAGGGCGGCAGCGGGGTGGGGGGAGCACAGGGTGGCAGCGGGGCGGGAGGGGCCATGGAGGCCGAAGAGGCAGAGTGACCTAAGAAACCGGCAGCGGATCGGCAAAAGATTGATGCATTGCAAGGCTGGACAGCGCGGCGTCCTTCATTAGACTGGGTGTACCGCGATTGTTGCGGTCGTCTCCGGCATGCGGACGCATTCCGGTTTGTCTGCTTAAAACCCGGATTTCCCCAGAATCAAGGACCGTGATCGACGTGAAGGTCGGTATTCCCCGCGAGGTCAAGAACAACGAGTTCCGTGTGGCCATCACCCCCGCCGGTGTGCATGAGCTGGTCCGCGGCGGCCATGAGGTCTTCCTGGAGCGGGGGGCCGGCCTCGGCTCCTCCATCACGGACGAGGAGTACACCGCCGCCGGCGCGGGCATCCTCGGCTCGGCCGACGAGGTGTGGGCCACCGCCGACCTGCTGCTCAAGGTCAAGGAACCCGTCGCGGAGGAGTACCACCGGCTGCGCAAGGACCAGACCCTCTTCACCTACCTCCACCTGGCCGCCTCCCGGGAGTGCACGGACGCGCTGCTGGAGTCCGGCACCACCGCCATCGCCTACGAGACGGTCGAGACCGCGAACCGCGCGCTGCCGCTGCTCGCGCCGATGTCCGAGGTCGCGGGCCGGATCGCGCCGCAGGTCGGCGCGTACCACCTGATGCGGTCGGCGGGCGGGCGCGGGGTGCTGCCCGGCGGGGTGCCGGGCGTGGCCGCGGCCCGGGCCGTGGTCATCGGCGGCGGCGTCTCCGGCTGGAACGCCACGCAGATCGCCCTCGGCATGGGCTTCCACGTCACCCTGCTCGACAGGGACATCAACAAGCTGCGCGAGGCCGACAAGGTCTTCGGCAACCGGGTGCAGACCATCTCCTCCAACGCCTACGAGCTGGAGAAGGCCGTGCTCGCCGCGGACCTCGTCATCGGCGCGGTGCTCATCCCCGGCGCCAAGGCGCCCAAGCTGGTCACCAACGAGCTGGTCTCCCGGATGAAGCCCGGAAGTGTACTTGTCGACATCGCGATCGACCAGGGCGGCTGCTTCGAGGACTCCCGGCCCACCACCCACGCCGAGCCCACCTTCACGGTGCACGACTCGGTCTTCTACTGTGTGGCCAACATGCCGGGAGCGGTCCCCAACACCTCCACCCACGCGCTCACCAACGCCACGCTGCCGTACATCGTGGAGCTGGCCAACCGCGGCTGGCGGGACGCGCTGCGCCGGGACGCGGCGCTGGCCAAGGGGCTCAATGTCCATGAGGGCGAGGTCGTTTACGGCCCGGTCGCCGAGGCGCACGGCCTGTCGGCCGTCGAACTGTCCACGCTGATCGGCTGAAACCGGCCGAGGGGTCAACCGCGACCGTCAACAACAGGTCAATAACGGGCATCCGGCCGGGTCTTGCCGTAAGGCGGGGTCCGGCCGTTGATGTGTCCGATACGACCCGTAACGCGGATGGCGGGCCGCTCGGTCAACTCGCCCTAAAAGTAACTATTCAGACGCTTTACCCGTCGAGGAATCCTCGCTTCACCCCCCATACGCCCTTGACAGCGCGGTGTTCGATTGCCGACACATCGTGCCGTGTCCGGTGGATTGTGTTGCTGCGAACCGCCGACACGCCATAGAGTCGCCAACCGTCGGCATGGTGTCACGCTGACCTATCTAGAAATTTCCTGGTCACCAAGGAGGTAGGACGACTTGTGAATGAGTCGACATTTTCTCCCGGGGGTGGTCAACCAGGATCGGCTGCGCGGGGCCAGGGTCCCTCGGGGCTCGAGGCTGTCGGCTCTGTCGCTGTCCGCACCTTCGCCACGCACCAGAACATGACGACAGCCCACCAGAGTCAGAGCATGGACGGCCATCACGTGAACGCCATGGCCGGCGACCAGGGGGGCATGGATCCCGCCCGCTTCGCCGCCTACGACGACCTCCCCGACGGGCACTTCTACGACCCGGACGCCGAGTACGAGCCGGACCCCGAGTACGCGGCCACACTCGCGCCCGACGCGGCCCGCCAGCGACGCGAACGCATCGGCCCCACCGGGCGGCCGCTGCCGTACTTCCCGATCCCCGGACCGCTGACCGACCACGGCCCCGCGAAAATCATCGCGATGTGCAACCAGAAGGGCGGCGTCGGCAAAACCACCTCCACCATCAACCTCGGCGCGGCCCTCGCCGAATACGGACGCCGGGTGCTGCTCGTCGACTTCGACCCGCAGGGCGCCCTGTCGGTCGGCCTCGGCGTCAACCCGATGGAGCTCGACCTCACGGTCTACAACCTGCTCATGGAGCGGGGCATGTCGGCCGACGAGGTGCTGCTGAAGACGGCCGTGCCCAACATGGACCTGCTGCCCAGCAATATCGACTTGTCGGCCGCCGAGGTGCAGCTGGTCAGCGAGGTCGCCCGCGAGTCCACCCTGCAGCGCGCGCTCAAGCCGCTGATGGCGGACTACGACTACATCGTCATCGACTGCCAGCCCTCGCTCGGCCTGCTCACCGTGAACGCGCTCACCGCGGCGCACAAGGTGATCGTGCCGCTCGAGTGCGAGTTCTTCGCCCTGCGCGGTGTGGCGTTGCTCACGGAGACGATCGAGAAGGTCCAGGAGCGGCTGAACCCCGAGCTCGAACTGGACGGCATCCTCGCCACGATGTACGACTCGCGCACGGTGCACAGCCGTGAGGTCCTGGCCCGCGTGGTCGAGGCGTTCGACGACCACGTCTACCACACGGTCATCGGCCGCACGGTCCGCTTCCCCGAGACCACGGTCGCGGGCGAGCCGATCACCACGTACGCGTCCAACTCCGTCGGTGCCGCCGCCTACCGCCAGCTCGCCAGGGAGGTGCTCGCCCGGTGTCACGCCGAGTGAGTCTGCCGGGAGCCGACGAACTGTTCCGCACCACCGGAGGAATGGCGCTCCAGTCGTCCTCCCCCGCGTCCTCCCGCCGCCAGAACGGCGGCGAGGCGCGGGTGCCCGCCCCGGCCGGCGACCCCGACACGGCCGCTGACGGGGCCGAGGGCGGCCCGGGAGAGCGACGGGCGACGGAGGAGGCGGAGCAGTCCGGCCCGGCCGAGCACAGCGGCAGGGAGACCGCCGCCCGCCCCGACGCCGTCGGCGACCGCCGCCCGGCCGGCGGCGGGGAGCGGCGGGGCGGCCGCCAGCCGCAGGACGGCCCGACCGCGCCGGCCCAGGCGGGCCCGGCCCGCCGCCGTGGCCGCGCGGCCAACCGCCGCCCCAGCGGGCGCGAGCGCCACGACGAGAAGATCACGGTCTATGTCTCCGCCGAGGAGCTGATGGACCTCGAGCACGCCCGGCTGGTGCTCCGCGGCGAGCACGGCCTCGCCGTCGACCGCGGCCGGATCGTCCGCGAGGCGGTCGCGGTCGTCCTCGCCGACCTGGAGTCGCGCGGCGACGCGAGCATCCTGGTACGCCGCCTGCGCGGTCGCTGACGGGGCCGGGCGATAGCCTGCCCAGCGCCCGTCCTCACAGCGGGCGGCCGGCCGCGAGCGGCGTCCGGTGCCGGGCCCCTCGCAGCGGCGGCCGGGGGATCGCCCCCGTACTTGCGGTCGACATATCGCCGACGCGGCGTGGCGGTGACCCCGACGACGCGGCCGGGGGCGCGGCGCCAGGCGTCGCGTCGTGAGCAGGACGCCCGGTCTGAAGACGGCCCCGAGCACGGGCCGCTCTGCCCGTCCCCCCGCCCCCTGGACCGCGATGCCCACGAACCCCGCCCCCGCCCAGCCCCCTCGCCCACCCCGCCGCAACCTCGGCCGGGGCCCCGGCGCGGGCCCGCGCGCGGCCGGCGCCGTACCCGGGACCCAGGCCCCGGACTCTGACGCCCCACCCGCCGAGGCGGCCGACGCGCGGCAGCCGATCCCCACGGACGCCGACAACGCCGCGGCCCCCGACGACCCGGCGCACCCGAAGCCGACCGGCCCCGCCGCACCGGTGCGGCGCGCCCTGGGAGGCAGGGCGGGGAGCCGCGCCGACGGCGGGCGGGGCGCTGCGGCTGGGACCCGGTCGGCGGCAGCGGGAGGCGACCGGGCCTCCAGCGACCCGGCGGCGGCGGCGGTCGACGGCCGCGAGGACGTGTCCGCGGGGCCTGAGGCGGGCCGGCCGGCTCCGCCGACGGCCGACGGGGGCCGGGAGGCACTGGGCGGGCGGCGCACCGCCGCCGGGGAGGAATCCGGCGACGGGGGCGGTCAGGGGAAGTTCACCGTGCGGCTGGCGAACTTCGAAGGGCCCTTTGACCTCCTGCTGCAGCTGATCTCCAAGCACAAGCTGGACGTCACCGAGGTCGCGCTCTCCAAGGTCACTGACGAGTTCATGGCGCATATCCGGGCCATGGGGCCGGACTGGGACCTCGACCAGACGACCGAGTTCCTGGTCGTCGCCGCGACGCTGCTCGATCTCAAGGCGGCCCGGCTGCTGCCCGCGGCCGAGGTCGAGGACGAGGCCGATCTGGCTCTGCTGGAGGCCCGGGACCTGCTCTTCGCGCGTCTTCTGCAGTACCGCGCGTTCAAACAGATCGCGGACATCCTCAACGACCGGCTGATCGCGGAGTCCCGCCGATACCCCCGCACCGTGGGCCTGGAGCCGCACCACGCGGACCTCCTTCCCGAGGTCGTCATCAGCATCGGCGCGGAGGGCTTCGCGAAGCTGGCCGTGAAGGCGATGCAGCCCAAGCCCAAGCCGCAGGTGTATGTCGACCACATCCACGCCCCGCTGGTCAGCGTCAGAGAGCAGGCCGAGGTCGTGGTGGCGCGGCTGCGGGAGCTGGGGGAGGCGAGCTTTCGGACGCTGACCGAGGACGCGCCCGATGTGCTGACCGTCGTCGCGCGGTTCCTGGCGCTGCTGGAGCTGTACCGGGAGCGCGCGGTGCACCTGGACCAGGAGGAGGCGCTCGGTTCGCTCATGGTGCGCTGGACGGGCGCGGAGGGGCGGCAGCCGCTGGTGACCGACGAGTTCGACCAGGAGGACCGGCAGGGTCAGAAGCGGGAAGAGCGGCAGAAGCAGCAAGAGCGGCGGGACCAGGAACCGCGGTCGCAGCCCGAAAAGCAGCCCGAAAAGGAGGCAGAGACGTGAGCGAGCAGCAGCCATCCCGCACCGCCGAGGCCCCGGCCGGGGCCTCGGACCTTGCCGAGCTCGACCTCAAACCCGCCCTGGAGGCCGTGCTCATGGTGGTCGACGAGCCTGCCACCGAGGAGCATCTGGCCAAGATCCTGGACCGTCCGCGCCGGGTGGTCCGGGGCGCGCTGCGCGAGCTGGCCGACGAGTACGCCGCGCAGGGCCGCGGTTTCGAGCTGCGGCTGGTCGCGGGCGGCTGGCGCTTCTACACCAGCCCCGCCTACTCCGCGGCCGTCGAGCGCTTCGTTCTGGACGGTCAGCAGGCCCGGCTCACCCAGGCCGCTTTGGAAACCCTCGCCGTGGTCGCGTACCGTCAGCCGGTCAGCCGTTCCCGCGTCTCGGCCGTGCGCGGGGTGAACTGTGACGGCGTGATGCGGACCCTCCTGCAGCGCGGTCTGGTGGAGGAGGCGGGAACGGAACCCGAAACAGGTGCGATCCTGTACAGGACGACGAACTACTTCCTGGAGCGGATGGGCCTGCGCGGCCTGGACGAGCTTCCCGAGCTCGCCCCGTTCCTCCCGGAGGCGGACGCGGTCGAGAGCGAGTCCCAGGAGGGGCTGCCGTCCTTCGACCCGGACGCACCGGACCCGCAGGACGACGGCAACCGAGCCCACGACAACGAGGGCCACGACAACCAGGGCCACGACAGCGGCCACTCTCAGACGGAATCTTGATGCGAAGCAGCGGCAGGAACAGCAGGGGCACCGGCGGCGGGAAGAACTACCGGGGCGCGGGCAACGGGCGCGACGACAAGCAGAAGCGCGCGGGCCGGCCCCGTCCCGAGGAGCGCCGCTACGACGTGGGCGGTGGCCAGCCCGGCGGCCCGAAGAGCGGCGGCCGGGGCAGCGGCGGCCCGAAGTCCGGTGCCGGGGCCGGTGGCGCCCAGGGCGGCGGCCCCAAGGGCGGCGGCCGCGGTCGCAAGCCCGCCGCCCCGGCCCGCCCGCGCGAGTACGAGGCCCAGATAGAGGAGCGCAACCGCGCGCGGCACGACAAGCCGCGGGTCACGCTGCCCAAGACGTTCCCCGGAGCCGAGCAGGAGGGCGAGCGGCTGCAGAAGGTCCTCGCCCGCGCCGGCATGGGCTCGCGCCGCGCCTGTGAGGAGCTGATCGACCAGGCCCGGGTCGAGGTCAACGGCAAGATCGTCACGGAGCAGGGGCTTCGCGTCGACCCGGAGAAGGACGAGATCAAGGTCGACGGGCTGACCGTCGCCACCCAGTCGTACCTCTTCTTCGCGCTGAACAAGCCCGCGGGCGTCGTCTCCACCATGGAGGACCCGGACGGCCGCCAGTGCCTGGGCGACTACGTCACCAACCGTGAGACCCGGCTCTTCCACGTCGGCCGCCTCGACACCGAGACCGAGGGCATCATCCTGCTCACCAACCACGGCGAGCTGGCCCACCGTCTCACCCACCCCCGCTACGGCGTCACCAAGACCTACCTCGCCGCGATCCAGGGCCCCCTCCCGCGCGATCTCGGCAAGCGGCTCAAGGACGGCATCCAGCTCGAGGACGGCTACGCCCGCGCCGACCACTTCCGGGTCGTGCAGAACACCGGCAAGAACTACATGGTCGAGGTGAGCCTGCACGAGGGGCGCAAGCACATCGTGCGGCGCATGCTCGCCGAAGCCGGCTTCCCGGTCGACAAACTGGTGCGTACGGGCTTCGGCCCGATCGCGCTGGGCGACCAGAAGTCCGGTTGGCTGCGGCGGCTGACCAACACCGAGGTCGGCATGCTGATGCGCGAGGTCGACCTCTAGCCACCCCATACCGTCCCGTCCCGGCCCCTCTCATCCCGTTCCGTCCCGTCCCGGTGACGGTGGGTGTCCGCAGGGTGGGCGCGGCGTCCTCGCGCCCGGTCCGCCTCGCTACGCTGATCGGGGTACGCCGGGACGGTACGGAAGGGAGCACGGACGTGGCGGTACGAGCGGTCCGCGGGGCCGTCCAGCTGGAGCGGGACGAACCACAGCACATGCACGAGCAGGTCTCCGCGCTGCTCACCGCCATCCTGGAGCGCAACAGTCTCACGCCGGACGACCTGATCAGCATGTGGTTCACGGCCACCCCCGACCTGCACAGCGACTTCCCCGCCGTCGCCGCCCGCCGGCTCGGGATCACCGATGTGCCGCTGATCTGCGCGCAGGAGCTCGATGTCGCCGGGGCCATGCCGCGCGTGGTCCGCATCCTCGCGCACATCGAGACCGACCTGGCCAGGTCCGATCTCGCCCATGTCTACCTCGGCGCTGCCGCCGCCCTCCGTAAGGACATCGCCCAGTGAGAACCGCCCTCGTCATCGGCACCGGTCTGATCGGCACGTCCGTGGCGCTCGCCCTGGCGGGCCGCGGGGTCCGGGTGTATCTCAGCGACCACGACCCGGACCGGGCCCGTACCGCGGCGGCCCTCGGCGCCGGCACGGTGGACGAGCCGGAGGGGCCGGTCGACCTGGCGGTCGTCGCCGTACCGCCCGCGCATGTGGCCCGGACCATCGCCGATGCGATGCGCCGGGGCGTCGCGCGCGGCTTCCTGGACGTCGCCAGCGTCAAGGGCGGGCCGCGGCGCGAGCTGGAGGCGCTCGGCTGCGCGCTGACCCGTTACCTCGGCACCCACCCCATGGCGGGCGCCGAGCGCTCCGGGCCGCTGGCGGGGACGGCCGACCTCTTCGAGGGGCGGCCATGGGTGCTCACCCCCACCGGCGCCACCGACACGGAGGTGCTCAACCTCGCGCTCGAATTGGTCGCGCTGTGCCGGGCCGTGCCCGTGGTCATGGACGCGGACGCCCACGACCGGGCCGTCGCGCTGGTCTCGCACACCCCCCAGCTGCTCTCCAGCATGGTCGCGGCGCGGCTGGAGGACGCGGACGAGACGGCTGTGCGGCTGTGCGGCCAGGGCATCCGCGATGTGACCCGGATCGCCGCCTCCGACCCCGCGCTGTGGGTCGACATCCTCTCCGCCAACCCGGGCCCGGTGGCCGACATCCTCGCCGCGGTCGCCGCCGACCTCGACGAGACGGTCCGGGCGCTGCGCGGACTGCAGTCGGCCGACGACGCCAAGCGCCGCGACGGCACGCAGGGCATCGAGGACGTGCTGCGGCGCGGCAACGCGGGGCGCGAACGGGTGCCGGGCAAGCACGGCGCGGCCCCGGCCGCGTACGAGACGGTGTCGGTGCTCATCGGCGACCAGCCCGGCGAGCTGGCCCGTATCTTCGCCGACGCGGGCCGTGCCGGGGTCAACATCGAAGACGTACGGATCGAGCACGCGACCGGCCAGCAGGCCGGCCTGATCCAGCTCTTCGTCGAACCGCAGGCCGCGCCCGGCCTCACGGCCGCCCTGAGGGAACGGGGCTGGTCGATCCGGCAGTGACCGGCGACCGGCAACCGACGACCGGCAACCGACGACCGGCGGACGGAGTCCGGCGCAGCCGTCCCGAAGCCCGGGAGGCGCCCTGGCGCCGAGCGGTGCGAGGGCGGCGGTGTGAGGGGGCACGGGGTTGGTCGATCCGGCAGTAACCTTGTGCGAGGCTCTTCAAGGGCCCGCGAAACCAGCCCGTGCGCAAGAAACGCAAGAAAGGTGTCTGTCACCGTGGAAACCGCCGCCCGGACCGCCCCGGCAGCAGTGATTGTCGCGATCGACGGCCCCGCAGGCACGGGCAAGTCCAGCACCTCCAAGGCGGTCGCGGCCAAGCTCGGCCTCGGCTACCTCGACACCGGCGCCCAGTACCGGGCGATCACCTGGTGGATGGTGAACAACGGCATCGACGTCGATGACCCCACCGCCGTGGCCGACGCCGCCGTCAAGCCCGTCATCGTCTCCGGCACCGACCCGGCGGGCCCCACCATCACCGTGGACGGTGTGGACGTCTCCGGCCCGATCCGCACCCAGCAGGTCACCTCCAAGGTCAGCGCGGTCAGCGCGGTCCCCGAGGTGCGGGCGCAGATCACCGACCTGCAGCGGTCGATCGCCGCCGAGGCGCCGCGCGGCATCGTCGTGGAGGGCCGGGACATCGGCACGACCGTGCTGCCCGACGCCGACGTCAAGATCTTCCTGACCGCTTCCGCCGAGGCGCGGGCCGCCCGCCGCAGCGGGGAGCTCCGGGGCAAGGACGCCGCGGACCTCGCGGCCACCCAGGCCGCGCTGGCCAAGCGGGACGCCGCCGACTCGGGCCGCAAGACCTCGCCGCTCGCCAAGGCGGACGACGCGATCGAGGTGGACACCACCGACCTCACCCTTGAGCAGGTCATCGAGTGCGTGGTCACCCTCGTCGAGGAGAAGCGTTCCGCGTGACCTCGAGCGCCAACAAGACCCCCGACACCGGCAAGGCCACCGGCACCGGCAAGACCGCCAAGGCCCCCGACGGGCTGCCCAGCGCGAGCGGCGCCGCGGTCGGCCGCCGGATCGGCATCGGCTTGATGTACGGGCTGTGGCGGCCGCGGGTGCTGGGAGCCTGGCGGATTCCGGCCTCCGGGCCCGTCATCCTCGCCGGGAACCACTCCCACAACCTCGACGGCCCGATGCTGATCGGCACCTCGCCGCGGCCGGTGCACTTCCTGGTCAAGAAGGAGGCGTTCGTCGGTCCGCTGGACCCGTTCCTGCGCGGGATCGGGCAGTTGAAGGTGGATCGGACGAGCGCCGACCGGGCGGCGATCACGGACGCGCTGGGCGTGCTGGAGCGCGGTGGGGTGCTGGGGATCTTCCCGGAGGGCACCCGCGGCGAGGGGGACTTCGCCTCGCTGCGCTCCGGGCTCGCCTACTTCGCCGTGCGGTCGGGCGCCCCGATCGTGCCGGTGGCGGTGCTGGGTACCGCGCAGCGGCGCGGCCGGGTGGTGCCGGGGCTGCCGCCGCTGCGCAGCCGGATCGACGTGGTCTTCGGCGACCCCTTCGAGGCGGGGGACGGCAGCGGCCGGCGGACCCGCGCGGCCCTGGACGAGGCGACCGTGCGCGTCCAGAAGCGGCTGGGGGCGCACCTGGCGGACGCCAGGCGGCTCACCGGCCGCGCCGGTCATCCATGACCGGCCACCCATAGACGTGACACCAGCGGGCCGTACGGGCCCGCGGCAGCTGCGGACAGCAGCGAAGGACGACGAGGAATGACTTCATGAACGACCAGATCCACACCGGCGGCGACCAGCAGCACGGTGAGCTTGGCGACGCCGAGTACGCGGAGTTCATGGAGCTCGCCGCGCAGGAAGGCTTCGACCTGGAGGAGGTCGAGGGCGACCTGGCGGCGGCGGGACATGGCCCGCTGCCCGTACTCGCCGTCGTCGGCCGGCCGAATGTCGGTAAGTCGACTCTGGTGAACCGCATCATCGGCCGCCGGGAGGCGGTCGTGGAGGACCGCCCGGGCGTCACCCGTGACCGGGTGACCTACGAGGCCGAGTGGTCCGGCCGCCGCTTCAAGGTGGTCGACACCGGAGGCTGGGAGCAGGACGTGCTCGGCATCGACGCGTCCGTGGCAGCGCAGGCCGAGTTCGCCATCGAGGCCGCCGACGCGGTGGTCTTCGTGGTGGACGCCACGGTCGGCGCCACTGACACCGACGAGGCCGTGGTCAAGCTGCTGCGCCGGGCCGGGAAGCCCGTCGTGCTGTGCGCCAACAAGGTCGACGGCCCCAGCGGCGAGGCGGACGCGGCGATGCTGTGGTCGCTGGGCCTCGGCGAGCCGTACCCGGTCTCCGCGCTGCACGGCCGCGGCACCGGCGACATGCTGGACGCCGTGCTGGAGGCGCTGCCCGAGGCCCCGGCCCAGACCTTCGGCGCCACCGTCGGCGGTCCGCGCCGCATCGCGCTCATCGGCCGCCCGAACGTCGGCAAGTCGTCCCTGCTCAACAAGGTGGCGGGCGAGGAGCGGGTGGTCGTCAACGAGATGGCGGGCACCACCCGCGACCCGGTCGACGAGCTGATCGAACTCGGCGGGGTGACCTGGAAGTTCGTGGACACGGCCGGTATCCGCCGCCGGGTGCACCTCCAGGAGGGCGCGGACTACTACGCCTCGCTGCGCACCGCCGCCGCCGTGGAGAAGGCCGAGCTGGCGGTCGTCCTGATCGACGCCAGTGAGTCGATCAGCGTCCAGGACCAGCGGATCGTCTCGATGGCGGTCGAGGCCGGGCGCGCGATCGTCGTGGCGTACAACAAGTGGGACACGCTCGACGAGGAGCGCCGCTACTACCTCGAGCGCGAGGTCGAGACCGAGCTGGGCCAGATCCAGTGGGCGCCGCGGGTCAATGTCTCGGCGCGCACCGGCCGCCACATGGAGAAGCTGGTCCCGGCGATCGAGACCGCGCTGGCCGGGTGGGAGACCCGGGTGCCGACCGGGCGGCTCAACGCCTTCCTCGGTGAGATCGTCGCCTCCCACCCGCACCCGGTCCGCGGCGGCAAGCAGCCCCGCATCCTCTTCGGGACGCAGGCCGGGACCAAGCCGCCGCGCTTCGTGCTGTTCGCGTCGGGTTTCCTGGAGGCCGGCTACCGCCGGTTCATCGAGCGGCGGCTGCGCGAGGAGTTCGGCTTCGAGGGGACTCCGCTGCAGATCTCGGTGCGGGTGCGCGAGAAGCGCGGCCGCAAGAAGTAGCTTCGGAAGCAGTCACGGGCGGGGCGCGGGGTCAGTACCCGTGGCCCCGCCCGTCGCGCTGTCCGGGCGGCAGCGCGGGCAGATAGGTGCGGTGGTGGCGCCCGGTGGGCTCCCAGGCCCCGGTGTGGCCCCCCGCGTGGCCGACCGTGTGTCCCGTGTGTCCCGTATGCCCTGGGTGGGCCGCGTGGCCCTGGCCTCCCGCGTGGCCCGGGTAGCCGCCCGTGTGGCCGTGGCCTTGGCCGCCGCTGGTCAGCCCGCGCGGCTGGCCGGGCTGCCCGATGGCGCTGAACGCCGTGAACTCCAGGTCCTCCTCGTCCGAGCGGTCGCCGGGCAGGGCCCGGAACATCCTCCGGTACTCCGCGTACAGCGCGTCGTAGATCGGCGTGGCGGAGGTCCGCCGATGATCGCCCAGCGTGTCCTGCGCCGGGCGCATGGCCGGAATGTGCGCGGCGTGCTGCAGGGAGCGCGAGGGTGGGGAGTACGGCGAGTACGGGGCCCGGGCGGGCGGGGGATACGAGCCCCGGGGGAGCGGGTCGTACGGGGCCCTGGCGGGCGGGAGGGACGAGGCTCGGGAGGGAGGGTCGTATGCGTGCACGTATGTGCCAACGACCCGGCCGCCCGTCGGATGCGGGATCGGCCGTGAATGGGCCGCGTGTACGAGGTCGGCGCGGCGGGGCACGGGCGCGCTCATGGGGATCAGGTGCCCGAGAGCGGCATGGCGGCGCCGACCAGGGCACCGCGCGCGGCGGCCCGGTCCAGGGCGGCGCGCAGCTGGTCCTCGCGCGGCTGGGTGCCGATGGTGCCGGCCGCGGCGGCGTAGAGCAGCACCTGCTGGGAGCGGCCGACGGCGGACCGCCAGCCGTCGCTGACCGGCATCGGGCGGTGGGCCTGCCACCACGCCACGGGCGCGCCGCCGCCGGGGGCCGGCATCAGTACGGCGTGCAGCTGCCCGGCGGCCAGCAGCACGGACCAGCCGGGGATGGGCGCCGGCGGCCGGCCGAGGTCGTACACCGGCAGGAAGCCCTGCTCGGTCAGGAGGGGCAGGAAGTCGTCGCCCGCGCCGCCGATGCCGGACCGGGCGATCGGCTCGGTCGGCTCGATGACGAGCGCGGGCCGCGCCTCGCCGCCCACCAGGACCACCCCGCTGGTGACGCCCAGCACCGCCTGGGTGTCGGGGGCGGGTGGCTCGGGGGCGGGCGGCGCGGCGTCCTCGGCGGTGATGGACCGCACGGCCCCGCGCAGCTGCTCCTCGGAGACCGGGACGACCTGGGAGGGGACGCAGGTGGCGTGCGCGAAGGCGAGCACCGCGGTCTCCTGGCCCACGAAGAGCACGGTGCTGGTGCGCTCCTGGTCGGTGTTCCCCGGCGTGCGGCAGGAGGTGCAGTCGTAGCTGCCCGGGGCGTTCTCGCCGGCCAGCAGCCGGTCGGCTTCTTCGTCGCCGATCTCGGCGCGTACGTCATCGCTGACGTCGAGCATGCGCGGCACGGGTGGCTCCTCGTATCGGTCCGTGGCACCGGGTGGTTTCCCGGCTCCATGTAGTCAACGGGCCATCCGCGGCTGGGTCACTGCACTTGAGGCTCTGATGAGCTAAGACCGGTAAAAGTTCCGCACGTTCGCTACCGATTTGACATATGTTCAAGAACAAGACGGTTATGGAGCCCAACCCAGCAACCGTTTCCCAGGTCTGACCCAGTGCTAGGCGGACGAGTGAGCCTGTCCGCGGGGAAACGGTGGGAAACGGTTGGATACCGGGACGGATGCATATCTCATTCCTGATTCACAACGCGTACGGGATCGGCGGGACGATCCGAACCACGTACAACCTCGCCCGCACGCTGGGCGAGCAGCACGACGTGGAGATCGTGTCGGTGTTCCGCCACCGTGACGTGCCGGTCTTCGACCCCGGCCCGAACGTGCGGCTCAGCCACCTTGTGGACATCCGCAAGAAGAGCCCGACGTACGAGGGGGCGGACCCCGAGCACGCCCGCCCCGCGCGGGTCTTCCCGAAGAGCGAGGGCCGGTACAAGCAGTACAGCCGGCTCACCGACCGGCGGATAGCCGAGCACCTGCGGCGGCTCGACGCCGATGTCGTGGTCGGCACCCGCCCCGGTCTGAACGTGCACATCGCCCGCGAGGCGCGCCGCGGTCCCGTGCGCGTCGGCCAGGAGCATCTGACCCTGAGCACCCATTCCAAGGCGCTGAAGCGGACGCTGCGCGGTGCGTACCCGCGGCTGGACGCGGTCACCACCGTCACCCAGGCGGACGCCGAGACCTACCGGGGCCAGATGCGGCTGCCGGGCGTACGTCTTGAGGCGGTGCCCAACAGCGTGCCCGAACCGGGTCTGGAGCCGGCCGACGGCACCGGCAAGTGGGTCGTGGCGGCCGGCAGGCTCGCCCCGGTGAAACGGTACGACCTGCTGATACGGGCCTTCGAGAAGGTCTGCGCGGCACGCCCCGACTGGCGGCTGCGGATCTACGGCGGCGGCGACCAGCGGGCCAAGCTGCGGGCCCTGATAGACCGGCTGGGCCTCTACAACCACATCTATCTGATGGGCCCCGCCAATCCCCTCGATCCGGAGTGGGCCAAGGGCTCGATCGCCGCCGTGACCTCCAGCATGGAGTCCTTCGGGATGACCATCGTGGAGGCGATGCGCTGCGGGCTCCCCGTGGTCTCCACCGACTGCCCGCACGGGCCCGCCGAGATCATCGACGACGGCGTGGACGGCCGTCTGGTCCCCACCGGAGACGTCGACGCCATCGCCACGGCCCTCCTGGACCTGATCAACGACGACGAGCTGCGGCAGCGGATGGGCCAAGAGGCGCTGAAGCGCTCCGCCCGCTTCGACCCGTCCCAGGTGGCCGGGCACTACGAATCGCTCTTCGCCGACCTCGTGGGGCGCGGGGCCGTGCGCGGCACCCTGCACCGCGCCCGCGGGACCCTCCTCAGCGGTGTCTTCGCGACCAAGGACGCGGGCCGCTCCATGCTCGCAAAGGGGCGTGCCGCATGAGCGACGCGAACACGGACACCACGTTCGCCCCGCCGCGCGCCGACTGCGTGGCGGACTCCGCCGGCGGGCTCACCTTCCACGTCACCGACTGGGTCCGCCCCGGGCCGGACGCCGACCCGGACGCCGGCCGGGGCTCCGACCCGGACGCCGCGCTGGTGCTGGTGCGCCGGGGCGCGGACCCCGGCCCCGAGGGCGAGGTGCGGCTGCCGCTGGTGCCCACCGAGGACGGCAGGCTGCAGGCCGCCCTGCCGAGCACCGTGCCGCTGCCTGAGGGGCGCTGGGACGTCCATATGGCCCTCGGCGAGGCCGAACCGCAGCGGCTCGCGCCGGGCCTGAACGATCTGCGCTCGCTCGTGGACCGCAGGCCGGGCCCCAGCACCTCGCCGACGGCCGTCCGCATCCCGTACCCGACCAAGCACGGCAACCTCTCGCTGCGCAGCTGGCTCCGCGCCCCGCACGCCGAGGCGGGGGAGCTGCGGGTGGAGGGCGGCGGGCTGGTGGTGCGCGGCCGGCTGTACGGGGTGGAGCGCCCGGCCCGGTGGTCGGCCGGCGCGGTCGCCGAGGCCCGCTTCCGGCCCGACCCTTCGCGGGTGTGGACGGGGCAGCTCGACCTGAACGGAGGGGACGGCGCGGACGGCGCGGAGTTCTCCTTCACACTGCCGCTCGCGGAGTTGGCGGACGGCTGGAAGGGGGGCGAGGAGGCGTGGGACCTGTGGCTGCGCCCGGCCGACCCGGACGCGGCCCCGGCGCGGCTGGCGCGGATCCTGGACGACGTCCCGGACAAGAAGGAGATCTTCACCTACCCCGCACAGCCCGTCGCCGCCCCGCACGGCACCGCGAAGGCCGGTCCTTACTACACCGTCAACAACGATCTGGCGGTGCGCGTCGAGAGTGCCTAGCGAGCGCGGGAGATCCTTCCCCGGCAGGACGGTATTAATCTGGGCATAAGCTCCCCAGAAGGGGAACTCGCACCGTGGAGGTGTGAACGATGATTCCTGTTCTTCTGGTCCTGCTTCTCGCGGTGGTCCTGTTCGGGATCGGGTTCGCCGTCAAGGCGCTGTGGTGGATCGCGCTCGCGGTCCTGGTGGTCTGGCTGCTCGGCTTCCTGTTCCACAGCACCGGGGCGTCCGGCCGCCGGACCCACTGGTACCGCTGGTGAGCGGTGCCATCAGCGGCTGATGCCGCTCTCCCGGCCGCCGAGGACACTCGTTGTCCTCGGCGGCTGGCACACTCGGCGCCATGTTGGAGACCTCTGCGCGCCTGCTCCGCCTGCTGTCCCTTCTGCAGGCCCACCGCGAGTGGTCCGGCGGCGAGCTCGCCGACCGCCTCGGGGTGACCACGCGCACCGTGCGCCGCGACATCGACCGGCTGCGCGAGCTCGGCTATCCCGTGCACTCCAGCCCCGGGACGGCCGGCGGCTATCAGCTCGGCCCCGGCGCGCAGCTGCCGCCGCTGCTGCTCGACGACGAGGAGGCGGTGGCGGTCGCGGTCGGGCTGCGCCAGGCGGCCGGCGGCGGGGTGGAGGGCATCGAGGAGACGTCGGTGCGCGCACTCGCCAAGCTGGAGCAGGTGCTGCCGGACCGGCTGCGCCGCCGGGTGAGCGCGCTGAGCGCCTTCACCGTGCCCATGCTGGGCGGATTCCCCGGCTCCGCCGTCGACCCGGCGGTGCTGACCGAGCTGGCGAACGCCTGCCGGGACTGCCATCAGCTGCGCTTCGAGTACCGCGACCACGGTGGCACCGTCAGCCGCCGCACCGCGGAGCCGCACCGGCTGGTGGCCGCGCAGCGCCGCTGGTACCTCGTCGCCTGGGATGTGGACCGGGGCGACTGGCGTACGTTCCGGGCCGACCGCATCACCCCGACGCCGCCGCACGGCCCGCGCTTCGCCCCGCGCCGGCCGCCCGCCGAGGACCTGGCCGAGTACGTCCGCGAGGGCGTGTCCACCACCGTGTACGCCGAGAAGGCCACCGTGCTGCTGCGGGTGTCCGCCGAGCGGGCGGCCGAGCGCGTCCCGCCGGCGGCCGGGATGCTGGAGCCGGTCGACGAGCACAGCTGTCTGCTGCACGCCGGGGCCGGGAGCCTGAGCGTCATGGTGGTTCATATCGCCATGCTGGGGCTGGATTTCGAGGTCCGGGAGCCGCCCGAGCTGAACGAGCACATCCGGGAGCTCAGGGACCGCCTGGCTCGGGCCCTGGGCTGACCGAGCCCTTCGGCTTCAGCTGCTGGTCCTGCTCCTCGCCCTGGACGAACCGCGGGTGGTGCAGATCGAAGGCGGGGGACTCGGAGCGGATGCGGGGCAGCGCGCGGAAGTTGTGCCGGGGCGGCGGGCAGGAGGTCGCCCACTCCAGGGAGCGGCCGTACCCCCAGGGGTCGTCGACCGTCACCTCGGTGCCGTACCTGCCGGTCTTCCAGACGTTGTAGAGGAACGGGAGGGTCGACAGGCCCAGCAGGAAGGAGCCGATGGAGGAGACGGTGTTGAGCGCGGTGAAGCCGTCGGCCGCCAGATAGTCGGCGTAGCGGCGCGGCATGCCCTCGGCACCCAGCCAGTGGTGCACCAGGAAGGTGGTGTGGAAGCCGGTGAACAGCGTCCAGAAGTGGATCCGGGCGAGCCGTTCGTCGAGCAGTTTCCCGGTGAATTTCGGCCACCAGAAGTAGAAGCCCGCGAACGTCGCGAAGGTCACCGTGCCGAAGACGACGTAGTGGAAATGGCCCACCACGAAGTAGGTGTCGGTGACGTGGAAATCCATCGGCGGCGACGCCAGGATCACCCCGGTCAGCCCCCCGAACAGAAAGCTGACGAGAAAGCCGACCGCCCAGAGCATCGGCGACTCGAAGGACACCGAGCCGCCCAGCATCGTGCCGATCCAGTTGAAGAACTTCACCCCGGTCGGCACCGCGATCAGGAAGGACAGCAGCGAGAAGAAAGGCAGCAGCACCGCGCCGGTCGCGAACATATGGTGTGCCCACACCATCATCGACAGCGCCGTGATGGCGATCGTCGCGCCGATCAGCGTCACATAGCCGAACACCGGCTTACGGGAGAAGACCGGAATGATCTCGGTGATGATGCCGAAGAACGGCAGCGCGATGATGTACACCTCGGGGTGGCCGAAGAACCAGAAAAGGTGCTGCCACAGCAGCGCGCCGCCGAACCGGGCGTCGAAGACCACCGCCCCGAACCGCCGGTCCGCCTCCAGGCACAGCAGCGCCGCCGCCAGCACCGGGAACGCCATCAGGATCATGATCGAGGTGAAGAGGGTGTTCCAGGTGAAGATCGGCATCCGGAACATCGTCATGCCGGGGGCGCGCATCGTGATGATGGTCGTCAGGAAGTTCACCGCGCCGAGGATGGTGCCGAACCCCGCCAGCGCGAGCCCCATGATCCACATATCGGCGCCCACGCCCGGGGTGCGGACCGCGCTGTTGAGCGGGGCGTACGCGGTCCAGCCGTAGTCCGGGCCACCCCCGGGCAGCGCCAGGCCGCACAGCACGATCACCCCGCCGAACAGGAACAGCCAGTACGAGAGCATGTTCAGACGCGGAAAGGCCACGTCCGGCGCGCCGATCTGCAGCGGCATGATCTCGTTGGCGAACCCCGCGAAGGCCGGCGTCGCGAACAGCAGCAGCATGATCGTGCCGTGCATGGTGAACGCCTGGTTGTACGCCTCGTTCGACATCAGCTGCATCCCGGGCCTGGCCAGCTCGGCGCGCATCACCATCGCCAGCGCCCCCGCCACCAGGAAGAAGCCGAAGGCGGTGATCAGATACAGATGCCCGATCTTCTTGTGGTCCGTGGTGGTCAGCCAGTTCACCAGCACCTGGCCCACGCCCGGTCCCCGCGCCGGTCCGGCAGCCGCCTCCTGTGCGGTCTCCGTCCCCATCGGCGCTCCTTTTGGGTTATTTCGGTGGCATCTGGGCTGTGGCCATGATGCGCACGACGGGCGCGCGGGCGCGAGGGTGCCCCCTCCGCATCACTCGGTCGGCGGCAACAGCGGCCCGAGTGGCCCAAGGTCCAGGTTGAGGTCCGACCGCCCGATGCCGTAGCGCTCGCACAGCTCGCCCATGCGGTCCTCCAGCAGCATCAGGGTCAGCCCGATCCGCTCCTCCTGGTCCTCCGTCAGACCGCCCTGATCAACCCGGCGCAGCGCCTGCCGCTCCATGAGCTGGCGCAGCAGCTCGACGACCGTCAGCACCAGCCGCATCAGATCGCGCTCGACGTTCTCCCGGTCCAGTTCCAGCTCGCGGGTCACGGCTCCTCCCAGGGAGACGGCACGTTCTCGCTCACCGAGCTGATGAGCGCGCGCAGATCGATGCGTACGAGGTCGACGTCGGCGATCCGCAGGGTGAGGTCGCCGACCACCACCACCCCGCCCGCGAGCAGCCGGTCCAGCAGATCCACCAGGGCGACGGGCCGCTGGGCGAGGGGGCTGCTGGTCGTCACGGCCGTCATGACGCCGCCCGGGGCTCGTCCGCCGGTTCGGGGGCCACGAAGGAGTACGGCGCCCAGGGGCCGGTCAGCTCCACCCGCAGCCCCACCACCCGGCCGGCCAGCTCGCGCACCCGCGCCGCGAAGTCCGCGCTGTGCTCATGCGGCACCAGATACGCGGCGTTGAGCACATTGCGGTCCGCCACGCCGGACAGCCGCGCGTCCTGCGGAGGGTGCAGCCGGGCGCGTTCGGCGAGCCCGGCGAGTGTGTCGTGCACCAGGCGCGCGCCGTCCTCCGTGCGCTGCCACCGCTGCTCGTGCGCCCGCCGCTCCGCGCTGCGCCGGCGCAGGTACTCGCGGCCCGAGACCGCTTTGGAGACGGCTCCCGAAGGCGTTTGGGAGGGCACCCGGGAAGGTGCGTTCCCGGGTGCCCCAGCCGGTGCTTCGGCGAGTCCTTCAGCGGATGCTTCAGCGGATGCTTTGGCGGAAGCGCCGGCCGCCGTGTCCTCGCCGGCCGGCCCCGCGTACACCTTGACGCCCCATTCGACCCGGCCCTCCAGCCGGTCAAGCGCCGCCGTGAACCGTGCCCGCCCCTCCTCCAGCATCCGCCGCAGCCCCTCCTCGCCCCGGCAGACGGTGGCCAGCCCCACCGGCACCACGCACCCGACGGCGCCCGCCGCGTTCACCACCCGCTGATGCGCGCGGGCGACGTCCTCCAGCCAGGCCATGTCCTCGAGCCGGGTGCGCAGCGGCCCTTCCTCGAACTCCTCGGCCGGCACCGGGCTCGCCAGCACCGCCAGCCCGAGATGGCGCACGGCACGCACCGGGCCGCCCGCGACGCCGCTCACCCCCGGCGGTACGGGCCCCGGCGCCCCGGTGTCCCGGACGATTCCGTACGCGTACTCCAGCTCCCGCATCACGGCCGCTCCTTCCCGCTGTCGTTCCCGCCGTCTCCCGGCGCGTCGAGCTCATGGCCGCGGGCGCGCGAGGACAGGGCCGGGTCGCGCTCCCACCAGTCGATGCCCATCTCCTTCGCCTTGTCGACGGAGGCCACGACCAGCCGCAATTTGATCGTGAGAAGTTCGATGTCGAGCAGGTTGATACGGATGTCGCCTGCGATGACCACACCCTTGTCCAGGACGCGCTCCAGGATGTCGGCCAGGTTGGCCGAGCTCTCGCCGCGGCCCGCCAGCCCGTACGAGCCCGACGGACCGTAGTCCGGCGAGCGATGGCCGGACGCCCCGTACGGCGCGGTGGTCAGCGGATCCCGTTCGCCCATCGCTGCGCCTCCTCCAGTCGGTCGAGCAGCTCGTCCTCCCGCCGCTCGAACTCCTCCTCGTCGATCAGCCCTTCCTCCGCCAGCGTCACCAGGTCGGACAGCGCCGCCTGGATGTTCGCGGGGTTGTAGTACTCCCGCTCGGCCTGCGCGAGGAGCTGCCGCAGCACCCAGCCGATCACCGGCGGCCCTGTTTACGACTCGACGAAGCTGTACGGCGGCAGCGGGCCGTGGACGCTCAGCCGCAACCGCGGATGCGCCCGCTCCAGCTCGGCCACCGCCTCGGTCAGCGCGCCCCCGGCGTCCTTGCCCACCAGGAACGACAGGTTCACGAACCAGCCGCTGCCCTCCGGCCCGGACCGCACCTCCTCGGCGGCCGGCGCCAGCGCCTTCTCGACGAGCCCCGCGTCGCGTACCTCACGCGCCTGCACGGCACCCGCCATCAGCTCGCCGAAGCGCAGCCGCTGCTCGTAGGTGCCCCCGCCCGCGGCCCGGTTGGCCTCGGCCATCGCCCGCAGCTCGGGCTCCTCGGCGAGCACCTGGTGGAGCACCGCGTCCTCGTCGTGCACCGCCTTGACGTTGTACTCCACGCGGTGCGCCAGACGCCGCAGCTGGGCCCGGTAGCGGTCGGCCTGTTCGGCCAGCACACCGCGTACGTCCTCGTCGCTGCGCGAGATGCTGCCGAACCGCATCGGCAGCACGGCCCGGCCGTCGCCCACCTCGGTCAGCACATGCTGGTGGGCGAGCAGATCGCGCCGCTTGGGCCGGAGCCGTTCGGGGCAGTCGCTGACGATCGCCGACAACTCGCCCTCGCTCAGGGTGCGCACGGGCCTCGGCGGATCACCGACGCCCAGGAGCTCGTCATCCAGCTCCGGGAGCGCGCCCTCCGCTATCCCGTAGACATAGGTGCTCACTCGCCCTCCTCCTTCTTCGCCGCGGCCTTACGGGCGGCCGGGCGCCGACCGCGGCCCTGCGACTCCTCCTCGGCTTCCTCCTCCTTGCCCGTGGGCCGGAGCGCGTCGGTGACGGAGTGGGCCGCCTTCGCGACGGTCTGCCCCGCCCCGGAGAGCGCGCCCTTGGTCTTGCTGCGCGCCGCGCTCTCGGTGGTGCCGTCCAGCAGCTCGGGCAGGCCGGCTGACTTGTTGGGTCCGGCCTCCAGGTCTAGGCGGTTACAGGCCTCGGCGAACCGGAGGTAGGTGTCCACGCTCGCCACCACGACCCGGACGTCGATCTTGAGGATCTCGATGCCGACCAGCGAGACGCGGATGAACGCGTCAATCACCAGTCCTCGGTCGAGAATCAGCTCGAGGACGTCGTACAGGCCGCTGGTGCCGCCTCCGCTCCTGGTCTGCTGTGCCGGGACAACGGTGGTCATGTCGGTGTCTTCCTCTCGTGGCCGGCCGGGCCGTTCCCCGGGCGCCGCGACGATGCGTCAGCCACGGTCGCTCCGCCCTCGTTCGTAGCGGCGGACGCGGCGGTAGCCGGTGAGCAGACCGTCCGGGTCGAGGGTCACCTCGTACAAGGCCATCAGGCTCATCGTCTCGGGCACCCGGGCGAGCTCCACCACTTCGGCGTCGAGCATCCAGCCCTCCTCGGTCCGCTCCAGGCGCGGCAGCGCCTCGGGGTACAGACCCGTCAGCTCGGCGAACTGTTCGCAGGCGGCGCGCATGAGCCCCGCAGGCGTCAGTCCGCCCTTCGCCGTCTTCTTACCGGTCTCATCGGATGTGTCTGTCATGTGTGCCTCGGTGCGCCGGGTACCGCGCCCGGCCGGGGGCAAACCTGTGGCTGTGGACTCGGCCAGTTTGTGGCGGAATTGTGTATTCCGGTGGCGTGGGAGGATGATTTCCGCCGGGGCTCGGGAATTTACCCGGGAGTTGCTGTGAGCCCGTCTCCACCAATACCGCAGCGGCGTCAAAGGAAGCGATTCGCCGGAGATACCGGAGGAAACTCGCCGTCACCTTCGTGCCGTCAACACGGAACACGTACGAGTGACGGAGAACGAAGGAAACCCGGGCGTGTTTTCTGTGACACAAGTGTGACCAGTGGGGGACGCGGTACGGGTGAGCCTGTGTCAGCGGGCTGGGAGAGCCGGGTTTCACCGCCGTGCCCCGGCGCATACGGTGGCGTCATGGCACCTGTACCGACGCCCTCCCCGGAACCCGACGACGACCTCGACAGCTATGTGGGCCTCGACGCCCGGACCGCCCAGGAGCGCGCTCATGAGCGGGGCTGGAGCACCGTGCGCGCGCTTCCGACGGGCGCGATCATCACCATGGAGTACCTGCGGGGCAGGATCAACTTCGAAGTGGCCGACGACACCGTCAAACGCTGCTGGAAGGGGTGACGGTGGCGGGGCGCACCCGCCGAGGCGGCCGATACGGCGACGGCCCCGGACGCTCGGCGGGAGCGTCCGGGGCCGTCGGTGCGATCGGTGCGATCGGTGGGCGGCGGGGCCGGGGGAGAGGTGTGCGTACCGTCCCCGCGGGCCCGTGGGCCCAGCCGCGGGTCAGCCGCCGGTGCTGGCCGGGCGCCCGCGGCCCGCGGCCGGGCCCAGCGGCGCCGTGGCGCGCGGCACCCGGTCGGCGTGCGGCGGGCGGCGGCTGCCGCCCGGGGTGCCCCGCTCGGTGCGGATCGGATGCGGCCGCAGCGGATGGTGCGGCCGGCCCTCGGACAGGTGCGCCGTGACACCGTTCGGCCGGCCGCCGACGCCCACCGTCTCGCGGGCCGGCAGCTCGTCGTCGTGCGCCGCGCGGGGGGTGGCCAGGGCCGAACCGGCCACCGGCCGCGAGAGCGGCTGCGGCGCCGGCGCCCGGTACTCGCGCACCTTGCGGTACAGGGCCCGCAGCAGCACCTCGGCGCGCGCCATGGCCGGCTCCAGCCACGGCAGCGCCAGCAGCACCAGCACCCCGGCCGCCCAGCCGAGCACCACGTCGCTGACCCAGTGGGTGCCGAGGTAGACGGTGGTCATGCCGACGCCGAAGGCGAAGATCGCCGCGATGACCGAGGCGACCCTGCGGGCCCGGGGAGTGGTTGCCAGATAGGCCAGCACACCCCAGGTGACCACCGCGTTCGCGGTGTGACCCGAAGGAAATATATCGCCGTTGCCCCACATTTCGTTGGAGCCGACGGTGGTCGCGTAGTGCGGCCCGAGCCTGCCGAAGCCGAGCTTGACGGAGCCCACGGTGATGTTGAGCAGCAGCAGGGAGGTCCCCAGCACGATCAGCGGGCGCAGGGTGCGCTGCTTGTAGCAGCACCAGCCCATCCAGGCGGTCACCGCCACCGCGGTGGGGCCGCGCTGGCCCATGACCACGAAGTAGTCCAGGAAGGTGTGGATCTCCGGCCAGTGCTTGTACGGCCGGAACAGCATGACCTGCCAGTCGAGCTGGACCAGCCACGAGGTGGTGAGCACCCCGATCACGGTCGCCGCGTACACAGCGAGGGTGGACCCGAGCAGCCAGCGGCGTGTCCGGGTCATGCGCGGTCGCGCCAGATCGGTCGGGCGCCCCTTCACCTGAGGGAGCTTGTCATCGGTACGCACTCAATCGACGTTACATTGCGTGACAGGCCGCATCGGTCGATCACGTCGCTTTGTGATGACGATGTGATGTGGAGTGGGTCTCGTCCCGGGTTTTTGAACTCGCCATTCAGTCGGAAATCCGCGGGTGGTCGCGGCTTTTCGGGAGCCGCCTTCCCGAGGCGGCTCCCGGACTTCTTTATGGAATTCTTACAGGGTCGTTTATCGGCGATTAGCCGGGGCGTTCCTCGGAGTTTCCCCGGCCGTCGCCCGGCGGGCGAGCCGGCCGAAGCGCTCCGGCCTGCTCACGGCGGCCCCGTCCCGTTCAGCCAGAAGGCCCCGTACGCCGCCGAGGCGAGCCCCACCGAGGCCAGGATCAGCGCGGCCCTGGCCGTACGCAGGCGCGCGAGGGCGGCCGCGAGGGGAAGCAGGATCGGGAAGGCGGGGAGCAGCAGCCGCGGCTTGGAGCCGAAATAGCCCTTCGCGGTCAGCGCGAGGGTCAGTACCACCCCGGCGTACACCAGCAGCGGCAGCGGTTCGCGCCGCCGCACGCACCGGATGAACACCCAGATCAGCAGGGCCACGCCGAGCACCAGCCCCAGCCCGGCCGGGAAGCCCGGCCCCGCCAGCAGGTCCCAGGTGAAGCGCGCGAAGGCCACACCGCCGTCGAATCCGTTCCGCCAGCCGCCCTGGACGTCGAGATAGCCCGTGACGCTGCCGGTCCGCACCCCCACCCACGCCACATAGCCCAGCCAGCCGAGCGGCGCGAGGGCCACGCCCAGCAGCATCCGCCGGTGCTCCGGGTGCCATGCGAGACGCCACCGCCCACCGGGCAGCAGGGCCACGGCCGCCGTGACCCACACCGCCGCGATCACCGCCGCCCCCACCGGCCGGGTCAGCCCGGCCAGTGCGGCGAGCGATCCGGCCCCCACCCACCGCCCGGTGAGCAGCGCGTACACCGCCCAGGCGGCCAGCGCGGTGAACAGCGACTCGGAGTACGCCATCGACTGCACGATGCCGACGGGCAGCACCGCCCACAGCACGACCAGCGCCGTGCCCACGCGCCGCCCGCGCAGCCGGTCGCCGATCGCGAAGATCCCCCACGCGGCGAACAGCGACGCGACCCAGCTCACCGCCAGGCCCGCGGCGGCGGCGTCCAGCGGGGTCAGGGCCGAGATCAGCCGCTCCAGCCAGGGCAGCAGCGGGAAGAAGGCCAGATCGGAGTGGACCGAGCCGTCGGGCAGCCGGAGCGTGTAGCCGTAGCCGTGCTCGGCGACGCGCGAGTACCAGACGGAGTCCCAGCGCGCGGAGAGCAGCGTGGACCAGCTCTTGCCCGCCGACTCCGCCCAGATCGCGAGAACCACGACGCCCAGCAGCCGCGTCCCCGCATACGCCAGGAGCGCCGGAGCGGCCCGGCGCAGCATCACGGGAACCGCGCGGCCCGCCCGTACGTCGTGTTTTCCGGCCGGGGCGTCGGCCTGGACGAGTTCGGTCACGGACCCGATTATCCAGATGACCTGGGTGGTCGACCGGCGCCGCCGGGCGCGGGCGGTGCGAGCGGGCGGGCGGGGCGGCACGGCACGGGACGAGGCGCGGGGAGCGGAACGGGGGCCGGGGCGTGCGGGAGAAAACGGGAGGGACAAATGGGGGACACCGGAACGTACGCCTTCGTTCACCCCTGCGACGTGGGTCTCATCATGGGACGGGCCACACGACCCGCGTGACGACTCGCGTACGCTGACCATTCACTCGCCCTCGCCGCCGGGTCGCCGGACGTCCTCAGCCTGCGACGTCCCGCCCCCGAGGGGCCGCGAGCGCAGACAGGGAGGTGCGGTTTATGTCCGGGACGACCACGGCCGGCAAGCGACGGACGACGGGCGTCCCCCGGCAGTGGCGCGGTACCGAGGCGTCCGGCGGAGCCAACCGCTGGGTCGTGCTCCTCGTGCTCTGCGTCAGCCTGCTGCTCGTCGCCGTCGACGCGACCGTGCTGCACGTCGCGGTGCCCGCCGTCACCGAGGACCTGCGGCCGGGCTCGATCGAGCTGCTGTGGATCGTCGACGCGTACCCGCTGGTCTGCGCCTCCCTGCTGATCCTGTTCGGCACGCTCGGCGACCGGGTCGGCCGCCGTCGGGTGCTGCTGCTCGGCTACGGCCTCTTCGGCGCGGCCTCGGCCCTCGCCGCCGAGGCCGGCAACCCGAAGATCCTCATCGTGGCCCGCGCCCTGCTGGGCGTCGGCGGCGCGATGATCATGCCCGCGACGCTGTCGATACTGCGCCAGGTCTTCCCGGAC
This sequence comes from Streptomyces sp. NPDC007917, assembly GCF_042959105.1. Classification (NCBI taxonomy): domain Bacteria; kingdom Bacillati; phylum Actinomycetota; class Actinomycetes; order Kitasatosporales; family Streptomycetaceae; genus Streptomyces; species Streptomyces sp. NPDC007917. The sequence continues at coordinate 48,561 of NZ_JBIBKK010000025.1, forward strand.
CGCCGTGAGCGCGCCCTGGCCATCGGCGTCTGGAGCGCGGTGGCCGCCGTGGGCGCGGCCGTCGGGCCGCTGCTCGGGGGCTTCCTGCTGGAGCACTTCTGGTGGGGCTCGGTCTTCTTCATCAACATCCCGCTGATGGCGGTCGCCCTGCCCGTCGGCCGCTGGCTGCTGCCGGAGTCCACCGGAGACCGCGACGGCCCCTGGGACGTGCTGGGCGCGATCATGGCCGCCTGCGGGCTGTTCTGCGTCGTCTTCGGTGTCAAGCGGGTCGGCAGCGGCGCGGGCCCGCTGGAACCCCTCACCGCCGCGCCGGCCCTGTTCGGCCTGGTCCTGCTGGTGCTCTTTGTACGCCGGCAGCGCCGCCGCACCCATCCGCTGGTCGACCTGCGGCTGTTCAACCGGCCCGCGTTCTCCATCTCCGTCGGCTGTATCGTGCTCGCCCTGCTGGCGCTCGTCGGCCTGGAGCTCATAGCCGCCCAGTACCTGCAGCTCGTCCTCGGCCTCACCCCGCTCGAGACGGGCATGCGGCTGCTGCCGCTCACCCTCGCCGCGATGGCCGCCGGGCTCGCCGGGTCCCGGATGCTGCAGCGGCTCGGCCCCCGCACCATGGTGGCCTTCGGCTTCTCGCTCACCGCGGCGGCCGTCCTCTCGCTGGTCGTCATGGGCCAGTCCGACCGGCCCGCGGTCCTGGTCGGCGCCTTCCTCTTCCTCGGCTTCGGCCTGGAAACCACGCTCTTCGGCGCATACGAGTCGATGCTCAACGAGGCGTCGGTCAAGTCCGCGGGCGGCGCGGCCGCGATCGGCGAGACCTCCTACCAGCTCGGCGCCGGCATCGGCATCGCCCTCCTGGGCAGCGTCATGAACGCCACCTACGCACCCGGCGTCTCCCACGCCGCGGGCGTCCCGGAGTCCGCGAGCGCGGCCGCGAGCCAGTCGCTCGGCGCGGCCTACAAGGTCTCCGACCGGCTCGGCGGCTCGCAGGGCGAGGCGCTGCGCTCGGTGGCCCGCCAGTCCTTCGTCCACGGTCTGCATGTCACGCTGGCGGTGAGCGCGGGCCTGCTGCTGATGGGGGCGCTGGCGGCGCTGCGGCTGCCGAAGTCGATGGAGTGCGCCCCCGACGAGCCGGAGAAGGACGGGACGGACACCGGGCACGCCACGGACCCCGGGCACGCCACGGACCCCGGGCACGCCACGGACCCCGGGCAGGGGACGGACGCCGGGCACGCCACGGACCCCGGGCACGACGGGCAGCCCGGCGCTGCCCCGGACGCCGCCCGCGACGCGGCGCGGGAAACGGGCGCCGCGCGGGTGCCCCGCCCCGACCGCCCGGACCGCCCCGACCGCCCGAACCGCGCCGACCGCGCGGCGGTCGGCGCGGAGACCTCCGGCTGACGGCGGTTCCCCCCGGCCCCCGCCCCCGTGCCGCCGGACGGCCGGGCGCGGTCTGGACGCCGGGGATTACCCGGCCGTAGCGTCGGATCCGGCCGGAATGATCACCGGCCGCTGCGACCCGCACCCACCGCAGCCGAACCGCACCGGAACCGGAGGCCGAACCATGTCCGAGGGCGCCCCCCGCAGCCTGCCGCCGTTCGACCCCGCCGATCCGCTCGGGATCGACGACCTGCTCGCCCCGGAAGACCTCGCCGTCCGCACCACCGTCCGCCAGTGGGCCGCCACCCGCGTCCTGCCCCATATCGCCGACTGGTACGAGCGCGGCGAGCTGCCCGGCATCCGGGAGCTGGCCCGCGAGCTCGGCTCCCTCGGGGCGCTCGGCATGTCGCTGACGGGATACGGCTGCACGGGCGCGAGCGCCGTCCAGTACGGGCTGGCCTGCCTGGAGCTGGAGGCGGCCGACTCCGGAATCCGCTCCCTGGTGTCCGTCCAGGGCTCCCTGGCCATGTACGCCATCCACCGCTTCGGCTCCGAGGAACAGAAGGAGCGGTGGCTGCCCCGGATGGCCACGGGCGAGATCATCGGCTGCTTCGGGCTGACCGAGCCCGACCACGGCTCGGACCCGGCCGCGATGCGCACCTACGCCAAGCGGGACGGCTCCGACTGGGTGCTCACCGGCCGCAAGATGTGGATCACCAACGGCTCGGTGGCCGGGGTCGCCGTGGTCTGGGCCCGTACGGACGAGGGCATCCGGGGATTCGCCGTGCCGACGGACACCCCCGGCTTCTCGGCCCCCGAGATCCGGCACAAGTGGTCGCTGCGCGCCTCGGTGACCAGCGAGCTGGTGATGGACGAGGTGCGGCTGCCCGCCGACGCCGTGCTGCCGGAGGTCACCGGGTTGCGCGGCCCGCTCAGCTGTCTGAGCCACGCCCGCTACGGCATCGTCTGGGGCGCGATGGGTGCGGCGCGGGCGTGTTTCGAGGCGGCGCTGGAGTACGCGGGGTCCCGCGAGCAGTTCGGCCGGCCCATCGGCGGCTTCCAGCTCACCCAGGCCAAGCTCGCCGATATGGCGGTCGAACTGCACAAGGGCGTACTGCTCGCCCATCACCTGGGCATGCGCATGGACGCCGGAACGCTCCGCCCCGAGCAGGTCAGCTTCGGCAAGCTCAACAACGTGCGGGAGGCGATCGAGATCTGCCGCACGGCCCGGACGATCCTGGGCGCCAACGGGATCTCCCTGGAGTACCCGGTGATGCGGCACGCGACGAACCTGGAATCGGTGCTCACCTATGAGGGCACCGTCGAAATGCACCAACTGGTGCTCGGCAAGGCGCTCACCGGACTCGACGCGTTCCGGTGAGCGGCCCTGCCTAGCTCTGGTTGAAGAAGCCCGTGGCGTGGTGTCTGTTGGCGCTGAGGACTTCGTAGTCCGGCGGCGTCAGGAGGAAGACGCGGTTGGCCACGCGGTCGATCGAGCCGCGCAGCCCGAAGATCAGCCCGGCGGCGAAGTCGACCACGCGCTTGGCGTCGGCGGGCTCCATGGTCGTCAGATTGACGATGACCGGCACGCCCTCCCGGAACATCTCGCCGATGCTGCGCGCGTCCCGGAAGCTCTCGGGGGTGACCGTGGCGATACGGGTGCCCTCGTCCTGCGCGGCCTGGTCGGCCACCCGCACCCGCGGGTCGGTCACCCAGGCGTCGCCGGGCTCGGGCCCCTCGGCGTAGTCGTCGTCGTAGTAGCGCTCGTCATCGCTGTCGTCGACGAGGCCAAGCCAAGCACTCGCCTTGCGCACCGATCCCATGGACGCCTCCTTTCACTGCCGCTCTCTGTACTGCGCCTGCCCCCTCTATCGTCGTCCATGATGCGGAAGGTGTGCCACGTGGATTGCGGCCGCACAGGGGATTCGTGACGGTACTGGTGCACAACGTTTGGCGTCGAATCAGAGTTCCTCCTGCTAGCAGGCCCTGACGGGGCGATGGGTAGACTCCGCCGGGCCGGACGGGTGACGCCGGGGACGTATGGGTGAACGGGGAGAAAGTTGTTTGGCATTATCCGCCCTTGCCGACACCGGCTGTCGGAAAACCTGCGCACCGAGTGGATGGCGCATCTGTGCGGGTTGTGCCTCGCGTTGCGCGGAGCCCGTGGCCAGTTCGCGCGGGTCGCCACCAATTACGACGGCCTGGTCGTGTCGGTGCTCGTGGAGGCCCAGTCGCGGCGTACGGAGGGCTGGCGGCGCACCGCCGGGCCCTGCCCGCTGCGCGGTATGCGGAGCGCGTCGGTCGCCCAGGGCGAGGGCGCGCGGCTGGCGGCCACCGTCTCCCTGGTGCTGGCCTCGGCGAAGATCCGTGACCATGTGGCGGACGGGGACGGGGCGTTGGCGCGCCGACCGGTCGCCGCGGCCGCCCGGCGGGTCGCCGCCGGGTGGGACCGGGCGGGCGCCCGCAGCGGCGCGGACCTCGGCTTCGACACGGCCGTGCTGCTGGAGGCGGTCGGCCGTCAGGAGGGGATAGAGAGGGCGGCGGGGCTCGGCACCCCGCTGACAGCCGTCACCGAGCCGACCGAGACCGCGACCGCCGCGGCCTTCGGACACACCGCCGTACTGGCCGGGCGGCCCGGCAACCGGGCGCCGCTTGAGGAGGCGGGGCGGCTGTTCGGCCGGCTCGCGCACCTGCTGGACGCGGTGGAGGACCTGGCCGAGGACACCGCGGCCGGAGCCTGGAACCCGATCACGGCCACCGGTACGGACCTGGCCGAGGTGCGCAGGCTGTGCGACGACGCGGTGCACGGGGTGCGTCTCGCGCTGCGCGAGGTGGAGTTCGAGAACGGCAAGCTGGCCCATGTGCTGCTGGCCCATGAGCTGGCGCGCGCGGTGGACCGGGCGTTCGGCACCACGTCCTGCTCGCACGGGCCGTCCGCTGCGCAGGGGGCGCACGCCCCGTACGCGGCCCAGGGCGCGCCGCCGCCGCGGTCACCCTGGATCAACAACCCGTACGGGCCCGGCGGTGCCCCGCCCGAGCCGCCGAACCGCAGGCGGCGCGGGCTGATAGCCGGTTGCGCGGTGTGGGCCGGGCTCTTCTGCACTTGTCAGGTGTGCTGCAGGAACCCGTACGACGACCCGTGGACCGGGGAGCCGCGTGAGGGCTGGTGCCACAAGTGCGATGACTGCAGCGACTGCTGTGACTGCTGCGACTGTGGCGATTGCTGTGGAAACTGCTGCAGCTGCGACTGCTGTGACTGCAGCTGCGATTGCTAGGCGGGGTGCGGACGGGCGAGGGGAGGGGAGAGCGCTGAAGCGTGAGTGAAGGCGCGTGCTGCGTGAACTACGTGAAATAGGGGAAACTGTGCGGCATACGGGAGCTGCGTGGAACAGGGACGGCCGCGCCGAACCCGGACAGCGGGCGGCGGACAGGCCGGTCGGATGAGAAAGCCTCGGAACGCCGGTGCGGCGGAGGCGGCGGTCAGCCCGGACAGGAACCCGAACAGGACGCGGACCACACCCGACCGAAGTCGATGTGCCCGCGCGTGATCAGTCGCTGACGTGGCTGCATGGCCCAAGTGGAACAGTCTTGCGGTTCCGCGTCAACCAGCCGTGAGACGCGCCGCTCACAGTTCGGACAGCCTTGACAACGGGCCGTGGTGACGGCTTAGCCTCGGCAACAGGCCGTGCTGAGGGGCGCGGCCGGGTGTGAAGGCCACTGACGTGTTCGGTGACGAACCGACGGAGCCTTCCGCATGTCCGTGCGACCGGACCTTCCCTCCCGACCCCCCGCCCTTGTGATCGTCGGCGCGGGCCCCCGCGGCACCGGCCTTGTGGAGCGCATCGCCGCCAACGCCCCCGAGCTGTACGGCGAGGCCACCCCCCTCGATCTGCACCTGGTCGATCCGCATCCGCCCGGCGGCGGCCGGATCTGGCGGCCCGACCAGTCTCCGCTGCTGTGGATGAACTCCATGGCCGAGGACGTCACCGTGTTCTCGGACGAGACCGTCGAGCACGAGGGCCCGGTCCGCCCCGGCCCCTCCCTCGCCGAATGGGCGGAGCAGGTCCGCGCCGGGGCGCTCCCCGACGGCCTCGCCCCGGGGCTCACCCCCGAACTCGCCGCCGAGGCCGCCGCGCTGACCGGCCGCGGCTTCGCCAGCAGACGGCTGCAGAGCGCGTATCTGGCCTGGGTGCACAACCGCGCGGTGGCCGCCCTGCCGCCCGGCGTCACGGTCCACCGGCACCGCTGCCGCGCCGTACGGATCACCGGCCCGCACGACGGGGTCCAGCAGGTGTGGCTGGAGGGGCGGGCCACCCCGCTGGCCGCCGACGCCGTCGTGCTCGCCCTCGGACACCTCGACGCCGACCCCGACCCGCAGCAGCGGGCGCTCACCGCCTTCGCCGCCGAACACGGGCTCGTCCATCTCCCCCCGGAGTTCACCGCCGACAGCGACCTGAGCCGGCTGCGCCCCGGCGAGCCGGTGATCGTACGCGGCTTCGGGCTCGCCTTCGTCGACCTGATGGTCCTGCTCACCGAGGGGCGCGGCGGGACGTACCAGGAGAGTGGCGCCGGGGAGCTGACGTACCGGCCCTCCGGCCGCGAACCGGTGCTCCACGTCGGCTCGCGGCGCGGCGTCCCGTACCGCTCCAAGATCGGCTACGGATGGCGGGGCGAACGCCCGCCGCTGCCCCGGTTCTTCGGACCGGCTCAGGTCGAGGAGTTGCTGCGGCGCCCCGGCCGGCCCGACTACCGCCGCGACATCTGGCCGCTGATCGCCAAGGAGCTCGGCTTCGCCCACTACCACCAGCTGTTCACGGCCCATGCGGACCGCACGGCCATGCCCTGGCCCGACTTCGAGGAGCGGTACGCCGCCTGCCCGCCCGGCGGCCCCGAACTGCGCGCCCTGGCCGCGGCCGCCGTCCCCGACCCCGCGGACCGGCTCGACCTCGACGCCCTCGACCGGCCCCTGGCCGGGCGGCGGTTCGAGAGCCCTGAGGACCTGCAGCAGGGCCTGCGCGCGCATATCGAGGCCGACCTCGCCCGCCGCCACGACCCCGGCAACAGCCCCGACCTCGCGGTCTTCCTCGCCCTGCTGTCCGTATACGGCCAGCTCACCCGGCTCGGCGACATCGGCGCCCAGTGGCACGGCTTCTTCAGCTATCTCGCCTCCGGCCCGCCCGGACCCCGGCTGCGCCAACTGCTCGCGCTCTCCCGCGCCGGCGTGGTGCGCTTCCTCGGCGCCGAGGTGCGCGTGGCCGCCGACCCGCTGCGCAAGGTCTTCCGGGCGAGCGGCGCCGGGGTGGCGGGCCCGGCGGTGGAGGCCCGCGCGCTGGTCGAGGCCCGGCTGCCCGAGCCGACCGTGGAGCACACCCGCGACCCGCTGCTGCGCTCGCTGCACCGGGACGGCGCGGCAGCCACCCCCGCCGGGCTGCTCGCCGTCAGCCCCGACGACGCCCGCATCCTGGACCGGGCCGGCCGTTCCCACCCGCGCCGCTTCGCGCTCGGCCCGTACACCGACGCCCGCGCCTCGGGGGGCTTCGCCCGGCCCCGTACGAACGCGCCCGTCTTCCGCCAGAACGACGCGACGGCGCGCGCCCTGCTGTCGCTGCTCCGCCCTTCCTCTCCGCCCGGCCCGCGCGCCGTCCGGGCCCATGCCCGCTGAACCGCCGCCCCCGCCAGGAAGGTCCCCGACCATGGCCGCATCCCAGCCGCCCCCCGCCCCGCACCCCCGCGGGGCGCGCCCCGCGCCCCTGCCCCGCCTGCTCCACCTGGCGGCCGCCATCGACGGCAGCGGGCAGTACCGGGCGCCGTACTTCGTCGAGCTCGCGCGCCTCGCCGAGCGCGGCATGCTCGACTTCGTCACCCTGGACGACTCGCTGGGCCCGCCGGGGGAGGGGCAGGGCAGGCTCGACGCGCTCGCGGTGCTCTCACGGGTGGCGCCCGACACCGGGCGGATCGGCCTGGTGCCGACCGTCACCACCACCCACACCGAACCGTTCCACCTCTCCTGTGCCGTGGCCACCTTGGACTGGGTCAGCCGCGGCCGGGCGGGCTGGCGGGCCGAGGTGTCGACGACCGAGGCGGACGCCCGGCTGATCGGCCGCCGCGCCGCCGCCCCCGCCGAGGACCTGTGGGAGGAGGCCGGGGAGGTCGCGGACGTCGCCGCCCGGCTGTGGGACAGCTGGGAGGACGACGCCGAGATCCGCGATGTGGCCACGGGCCGCTTCATCGACCGCGACAAGCTGCACTACGTCGACTTCGAGTCCGCCCGGTTCAGCGTGCGCGGGCCCTCCATCGTGCCCAGGCCGCCCCAGGGCCACCCGGTCGTCGTGGTCGACGCCACCGACCCGGTCGCCCGGCGGACCGCGGCCCGCCACGCCGATGTGGCGTACGTCCGGGCCGCCGGCCCGGAGGCGGCCGGCGCGATCCGCGACGAGCTGCGGCGGCGCGCGGTGGCGTACGGCCGCGACGAGGACGCGCTCACCGTGCTCGCCGCCCTCGCGGTCGATCTGCGCGAGGGCGAACCGGCCTCCGAACTCCCCCCGCCGAGCGGTCTGCCCTCGGCACGCGCGGACGGCCTCCCGCTGTACCACGGCGGCCCGGTCGACCTCGCTGAGCTGATCGCGCGCTGGCACCAGGCGGGGGCCGTGGACGGCTTCCACATCACGCCCGTCGTACCGCGCCACGACCTGGAGCGGTTCGTCAACGGCACGGTGGCGCTGCTGCAGCACCGGGGACTCTTCCGCACCTTCTACCCCGGCACCACCCTCCGCGACCACCTGGGCCTGGCCCGCCCGGCCAACCGGTACGCACTGGCGAGGGAGGCGGCCCGATGAGCGACGTCCACACGACCAGGACGATGCACCTGGCCGCGCACTTCCCCGGCGTCAACAACACCACGGTCTGGGCCGACCCCCGGTCGCAGAGCCAGATCGAGTTCTCCTCCTTCGAACACCTCGCGCGCACCGCCGAGCGCGGTCTGTTCGACTTCTTCTTCCTCGCCGAGGGGCTGCGGCTGCGTGAGCACAACGGCCGTATCCACGACCTCGACGTGGTCGGCCGGCCGGAGTCGATCACGGTGCTGAACGCGCTGGCCGCCGTCACCGAGCGGCTGGGCCTGGCCGCCACGGTCAACGCGACCTTCAACGAGCCGTACGAACTGGCCCGCCGGCTGGCCTCGCTCGACCACCTCAGCGGCGGCCGCGCGGCCTGGAACGTGGTCACCTCCTCCGACGCCTTCACCGGCGAGAACTTCCGGCGCGGCGGCTATCTCGACCGGGCCGACCGCTACACCCGGGCCGCGGAGTTCCTCGCCACGGCGCGCGAGCTGTGGGACTCCTGGCCGGACGGCGGCGCCCCCGGCACCTTCGACCACACCGGGCCGCAGTTCCGGATCTCGGGACGGTTCGGCGTACCGCGGAGCCCGCAGGGCCATCCCGTGGTCATCCAGGCCGGGGACTCCGACGAGGGGCGCGAGTTCGCCGCGTCCGCCGCCGATGTCGTCTTCACCCGGCACGGCACGCTGGAGGCGGGCCGCGCCTTCTACGCCGACGTCAAACGGCGGCTGGCCGGCCATGGCCGCGCGCCCCAGGACCTGAAGATCATGCCCGGGGCGACCTTCGTGCTCGGGGACACCGCGGCCGAGGCCCGGGAGAAGGCCGCCGAGATCCGTCGGCAGCAGGTGTCCCCGCAGACCGCGATCCTCACCCTGGAGCAGATCTGGGGCGTCGACCTGTCCGGATACGACCCGGACGGGCCGCTTCCGGACATCGACCCGGACCCCGACCCCCAACGGGTCCAGGGCCGGGTGCGGCACGGCGATCCGCTCGCCCTCGCCGCCAAGTGGCGGGCGCTGTCGGAGGAGAAGGGCTTGTCCATCCGGCAGACCGTCATCGAGGCGACCGGGCGGCAGTCCTTCATCGGCACGCCGGAGGCGGTCGCCGAGGAGATGGCCGCTTTCGTACGGGCCAAGGCCGCCGACGGCTTCATCCTCGTACCGCATCTGACGCCCGGCGGGCTCGACGAGTTCGTCGACCGGGTCGTGCCGCTGCTCCAGGAGCGCGGCGCGTTCCGGACCCGGTACGAGGGCGGCACGCTGCGCGAACACCTCGGCCTTTCACAGCCCGGGGCCAAGTCATCGGCAGCGGAAGGAACCTGATTCCCCGTCGGCCCGTCCAACCAGGTACCCATGGGGATGGGTGCACAGCCCCGGTGGCCGGAAGCCGCCGGGGCCATGCGGCTTGTGCTGACGACTTTTTTAATTGACCTCTTGCGCACCATGGTTGACTCCACGAATACTTCCGGGAGCGCTTGTCAGGAGCACGTCGGAAACGCCCCCCGTGGCGTCGGTCGTCGATGTCGGCGTCGTCGGTGTGCTCGTTGACTGCGCCTCACGGGCCTGCCCACCCAAGCGGACCCCCGATTCCCTCGGAGGAAGAGTTGAGGATCAAGCGCAACGCCCCCCACAGCAAGCACGCGAGACGCCTCGCCCTGGTCGCCGCGGTCTCGGCCCTGGTGGGCGGGACGGCGCTCGCCGCACCCGCCTACGCAGGAAACGACGCGACCCCCAAGTTCACCGCGGCCGAGGCCAAGGCGGCCGGCAGCGCCGTGCTCAAGGCCGATGTCGCCGGCACCGCCTGGTATGTCGACAAGGCGACCAACAACCTTGTCGTCACCGCTGACAGCACCGTCTCGCAGGCCGAGATATCCAAGATCAAGAGCGCCGCCGGCGCGAACGCCGACGCCATCGAGGTCAAGCGCACCCCGGGCAAGATCCAGAAGCTGATCTCCGGCGGAGACGCGATCTACGCGAGTAGCTGGCGCTGCTCCCTCGGCTTCAACGTGCGCAACAGCAGTGGCGCGAACTACTTCGTCACCGCCGGTCACTGCACCGACGGTGCGGGCACCTGGTGGAGCAACTCCGGACACACCACGACCATCGGCCCGACGGCCGGCTCCAGCTTCCCGACCAACGACTACGGTCTGGTCCGGTACAGCGGCTCGGTGACCCCCTCCGGCGCCGTCGGCAGCCAGGACATCACCAGCGCCGCCAACCCCACCGTCGGCCAGACGGTCACCCGGCGCGGCTCCACCACCGGCATCCACAGCGGCCGGGTCACCGCGCTGAACGCCACCGTGAACTACGGCAACGGCGACATCGTCTACGGCATGATCCAGACCACCGTGTGCGCCGAGCCCGGCGACAGCGGCGGCCCGCTGTACGCCGGCAGCACCGCCCTCGGCCTCACCTCCGGCGGCAGCGGCAACTGCACCTCCGGCGGCACGACCTTCTTCCAGCCGGTCGTCGAGGCGCTGAACGCGTACGGCGTGAGCGTCTACTGATCCCCGCCTGATTCCCGTCTGATCCGCGTTTGATTCCCGTCTGATCCGCGGCCGGTACGGATCCCCACGGCCGTACCGGCCCACAGCCGGTCACCTGGCCGAGCCCCGTGACCCCCGCCCGGTCCTCCGGGCGGGGGTTCCTGCCGTCCCCGGGGCTTTTCGGCCCCGGCTCGCCCCTCCCCGGCCCGTCGGGGCGGGACTATTGTGGACAACAGCGCCCCAAACGGGGCACATCTCTCGCGAGACGGCAGGCAGGTGGCCGTGATGGTCGAGGAGCTTGTGACAGCAGGCGCGGTCGTGGTCTCGTGCGGGGCCGTCTACGCGATGGCGGCGGCGCGTGTGATCAAGCAGTACGAGCGGGGCGTGGTCTTCCGGCTCGGGCGGCTGCGGTCGGCGATCCGGCCCCCTGGGTTCACGGCGATCGTTCCGGGCCTCGATCGGCTCCGCAAGGTGAACATGCAGATCGTGACCATGCCCGTGCCCGCCCAGGAGGGCATTACCCGGGACAATGTGACCGTGCGGGTCGACGCGGTCGTCTACTTCAAGGTCGTGGACCCGGCGGACGCGATCATCCAGGTCGAGGACTACCGCTTCGCGGTCTCCCAGATGGCCCAGACCTCGCTGCGTTCGATCATCGGCAAGAGCGACCTGGACGATCTGCTGTCCAACCGCGAAAAGCTCAACCAGGGCCTGGAGCTCATGATCGACAGCCCGGCCGTGGGGTGGGGTGTGCATATCGACCGGGTGGAGATCAAGGACGTCTCGCTGCCGGAGACCATGAAGCGCTCGATGGCCCGCCAGGCCGAGGCCGACCGGGAGCGGCGGGCCCGCGTCATCAACGCGGACGCGGAACTGCAGGCGTCGAAGAAGCTGGCGGAGGCGGCCGCGCAGATGTCCGAGTCGCCCTCCGCGCTGCAGCTGCGGCTGCTGCAGACGGTGATGGCGGTGGCCGCCGAGAAGAACTCCACGCTGGTGCTGCCCATCCCCGTGGAGCTGCTGCGCTTCCTCGAGAGGGGCCAGCAGGAGGCGTCCCGCCCCGACGGCACCCAGGCCGCCCCGGAGCCCCGGCCCGCGGACCGGCCCGCGGACCGGTCCGGTCGGCCCGCTGCCGAGGCGCCCGGCGGCATGCCCGAGCTGGTCGAGCCGGCCGAGTCCCGTCCCGAGCCGCGTCCGCGCCGTGAGGCGCGGGCGGATGCGAGCTCCGAGACCGTGACCCGCCGGAGCTGACCCCCGCGCCGGCCGCAGGTCAACGAGCGGCCCGCCTCGGCGGACCGCTCGTTGACCTGCGTTCCACCCTGGCGAGAGATTTCCCCTTTCGGGTGGTGTGCCGCGCTTGGCGGGCTCTCGTGTGGTTTGGTGAGGAATCACGCACGTAGTGTTGGCTTTCTTCACCGGGAGTGACGATGCTGATCGAAAAACAACGGCAAGATGGCCGCCTGACTCTGGACGCGGAATCGATCGAGGGGCTGATGGCCCGCTCTGAGGCGCCGGTGAGCGGCGCTCCCCTGCACTGCCCGGCCGTAGGCACCATCGTCTTTGTGATCGTCTCCCCGAAGGAGCCGAAGGAGCCGAGGGAGCCCCGGCGCCGGTGATCACCAAGCGGTCAGGCGCTGCCGTCAGCGCATCGGCCGAGTCCTTGGCGCGCTGTGCCCTCGATGCCCTGCGGGGCACCGGGGGCACAGCCGTCGTAGCGGCGCATCTCCGGGCGGCAGAGCTGCAAGCGGCGCATCACGAGCCGTCCGCGGCCGGCGACGGACCCGGGGCGACCGCGACATCGGGCGCCGCGGTCGCGGTGGGCGCCGTCCGCGTCCTGGGGGCAGACGCGCTGGCTCCGTATCTGCTGACCGGCCGGGCCCTGCTGCCCGAGGAGTCGGCCGCCATCCGCCTCAGCCTTTCGGCGCTGCCTCCCGCACAGCGACCGCCCGCCGCCCCGCCCGTCGGCCGGGAGCAGTCGTGGACCAGAGCCTGGATCGACTGGGGGCTGGTCACCGTGGCGGCGCGGCTCGACCCCGACCTCTGGCGCGTCGCGGCACCGGTGCCGCAGGGGCCGCCGCCGTGTGATGACAGCGCGCCCCGCCACCGTCCGGCCGCCGGCCCGGGCGGCGGCGGTGAGGGCTGGGTGCCCTGGTCGCTGCGGATGGGGCGGTTGGCGTCGCTGGCGCTGCCCGGTCTGGACGGGCCCGTGCACCAGGCCGCGCGCTCCCACGTCCTCGCCCTGGCCCGGGGCGCCACCCGCGCGCTGCTGCGGCGGGACTTCGCCACCGCGGCGCGCATCGCCCGCTGGCTGGCCTGGCTGGCCGCGGGCGGTGTCGCGCTCCCCCTGGACGCGGCCTTGCTGACCGGGGACATCGCGCTGCGCGGCGGCGACGACCGCTGCCTGCTGGACGCGTCGATCGCCCGCCATCTGCTCGGCCTGGAGGTGCCCACATGAGCGTGTCCCGGCGCGCTGCGCGGGCTGGACTGAGGAGCCGCGCAGCGACGGAGGAGCGAGCGGTGACGAGGGAAGCCTGCGTGTTGGAGCGCGCTGGGACTGAGCGGGGGGAGGGGTGCGTGTCCCGGCGCGCTGCGCAGGCTGGACTGAGGAGCCGCGCAGCGACGGAGGAGCGAGCAGTGGCGAGGGAAGCCTGCGTGTTGGAGCGCGCTGGGACTGAGCGGGAGGGGGGAGCGTGAGCACGGCCCTGGCCGGGATCGCTCACGACATCCGCCTCCGCGCTCTGGGCTGGCTGCACACCCACCGTCAGCTGGGCGCGCTGGACGGCGGGGACATCGACGGGGACACGGAGGGCTACAAGGCGCTGGGGGAGAGCGGACTGGCCGCCTGCCTGGTCCTGCGCGACGGCGCCGCCGGCAGCCGCGAGCGCGCCCTGGCCCGCGAACTGCTGGAGTTCTGCTGGGCGCAGCTGAAGGAGGGCGCTCTGCTGTACGAGCGGCTGCTGCGCCGGCCGCTGGCTACCGACGCCCTGGAGAGTTACGCGCACTTCGCCCGGGCCGGCTGCCGCCACCTGGGCCTGGACCGGCTGATCCCCCACCTCGCCGCGATGGGCGCCGCGCGGGTCGTCGAGCATGTGCCCAACCGCCGGCTCGCCGTCGCCAACGCCCTGCGCATCACCGGCCACGACCACGGCGCGGGGGCACCCGACTGGCAGACGCTGACCCGGGCCACCTGGCTCGGCGCCACCCCGGCGCCCTGGTACATCGACTGGCTGACCGGGTACAGCGTCACCCACACCGTCTTCCACCTCACCGACTGGGGGCGGCAACCGGGCGGGCTGCCCGGCGATGTGGCCGACTACCTCACCCGCTGGCTTCCGGTGTGGACGGACATCTGGACCGAGACCTGCCAGTGGGACCTGGTCGGCGAGTTGCTGCTCGTCGGCAGCTGCCTCCCCGAGCCGTACGCCGAACCGGAGGACTGGCGGCGGCTGGCGGAGCTCCAGCACGCCGACGGCCTGATGCCCCGCGACGACCAGCCTGTGGACGACGACACCGTCACCCGCTTCCAGGACCACCAGCACACCACCGTCGTGGCCGTCCTCGCCGCCACCGTCGCCCTGGCCCGCGCCCTGGACACGCCCGCCCCGGGCGCCCCCGCGCCATGACCACCCACACCCCCACCGGCAGCCACGTGGACGGCTCGACGGAGGGCGCGGACCATCTGCTCGCCCCCGCCACGGTGCGCCGGGCGACCCGCATGCTGCTGTCCGCCGCGCCCGGGGCCAGCGCGATCGCGGTCGGCCTGCACCGCGAAGGCCGCCGCGCCCTGGTGGTACGCGGCCACATCGCCCACCACAGCCATGTGCCGGCCGACGCCGACACCCGCTTCGAGGCCGGATCCCTCACCAAGACGTTCACCGCCCTGCTGCTGGCCGAACAGGCGGCCCGCGGCGACCTGGGCCACCACGACCCCCTCGCCCGTCACCTCCCCGCCGCCACCCGCCTGCCCGCGGGCGGCGCCGCCATCACCCTGACCCATCTCGCCACCCACACCTCCGGACTGCCCCGCCTCCCGCCCGGGCTGCTCCGCTCGGCGGCCCCCCTGTTCTTCACCAACCCCTATGCCGCCTTCACCCCCGACGACGTGCTGCGCGCCCTGGCCCGCACCAGGCTGCGGGCCGCCCCCGGCAGCCGTATGCGCTACTCCAACTTCGGCCTCGGCCTGCTGGGCCACGCCCTGACCGGCGCGGCCGGCGGCACCCCGTACCCCGCGCTCCTCGACGCCCGCGTGCTGCGGCCGCTCGGGCTGCGGGACTCCGGCTGCGCCGCCTCGGCAGCCGAAGGGGGCACGCAGGCCACCGGCTACTGGTACGGCCGCGCCCGGCCCCCCTTCCGTATGCCCGGCCTGCCGGCCGCGGGAGCCCTCCGGGCGAGCGCGCGCGATCTGCTCACCCTCATCGAGGCTCTCCTCGACCCCGACTCGGCCGACGTCCCGGCCGCGCTGCGGACCGCGCTGCGCGATGTCACCCGCCCCCGGGTCCGCCTGCCGAACGGCCGGGGCCTGTCCCTGGTGTGGAACATCCGCCGACGCCCCGACGGCTCCCACCTGTACCACCACTCGGGCGCCACCCGCGGATTCACCGCCTTCGCAGGCTTCAACCGGCGCCATTCAACGGCCCTGGTGGCCCTCGCCAACACCACCCCCGGCCCTGGCAACGCCCTCACCCAAGAGGCGTACAACGCCCTCATCGGCCTGCAGGGGTAAAGCCCGCGGTCGTACCCCTGTCTCGAACTGCCGTACGCCCGCACGCCCGTGCCCGGCGCCGGGGCGCATTGTCGTGATCTTCCACGCGACGCATACGCGACCTTGTACGCGCCCCGCGTACCCCGGAATACTCATCGGCGCAATTTGGCATGGACGCGCCCCCAGCTGGGCAGGTGCGCCTGTGCTACGAGCCCTCCGGGCCCGGACGTACCTCACCGCCGGGCCCAACCCCCCACAGGAGGCCTGAGTTGAAGCACCGACGCATATCCCGGCGACGTGTGGCCGTCGCCGGCGCCGCCGCCGTGGCCCTGACCGCCGGGGTCCTCTCCCTGCAGACCGCCGGCGCCGCCCCCGCCCCGCCGCCGCCCCCCACCCTCTCGGCCGCCGAGGCCGGGCAGACGGCGGCCGCCCTGATCGCCGACCTCAAGGACGGCGCGGCCGGCGCGTACTACGACGCCGAGGCCAGGAAGCTGGTGGTCAACGTCCTGGACCGGGCGGCCGCCGACCAGGTGCGCGAGGCCGGGGCCGAGGCCAGGGTGGTCAAGTACTCGCTGGCGCAGCTCGGCGCGGCGCGTGCGGTACTGAAGGACAAGGCGACCATCCCCGGCACCTCCTGGTCGGTCGACCCGAGGACCGACAAGGTCGTCGTCACGGCCGACAGCACGGTCGGGGGAGCGCGGCTCGACCGGCTGAACAAGGTGGCCGACGGGCTCGGCGACAAGGTCGAGGTGCGGCGTTCGGCCGGGACGTTCCGGACCTTCATCGCGGGCGGCGACCCCATCTGGGGCCAGGGCGGGCGCTGCTCGCTGGGCTTCAACGTCGTCAAGGGCGGCGAGCCGTACTTCCTGACCGCCGGTCACTGCACCGAGGCGATCAGCAGCTGGTCCGAATCCCAGGGGGGCCCGGAGATCGGCAAGAACGCGGGCAGCAGCTTCCCCGGCAACGACTACGGGCTGGTCAAGTACACCGGCGACACCGAGCACCCGAGCGAGGTGAACCTCTACGGCGGCACGCAGGCCATCACCAAGGCCGGCGAGGCGACGGTCGGCCAGAAGGTGCGGCGCAGCGGCAGCACGACCCAGGTGCACGACGGCGAGGTCACCGGCCTCGACGCGACCGTCAACTACCAGGAGGGCACGGTCGAGGGGCTGATCCAGACCACCGTGTGCGCCGAGCCCGGCGACAGCGGCGGCTCGCTCTTCGCGGGCGACACCGCGCTGGGGCTGACCTCGGGCGGCAGCGGCGACTGCTCCTCGGGCGGCGAAACCTTCTTCCAGCCGGTGCCCGAGGCGCTTGAGGCCTTGGGTGCCGAGATCGGCTGACGGGCTGACGTGCTGACGGGCTGACCGGCAGGGCCTTCGGGGCCCTGCCGGTCAGAGCGCTCAGAAGTCGAATACCTGGCTCCGGAGGCTGTTCTTGAGGCAGGGGTTCGGGAAGGTGTGCTCGTACCAGATCCGACGGCCCTCCCAGACCCCCTCCGCGGTGACGGTGATGGGGCGCCACTCCTTCGTACAGACTCGGCCGTGGTCCGTTCTGGCCGTCAGCGTCCCGAACTCCCCGTCGGCCGCCCGTAGTTCGGCACAGGCCCGACCGGGCGTCGGGTGGGTGCCGGTCGGGGTGGGGCGACAGCTCAGCGTCACCGCGCGCCGCACCGCGGCCGAGCCCGCGTCCTCCCCCTCTCCATAGCTGAGCACCAGCGCCGAGGCCGGGTACAGACTCCTCGGCTGTGCGGGCGCGGCGTTCGCCACCCCGCCTGCTCCTGTCCCCACCACGCTGCTCAAGGCCAAGGCGGCGCCCAGAGCGATCACCCCTGCGGTTTTCCGCATTTCGAACACTCCCTTGCTCGTGGTTGCAGATACCGGACGGAGTCTTACGCGATGTACGTCAGGAACGCATGTCGATCGATCACTTCCGGTCGCAACACGTAATCATTCGGTGGCTCATTGTTGCGCGAGGAAAGCGCGTTCCCCGGGAGCACGCGGCGGAGACCTGGTCGGGACCGCACGGCGACGGTCCGCCCCCAGCCGGACCGGCTCGACCGGAATGAGCCCGCGGCTGCGCCGGTCGGGGGAGCGGCGGAGCGGTTCAGGAGCCGTTCACGCCCCATGCGTGGGCGAGCGCGGCCGCCTCGCCGCGTGAGGCGACCCCCAACTTGTCCAGGATGTTCGCCACATGGAACTTCACCGTCGACTCGCTGATGTGCAGTTCCTGCGCGATATGCCGGTTGCGCCGGCCCTGGGCCAGGTGCACCAGCACCTCCAGCTCCCGCGCCCCCAGCGCCTCCAGCGGATCCGCGCGGGCCGGCTGCGGCAGCCCCAGCGGCACGGTCGCCGTCACCGTGGTGCCCCACTCCGGGACCGCGTCCACGTCCAGCTGTCCGCCCAGCGCCGCCAGCCGCTCTCCGACCCGGCGCGCGTCCAGGGCGGTCCGGCTCAGGATGCCGGGCCCGTCGTCCCGTACCGTGGCGCGCAGCTCGCTCGCGCCGACCTTCCAGGCGACATGGACGCGCCGCACCGGCTGCCGGCCGCCGTCCTGGCCGTGCCCCTGCTCGTCGAGCATGGCGTGCACCACGGCCCGCACCACCGCGCGCGCCGCGTTGGCCACATCGGCGGGCAGCCGCCGGTCCGCGCCCTCCTCCGTACCGGGCGGGCCCAGGTCCAGCCGTACGCTGCGGCCGCGCAGCGCCGGGCGCAGCGACTCGGCGAGCCGGGCGAAGGCCTCACCGGCCGGTTCCTCCACCAGTGCCTGGTCGCGGTCGGCCTCGGCGCGCAGCTCGACCAGTGCGGCGCCGGCCAGGTCGACCGCCCGGGCCCGGGCGGTCGAGTCGTCCAGGCCGCGGCTGCGCAACACGCCGAGCAGGGCGGAGAGGGTGGCGCCGTGCGCGTCGACCAGCTCGGCGATGGCCGCGGCCCGCGCCGCGGCCGCCGCCCGCGACTGGACCAGCGGCCCCGGCACGGCCTCCGAGGCCATCCGCTCCCGGTGCGCGGCGACCAGGTCCCACAGGGCGCGGGCCGTCCTCAGGCGCTTGGCCGGAACGGGGGTCTCCGCGGTCCCGACGAGGACGAGCAGCGCACCTCGCGCGGTGACGTCGCTGTGCAGGGCCAGGACGGGCACCTCGACGCCGCCCATCCGGGCCCGCCCCTGCCAGCTTCCCTCGCCAAGCGCGTGGGGGAGCAGGGCGGCCACCTCGGCGGTGGTGATGGGCGCTCCGGGGTCGCCGGGCGGATTCCCGTACGTCTTGAACGGCGAGTGCGGGCAGTTGCTGGACAGCTCGGCCACTGCACCGTGCGGAATCGCCTCGACGAGCGCGGCGGACAGGCGAGGCAGGATCTCGCCGAGGGGTACCCGGATCACATCGACTGCGGTGGTGAGGTCCATGTGGGCCAGCGTAAACAGCGTTGTCCGCGCCCCGCCTGACCTTTCGGCCAGGTCGTACCGGCCGAAGGGCGGGGCGGGACGGAGCACGTCCCGGCCGAGGATGGAGCCCTTGGATCAACTCCGATGTGTACCCATATGAAGCTTGGAGCGAGAGATATGAAGGCGATCGTCTACGAGGAGTACGGCGGCCCCGAGGTGCTGCGGCTGGGGGACATGGCGGAGCCGCACCCGGGCCCCGGACAGGTCCGGCTGAAGGTCGTGGCCGCGGCCGTGAACCCCGTCGACTACAAGATCCGCCGTGGCTGGCTGCCCCAGATGGGCCCCGCCGAGTTCCCGGCGGTCCCCGGCCAGGAGGCGTCCGGGATCGTCGACGAGGTCGGCCCGGGTGTGACCGGCCTGTCCGTGGGCGACGAGGTGCTGGGCTGGACCGACACCGGGGCCTACGCCACGTACGCCCTGGCCACCGTCGTCGCCCCCAAACCGGCCGACCTCGACTGGGAGTCCGCCGCCGCGCTCCCCGTGGCCGCCGAGACCTCGGCGCGCGTCCTCGACCTCCTCCAGCTGGCGGACGGCGAGACCCTGCTATTGCACGGGGCCGCCGGGGCTGTCGGCGGAGTCGGCGTCCAACTCGCCGTGGCCCGGGGCGCCACCGTCATCGGCACCGCCTCGCCCGCCAACCACGACTATCTGCGCTCGCTCGGCGCCATCCCCGTCGCCTACGGCGAAGGCCTCGCCGACCGGGTCCGCGCCGTCGCCCCGGGCGGCATCGACGCCGTCTACGACGCCGCCGGGCAGGGCGCCCTGCCCGTCTCCATCGAGCTGCGCGGCGGTACGACCGACCGCATCGTCACCATCGCCGACATGAAGGCCGCGGATCTCGGCGTCACCTTCTCCGCGGGCGAAGCCCTCTCCGCCGAGGCCCTCGCCGGCCACGCCCGCCTCGCCGCCGCGGGCCAGCTGCGGGTGCCCATCGCCCAGAGCTACCCGCTCGCCGACGCGGCCAAGGCCCACGAACAGAGCGAAACCGGCCACACCCGCGGCAAGCTCATCCTGCGGCCTTAGCGGTCCGGCCCGCTGGGAGCCGATCCGCCGATAGCGTGCTCGTCATGACGGCGGAGGCGGAAGACGGCACGGCGGTGGCGGAAGGCGGGACGGCGGTGGCGGAAGGCGGGACGGCGGTGGCGGAAGACGGCGCGGCGGGCGGCGAAGCGCTGGCCGCGCAGCTGACCTTCGTCCCCGGCGACGTGGCCCTGCCGCCGTTTCCGCGCTGGGCGCTGACCCCAACCGCCCTGGCCGTCGGTGGGGCGCCTGCTGCGGCGGCTGCACGAGGCATGTGCGGCCGTCGGGGTGGACGGTCGTGCCGAGTGGCCCCGGGACCTGGCCGACCCGGAAGGCCCGGGGCGCGGAACGATCCTGTGCCATAACGATGTGTGCCCGGAGAACGTCGTCTTCCGTGACGGCCGTGCCGCCGCCCTGATCGATTTCGATTTCGCCGCCCCGGGCCGCCCTATCTGGGACGTCGCCATGACGGCCCGTTACTGGGTGCCCATGAGCGATCCCGTGTCCGCGACCGCCCTGTACCCCGTCGAGCTGGACGCCCCCGCGCGGCTGCGGATCCTCGCCGACGGCTACGGCCTCTCGCGGCGGGAACGAGCCGAGCTGCCCGGGGTCATCGAGCAGGCCACCGAGACCTGCCGGGCCTTCGTCGCCGACCGGGTGGCCGACGGTGACCCCGGTTTCGTCCAGGCGTGGGCCGAGCGTGGCGGATGGCGGCGCTGGGACCGTATGCAGTCCTGGCTGGCGGCCCATCGCGGGGCGTTCGCGGCCGCACTGTTGAACTGAACTGAACTGGGCCGGTCAGGGCCGGGCGTGAGCCGGCCGTGGCCCGGTCGCGGCCTAGCCGTCGAGCGGGCCGCTCAGCGCGCCGCTCTCCCGCCCCCACCCGTACGCCCGCTCGGCCCGGAGCCGTACCACCAGCCGCCCTTCGGCGACCATCGCGGCGCGGAACTCCTCCCAGTCGGGGTGCTCGCCCGCGACGGCGCGGTAGACCTCGACCAGTTCGTCGGCGGTGGCGTCGTGGGGGTCGGCCGCGACCGGGGTGAGCTCGGCGTTTCCCTCGGCGACCAGGTAGGAGTAGCGGTCGCCGCTGGTGACGTAGAAGCTCGCGCGCGGATCGCGGCGAAGGTTGCGGGTCTTGGCGCGGTCGTCGGTGACCGAGATGCGGATGAGGCGCGCCGCGGCGTCGTAGGCGAAGGCGACGTTGGACAGCTGGGGGCGGCCATCGCGCTTGAGGGTGACGAGCGCGCCGGTGCGCTGCTCGCGCAGCAGGCCGAGCAGGCCGGCGTCGCCGGATCGGGTGGTGTGGCCGGGGCGGTCGGTCATGGCGGTGACCTTACGCGGTCGGCCGCCGGGCGGGTATGGGCGTACCGCCATGCGCTATGGGGGTTATGGAGGTTTTAGTCCTTTATGGTGAAAGAGAGAGAAGTTGTTCCCGCAGGTCACGCGGGGGGCGGGTCGTTTCGTACGAGTGTTCGAGAATTGGTTTAAGGTGGGTCCGGGAGCAGGGACGGCAGGGGGTGCGACAAGCAGTGGGAGGTGCGGATGCCAGGGTTCACGCATCTGCACACCGCCTCCGGGTTCTCCATGCGGTACGGAGCCGTCCACCCGGAGCGGCTGGCCCAGTGCGCCGCCGAGCGCGGCATGGACGCGATCGCGCTGACCGACCGGGACAGCCTGGCCGGGGCGGTCCGGTTCGCCAAGGCGGGCGCGGCCGCGGGGGTGCGGCCGCTCTTCGGGGTGGACCTCGCCGTACGGGCGCGGGCCCCGGAACCGGGGCGTACGGTCCGACGGCGCACACCGGTGCGCGGCGGGGCGTTCATCGATGAGTCCGCGCCCCGCGCGGTCTTCCTGGCGCGGGGCGGCGCGGCCGGCTGGGCCGCGCTGTGCGGACTGGTCTCCGCCGCTCATGCGGGAGAAGCCCCGGCGGGGGACCGCTCAGGAGCCGAGGCGGGAGCCCATGCGGGAACCCGCTCAGGAGGCCATACGGGCACCCGCTCAGGGACCCACGCGGGCGGCGCCGGACAGCCCCTGCTGCACTGGGAAGACCTCCAAAGCGGCGGCGGGGCCACCGCCCTCGCCCCGCTGACCGTGCTCCTCGGCCCGGACTCCGACGTCGGCCGGGCCCTGGCCGCCGGGCGGCCCGACCGGGCCGAGCAGCTGATCGCCCCCTGGCGCGAGCTGTTCGGCGACGCGCTGCGCCTGGAGGCCGTGTGGCACGGCCGCACCGGCACCGGCCCAGGCTCGCTGCGGCTGGCCGCCCGTACCGTCGGCTTCGCCGCCGACCAGGGCGTACGGGCCGTGCTGAGCAACGCCGTACGGTACGCCGACCCGGGGCAGGGCCCGGTCGCCGACGTGCTGGACGCCGCCCGCAGGCTGGTGCCGATCGACCCGCGCGACCCCGCGGCGCTCGACAGCGGTGAGCGCTGGCTCAAGGGCCCGCGGGACATGGCGCGGATCGCCGAGAAGATCGCGGAGGCCGCGGGATGGCGGCGGGGGGACGCCGCGCACCGGCTGCTGGAGGAGACCGCGCGCACCGCCGCCGCGTGCCTCGTCGACCCCGAGGACCACATCGGCCTCGGCAGCATCCACTTCCCCGAGCCGCACCTGGTCGGGGCCGGGCACCGGAGCGCCGAGCGGGTGCTGCGCTCGCGCTGCGCCGCCGCCATGGTGCTGCGCGGCTACGACCGCGACCACGAGCGGTGGGGGCGGCTGGAGGACGAGCTGCGCACCATCGAGCGGCTGGGCTTCGCCTCGTACTTCCTCACCGTCGCCCAGGTCGTCGACGACACCCGCGCGCTCGGCATCCGGGTGGCCGCCCGTGGCTCCGGAGCGGGCTCCTTCGTCAACCACCTGCTCGGCATCGCACACGCCGACCCCGTCGCGAACGGCCTGCTGATGGAGCGCTTCCTGTCGGTGCGGCGGGCCGCGCTGCCCGACATCGACATCGACGTGGAGTCCGCGCGCCGCCTCGAGGTCTACCGCACGATCTTCGACCGCTTCGGGGCGGAGCGGGTCGCGACCGTCTCGATGCCCGAGACCTACCGGGTGCGCCACGCCGTACGGGACGTGGGCGCGGCCCTCGGCATGGACCCGGCCGAGGTGGACCGGCTGGCCAAGTCCTTCCCGCACATCCGCGCCCGCGACGCCCGCGCGGCGCTCGCCGAACTGCCCGAGCTGAGCGCGGTCGCCGCCGAGCAGGAACGTCACGGCAGGCTCTGGGAACTGGTCGAGGCGCTGGACGGACTGCCCCGCGGCATCGCCATGCACCCCTGCGGGGTGCTGCTCTCCGACGCCGGGCTGCGGGCCCGTACGCCCGTCGTGCCCACCAGCGGCGAGGGCTTCCCCATGTCGCAGTTCGACAAGGACGACGTCGAGGACCTCGGGCTGCTCAAACTCGATGTCCTCGGGGTGCGGATGCAGTCCTCGATGGCGCACGCCGCCGCGGAGGTGGCGCGGGTCACGGGCCGTCCGCTGGACCTGGACGACCCCAAGGTGGTGCGGCCGAACGACCCGGCGACCTACGACCTGATCCGCTCCACCGAGACGCTGGGCTGCTTCCAGATCGAGTCGCCCGGCCAGCGCGACCTCCTCGGCCGGCTGCAGCCCACCTCCTTCCACGACCTCGTGGTCGACATCTCGCTCTTCCGGCCCGGCCCGGTCGCGGCCGACATGGTGCGCCCCTTCATCGACGCGCGGCACGGCCGCAAGCCGCCGCGCTATCCGCATCCGGACCTGGAGGACGCGCTGCGCGAGACCTACGGCGTGGTCGTCTTCCACGAGCAGATCATCAAGATCCTTTCGATCATGACGGGCTGCGAACGGGACCTCGCCGACGAGGCGCGGCGCGCGCTGTCCGACCCCGAGCGGCAGGGGCGGGTGCGGGCCTGGTTCCACGCGGAGGCGGCGAACCGCGGCTACCGGCCGGAGGTGCTGACGCGCACCTGGGAGATCGTCGAGGCGTTCGGGTCGTACGGCTTCTGCAAGGCGCACGCCGTGGCCTTCGCGGTGCCGACCTACCAGTCCGCCTGGCTCAAGGCGCACCACCCGGCGGCCTTCTACGCGGGGGTGCTCACCCACGACCCCGGGATGTACCCGAAGCGGCTGCTGCTGGCGGACGCGCGGCGGCGCGGGGTGCCGATCCTGCCGCTGGATGTGAACCGGTCCGGCACGGATTATCGAATCGAACTGGTGTCTGGTGACGGGGTGTCAGCTGAGGTGGCCGGCGCGGGTTCCACAGGTGGGGATTCCACGGCGGCGGGTTCCGCGGGTGTGGGTTTCACGGGCCCGGGTTCCGCGGGCGTGGGTTTCGGGGTCCGGCTCGCGCTGAGCGAGGTCCACGGCATCAGCGAGGCCGAGACCGAACGGATCGCGGCCGGACAGCCGTACTCCTCGCTCCAGGACCTGTGGCGGCGCGCCCACCCCGGGCGGCCGGTCGCCGAACGGCTGGCCCAGGTCGGCGCGTTGGACGCCTTCGGCGCCAGCCGCCGCGACCTGCTGCTGCAGATCGCCGAACTGCACCGGCAACAGCGGGGTGCCCGGCGCGACGGCACCGGTGAGGGCCAGCTCCCGCTGGCCGAGACCGCGCCGCCCGCCCCCGCCGGGCTGCCCGACCTGGACCCGGAGGAACGCCTCGGCGCCGAGCTCGGCATCCTCGGCATGGACGTATCGCGCCACCTCATGGGCGACCACCGGGCCTTCCTGGAGGAGCTGGGCGCGGTCCCGGCAAAGCGGCTGCGCGACGCGCGGCACGGCGAGACCGTGCTGGTCGCCGGGGCCAAGGCCGCCACCCAGACACCGCCGATCCGCTCGGGGCGGCGGGTCATCTTCACCACGCTCGACGACGGCACGGGGCTGGTCGACTGCGCCTTCTTCGACGACAGCCACGCCGCGTGCGCGCACACCGTCTTCCACTCCTGGCTGCTGCTGGTGCGCGGCGTGGTCCAGCGGCGCGGGCCGCGCAGCCTCAGCGTCGTCGGCTCGGCGGTCTGGAACCTCGCCGAACTGGCCGAACTCCGCCGCGAGGGCGGCCTGGAGGCGGTCGCCGCCGAACTCGCGGGCGCGGGCCGGGCGGAGCCCGGGCCCGGTGCCCCGGCCGGTGTCGCGGCCGGCGCGGACGCCGAGGCCGGGAGCGAGGCCGGCGGCGACTCCGGGCGCCGCATCCACCTGCCCACCGGCTACGCCATGCACCCGTGGGCCGACCTCCAGCCCGCGGGCGAACAGGCCGCCACCGGCCGCAAGCTGTGGCATTCCAGCCCAGGGAGCGCGGGATGACTCCCCGGCCGGCCGGCGAGCAACCGCATGTGCTGTACGTGCGCTTCCACCCCGCCGAGGGGGCGGCGGAGGCGGCCCCCGGCGCGCCCGGCCGAGGCCCCGGCCCCGGCCGTCCCGGACCTGTCCTCGGCGCGGACACCTATGAGGGCCTGCTCGCCCTGCTCACCGAGGTGACCCCGGTCGTCGAGGCGGTGCCGCCCGACGCCGCGCTCGCCGATGTCGCCGGGGCGCTGCGCTACTTCGACCGGGACGCGGCCGGGCTGGCGGAGATCGTACGGGTCCGGGCGCTGGCCCGGTACGGCGTCGACTGCACCGTCGGCGTCGCCGCCAACCCGCTGCTCGCCCGGATGGCCGCCCAGGAAGCCCGGCCCGCGATCCGTACCGTCCCCGACGACCCGGACGCGGTCGCCGCCTTCCTCGCCGACAAGCCGCCCACCGCCCTGCCCGGCGTCGGCCAGGCGACCGCCCGCACCCTGTGCTCGTACGGTCTCGACAGCGCCGCCCGGATCGCCGCCGTGCCGCTGCCCACCCTGCGCCGGATTCTCGGCCCGGCCACCGCGCGCCGGGTGCACGACTGGGCGCGCGGGATCGACCCCGTCCCCGTCACCCCGAACGCCCCGGCCCGCTCCATGGCCGCCGAACACCGCTTCGGCCACGACGAACTGGACCCGGAGCGCAGATGCCGCGCGCTGCTCACCCTCGCGGACCGGCTCGGCTCCCGGCTGCGCACCAGCGGACAGGTCGCCCGCGCCCTCACGCTCACCGTCCGCTACGCCGACCGCTCCACGACCACCCGCGGCCGGACCCTGGCCGAGCCGACCGCCCACACCCCGGCGCTGACCGCCGCCGCGTACGCCCTGCACGCCGCGCTGGGCCTGCAGCGGGCCCGGGTGCGGTCCATCGCGCTGCGCGCCGAGGGGCTGACCGCCGCCGAACAGGCCTCCCATCAGCTGACCTTCGACCCCGCGGACGACAAGGCCCGCCGCGTCGAGGCCGCCGTCGACCGGGCGCGGGCCCGCTTCGGCGAGCGGGCGGTGCGCCCGGCCGGGGGATTTCCGGGCCCTTGACGGCAGGTCGTCCGGGCGCCGGCAGGTGGATCAGCCCCGGGTGGGGGTCGCTACGTCACCCCACTGACACAGCCGCGCTTCCGGACGTGCCGTGAGGGGTGGGTGAGGGTTTCTTCACCGCGGGACGGCTGGATGCGCTTGCTACTGGCGCGTAATTTAAGGCCGACACACCACCCCTGTGATCCGGATCGCAGAGCGCACGGTCAGCGCAACCCTCCCCCACCAGCGAGGAGTCCATGTGATGTCGCACTGGAGGCGTATCCGCTCGCTCCGCAGATCACTGTCCGCCCTGGCCCTGGCGGTCGTGGCGGTCATGGCGCCGGTCGCCGCGAGCGCCGCGCCCGCCGGAACCGCGCCCGCCGGAACCGCCGTCGGCCGGAGCGCGACGAGCAGCGGTTGGAACGACTACTCGTGCAAGCCGTCCGCCCAGCACCCGCGCCCCGTCGTCCTGGTGCACGGCACCCTCGGCAACTCGGTCGACAACTGGCTCGGCTTCGCCCCGTACCTGGTCGACCGCGGCTACTGCGTCTTCTCCCTCGACTACGGTCAGCTGCCCGGCGTGCCCGTCTTCCACGGCCTCGGCCCGATCGACGAGTCGGCGAAGCAGCTGTCCGCCTACGTCGACCGGGTGCGCACCGCCACCGGTGCCGCCAAGGTCGATATCGTCGGCCACTCCCAGGGCGGGATGATGCCCCGTTACTACCTGAAGTTCCTCGGCGGCGCGGCCAAGGTCAACGCGCTGGTCGGCCTGGCCCCCACCAACCACGGGACCACCCTGTCCGGGCTCACCGAGCTGCTCGACTACTTCCCGGGCGCGGCCGACGTCCTCGCCCGGCACACACCAGGCCTGACGGACCAGGTGGTCGGGTCGGCGTTCCTCACCCGTCTCAACGAGGGCGGCGACACCGTCCCCGGTGTGCGCTACACCGTCATCTCCACCAAGTACGACGAGGTCGCCACGCCCTACCGCGCGCAGTTCCTCACCGGGGCGAACGCCAGGAACGTCGTGGTCCAGGACCTGTGCCCGAGGGATCTGTCGGAGCATGTCACCATCGCCATGACCGACCGGGTCGCCTTCCATGAGGCGGTCAACGCCCTCGATCCAGAACACGCCACTCCGACGACCTGCTGACGCTCCGCCCCGTTCCTCCGCACAACCGCCACGGCGCCCCGGGCCTCCGGTGCGCCGTGCGCGTCGTTCACCGCGGCGCCCGGCCGCCGATCCTGCCGAGCCCGCCGACGAAGTCCGTGAGCAGCCGGGCGAACTCGGCCCGGTCGGCCTCCGGCCACTCGGCCATCACCTCCGCGAACACGGACCGCCGGAACCGCCGGACCTCGTCCGTCATGGCGCGCCCCGCCTCGGTCATGACCAGCAGGGTGCGCCGCCCGTCGGCCTGATCCGCCTCGCGCCGCACCAGCCCGTCCTCGACCGCTCCCGCGACCAGCTTGCTCGCGCGGGGCTGGTCGACGGCCAGGGCGGCGGCGACACCGGAGACGGTGGCCGGCGCGCCGCTCTGCTCCGCCGCCTCGATCGCGTCCAGGACGTCGAAGGCGGCGCCCCTCGCCACCGCGCCCCTCGCCGTCGCCCCCTTCGCCGCCGTGCCCCTCGCCGTCGCCCCCTTCGCCGCCGTGCCCCTCGCCGTCGGGCCCTTGGGGGAGTCCCGATCCTCCCCGTCGGCGAGTCGCGCCAGTGAACGCCTGCTCTGGCTGCGCCGGATGGCGACCATGGCCCGCTCGATGTCGTCCACGGGATCTCTGTTGTCGACCATCACACCTCCATGCATAATCAAAAACAACTAGTTGCTATTCTACATGCATCGCTGGAGGCGGAGACATGAAGCCGATCGGATACTGGCTCAAGCACCTGGACGGCCTGATCGAGGCCGACTTCGAACGCACCCTGGCCGACAGCGGTCTTGCCCGGCGCCACTGGCAGGTGCTGCACTCCCTGTCGACGGGCCCGAAGACCCCGGATGAACTCACCGCGGCGCTGCGCCCCTTCTGGGGCGAGGGCGCGATCACGCTCGATGAGGTCCTGGATGGTCTGGAGCGCCGGGGCTGGGTCGCCCGGGAGGGCGCCGAGGCCCCGTACGCGCTCACCCCGCTCGGTGTCGAAGGCCATGCCGTGGTGGCCGGGCGGATCGGGGAAGCCCGGCGGAGGATCACCGGCGGGGTGTCGGACGAGGAGTACCTGGCGACCGTGGATGTTCTCCGCCGCATGGCGGAGAACATCGAAGGGGCGGCGCGGGTCTCGTGACGAATTATTCGGCGACCAGCTCGACGGCGATGTTGCCCCGGGTCGCCTTCGAGTACGGGCACACCTGGTGCGCCTGCTCGACCAGGCTGCGGCCGGTCTCGCCCTCCAACTCCTCGGGCAGCTCGACGCGGAGCGTGACCTTCAGCCCGAAGCCGCCGTCCGACTCGTCCTTGCCGATGCCGACCTCGGCGGTGACGGAGATGTCCTTGGTGTCGACCTTCGCCTGACGGCCGACCAGCCCCAGCGCGCTGGCGAAGCAGGCCGCGTAGCCCGCGGCGAACAGCTGCTCGGGGTTGGTGCCCTTGCCGCTGCCGCCCAGCTCCGGGGGCATGGCCAGCGCCAGGTCGAGCTGCCCGTCGGAGCTCACGGCCCGGCCGTCGCGTCCGTTGGCCGTGGCCACCGCGGTGTAGAGCGCGTCCATGAAGACCATCCCTTTCGGATCCTGCGGCGCGCTGTCGTGCGCTCCGTCGTGACAGAAGTAGAGCACACAATTAAGTTGTGCACAACTAAGGGGTACCCTAGGTACATGTCACACCAGCCCGGCCCGGCCCCGAGCCCGGCCCCGAACCCGACCGAGACCGCAGCCGCTGACGACCTGCTCCGCCTGGACCTGCAGGTCTGCTTCGCCCTGCACGCCGCCTCGCGCGCCTTCGGCAGCGTCTACCGGCGGGTCCTGCGCGACATCGAGCTGACCTATCCGCAGTACCTGGTGATGCTGGTGCTGTGGGAGCACGGCGAGATGCCGGTCAAGAAGCTCGGGGAGTTCCTGCGCCTGGACTCGGGTACCCTCTCGCCGCTCCTCAAGCGCCTGCAGGCGGCGGGCTTCGTCGAGCGCGAGCGCAGTCTCCACGACGAGCGCTCGGTCTCGGTCCGGCTGACGGCCGAGGGCGAGGCGCTGCGGGAGCCCGCCCGGGCCGTGCCGCTCCAGATCATCCAGGCCAGCGGCCTGGACCCGGAGGAAGTGGTCGATCTGCGCGACCGGCTGCAGCGGCTGACGGCGGTGCTCGACGCCGCGCAGGCGGGCGCGGAGAGCTGAGCCGCCGATCACACCTGGGCGGGGCGCCGATCAGCCCCGGGCGGGCCGCCGGTCACTCCGGGCGGGGCGCCGGTCACTCCGGGCGGGGCGCCGGCGCGCGAAGGCCTGGAAGCAGAGCGCGGCGACGGCCAGCGCCAGCGGGATCAGCAACAGCTGCCCGGAGAGGGCGAGGACGGTGGAGACGACGGCCGCGCTGCCAATGGCCGCCCACCACAGCGGAGTCCGGCGCGGCAGCAGCACAAGCGCCGCCAGCAGCCCCGCCAGGGTGACCGCGGCGAGACAGGTGGAGGTGGCGCGCATCAGACGGTCGAGGTCGGCCGCGCCCGTCGCGGCCACCGCTCCGACCGGGGCGCACGCGCCGGCCAGCACGGCCAGGCTGCGGCGCGGCACCTCGCCGGGCCCGCCGCCCCGGGCCAGCCACCGGGGCGCCGCGCCGTCGCGGGCGAGGGCGGCGCCGAGCCGGGCCGCGCCCGCCAGGTAGGCGTTGACGGCGCCGAAGGTGAGGAACAGGGCCGAGACCGCGGCCACCGGCCGGGCCGCGCCGCCCACGCTCCGCGCCAGCAGTTCGGTCAGCGGGGTGTCCGTGGTCGCGGCGGCGGAGCCGAGCGCGCCGACCGTCGCCGTCGAGAGCCCCAGGTACAGCACGGTGATCACGGCGAGGGTGAGCGCGGTGACGCGCGGCAGGTCCCGGCGCGGATCGGCGAACTCGGCCGACAGATGACTGGCCGCCTCCCACCCTACGAAGGCGAAGAAGAGCACCCCGGCCGCCGAGCCGACCGAACTCCAGCCGCCCGGCATGAAGGGCGTGAAGTGCGCGGCGCGCAGATGCGGCACCGCCGCCAGGACCGCGGCCAGCAGCAGCACCGCCAGCAGGCCCACGAGCAGCAGCTGCACCCGGCTGGACAGGTGGAGTCCGCCGAGGTTCGCGGCGAAGGCGGCCGCCAGCACCAGCCCGGCCACGGCCGCCGTGCCCGTGTCGCCGAGGCCCGCCGCGGCGGCGGTGTACTGGCCGCCGATCCAGGCGCCCGCGACCACCCCGACCGGGACCACCCCGAAGAACCACCACCCGACGGTGGCCGCCGCCCGTGGCCCGAAGGCCCGGTGGACGTAGGTCGCCACCCCGCCCCCGTCGGGGAACCGCGCGCCGAGCGCGGCGAAGCAGGCGGCGACCGGGACGCTGGTCGCCAGCAGCGCGGCCCAGGCCAGGACCGAGGCCGGACCGGCGGCAGCGGCGGCGAGCGCGGGCAGCGCGAGCACACCGGGGCCGAGGACGGCGCCCGCGTACAGGGCGGTGCCGCCGCCGACCCCGAGGCGGCGACCGCCCGAACGGGCCGCCGGCCGGGGAGGACGTGGAGGATCAGAGGTACGAGTACGTTGTACGGTCACGGGCCGGGAAGCTAGCCGAAACACCGATGAGCTGACCGGCTCACCGAACGAAAATCGGTGAGCCGGTCCGGGGAGGGGCCATGGACGAACTTGATACGGCGATCGTCCGCGAACTACAGCGCGACGCACGGCAGACGAACCGCGACCTCGCGCGCACCGTCGGCATCGCCCCCTCCACCTGTCTGGAGCGGGTGAGGGGCCTGCGGGAGCGCGGGGTGATCACCGGCTATCGCGCGACGGTCGACCTGCGCGCCCTGAACCGCCCGGTGCAGGCGCTGCTCGCGGTCCGCATCCGCCCGCTGAGCCGTGAGGTCATCGAGGGCTTCAAGGCGTATCTGGTGCCCCTCCCCGAGGTCCTGTCCGTGTATGTCGTCGCGGGCGGCGACGACTTCCTGGTCCATGTCGCGGTGCCGGACGTGGACCGGCTGCACGCCTTCCTGATGGACCGTCTGTCAGGGCGCCGGGAGGTGGTCGACTTCCGCAGCTCGGTCATCTACCAGCATGTCGCGGGCGGTGCGATCGCGCCCATGGAGTGACGTCCGCGGGAACGCCCTCCGCCCGAGCAGTGTGATCGCGGCGGGCAGCAGCACTCCACGCACCAGCGTCGCGTCGATGAGCACGGCCACCGCCAGCCCGACGCCCATCATCTTGTACTCGATCGCGGACAGCACGACGAAGACGCTGAAGGCCGCGGTCATGATGACGGCCGCGCTGGTGACCACGCCCGCGCCGGACGCGACGCCCCCCACCACCGCCTCGCGCGTCCCCTCCCCGGCGAGCCGGCGCTCGCGGATCCGGCTGAGCACGAAGATGTGGTAGTCCATGCTCAGTCCGAAGAGGATGACGAACATGAACAGCGGCAGCCAGCCGACCACCCCGCCGTACGAGGTGAAGTCGAGCGCCCAACTCAGGTGGCCGTCCTGGAACACCCAGGTCAGCACCCCGTAGGCGGCGCCGATCGACAGCAGGTTCAGCACGATCGACATCAGCGCGACGGCCGGCGAGCGGAACGCGACGACCAGCAGCACGAAGGCCAGCACCAGCACGAAGGCGAAGACGTACGGCGTGCGGTCGGTGACCCGGTCGGTGAAGTCGTACGCGAAGGCCGTCTTGCCGGAGACCGCGTAGTCGACCCCGCCGCCGGCCCCGCCCGCCTCGCCCAGCGCGGCGGGCAGCGTCCGCTTCCGCAGCGTCTCCAGCGCCCGGTTCGCCGCGTCGTCGGTGCCGAAACTCGCCAGCGGCACCCGCACCACCAGCGCCCGGCCCACCTTGGCGGCCGAGATGGGCTCGTTCAGCGCCCCGCCGCTCGCCGCGGCCCGCTGGTGCAGGCTCTCCACCGCCCTGCGGACCGCCGGGCTGTCCACGGCGCCCGGATCCCGCTTGCCCCAGATCACCACCGACGCCGGGGCCGGGGCGCCCGGGAACGCCTCCTGCATCCGGACCGCCGCGTCCACCGTCGGCACCTTCCGCGACAGGCTGTCGGTCACCGCCGCGTCCTGCAGCCGCATCCCCAGCGCGGGCAGCGCGAGCACCAGCAGCGCCAGCGCCGCCGAGCCGCCCCACACCAGCGGGCGCCGCACCACCGCGCGGGCCACCGCCGCCCAGGCCCGGGACCGGTCCGCCGCGGTCCGGCGGCGGCCCACCCACGGGATACGCGCCTTGTCCACCCGGTGCCCCAGCGCGGCCAGCAGGGCGGGCAGCACGGTCACCGAGCCGACCATCGCCACCCCGACCACCAGCACCGCGCCGGCCGTCAGCCCCTTGAAGTTGTCCAAACCCGTGAACAGCAGCCCGACCAGACACAGCATCACCGTCAGACCCGAGACCACCACCACCCGCCCCGAGGTGCGCGCCGTGATCCGCAGTGCCTCCGCGACACCGTGCCCGGCCGCGCGCTCCTCACGCGCCCGGCGCAGATAGAACAGCGAGTAGTCGACACCCACCGCCACGCCGATCAGCAGCACCATGGACGACGTGGCGCTGTTCACCGGCACCCAGTGGGCGAGCACCTGGAGGAAGCCGAAGGTGGCGATCACCGTGGTGGCCGCCAGCAGCAGCGGGATCGCGGCGGCGATCAGCGAGCCGAACACCACCAGCAGGATCACCACGGTGAGCGGAAGGGAGAAGAACTCGGCCCGCTTGAAGTCCCCCTTGATGCCCTCGTCCACCACACGCGACAGGCTCCTGTCGCCCGCCTGCGCCAGCCGCACCCCAGGGTGGCGGGCCTGTACGGACTTCACCGCCGCGGTCGCGGCGTCGTCGTGCTCGGCCCTTGTCTCATCGGACCCCGCCACGGTGAAGGTGACCAGACCGGAGCGGCCGTCCTTCGACACCAGCCGGCTTCCGTCGCGCTCCAGCGGGGAGCGGACCGCGGTCACCGCGCCCGGGGTCCGGCGCAGCGCCGTGACCAGGTCCTCGGTGGCCCGCCGCAGCTCCGGGTCCTCGACGAAGGGCCGTGTCGCGTCCGGTGCCTTGGCCCTGTCGGATGTCCGGGCCTGGACCAGGACGTTCTCCTGGGGCGGCGGATACTCCTGCTGCGCGTCCAGCACCCGGCCCGCGCGGCCCGACTCACCGGGGTCGGTGCTGCTCACCGTCTCGCCCGGCATGACCGCGCTCGCCAGGACCGCCACGGCCACCAGCGCGAACCAGCCCGCGATCGCCAGGGCGCGATGGCGGACGGACCACCCCGCGACCCGCTCCACCAGCGCGACCCGGCCGGGTGGCCCCTCAGGGCTCCCGCCCGGTCCTCCGGCGCTCTGTCGCGACTTGCTTTTGCGCAGCATGAGCTGCTGTCCTTTCCACGAAGGGACGTATCCGTGAGAACTCGCCCATGGGCGAGGTGATGCTTCTTCCTTCACCTGGGCCGTCGAGTTGCCGCTCGACGGCCCAGGGCCTGTGTGTTGCCCTGCCCGTGACCCGACCGCCTATTCGACGGTCTGGAGGATGCGCTCCAGCGCATCCATCCGGCCCTGCATCTGCGCCAGGCGCTCGCTGATCTCCTTCAGCCGCTCCTCCGTACCCTGCTGCGCGGCGGTCGCGCTCTCGGCGAGCTTGCGGTACTCCTGCTCCCGCACCACCTGGGCCTTCGCGCGCCGGGTCGCCGCGAACTGCCAGATGACCGTCGTGAGCACCGTGGTCACCAGGGCGAAGAGTCCGAAGGCCCCGACGACCTCGGTCCACTCGCGTATGTCCATCACTTCGTTCCCTTCGTCTCCCCGCCCGGGCCGTCGCCCGGCGGGGTGAGCGTCCGCTCCGCGGCCACGACGGCCTCCGGTGTCAGCTGGATCGCGAACCGCTTGACCTCGTAGAACTTCATGGCCTTACCGTCCTCCGACACCTCGACCCGGGCCGTCACCAGCCCGGCCGCCTCCAACTTGCGCAGATGGACCTGGAGCAGCGCCCGGCTGATGCCCAGCGCGCGGGCCAGCTCGCTCACATACATGCGCTCCTGCGCGAGCGCCGCGACGACCCGCAGACGGTGCGGATTGGCCAGCGTCGCCAGCACGCGCACCAATTCGTCGCCGCTGAGGTCGCGGGGCCCGCCGCCCGGCACCGAGGTAGTCATAGCGAAACCCTGCACATGCCAAAAAAAGTTAGCACATGCTCAGGATGCTTGAGCCACCCCTGCCGGCGGCGTCAGACCTTGTCGGCGGCACCGTCGCCCGTGGCAGGGTGTGACCATGACCGGAACGAACCGCCGTACGTCAGCCCTCCAGCTGATCGAGACCGTCGTCGACCCCGGCAGCTGGCGCCGCTGGGACGAGCCGGTCGACATCACGACGGACGACCCCGACTACCGGGCCGACCTGGAGCGGGCGCGCGAACGCACCGGCCTCGACGAGTCCGTCATCACGGGCGAGGGCCGCGTCGAGGGGCGGCGGGTGGCCATCGTGGCCTGCGAGTTCCGCTTCCTCGCCGGGTCGATCGGCGTCGCGTCGGGGGAGCGGCTGGTGCGCGCCGTGGAACGGGCGACGGCGGAGCGGCTGCCCCTCCTCGCGGCGCCCGCGTCCGGCGGCACGCGGATGCAGGAGGGCACGGTCGCGTTTCTGCAGATGGTGAAGGTCGCCGCGGCGATCACCGACCACAAGGCCGCCGGCCTGCCCTACCTCGTCCACCTGCGCCACCCGACGACGGGCGGAGTGCTCGCCTCCTGGGGCTCCCTGGGACACGCCACCGCCGCCGAACCGGGCGCGCTCATCGGCTTCATGGGGCCGCGGGTGCACGAGGCGCTGTACGGGGAGGAATTCCCGGCCGGCGTCCAGGTCGCGGAGAACCTGATGGCCCACGGCCTGGTGGACGCGGTCCTTGCGCCCGAGCGGCTGTCGGAGGTGGCGGCGCGCGTGCTGAGGGTCCTGTGCGGGGACGCCGCCGCTGTGGCGCGCGGGGGCGGCCATGGCCCGGACGCCGCTGCCGGGGTGAGCGGTGAGGGGCCGTGTCCGGGGAGCGCGGGGGCGGGCACCGGGCGTGGTGGGCCTCGTGCGGAGGAGTCGATTCGACGGTCGCGGCGGGCCGAGCGGCCCGGCGTGCGGGACTTGCTGCGCGCCGCCGCCCAGGACGTGAGCCTCCTCAGCGGTACGGGCGCCGGGGAACACGACCCCGGGCTGCTGCTCGCGCTCGCGCGCGTCGGCGGGACGCCGTGCGTCGTCCTCGGGCACGACCGGGCCGCGCGCCACGGCCACGACCGGGCCGCGCGCCATGGGGACGCGGCGGCCGACGGGCCCGGCGGCGGGCAGCCGCTCGGCCCCGCCGGGCTGCGCACCGCGCGGCGCGGTATGCGCATCGCCGCCGAGCACGGGCTTCCGCTGCTCACGGTCGTCGACACCGCGGGCGCGGCCCTGAACCAGGAGGCCGAGGAGGGCGGACTGGCCGGGGAGATCGCCCGCTGCCTGGCCGACATGGTGACCCTCCCCGCGCCCACCCTCTGCCTGCTGCTCGGCCAGGGCGCCGGCGGCGCCGCGCTCGCGCTGCTCCCCGCCGACCGGGTCCTCGCGGCGCGCCACGCCTGGCTGTCCCCGCTGCCGCCCGAGGGCGCCTCCGCGATCCTCTACCGGACCACCGAGCGGGCGTACGAGATAGCGGAGCGGCAGGGCGTGCGCTCCGCCGACCTGCTCGCCCACGGCATCGTCGACCGCATCGTGGAAGAGGAGGCCCAGGACGCGACGGCGGAGGGCCCCGAGCGCCCCGACGCCTTCCTCGCCCGCCTCGGCGCCACCCTCGGCGCCGAGCTCGCCGCGCTGCGCGCCCAGGACCAGGCGGAGCGGCTGGCCGCCCGCCGGGCCCGCCACCGACGCATCGGGCTGCCGGGGTGACCGCGGCGTTGACGGCGCATCGGGCTCAAAAAGGAGCAGACGGGTGAAGCGAATTGGCGCTCTTAGGTATGCCTAACCTAATCTCGGTCCGTGCACGAGAATGATCTAGACGAGGCATTCCGCCTGCCCGGCCTGCCCGCGGGAACGGCCACACGGCTCCACTTGCTCGCCCTCAACCCCACCGACTCCGTCACCGAGGGCTTCCTCCCCGCCGCGGCCCGGCTCGGCCTCGCCGTCACCCTCCTCACCGACCAGCCCGACGCACACCGGCGCGCCTACGACCGCCACGCCGCGGCGGGCGGCGAGCTGCCCGAGCTGGACATCGCGCACTGCGACGTACGGGACTTCCGCGAGGTCATCGGCCGTATCTCCGCCGAGACCCCCAAGACCGCCGCGGTCTTCACCAACAGCGACCACCTCCAGGTCCAAGCCGCCCTCGCCGCCGACTACTTCGGCCTGCCCGGCAAGGACTGGCGCGCCGCCCTGCGCACCAAGAACAAGGCCGAGCTGCGCCGCAGCCTCGCCGCCGCCGGCGTCGACTCCCTCTGGTGCGCCGAACTCACCCCCGGCCAGGACCCCTCCGACCACCCCCGCCTCGCCGGCCCGGGCGTGCCCTACCCCTGCGTGCTCAAGCCGCGCGAGGGCGTGGCCAGCGAAGACGTCGTGCTCGTCGGCGACGCGGACGAACTGGCCGAGCGCGTCCGCGAGATACGGGCCCGGCGACCCGAGGCGTATCTGGTGGTCGAGGAGTTCCTCGACGGGCCGCTTCAGACCCTGGAGACCATCGGCGACGGCCGTACGCTGCACCCCCTGGCCGCCTTCCGCACCGACATCTCCCCGCCCCCGTACTTCATCGAGGAACGCCTCGAACTGCTCCCTGCCCCACCCGAGCCGCACACCGGCCAGGTGCTGGACCAGCTGCGGGCGCTGGGCGTGGGCTTCGGCGCCTGCCACACCGAGTACGTCGTCCAGGGCGACCGCGCCCGCATCATCGAGGTCAACTACCGCGCCATAGGCGACCAGTGCGACCTCGTACTCGCCGAACTCCTCGCCATCCCCCTCTTCGAGCACATCCTCCGCACCCACCTCGGCACCCCCCTCCCCACCGACCTCGGCGCCCGCACCGACGGCAGGGTGCGCATGGAGTACGTCATGGCCGACCGCGCCGGCCGCCTGACCGCCGCCCCCGCCGCGAGCGTCGCCGACCACGGCGGCGTACGGCTCGACTACCGCCCGCTGCGCGGGATCGGCGAGGAACACCCGCTCTACGGCACCAACCGCGACTTCCTCGGCGTGCTCCGCGCCACCGGCACCGACCAGCGGCGCATCGACCAGGCGGTGGCCGGGTTCCTGTCGGCCAACGAGTGGGTGATCGCGCCATGAGCCGCGCGGGCGGGGCAGCGGGCGACGCCCCGGAAGCCCCGGGCGCCCCGGATACCCCGGCCGCCCTGGACGCCCCGGACGCCTTCGAGGCGGAGCTGCTGGGGCGCGTACTCGACACGCTGCTGAGGGAAGACGCGTACGGCCTGCGCAGCCGCGCCCGGACCGTACGGCGTGCCGACGGCGCATGGCTGCGGGTCGTCCTCACGGACGGCGGGGGAGTGCTGCTGCCGATCGAACCGGACGGCTTCCAGTGCGAGATCCGGGTCCGGCGACCGGCGCGGCTGCTGGTGGAGGAGGAACACCCGGGCGGCACCGGCCTCGCCGCCCTCACCACCCTCGACGCGGTCCTCGCGCGCCTGCGACACGCCGCCGACCCCGACGACCGGGGCCTCTACGACGCCTTCGCCGTCGAGTGCCGACGGACGCTGGACGCCATGCGGCTGCACGCCCGCATCCGCCCCCGCGTCGTCGAGCGGCTTGTCGCCGCCTACGGTGGCGAGCCCGCCCAGCAGTGGGCGGGGGTGCGTGGCTCGCTCGCGTACGACACGCTGGCCGCCTTCCGCGATCACCCCGTCTACCCCACCGGCCGCGCCCGCCTCGCTCTGAGCGACGCCGAACAGCGCGCCCATGCCCCCGAGTTCCACCCCTCCTTCCGGCTGCGCTGGGCCGCCCTCCCACGCGAGGCCGTGACCGGGGACGTGGCCGGGCTGCCCGTCTGGTGGCCCACGCCCGGGGCGCTGGGCCTGCCGGGCGGTCTGGACGACAGCCACCTCGCCTTCCCGGTCCATCCGCTGAGCGCACACCGCGTGCTGGCCATGGCCCTGCGCGCCACCGGCCTCACGGACCGCGCCCACCTCGCCGACGGCGCGTGGCTCGACGTACGGCCCACGCTCTCCATGCGTACCGTCGCCGTCACGGACGACCCGCTCACCCACCTCAAACTGCCGCTCGCCACCGCCACCCTGGGCGCGCGCAACCGCCGCACCATCAAGCCCGGAACGCTCGCCGACGGCGAGGCGGGGCAACGGCTCACGGAGGCGGTGCTCGCGCG
The DNA here is from genome assembly GCF_042959105.1 of Streptomyces sp. NPDC007917. NCBI lineage: Bacteria > Bacillati > Actinomycetota > Actinomycetes > Kitasatosporales > Streptomycetaceae > Streptomyces > Streptomyces sp. NPDC007917. The sequence continues at coordinate 87,170 of NZ_JBIBKK010000025.1, forward strand.
CGAGCCGCGGGTGGCGAAGGGCGTGCTGCTGGCCGAGGAGGGGAGGTATCTGCACGCCGGGCACGAGTTTCTGGCCACGCTGGTACGGCGCTACCCGCCCGGCCTCGACGGCTGCCAGGTCGTGCCTGTGGCGGCGCTGCTGAGCCCCGCGCCCGGCGGCGGCCCGCGCACACTCGTCGCCGACGCCTTGGCCGCCCGCTACTACGGCGGCGACCTGTTCGCGCTCCTCGACGCCTACCTCACGCTGCTGTTCGACGTGCACACCACGCTCTTCGCGTACGGCCTCGCGCTGGAGTCGCATCAGCAGAACACCTCCCTGGTCCTCGACACCGAGCACGGACGCCCCCGCGTACGGCTGCTGCTGAAGGACCACGACGGCCCGCGTGTCCACCCCGCCCGGCTGGCCGGCGCCGTCGGCGGTGACGAGGCCGCACGCCTCCTGGGCGGATTCGACGACCGCCGGATCCCGACCGACGGCGACGGCCCGGTCGCCGACGTGTTCGCCACCATCACCGTGCATCTGTGCGCCGGCGCCCTCGCCTTCGAGCTCGCCCGGCTCGGCCGGGCCCCGCTGGACACGCTGCTGCGGCTGATACGCGACCGGCTCGCCGAAGCCATCGACCGGCTCGACCGGCTCGACCGGCTGGGGGACCACCGCCCCGGCGCGCCCGGCGCCGTGCTGCGCGCCCTCGTGCTGGACGCGGACCGGCTGCCGGTCAAGGCCATGGTCAGCGCGGGCAGTCTGTTCACCAAGCAGCGCTCCGGCGCCGCCGACATCAACAAGCACTACGTCACCGGGCCCAACTACCTCCTCCCGGGCCTCCCTGCCCGCGGCCGATGAGCGCCGCGCCCTCCTCCACCCCCGCTGGAGTCGCCTCATGACCACATCCATCTCCCCGTCCGACACGGAAACCGACACGGAAACCGACACGGTCCGCGCCGATCACGTCGTCGCCCACACCCTCCTCAACTGCCTGCTCCGCGAGGTGTCCGGGCCGGAACACCAGACCGTCGTGGCCGATGGCCACCTGCGGCTGCGGCTGCCCCGCTGCGGGGTGCTGCTGCGCGTCGCGCTGCGCCGCACCTCCCTCATCGGCGCACACCGGTTCACCGGCCCGGTCACCGAGGAACGGGACGGCGCGTGGGCCGAGGTGTCCTGGCACACGCTCGCCGAGTACATCCACCGGGAGCTGCGGCTGCGCACCGGTGTGCGCAACGACGAGTTCCTGGAGCAGGTGGCCTCCAGCCACGCGGGCGTCACGGTGGCCCTGGAGAGCCGCGGGCGTACGGGCGCGGCCCCGCACCACCACACCACCGGCGACCCGCAGCTGGCCTACCTCGCCTCCGAACAGTCGCTGCTGTTCGGCCACCGCTTCCACCCCACCCCCAAGGCCCGCTCCGGCAGCGCCGATTCCTGGGCCCGCTTCGCCCCCGAGACCGGCGCCCGCTTCCCCCTGCACCACCTCGCCGTACGGCAGGCCCACGTACGCGAGGAGTCGGTGGCCGCCGGAGCCCTCGCGCCCCTCGACAGGCAGCGCCCCGTGCCCGACGGCTACCGTCTGCTGCCCGTGCACCCCTGGCAGCACGCCATGCTGCGCGACCACCCCGCGCTGCGCGCGGCGATCGCCCGTGGCGACGTCCTGGACCTCGGCCCCAGCGGGCAGGACTTCGCGCCCACCGCGTCCGTCCGCACGCTCTACGACGGCCGGGACTTCCTCAAGTTCAGCCTGAACATCCGGATCACCAACTGCCTGCGCAAGAACGCCGAGTACGAGCTGTCCGGGGCGGTCGCCCTGACCCGGCTGCTGGAGCCGGCCGCCGCCGATGTGGCCGCCCGCTTCCCGGGCGCCGCGCTGCTGCGCGAGCCCGCGTACCGGACGCTGGACCTCGACGGCGAGCGGGAGTTGATCGAGGGCTTCGGGGTGATCGTGCGCGAAGGTCTCGCCGCCCGGCTGCGCCCCGGGCTCACCGGGCTGCTCGCGGCGGCCGTCGCCGACGAGTACCCCGCCCCGGGCGGGGCGCGGGTCGCCCAGCTCCTCGGCGACACCGGGCCCGGACACGCCCTCGCCTGGTGGGAGGCGTATCTGGCGCTGCTGGTGCCGCCCGTCCTGGCCGCCTACTTCGACCACGGTGTCGTCCTCGAACCCCACCTCCAGAACGTCGTCGTCGGCGTCGACGCCTCCGGCCTGCCGCGCCAGGTCCTCTTCCGCGACCTCGAAGGGACCAAGCTGCTGCCGGAACACCACGCGGCTGCCCTCGCCGCGCTGCCACCCGCCCTGGCCGGCCCCATGACGTACGACCGCGAGCGCGGCTGGGACCGCGTCGTGTACTGCCTGCTGGTCAACCACCTCGCCGAGATGCTGGCCGCCCTCGCCGACCGCCATCCGCACCTGGAGCCGGAGCTGTGGTCGGCGGTCCGCCGGGTCCTGGACGAGCGCGGCGCGGCACACGACCACCCGCCCGCCCTCCGCGCCCTGACCGCGGGTGTCCCGCTGCCCGCCAAGGCCAACCTCCTCACCCGCTGGGCCCGCAAGGCCGACCGCCACGCGGGCTATGTCCGCATCGCCAGCCCGCTCGCCTCCGACCTGCTCTCCGAGGCGGCCTGCGTCGTAGCCCCCGGGAGCCCCCGATGACCACCGAGCCCGTCCCCGTGTCCGCATCCGCCACCACGCCGGTCACCGCTCCTGGCGCCACACCCGTCGCCGCGCCCGCCGCCACACCTGGCGCCACACCTGTCGCCGCGCCCACCGCGACACCCGCCACCGCGCCCGTCACCACCCGCGTGGCCACTCTCGCCGACACCCTGACCGGCGACGACCTCCCCGCGTACATCTACGACCTCACCGCCCTCGCCGAACACGCGCAGGCCGTACGGGCCGCCCTGCCGCCCGCCGTCGAGCTGTACTACGCGGCGAAGGCCAACCCCGCCCCCGAGATCCTGCGCGCCCTCGCCCCCCACGTCACCGGCTACGAGGTCTCCTCGGGCGGCGAATCGGCCCACGTCCGCGAGGCCGTCCCCGGACACCCGCTTGCCTTCGGAGGGCCGGGCAAGACCGAGACCGAGCTGCGCCGCGCGCTGAAGCTGGGCGTGGAGCGCTTCCATGTCGAGAGCGAGCACGAGCTCCGCCAACTGGCCGCCCGCGCCCACGAGGAGGGCCGCACGGTCGACATCCTGCTCCGCGTCAACCTCCCCCTCGCCGACGACGCCCTGGGCGCCGCCGCCCTCGCCATGGGCGGCCGCCCCAGCCCCTTCGGCCTCGACCCCGACCACATCGTCGAACGCTGTCTCCCCCTGCTGACGCCGGACGGCCCCCTTCGGCTGCGCGGCATCCACGCCCACCTCGCCAGCGGCCTCGACGCCCCCGCCCTCCTCGCGGTCGCCACCCGCGTCACCGACTGGACGCGCGCCCTCTCCGCCCGCCACGGGCTGCGGCTCACCGAGGTGAACGTCGGCGGTGGCATGGGCGTCGACTACGCCCGCCCCGACCACCGCTTCGACTGGGCCGCGTACGGCAGGGGACTGGCCGGCATCGCCGAGCGGAACCCGGATCTCACCCTGCGGATCGAGCCGGGCCGGGCGCTGACCGTCTACTGTGGCTGGTACGTCACCGAGGTCCTGGACCTCAAGCACAGCGGCGGGGAACCCTACGCCGTCCTGCGCGGCGGCACCCACCACCTGCGCACCCCCGCCGCCAAGGGCCACGACCACCCCTTCGCGGTGCTCCCCGCCGACACCTGGACCCACCCGTGGCCACGCCCCTGCGTACGGAACGAGCCGGTGACCCTGGTCGGCCAACTGTGCACACCGAAGGACGTGCTTGCGCGACGGGCGCCGGCCGCGGGGCTACGGATCGGGGACCGGGTGGCGTTCGCGCTGGCGGGTGCGTACGCGTGGAACATCTCGCACCACGACTTCCTGATGCATCCGCGGCCCGGTTTCCACTATGCATCGACAAGAGAGGCACACAGCTGATGCGCAGCATTTATGTCATCGCCCATCCGGAGGCGACGCATCACGTCGAGGGGGTGGTCGGCGGGTGGCACGATTCGCACCTCACGCCCGACGGCAGGCGCGCGGCGGCCTCCATCGCCCGGGCGCTCCGGTCCGTGATCCCCGACGGCGCGGAGGCGGAGCTGATCTCCTCGGATCTGCAGCGTGCCCGGCAGACGGCCGAAGAGGTGGCCGATCTGTTCGGCGTGACACCGGTCCTGGATCGCAGACTGCGGGAGAAGTCCTACGGGGAGGCGGAGGGAAGACCGCAGGAGTGGCTGGACAGGCGGTTCGTTCCCCCGCCGGCTGCCGGGGACCATAATCGTCAGGTCGTCAGCCTCGGTGACACGAGCCACCTTCGGGAATGACGGTACGGAGTGCGCGGATGTGCTGCTCAATGATGCGCATGCGGGCCTCCCACTCCGGGCCTTGGGAGTGGAACGGATGCTGGGTGATCTGCTCGGGGTGCTTGCGGTACAGGAGTCCGACCTCGTCGTGGAACCATCCGTCGGCCAGGGTGTCGAGCCCGAGGAGCAGGCCGGTGTCGCCTGACGCCGGCAGCGCCATCCACCCCCCGAGGACCAGCATGAGGTCACGGCGGGCGCAGAGCGTCGCGGGGTGGACCTGGGCCCGCTTGTTGGACTTCCAGTACTGCCACACGCTTCCAGCCGGGAGAACGCCCTTTTCCGGGTCTCCCTCGAAACCCACGGTCGAACCGTCCGGGAGGAGGTCCAGCGCGCGCGAGGTGGTCCATCCCACGCTCGGATGACGGGTCAGGACGTCGATATCCCGGGCGAGGGTGCCTGGCGCAAGGCGGTCATCCGCATCCAGAACCTTGATGAACTCGCTTTCGCCGGATATGCAGCTGCGGGCGAACGCCATCGTCCGTGCGACCTGAGGACCACCGCGACGCGAGAAGTCGATCGATATTCGGGGGTCATCCCCAGGTAGGTGTGCGGCGGCGTTGACACCTTCGCCGTCTTCTTGGACCAGCCACTCCCAACCCCAGCCCTCGGGAAGCTCTTGCTGAGCGATCGATGCATACGCTTCCGACAAAAGGGACACGGCGGGGCCGTGCACAGGAGTGACGATGGAAACGAGGCGGCGGCTCACGGATACTCCTCAGGGCTGTACTGACGCCACTCTTGATGGCGCAACGCCCAGGTTAGGCGCGGCCGATTCGTGGAGCGAGCCAGGTCGCGAACTGTTCTCCCAGCTCCACCCGGGCCGCTTCGACGACGGTGCCCGGGTCGTCCACCGGGGCCAGCCCGAAGTGACGGTCCAGCCAGGCGAGGTACTCCTCGCGGCGGGGGCTCTCCTCGCCGTCGCGGAAGGCGATGCGGCCACCGTCGTCCCATGGTTCGCCGTCAAGGGACGCGAGGAATTGGAGGAATTCGCGCATATCGCGGGCGATGAGATGGATTCCGCCTTCGCTGCTCAGCATGGCGACGGGGAGGGTGGCCAGGTCGGCGGTCCGGTCGTCGATGCGCCACAGGACGTACAGCGCGTCACTGCTGTTCGCCAGGGCGAAGGGAACCAGACTCTCGGCGAGCTCCGGATTCTCCGGGGCCTCGCCGTATCCGTACTCCCCGAATTCCACGATCATTCCGAAGCCGGCCGCGTAGCTGTCATCGAGCTCTTCCTCGAACTCCCGCAGGAGATTCAGCTCATGGCACGGTGAGTACACGGCGTCCGGAATCAGTGGATGTATCCAGGTCGCGAATGCCTTGCCCAGCTCCACGAGGGCCGCTTCGACGCTGTCGTACGCGTCGTCCAGCGGCGCCAGACCGAAGTGCCGGTCCAGCCAGGAGATGTACTCGTCCCGGCAGGGGGTCGGCTCGCTGTCGCGGAAGCCGAGACTCTCGTCCCAGTCGCAGCATGGCTCCTCTTCGAGGGACGCGAGGAATTGGAGGAATCCCCGTATGTCGCGGGCGACGAGGTGGATTCCGCCTTCGTCGCCGAGTATGACGACGGGGAGGGTAGCCAGATCGGTACGGTCGTCGAGGCGCCACAGCGCGTACAGCGAGCCGCTGGTGTTGGCCTCCGCGAAGAGGATCAGACGGTCTTCGAGCTCCGGGTTCCTCAGGAAGCTGTTGTCCCGTCCGAACGTGTCCAGCGAGAACCCGGCGGCGTACAAGTCGTCGACCCCCGCTTCGAACTCCGCGAGCAGGTTCAGCTCGGGGACGGGCGAGTACGTGTTCGTCATAAGCCCTCACCTCGGGCGGCCCTTGCGGTGTTCGCCACGGTTGCTTGGTCATGGGGACCCGCGACTCTACCGCCGCCGCGCTGCCGCCGATGCCGTGACCCGGGGACCCCGCGGGCCCGGCCCATGGGCGTGTTCAAGTCTTTTGGGGTGATCCTCGAGGGAAGCCTTTGTTTGCTTCATCTCTTGACGTCTTTGGTGCAGACCTTTAGGTTCACCCATCGCCGCCGGCCATCCGCCGACCGCCCCCCACGGCGACAGGAGGACCTGTGCTCCGACCCGTGCTCAGACCCTTGCGTCAGGCCAGATCAGGCAGCCGAAGCCAAAGTCGAAGCCAACGCCAACGCCGCCGATGTGCCCGCCCCGTTCGGCCCTGGGTGGCGGCCACCGTGGTCGCTTTCTCGGCCGCGTCACTGCTGACCGCGACCCCCTCCCGGGCAGCCGCCGCCCTGCCGACCGAGTGGGCCACCGTCGTGAACAGCGGCAGTGGCAAATGCCTGGACGCCCGGTCCGCCGCGACCGCGAACGGCACTGCCGTGCAGCAGTACTCCTGCAACAACTCCACGGCCCAGCAGTGGAGTTTCACCGCGACGAGCGACGGCTACGTCCGGATCAGCAACCGCAACGACGCCAACCAGGTCGTCGACGTGACCGACGTGTCCACCGCCGACAACGCGCCCCTGCAGCTGTGGGCGTACGGAGGCGGCGACAACCAGCAGTGGCAGGCCGTGGACGAAGGCGGCGGCGCCTACCGCTTCGTCAACCGGCACAGCGGCAAGTGCCTGGACGTCCCCTCCGCGTCGACCGCGGACAGCGTGCAACTGGTGCAGTACACCTGCAACGGAACCGCGGCCCAGCGGTTCCAGGTGACGCCCGTGTCCGCCCCGCCCGGCGACGTGGACCTCGGCCCGAACGTGGTCGTCTTCGATCCGTCCATGTCCTCGTCCACGATCCAGAGCCGGCTGAACTCCATCTTCCAGCAGCAGGAGACCAACCAGTTCGGCTCCCAGCGCTACGCGGTGATGTTCAAGCCGGGCACCTACAGCAATGACGTCAACGTCGGCTTCTACACCCAGGTCCTGGGGCTCGGCCAGTCCCCCGACGCGGTGACGGTCAACGGCGCGGTCCATGCCGAGGCCGACTGGTTCCAGGGCAACGCCACCCAGAACTTCTGGCGCGGCGCCGAGAACCTGTCGGTCACCCCCAACGGCGGCACGGACCGGTGGGCGGTCTCCCAGGCCGCCCCGTACCGGCGGATGCATCTGCGCGGCAACCTCGCGCTGGACGACGGCGGCTGGTCCAGCGGCGGCTACCTGGCCGACAGCAAGATCGACGGTCAGGTGCGGTCGGGCAGTCAGCAGCAGTGGCTGACCCGCAACGCGCAACTCGGCAGCTGGAGCGGGTCCAACTGGAACATGGTCTTCGTCGGCAGCCAGGGCGTACCGGGCACCAGCTTCCCCAACCCGCCGTACACCACGGTGGACCGGACCCCGGTGTCCCGCGAGAAGCCGTTCCTGTACGTGGACGGCTCCGGGGCCTACAAGGTGTTCGTGCCGTCCACGCGCACTGATTCCTCGGCGACCAGCTGGGCCTCGGGCAGCGCCCCCGGCACCTCCCTCCCGCTGGACGACTTCTACGTCGTGAAGCCCGGGGCGACCGCGGCGCAGATCAACACGGCCCTGGCCGCGGGGAAGAACCTCCTGGTCACCCCCGGTGTCTACCACCTCAACGAGACACTGAAGGTGACCCGCGCCGACACCGTCGTACTGGGTCTGGGCCTCGCCACCTTCGTCCCGGACAACGGCATCACCGCCATGACCGTCGCGGACGTCGACGGAGTCAAGATCGCGGGTCTCCTCTTCGACGCGGGAACCACCAACTCGCGCACATTGATGGAAGTCGGGCCCACCGGCGCCGCCGCCTCCCACGCGGCCAACCCGACCTCCCTGCACGACGTGTACTTCCGCGTCGGCGGCAGCGGCGTTGGCAAGGCGACCACCAGTCTGGTGGTCAACAGCGACAACGTCATCGGGGACCATATGTGGATCTGGCGCGCCGACCACGGCAGCGGTGTCGGCTGGACCAGCAACACCGCGGACACCGGGCTCGTCGTGAACGGCGACGACGTCACCATGTACGGCCTGTTCGTCGAGCACTACCAAAAACACCAGACGATCTGGAACGGCAACGGCGGCCGCACGTACTTCTACCAGAACGAGATGCCCTACGACCCGCCCAACCAGGCGGCCTGGATGAACGGCTCCACCCAGGGCTACACCGCCTACAAGGTCGCCGACTCCGTCACCAGCCACCAGGGCTACGGCTTCGGCAGCTACTGCTACTTCAACGTCAACCCGGGCGTGACCGCCGAGCACGCCATCGAGACACCGAACAACCCCAACGTCCGCTTCAAGGACATGGTCACCGTCTCGCTGGGCGGCACCGGCACCATCCGCCACGTCATCAACGACCGCGGCGGCCCCTCCAACTCCGCCACCAACGTGGCCAACCTCGTCGCCTACCCGTAACGGCATCGGCAAGGAGCCCCCATGCCCGACACCCGACGCACCGCACCGCCCCGGGCGGTGTCCGCGGCCCTGCGGCTGCTGACCCTGCTGGCCGTCCTGCTGGGCCTGACGGCAGCCCCCGCCCACGCGGCAACGCACACCCCGAGGGCGCCGTTCAAGGTGCTGGCCCTCTACAGCGGCACCTGGGACGCCGCGCACATCAGCTTCGTCCACGAGGCGAACGACTGGTTCCCCAAGCAGGCGGCCCTGAACGGCTTCACCTACACCGCCAGCAACAACTGGAACCTGCTCGCGGACGGCGGGGTTAACGGCTACCAGGTCGTGCTGTTCCTCGACGATCTGCCGCAGACCGCGGCCCAGCGCACCGGTTTCGAGCGGTATATGCGCGGCGGCGGTGCCTGGATGGGATTCCACGTGTCGGCCTTCACCACCGAAGCCCAGAACTGGTCCTGGTACCACAACCAGTTCCTCGGCAGCGGCAACTTCAAGTCCAACACCTGGGGCCCGACCACGGCCGAACTGAAGGTCGAGAACCGCACCCACCCCGCCACCAAGAACCTCCCCGCCCTGTTCACCTCGTCGGTCAGCGAGTGGTACAGCTGGTCGAAGGACCTGCGCCAGAACCCGGACATCAAGATCCTGGCCTCCGTCGACCCGAGCAGCTTCCCCCTCGGCACCGACCCTGACCAGAGCTGGTACAGCGGCTACTACCCGATCCTGTGGACGAACACCACGTACAAGATGCTGTACGCGAACTTCGGCCACAACGCGATGGACTACGCGACCAACACGCCCCTGTCGTCCACCTTCGCGAGCGAGACCCAGAACCGGTTCCTGCTCGACGGCCTGAAGTGGCTGGGCGGCGCGGCCACCGCCCAGCCGTCGGCCACCACCCGGCCGTCCTCCGCACGGCCCTGACACGCCCGTGTCCAGGGCGCCACGGGAGGGCGCCCGGGGCCATGGTGGTCCCCGGTCCCTCGACTCCCGCGAGCTGACGGAACGGCCACTTCGGTTCGGCGGCCGTGTCCGCGTGTTCTCCTCAGCTCCCGTACTGCTTGGTGTCCGGGTGCTCGATGAGCAGGACGTGGGCGGTCTCATCGGCCACGGGGCGGTGCCGTACCCCCCTGGGTACGACGAACAGCTCGCCGGCCTTCAGCACCACAGGCTCCCGGCCCTCCAGCTGAATCCGGACGCTGCCGTCCCAGCACAGGAACAGCTCGTCCTCGTCGTGGTGGTGCCAGGGAAACTCGCCTTCCACCCGGGCCAGGCGGACGACGGTGGTGTCGTTCACCATGGCCAGATTGTGCTGCTGGAAGGGGCCGGGCAGCGTGGCGATGGCCTCGGGCACCGATATCGCGGCAAGGTCACGCAGGTTCTCGCGTCGTGTGGTCATGCCATGATCCTCGCCGCCGCCACGCCCGGCTCACAGAGCCAATGCGCCACAATTGGTTCGTTCAGAGGACCAATGTCCTCGGGTGTCCCGAGGCGAGGGGAACGCGCTCATGCCCATGGACCCGGCCGACCTGGCCGACCGCCTGGGCCGGTGGTCAGCCGGCCGCGGTCCGCTGTACCTCCTGCTCGCCGCGCGGCTGCGGCGCCTTGTCGACGAGGGCGAACTGCGCCCCGGCACCCGGCTGCCACCCGACCGGGCCCTCGCATCCGCACTCGCGGTAGGGCGCGGGACCGTGGTCGCCGCGTACGAGCAGCTGAGTACGGAGGGCCGGATCGTCCGGCGCCAGGGAAGCGGCACCCGCGTGGCCGGGCCCTCGCGGCCCGGACCTCAGGAGACCACGGGGGCGCCGGTCTTCCTCCACCTGCTGGAGCCGCAGGCCGACGACGTGATCCTGCTGGCGTGCGCCGCACCCGCCGAGCCTCCGCCGATCCTGCTGACGGCGTACGAGCGGGCCCTGGCCCAGCTGGCCACGGTCACGGGTGACATCGGGTACCACCCGTCGGGCCACCCGCACCTGCGCCGAGCCGTCGCCGACCACTACACCCGCCGAGGCGTACCGACCGACCCCGAACAGGTCCTGATCACCAACGGAGGCCAGCAGGCCCTCTCCCTGCTCGCCCGCGCCTTCGTCGAGCCCGGCGGTACGGTGCTGGTCGAGGCACCCACCTACCCCGGCGCGCTGGAGGCCTTCCACGAACGGGCCGCGGCGCTGCGGACGCTCCCCACCGGCCTCGACGGCTTCGAAGCGGCGATCCGCTCACCTTCTCGCCGCCCGGAACTCGCCTACCTCGTGTCCACCCACCACAACCCCACCGGACACGTACTGCCACCGCTGGCACGCCGGAGGCTCGCGGTGGCGGCGGCCACCGCCGACGTACCGCTCATCGACGACGAAGTCCTCGCCCACCCGGGCTTCCCCGGCCAGCGGACACCCCCTCCGCTGGCCACCTTCGGCGACACCGTCATCACGGTGGGCTCCCTCAGCAAAAGCGTCTGGGGCGGGCTGCGCATCGGCTGGATACGAGCCGCCAGGCCCGTCGTCGACCGCCTCGCCCGGCTCCGGGCGGTCCATGACCTCGGCGGAAACCTCCCCGCACAACTCGCCGCGGCCGAGTTGCTGCCCCGCCTGGAAACCCTGTGCCAGGGCCTGGCGGCAGACCGCCAGGCCCGCCATGACCACCTGCGCGCGGAACTGGCGCGGTCGCTGCCGCAGTGGCAGACCCCGCCGGTCACCGGCGGCCAGACCCTATGGGTGCGCCTCCCTCACGGCGACGGCGACTCCTTCGCGCAGACGGCCCTCCGCCACGGCGTCGCCGTACTTCCCGGCAGCGGACTGGACGCCTCCGGGGGCAGCAAGGAGTTCATCCGCATCCACTTCCTCGCCACCCCCGACACTCTGACCGAGGCGGTACGCCGCCTGGCGACGGCCTGGCAGGCGTACGGCGGCGGCCATGACCGAGGCACCCCGGCGCCGCGGTCGATGGCGGTGTGACGCCCTTGTCGTACCCCTGTGCTGTCCTTGTTCTGTCGCAGTGGCCTCGAGATGAGGGAGCACACCGGTGAACCGCGAGCAGTGGCGTCCGTTCCTCCAGCAGTGGAGCAAGGAGTGGATCGACAGCCATGACCCCGAGAAGGACGGCGAGCTGGACGAGGCCGTGGTGCGTGACCGCTGGCTCGGCTTCGCCCCGGCGGGCGAGGAGGAGATCGCGGCGGCCGAGGCCCGACTGGGCTGCACCCTGCCTCCGTCGCTTCGCGAATTCCTGGCGGTGACCAACGGGTGGCGGGACGCGGGCTGCTTCATCTACCGGCTGGCCGGAACGGCTGAGTTGGAGTGGCTGGCCGATTCCGACCGGTCGTACCTGATCGAGATCTACGACGAGCTCGCGGAGGGCGACGCAGAGAGCGAGGAGGAAGAAGAAGACGCTGACATGATCCACGAGGCGGAGGTGCTGAGGCGTTCTCTGCTCGTCTCGCTCGATGGTGACGCGGCGGACATCTTCCTGGACCCCGGGGAGGTGAATGAGCGCGGGGAGTGGACCGCGTACTGGCTCGCTTCGTGGTCGGGGAGCGGGCCGGAGCCTTTCGACTCCTTCTACGAGTTGATGTACGACCAGTACAAGTCGTTCCACAGTTTGCGGACACCGGAGGGGGAGACCAAAGACCGCTGGGACACAAGGGTGGAAGAGGCCCGGCTCGCCGCCCTCAGTGGTGAGATCGAGGGACCGTTGAAGGTGCTGACCGAGGCGGAAGAATTCGGCAACGAACGGGCTCTGCTTCTGCGGTTCCAGATGCTGGCCATGCTCGGCGGCGGCGAACACCAGGCCGAGATCAGCCGTGTCGTGGACTTCGCGCACCACCCCGGCGTCCTGCAACACGCCCTGTTCATCCCCGAGTTGCTGCCTCTGGTCTTCGAGGAAGACCGCACTCGCGATCTGCCACACGGATGGTCGACGCTGCGATTCTCCAAGGAGAACGGCCCGGAATGGCTGCAGTCGCTCATCTCCGACCATGAGACCCGCCGCGCCGCCCCTGACCACCGGCTCTCCTTCGGCAACCCGGAATTCGACGCCGCTGTCCACGACATCACGGACCGACTGGCCGCCGACCCCGCGTTCCAGGTCCGGGACCCGTACGAGGAGCAGTGGCAGAACGCGACCTACGAGCAGACGTGGGTGGACGGCCAGCGCGTCATGCGCGTGGACATGCCGTCCCTGACCGTCTCCGCGGTCCTCATCAGCGAGGAATCGGAGGACGGCGTGCCGGCCGACCTCGAAGCGCACGACCCCTTCGGCGCATACGACCGGGCCCGGGAGCGTCAGCGGCAGCTCATTGACGAGGCCTGGCCCGAACTGAAGGAGGCGATACGGCTGTGGCGCCCGCTGCATGAGGACCACATCGCCCCCGTGGTGCTTTTCGCCGACCCCGTGCTCGCCGAGATGATCACCGGGGAGCGGGGGCGGGAAATCCTTTCGATGTGTCGTCCGGGTTGACGGCTGCGTGCTGCGGGTGCGGGTGGCTGCGCTGCGCTTCGCTTCGCGTTGGCTGCGCTTCGCTGCGCCTGTGCGCCGTCTCGCGGCATTCGGCTCGGGCGGGTGCGGGTTTCGTCTCGGACCCTCCGGGTCCAAAGCGCTGGCGAGAAGGGGGGAGGGGGGTGGCTGGCCGGTCGTTCCGATTCGTGGGCGCGGCGGGTGGCTGGGCTCAAAGAGGCTCCGCTGCGCTGCGCCGCGACTGCTGCCGCGCGGTGGTTGGCCGGTCGGTCCAGCGGTGCGCTGGTCCGGGGTCCGGGAGCGTGACGTACGGGCCAGCGCCGTTGGATGGCATGGTCCGATTGCCGCGTGCGGGGACGTCTCGCGGCTTTGGCGCACAGCGGTCAGCAGCGGGAAGGGGGAGGGGCACCGGGGGCGGCGTCGCCGTCTCCCGTTGGGCCCTCCCCTCACCTGCTCTCAAAGAATCACTTGATCTGCATCAAACGTTTTTCTGAGAGCAGGTGGGGGGAGAGCCGATCCCGTCCCCCGGCGCCCGCCCATCCGTCGCGCTCGCGCGCCCCGGCCCAGCGCACCGCTGGACTCCTCGCTCGACCATCGCGCGGCAGCAGCTGCGGCGGAGCGCAGCGGAGCTTCTTTGAGCCCAGCCGCCCGCCGGGCTGAGGAATCGGGACACCGGGCCGGCCGCCCCCCCTTCTCGCCGGCGCTTTGGACCCGGAGGGTCCGAGACGAAACCCGCACCCGCCCGAGCCGAATGCCGCGAGACGGCGCACAGGCACAGGCGAAGCGCAGCGAAGCCAACGGCAGCCATCTCACCACGGTTCGCGGAACGTGATGCCCAGGTGCTGGAGGAGCCCTTCGCGCTGCTCGGCAGTGGCCAGGACCATGACGTCGTCGTACCCGAGGGTGTAGGGGCCGCTGTCGACGCAGCGGAAGGTCCGGGGGTCGTCGTCGGGGCTCAGTGCTTCGATGGCGGCCTGGGCCGCGTCCATGTCGAGGTAGTCGTTCGACTCCTGCTCTATGGAGAAGGAGAGCTCCTTGCCGTTGCGCTCGAAGTACAGCGTCCCGCGGCCGGCGTCCTCGTCGTCCGGGTCTGCCTTGTCGAAGCGGTAGTTGTCGACGGTGACCTTTCCTCCGGTGAGGGCCGCGGCTTCTTCGAGGAGCCATTCGTAGTGGTGGTCGGCGAAGTCGACGTCATCGGCGTGGATGGATACGGCCACGCCGAAGTCTTCGAGGGAGCTGGCTGTCTCATGGCCTGGTTTCAGTTCGCCGTACGCGAGGTCGCCGAATCGTTCTATGACGCTTTGAGCTGTCTCCTGAGTGATCATGCCGAGTTCGGTGAGGACTTCAGCAACCCGTACGTAGTTCCGTACGTAGTTGATCGGTTGGGATGTCGCCATGGCTTCATCCTGTCAGCAGGAGACGCAGGAGACGCAGGAGACGCCAGAGCGCCCCGGCGGAGCCGGGGCGCTCGAAGCACTCGCCTCTGGGTTAGTCAGTGAGCGTCGGGGTCTGCCAGGTTCGCCATTCGGACAGGTTGCCCGGCTTCTTGCCCGAGATCTTGATCGAGCCGGCAGCGTTGCCCGTCTTCAGCAGGAACTTCTGGATGTTCTGCTGCAGCGGGGTCTTCCACTCGGACCTGACGGCGCAGTGGTTGCCGTCCTGGATGTCGGACCAGTACGTGATGTTGGCCCCCGCGCCGAGCGCCTTGTAGACCTCCGCCGCGCCCAGGGCCGCGACGCTGCCCGATTTGGCGCCCAGCCAGTCGATGTGCGGGTTCTCCATGATGAAGAGCCCGCGCGGCGCCACCATGGACACGATCTCGTGGGTGTCCAGCGGCAGCGTGGCCGGGTTGCCGGTGAAGGAGCCGAACGCGTCGCCCAGCCATGGCTGCTCCGAGTAGGCGCTGCTCAGGGGCTGCGAGCCGCTTTCCCCGGGAATCCCGCGGAAGATGGGGACGCCCGCGGTGCCCGACTCGATCGGCATGGTCAGGGCGATCCGCTGGTCGAAGGCGCCGATGGCGAAGGCGCCCTTGCCGTATCGCGAGCAGCCCGTGACGCCCATCGCGTCCGCCTTGAGGATGTTGCCGCCCGACTGCTCGATGACGTCGATGATGCGGCTCACCCCCCAGGCCCAGGCCATGAGCACGCCGGTGCTGCTCTGCGAGCCGTAGATGCTGTAGTACGCGCCTTGTTTGTTGTTCCGTGGTGTGCCCTCCCGGCCGACCGCGAGGGGGTCGTAGCTGATGACGGCGGCGCCGGAGGCCTTGGTGGTGGCGGTGTCCGCGCCGAATCCGCCCACGACCACGACGGCCGGGAAGGGGCCGGAACCACTGGGCAGTTCTTGGCGGTCAGGGAGCCGGGGAGTTGCACGGCGCAGTCGGCACCGTCGTCTTCGACGCCGGCGGCGAGGCGCGCGGGCGCCCCGGAGCCGCCGATGGCGCCTGCTGGCTGTGTGCTGAGGGTGGTGGCCGTCAGGCTCGCGACGGCCATGAGGACCGCGGGTACCCACGCCCGGGGACGATATCGATGAAAGCGCATACGGGGACCCTGTATTTCTTCCCCGCCCGCCCGGTGCGCCCGCCCGGTGCGCCCGCCCGGTGCGGCGGCCCCGTGCGGCGGCCCGGGGCCGGCACCGGCTATCCCGTCGGGCGGATCCTCGCGAAGCGCTGCGACATGACCGGGCCGAGAGACGCGGTGATCTCATGCCCCGGGCTGCCCGGGTACGGAAGGTAGTTCAGGAACGAGGTCACGATGATCTCGTCGACTTCGGGGACCCCCTTTTGCAGTCTGTCCTCCAGGAAGCCGAGGACCTTCCGCCAGTCCAGCGTTCCGCCGTGCGGGGCGAGGAACGAGTCCATCACTTCCTGTGTGACGTCCCAGAAGAACACGTGCGGGAGGACTTCACCGTTCTCGTTGAAAACGTGTGATTCGTAGAGGTCTTCGAGCTCCGGGACGTGAGCCACGAGATCGAGTACCAGCTGCTCACCGCTGTTCATCAGCAGCCCTGGAGCCCTTCGTAACCGGCGGCACCCTTGTACTTCCCCTCGTGCGCGTCGTCGATGGCCTGGATCAGGCTCTTCGCCACTCGGATGTCCCGCGCCGACCTGACCACGGTCTCCTTCTTTCCGCCCTTCGGCTTGTACACGTCCTTGGTGAGGAAGTTGTTGAGCGACGCCCGCAGCTGGGCCGTGCTCGCCAGGTGGTTCTTCCCCTCGACCTTGGCGCCGCCCTGAGCCTCATGGTTGGCCGCGGCCATCGCGGAGCCGTCACCGATCGCGTTCGGACTGCCGAGGCCGTGGTACAGCGCATTGACGATTTTCTGCAGCCGCGCGTTGTCGACCTGCGGTATGCCGCCGTTGTTGTGGACGAGGATCGGTGTCTCGCCCGCCAGCACATAGTACGTGCGGGGGCCGGCGACCGAGAGGTCGTGCGTGGGCCGGCGGACCTGCTGGCCCAGGACCGCGATCACCCGGAGCGGCGAGCCCGCGGCGCTGCGGAGCCTGTCGCCGGGCCGCAGGTCGCCCGCGTTCTTCCACCGTTTGGCGTCCGCCAGCCAGAACGGGTGGTTGTCGGTCGCCGTGAGGGTGGCGGGCCCACGGTCGGTGCGGACGGTGATGCGGGTGAAGTCCGTGTCGCCCTCGGTGGCGAAGACCTCGGTCACCGGCCGCGCCTCGGTGCGCCGGAGCCCGGGGACACCGGCCGCCACCCGGTCCCCGCGGCGGATGTCCTCGATGGCCCGGTGGGTTCCGTCGGCGAGGAGGACCCTGGTACCGGAGGGGAAGCTGTGGGACCGGCCGCAGTCCTTGTTGTTCCGTTCCCGCTTCACCCCGTCGACGAGCTTCTTCACCTCGACCGTCGCCAGCGCACGGGCGGTGAGCACGGCGTTGGAGGCGTACGGGATGCGGTACTGGACCGGCCGGCCGCCGTTGGCCCGGGAGCGGGCCCGGGCCTCCGCCTTCTTCTGTGCCTCGATCGAGGCGAAGGTCGGGCCCGCGCCCGGGTTGGAGCAGGACAGGCTGCCCGAGACGCTGGTGCCGGTGACGGCGAAGGTGCCCTGCTTGCTCGTGCACCCACCGGCGGACTTTCCGTCGATGGTGAAGGTGGCGCTCATGACGGCGGTGACCTTGCCGTCCACCAGGCGGCTCTTCGCGCTGGTGGTGATCTGGCCGGTGAAGTTGTGGCTGGTGGAGCAACCCCCGGAGCCGCACTTCACCGACCCCGAGCCACTGAGCGTGAGGGAGATGCCGCTGTCGGTGGCCTTGCCGAGCTCCTTGGTCTGCTTCTCCAGGGTGTCGAACATCGGGTCGACGGCATCCCCGGTGACCGGGGCCAGCTCCATGCCCTGGGAGTCACTGCCTTCGAGGGGACCGCCCGTCACCTCGGGCGCTCGGGCCGGGTCCTCGTCGGGGGAATCCTGGGCCGCGGCCTGCCGCACGGCACTGGGGGAGGCCGTCCGCGAGCGCGACGGACTGTAGGGCTCCAGGCGCAGCACCCGGTACGGCTTCTTCTGCGTGATGAGCAGACGGCCCGCCGAGGTGTCGACTCCCAGGGCGGGTGTCCCCTGCACGGTGCGGTGCCGGCGCTGCGCCGACGGGCTCGGAGCCGGTGTGCTCTCCAGCGTGTCCAGCGCCTTGGAAAGCTGAGTCGCCAGCTCGGGTGGGGTCGGCCGCTGCTCGACCACCTCCTTCGCCGAGGTGGAAGCGGTCTCGTACCCGGCGGACCACTTGCCGGGCGCCTCCTCGCCGGGCTTGGCGTCCTCGCCGGGGGAGGGGTCCACCTTCCAGCGGGTGAAGGTCTTGCCGCCCACATGGAGGACGTCGCGGTCGAGCGTCTTGTTGCCGGAGCCCGTGGTGCCGAAGCGGCTGCCGGAGGCGGTGACGGTGACGTCCCGCTTCGTGGCACCGTTGGTCGAGGAGTCCTGGTACCGCAGGCCGGGGGCCAGGGCCAGCTCGGCCAGGGCCTGCCGGAACGGCTGCAGATTCCACTTGGCCTGCGGCTTGTGCGATCCGGAGCCCGTGTCGTTCCAGACCAGCAGTCCGGCCACCAGCGCCACGACCAGCGCCCCGACCCCGCCGAAGAGGAGGAGGCGTCCGCGCCGGCCCGACGGCAGCAGCCGCCACCGGCGGGGCCCCGTGGCCGGCGGATGTGGCGGTGGCGGGGGCGGCGGCCCGTAGGCGGAGCCGGGCGGCGGCCCGTACGGGTGGCTCTGCGGCGGCGGACCGTACGGAGAGGCCGGCGGCGGACCGTAGGGGGAGACCGGCGGCGGACCGGACGGGAAAGCCGGCGGCGGGCCGTACGGGGAGTTCTGTGGTGGCGGGCCGTACGGGCCGCCCTGGACTGGCTGGTTGGGCGGCGGCCACTGGCCGTCCGGGCGTGTCGGCTCCGTCATGAACTCCCCCGTGTCTCCCGGCTGAACGCCACCATCTCAGGAGAGTTGGGGCAGGTAAAGGTGGCGTCCCGGGGGCGGTCAGCCCCGCCCCTCCAGGGCGTCGCGTACGCGATCGACGACCCAGGGCGTCCCCTCCGTCGGCCACGACGCGGCGAGCTGGGTGAGCAGGGCCCGGTGGTCCTCCAGCCGGGACCCTTCGCTCAGGCCCAGGGCAGCCGCGGCCTGCACCTCCAGTTCCTCGCACCCGGTGGCGCGCACCAACTCCTCGGCCGCCGCGTCGCCCGTGGCATCGCTCAGCGCTCCCAGCGCGCCGGTGCGGTCCAGTACGGGAAGGCTGTCGTCGCGGGCGAGGGCCCCGAGGGTGCTGATCAACTCCCGGTCCGCCGCCTTCGTTTCGTAGAGAAATCCGCCGACCGTGTACAGGGCACAGCTGCGCACCTCGCGGTCGGCGGCCTGCCGCAGCACACCGGCGAGCAGCGCCGCGTCCCCGGGCTCCCATGAGCCCGCCACGCGCAGCGCGTTCAACGCGCTCAGGTGGGTGGCACCGGCCGGTGACGGGGGCTGACCCAGCACCTCGCGCGCCCGGGCGAGCACCTGCGGGGTGTCGATGGCGCGTGCCTGCTCGCCGAAGTGATGCTCGAGGCCCTTGTCGTGGTACCAGTGGTCCAGCGCGATGCCCACGGCCGCCTCCTGACCGCTGTCGAGCAGGGTGCGGAGCGCGCGGTGGTAGGTCTCTTCACCGCTGGGGGCCCGCAGTTCGCGGTGTGCGCGGTACAGCTCGGGGTCGGCGAGCCGATGGCCTTCCCAGTGGACGCTGTGCATCCCCCCGAACACCGCCCGGCGGACCAGGTCGGCGTCGTGCGCGGAGGACGCGATGTGCACCGGCCAGCTCTCCACCGCTTCTTCGAGCAGTTCACGATGCGCGTCGATGCGTTCGGCGCGGGACAGCTGCCAGGCCGCCTGGACGTGGATGTCCCAGTCGTCGCAGGCCAGGGCCCGCACCAGAAGCGGGTCGGCCTCCGGCCCCAGCGCCTCGCTCAGCACGCGGAGCGCGATCTCGTGGTGGCCGGCCAGGGACGGGTCGAACACGAAGCGGCTGACGAGGTCGACAAGTCGATCACGATCGGGGGCTTCGGCCGCACGGTCCGGCGTCTCGGCCGCGGCGTCCTGCTCCTCGTCCGGGTCCAGCACGCCGTACGCGACCCACAGCGCCTTGTGGCGCACCTCGTCGCTCGTGGCCCGCTCCAGTACCTCGGCGATCCGCTGGGCGTCGGACGCCTCCGCCCAGCGGGGGCCGATCGCGTTCAGCGCGCTGATGTGGTTGGCGGCTTCGCCGGTACGCGGACTCAGCTCGGGCGGCGACGGCGGATCCCGCAACACCTCCCAGGCCCGCGCGACCACCTCGGGCGCGTACGCCTCGATCTCGTCTTCGCGCAGGAAGTGGCCCAGCCCCTCCCAGCTCTGGAAGTAGTCGAGCGCGATGCCGACGGCCACCGGGTGTCCGCTGTGGAGCAGGGTGCGGAAGGCGCGGTGGTAGGCCTCCACGCTGCCGGTGGGGAACATCAGCTCCGCGTGGGCGCGTTCGAGCTCCGGATCGCCGTCCAGCCGGGCCCCGAGCCAGTAGGTGCTGTGAAACCCGGTCAGCGCCTCCCGCACCAGGCTCGCCGGGTATCGCGCGTCCTGCGGCCAGCTCGCCGCGAGGCGCTCGACCCGCTCCCGGTGGTCATGGAACCGGCCGTTCGTGGTGAGCCCGAGGGCGCCCTGGATCTGGAGCCGGAGCTCGCTCGACTCGGTGGCGCGGACCAGGAGGGCCGTCGCCTCGGGGTCGTCCGCCTCGAACACCGCGTGCAGGGCCTCCGTGCGCTCCCTCATGTCCACATCGTCGTCGAACGCCATGGCGCCGAGCGCGGCGACCAGCCGCGGGCTCGGCGTCTCGGCCGCGGCCAGCGCGGTGGCGGCGGCCGAACAGGCGGTGGAGCGCACATTGTCATGGGTGGCCAGCGCCAGGGCGTCGGCGATGAGGTCGACATCGGTGGCTTCGGCGAGGTTCATCATCGCGTTCAGCGCGCTGGCGTGGTTGGCGCCCGCGGAGGTGTCCTCGTCCTCGGGGGTCGGCGGCTGGCGGAGCAGTTCGCGGGCCACGGCGAGCACGTCCGGCCCGTACCGCTCGACCGCGCTTTCGCCACCGAACCGGGTCAGCGCCCCGGAGTACTGGAAGTGGTCGAGCGCGATGCCCGCGGCGACGGTGTGTCCGCTGTGGAGCAGGGTGCGGAAGGCGCGGAGGTACGCCTGCTCCTCGGTGGGAGCCATCAGCTCGTCATGCGCCTGCTCCAGGTCCGCGTCGGGCAGTTCGCAGCCTGTCCAGTGGAAGCTGTGGAAGCCGGCCACCATGTATGTGTGTCTCCTTTCCGAGGATGGCCACCGAGCCTATCCCGGCTGAAGGGAGCTCAGTTGTCGGTCCACGGTGCTGGAATGGGCGCATGACCAGCCCGCAGAGTCCGCAGAACCCGCAGATCACCGCACTGCTCCAGCAAGTGGCGCACAGCATGGCCAAAGGGGCGCCCCCGGGGTGGCAGCGGGCGTCCATCAGCGCTCGCGCCGACCGGCACGCCATCGGCGGCCCCGGAGCGGTCAATGTTCTCGCGAACGGCAGGACACGCCCCGCATCCATGCGGACCCCCAAGCAACTGAAGCGGGTCTTCGAACTGGACGACACCGGGGCCGACGAACTGACCGTCGAGCTGGCGGTGCACGCGGACGGCCGGTTCGAGGCGCTGACCAGCCGGGCCATCGTGCCGCGACCTCATGGGCCGGGCCATGTCTACGTACTGCGGCCCGACATCCGGCCGCCCGACGCCGGCGATCTGCAGTCGGGGCCCGCGGACCCGACCCAAGCCGGAGATCCGCAGGAGGCGGTGCGGCTGCTGTGGGCGTATCTGCGCAAACGGGCCGAGATCTTCGGCTGGGAGCCGGGCCGCCTCGAACGCTTCGAGGACGCGCTGCCCGCCCCGCGGACCGCTGAGGAGATCGAAGACTACGAGCGGAAGCTGGGCGTGCCGCTCCCGGACGATCTGCGCGCGCTGTACGCCGTGGCCGACGGCGACGGCGGGGACGGCGGCTCCCGCCTCTTCGACCGCCATATCTGGCTCGACCTCGACCAGTTGGTCTTCATCCGCCACGCGGACCGCTGGTGGGCGGCGGGGGACACCTGGCAGTACCACACGCTCGGTTCGGTGCGCTCCGATGGCCTGCCGCAGGCCAGGGCGCGGTCCTCGGCCGACCGCTCCGGCTGGATCATCTTCGCGGAGAGCACCGGTGGTGACTTCCTGGCCGTGGACATGGACCCCGCCGAGGGCGGCCGCCCGGGCCAGGTGATCCGAGTGGGCCTGCACCACGACGACGGCCCCGTGTACGTCGCCGACTCGGTGACCGAGCTGCTGCGGCTGCAACTGGCGGCGCTGGAGCGCGGCGACTACCGGTGCGACACCGCGCACGAGGAGCTGTGGATCGACGCCGGGCTGCCGGAGCACCACGGCGACACCGTCGAAGGCGCGGACGGCGAAAGGGGCGGTGGGGTGGAGGGCCCGGGCGCGGCGTCGGAGACCCTGGTGCACCACGCGGAGGTGACCTGCGACGCGGAGCTGTCGCCGCTGGCGGGACACCCCACGGCGGCGGCCGTGACGGTGCGGTCGGCCGAGTCCGTTTCGCTGGCCCCGCTGCGGCACTGCCCGCGGCTGTACGGGCTGGATGTGTCCCGGGCGGCGGTGCGCGACATCGAGGTGGCCGCCCGGATACCCGGCCTGCGGTATCTGGTGATGCGCCCGGAGCAGTGGCGGGAGCTCATCGAGCGCGCCGGGCCGCCGCCCGCCCTGGCCGCCGCCGTACTGGCCGACACCCCCTCGCCGCAGGTGCTGGCCGAGTGGGCGGCCGGCCTCGGCGGCGACCAGGACGACATCCGCTACTACACCGGCCGGCTGCCCGGCTAGTGCCGGACCACGGGCAGGACCGGTTACACCGCGCAGCCCCGCAGGGCGAACGCGATGGTGGCGTCCAGGCCCTGCTCGACCTCTTCGGCGGGGAGCGTGCCGTTCGCCACCAGGGTGGCGAAGCCGTGCATCGCGGCCATGACCGGCAGGGTGATGCCCTCCACCGGGCCAGGGCGCACCTCCTCCCTGCGTTGCCCGTCCTCGATCAGCTCCATGGCGAGCGCTGCCAGCCGGTGCGAGCACGCGACCAGTTCCTTGGACGCATCCGGTTCGTGCTTGACCGAGTACATGAGCTCCAGCAGGGCCGCGTTGTCCGTGGCGAAGCCCACGTAGGCGCGGGCGATCGCGCCCAGCCGGTCGGCGAAGGTCTCGCCCGACTCCCGCGCGGTGGTCAGGGCCCCCAGGAAGCGGTCGAACCCCTCCAGGGCCAGCGCGTCCAGCAGGGCCTGCTTGTCCTTGAAGTGGCGGCTGGGCGCGGCATGGCTGACGCCGATGTCACGGGCCAGCTCCCGCAGCGACAGGGCGGCCGGGCCCTTCTCGCGCAGCGTCTGCTCGGCGCGCGTGAGCAGCGCGGCGCGCAGGTCTCCGTGGTGGTACGGGCGGGTCTTCATGCCCAGCAGTCTATCCGCTGTGTGATCGACGCCTACATTGTTGACGTTGACATCATTGTTTGCGATGCCTACATTGGTGCGCATGTCGAAGACCATGAACACACCCCGCTGGAACGCCACCCACATCCCCGACCTGACCGGTCGCACCGCCGTGGTCACCGGAGCCAACAGCGGCCTGGGCATCGCCACCGTCGACGCCCTGGCCCGGGCCGGCGCCCACGTCGTCCTCGCCGTACGGGACACCCGCCGCGGCGAGGCCGCCGCCGCGACCCTGACCGGCGCGCGCGGCACCCTGGAGGTACGCCCGCTCGACCTGGCCGATCTCGCCTCGGTCCGCCGGTTCGCGTCCTCCTGGCGGGGCGACCTCGATCTGCTGATCAACAACGCCGGTGTCATGAACGTCGCCGAGGCCACCACCAAGGACGGCTTCGAGCTGCAGTTCGGCACCAACCACCTCGGCCACTTCGCACTGACCAACCTGCTGCTGCCGCACATCACCGACCGCGTGGTGACCGTCTCCTCGGGCATGCACCGGATTCCGGGCGACAACCACATCCACTTCGAGAACCTGAACCTGACGGGCGAGTACTCCCCGACGCGCGCCTACAGCCAGTCCAAGCTGGCCAACCTTCTGTTCACCCTGGAACTCCAGCGCCGACTGACCGAGGCCGGCTCGCGCGTGCGCGCCTTGGCCGCGCACCCCGGATGGGCCGCCACCAACTTGCAGGGCGGTGACGCCAGCTTCCTGCGCCGCGCGGCCCTGCGGGTGGGCAACCGGGTCTTCGCGCAGGACAGCAAGGCGGGCGCGCTGCCGACGCTGTACGCCGCGGTCCAGGACCTGCCCGGCGCGGCCTACATCGGGCCGGACGGCCGCGGCGAGATGCGCGGCGCCCCGACGCTGGTCGGACGGTCCCGGGCGGCCGGCGACCCGGAAGCGGCCCGCCGCCTGTGGACCGTGTCGGAGGAGCTGACCGGTGTCGCGTTCCCCGAGCGGCTGCGCGCGGACTTGGCGAGCCCGGCCGGTCCGGAGATATAATCGACATATCTGTGCGCGCCGGTCTTTCCTGGAGAAGTCGGAAGAAGTTCGACCACGGCGGGCGGAATTCGATTCTGTCGATCGGTTGAACGAGTTCGGTAGGCAGTCGCCGCGCGAATACGCCGCGAGGGAGGTCAGTTCCCTTGGACCTCAACACCATCACCGAAGTCGTCCGGCGGCCCTCCGGCAGGCCAGGCGCGGACTGGCGCGAAGGCGACACCTGGCTCGCCGGGGGAACGTGGCTGTTCTCCGCGGAGCAGCCGAGCCTGCGCCGCCTGATCGACCTGACGGCGTTGCACTGGGATCCCCTGGTCCCGAGCGACGCGGGCCTCGAAATCGGCGCGACGTGCACCATCCGCGACCTGTACGCCTTTGCGCTGCCAGGAGTTGGGATCGCGGGCACCCTCTTCACGAAGAGCTGCGAGGCGTTCCTGTCCTCGTTCAAGGTCTGGAACTCGGCGACCGTCGGCGGCAACATCTGCTTGTCCTTGCCCGCCGGCCCAATGATCACGCTGACGGTCGCACTCGAGGCGACATACGAGTTGTGGGCACCCGACGGGTCCGTGCGCACCGTCGATGCCGCCGACTTCGTGACCGGAAACAACCGGAACATTCTCACCCCCGGGGAAATCCTGCGGCGCATCGACATTCCGGCGCGCGCCCTGAGGAAACGCGCCGCGCACCGCCGGTTCACGCTGACCCGCCTCGGTCGTTCGACGGTATTCCTCATCGGTACTCAAACTCCGGGCACCAGCGACCTGGTGCTCACCGTCACAGCCGGTACGACACGGCCTGTGCGCATCGCCTTCGACACCATGCCCGATGACCGAACCCTGCGGCAGAGCATCGAGGCCATCCCCGAAGAGGTCTGGTTCGCCGATCCCAACGGGACCCCCGATCACCGTCGCCACCTGACAAAGCACTTCGCCGAAGAGATTCGTCGCGAACTCATGGCGAGGGGCCCGGCATGACATACGTCGTGAACGGCAAGAGCTTCGACGAAGAACCAGCCCCCGGGCAGTGTCTGCGCACCTTCCTCCGCTCACTCGGCCACTATGGCGTCAAAAAGGGTTGCGACGCGGGCGATTGCGGTGCCTGCACGGTGTGGTTGGACGGCGATCCGGTACACAGCTGCATCACCCCCGCCTACCGCGCAGAGGGCCGGGAGGTGACGACGATCGAGGGCATCGGCTCACCCGGCGATCTGCATCCCATGCAACGGCAGTTCCGCGATGCCCCGGGGTTCCAATGCGGTTTCTGCAGCGCAGGGATGATCATGACGGCGGCAGCGCTCACCGAGGCCCAGAAAGAGGACTTGCCCCGGGCATTGAAAGGCAGCCTCTGCCGCTGCACCGGCTATCGGGGGATCGAGGATGCCGTGAAGGGCGTCGCCGGCGTGGAGACCGCCGCCCCGGGAAAGGCCGTCGGGACGAGCGTCGGCGCCCCGGCAGCCGACGACGTGGTGACCGGTCGTGCCGAGTTCACCATGGACACCCACATCGAAGGCATGCTGCACCTCAAGATGGTGCACTCACCGCACGCGCACGCCCGGATCGTGGCGATCGACAAGACCGCCGCACTCGCGGTTCCCGGTGTGCATCGCGTCTACACCTGGGAAGATGTCCCGCGCAAGCGCTTCACTACGGCGATCCACACCGACCATCTCGTCGACCCGGACGACACCTTCATCCTCGACAACACGGTCCGCTTCGTCGGCCAACGCGTCGTCGCGGTCCTGGCCGACACCGTGCGGGCGGCAGAAGAGGGCTGCCGAAGGGTCGACGTGGAATACGAGGTGATACCGGCGGTATTCGACCCCGAAGAGGCCATGGCCGACGGGGCGCCACAGTTGCACGGCACGCACGATCCATTCGTCCGCGATCCCGTCCACAACATCCTGTTCGAGATCCATTCGCACCTCGGCGACATCGACGCGGGGTTCGCCGAAGCCGATGTGATCCACGAAGGCACGTACTCCTCACCGCGAGTGCAACACGCGCATCTCGAGACCCACGGCTCGATTGCCTGGATGGACGACGGTCGTCTGAACGTCCGCACCAGTTCGCAGTCGCCGTCGGTGGCGAAAGGAAAACTCGCCTATCTGTTCGCGCTGCGCCCGGACCAGCTCCGGGTGTTCTGCAAACGCGTCGGTGGCGGCTTCGGCGGCAAACAGGAAGTCATCTCGGAGGACCTGGTCGCGCTCGCCACCCTGGACACCGGGCGGCCCGTCTGCTTCGAGTACACCCGGGAGGAGGAGTTCACCACCGCTTCGACGCGGCATCCGATGACGCTGACGGTCAAGCTCGGCGCGAAGGCGGACGGAACACTCACGGCCTTCCAGGTCCGCAATGTGTCGAACACGGGCGCCTACGGCAACCACGGCGGCGAAACGCTGTACGCGGGCGGCGCTGCCGTCATGATCTACCGCTGCCCCAACAAGAAGTACGACGCGTTCTCCGTCTACACCAACACCATTCCCAGCGGGGCGCTGCGCGGTTACGGGATGACACAACCGGCGTTCGCCGTGGAATCGGCGATGGACGAACTGGCACGCACCCTGCACATCGATCCGCTCGAACTGCGACGACGCAATATCGTGCGACCGGGTGATCCGCTCGTCGCCATGCACGACGGCCCCGACGACGTGGTGATCGCCGAGGACGGACTCGCGCAGTGCATCGATCTCGTGGATGACGCCATGGCCCGTACGGCCCATGAGCCGCCCCCCGGGCCCGGCTGGCTCGTCGGGGTCGGCGTCGCGAGTTCCGTGCACGAGACCGCGCCACCGACCGAACACATCTCCGAGGCCTGGGTCACGCTCGGCAACGACCTCATGTACGAGTTGGCCGTCGGCACCGTCGAATTCGGCGAGGGCACGTCGACCGCGCATGTCCAGATCGCGGCCAACCAGCTGGGCACCACGCCGTCGCGGATTCGCCTGGTGCAATCCGACACCGACCGCACGGGATTCGACACCGGCGCCTTTGCGAGCGCAGGCCTTTTCGTGGCGGGAAACGCGGTACTCCGAGCGGCCAACGCTGTCCGCGACCGCATACTGGAGTTGGCTGCCGCGCACCTGGGTGTCCGTCCCGCGATGTGCTCGATGGACGAAGAAGGTGTCGTCTGCGGCGACCGGCGCGTGTCGTTGGCCGAGCTCGCCGCGTTGGCCCGAGCGCGCGGAGTTCGACTCACCGCCGCCCGCAAGGCCTACGGCTCGCCCCGAAGCGTCACCTCCAATACGCAGGGCTTCCGGATCGCCGTCCACCGGGTGACGGGCGAGATCCGTATCCTTCACAGCGTCCAGGCGACCGACGCCGCCGTGGTCATCAACCCCGCGCAGGTCCGGGGACAGGTGGAAGGCGGTGTGGCCCAGGGAATCGGCTTCACGCTGACCGAGAACCACCACGTCGGCGCGGACGGTGCCATGGCCAACCCGAACCTGCGCAACTATCGCATCCCCACCTACGCCGACATCCCCCGCACCGACGTGCTCCTGGCGGACTCGGCGGACTCCGTTGGCCCCCTGCGGTCGAAGGGGATCGCGGAATGCTGCATCAACCCGGTGGCCCCCGCGCTGGCGAACGCCCTTCACGACGCCACCGGCGTCCGCTACCGCGCGCTGCCCCTGACGCCCGAACGGATCTACAGCCGGCTCAACGAAGACCAGCCGGTGCCGAGGGACTGAGCACATGAACGCCGAGAAGCTCGAAGACGCCGCGGCGACGGTCATCATCGGCCTGAAGGTCCTGCCCGGGCTCGAGCGGGAGTACGAAGCGTGGCAGCGGGACGTCAACGCGGCTGCCGCCGAATACCCCGGATACCTCGGTGACGAGATCTCCCGGCCGACACCCCTGCAACCCGACTGGGTGGTCGTCTACCGATTCGACTCGATAGCCCATCTGCAAGCGTGGATGAACGGCGCGACCAGGCAGCGTTTTCTCGATATCGGCGGCAAATACTTTGACGGCCCCGCAACCCAGCAGGTGGTCAGCGGCTGCACACAGCCCATGGACCCTCTGGTGACCGTCGTGGTCACCCATCGCGTCCACCCCGACCAGGTCGACGAATTCCTCGACTGGCAGCGCCACATGAACCAGGAGGAGAGCACATTCAAGGGCTTTCGCGGAACCGAGCTCTTCCGCCCCATCGAGGGACTTCAGGACGAATGGACCACGCTGTACCGATTCGACAACGCCGAGCACCTCGACGCCTGGCTGACGTCGCCCAAGCGGCAGAAACTTCTCGCTGAAGGCCAGAAGTTCAACGACTTCAAACTGCGCACGATCGACGACTCGTTCGGCAGCTGGTTCGCCTTCGAGGAGAACGGCAAGGAAGCACCGCCGCCCTCGGACACCAAGACCGCCATCGCGGTGTGGGTCGGCCTGTACCCGACCGTTGTGCTGCTGACGCTCGCCCTGTCGCCGCTGAAGATGCCGCTCTGGCTGGGGCTGCTGGTGGGGAACCTGCTGTCCAGCTTCATCATGAGCTTCCTGACGATGCCCTACTACGTGAACCGGCTGCTCAAGCGGTGGCTGAGGCCGTCACCGGACGAATCGGCGGCGAAGACCAACCTCGTCGGCCTCGGCATCGTCGCCGCGGTGACCGTGTTCTGGGGCGTTGTCTTCTACGTCGTGACGACCCAGATCTGGACGCTTTCCTGACGAAGGCGGCCCATAGCGGTCGGTGAGCTCGGCGCCGATCCGGGCCAGTTCGGCCTGGACGGAGGGCGGTTCCAGGACGTCGATCAGCGTGCCCCAGCCGGCCAGGTGCCGGGCGATGTCCAGCGGGGTCGGTGCGGCGACGCGGACCCGGGCGCGGCCGCCGTCGAGTTCGGTGTCGAGGTGGCAGTGGCGCCCGAAGCGGTCGCGCAGGACCGACACGTACCGGGCCTCGATGAGCACGGTGGCCCAGGTGTGTGAACGCCGCCGCTCCACCTCGCCGACGACCTGTTGCCACGCGGTGGCGAGCGTGAAGTCGTCGGGGCGCTCGGCGGGCTGGTAGGTGACCTCGGCCGCGACGATCCGGTCGACGCGGAAGGTGCGCCGCCCTCGCTCGGTGCCGGCGATCAGGTACCAGGTGTCGTCCTTGTCGACCAGGCCCCAGGGGTCGACCAGCCTGTCCGTCCGTTCCCGGGCGTGGTTGTCGTAGGTCAGGCGGACCTTCCGGCGGTGGACCACGGCGGCCTGGAGCCGCTCGATCATCTCGGGCCGGGCGCGCTCCCGCTCACCCCAGCCGGCCGGGTCGGTCATGGTGGCAGCGGCGGCTGCCTCGGCGTCGGCCCGGAAGGTGTGCGGCAGCGCCCGCACGAGCTTGCGCAGCGCCGCCTTGGCCTCGGCCGAGACCGCCGCGGCCGGGCCGACCAGCAGGAACAAGGCCTGCGCCTCGGTGGCCGAAAGACCGCTGAGATCGGTGCGGGCGCCCCCGACGAGCGACCAGCCGCCGCCGCGTCCGGGCTGGGGGTATACGGGGACACCCGCCGCCGACAGCGCCTCCAGGTCGCGGCGGGCGGTGGCCACGGACACCTCCAGCTCGTTGGCGAGCTCGGCGGCGGTCACCCGGCCGCGGGCCTGGAGGAACAGCAGGGTGGCGATGAGGCGGTCGGCGCGCATGTTTCCAGACTCGCTCATAAAGTGCTCATTTGGTGAGCACTTCAAGCCGGAGGATGGTCACAGTCACCGATCGAAGGAGAAGAACCCCATGCTGCGAGGACTCACCACCGTCACCTTTTTCGCCGACGACGTCGCCGCCGCCCGGAGCTGGTACACCGACCTGCTCGGCATCGAGCCGTACTTCGTGCGACCGGTCGAGGGGACGCCCGCGTATGTCGAGTTCCGCATCGGCGACTATCAGCATGAACTCGGCATCGTCGACCGCCGGTTCGCCGTGGGCTGCCGGTCGGGCGAGGGTGAGGGCGTGGTGGTCTACTGGCATGTGGACGATGCGCAGGCCGCCTTTGACCGGCTGCTGTCCATGGGGGCCACGGTGCACGAGAAGCCGGTCGAGCGTGGGCCCGGCTTTGTCACCGCGTCCGTGGTCGACCCGTTCGGGAATGTCCTCGGGGTGATGTACAACCAGCACTACCTGGATGTTCTCGGGTCACGGGGCGGGCCGGCGCGGCCGGTGGTCAACGGGTCGTGAAGGCGCCCCCGTTGACGTGGACTGTCTGGCCCGTGATGTGCCGGGCGCCGGGGGAGGCGAGGAAGAAGACGGTCTCGGCGATCTCCCGGGGGGTGCCGGGGCGCTTGTTGTGGGTCTCGGCGACGAGGGCGTCGTGGCGCTCGCGGGTCATTCCGTCGCCGAAGAAGTTGGTGTCCGCCACATACCCGGCCGAGATCACGTTGGCCGTGACGCCGCGTGGGCCGAGTTCGGCGGACAGGAAGGCGTTCCAGGCGGCGAGCGCGGCCTTGGCCGCACCGTAGCCGCCGCCGCCCCGTTCGGCGCCGATGGAGCCGATGCTGATGACCGTGCCGCCGGGCGCGAGCCTTTCGCGGACAGCGGTGGTGGTCAGGACGGCCGTCATCAGGTTCTGCCGCCAGTTGGCCTCCCACTGGGCCCTGACGTCGGCAAGGGGCGAACCGGCACCGGTGGCCGTGCGGGGCAGGCCGCCCGCGGCGTTGACGAGAACGTCGAGAGTGCCGCGGGTGTCGCCGAGGCGTGCGGTCAGCGCCTCGATCTGGTGGGGTTCGGCGGCGTCGCAGACGACACCGTGGACGCCGAGCTCCTCGGCCGCCCGCTCGACGGTCTCCTGGCGGCGCCCGGTGACGGTGACGTCCGCGCCATCGGCGGCGAACCGGGCGGCGGTGGCCAGGCCGATGCCGCTGGTTCCCCCGGTGATGAGCACGGTGCGGGGCATGGGTGGCTCCTTCCAGTTGCTACGTTTAGATCTAAACGTAAGCCTGTCGAAGGGGAGTCCGCAAATGGACGAGGGGGCGGACCGTGTCCTTCGCGCCGGGCGGTAGCGTCCGTCACTGCACTGACGGACCGGACCGCGAGGATGTGACGGGTGAGCGAAAGAGATTTTCTGGCCCAGCGATTCGAGGAGCACCGCTCCCATCTGCGCGCGGTGGCCTACCGCATGCTGGGCTCGCTCAACGAGGCGGACGACGCCGTCCAGGAGACCTGGCTGAAGCTGAGCCGTTCCGATGTCTCCGAGGTGCGCAACCTGGGCGGCTGGCTGACCACCGTGGCGGGCCGGGTGTGTCTGGACATGTTGCGCTCCCGCGGTTCGCGGCGGGAGGAGCCGTTGTACGACCAGGAGGACGGTCCGATCCGGCTGCCCGATCCGGTGGTCAGCGGCCCGGGCGGGGTGGACCCCGAACAGGAGGTGCTGGTCGCCGACTCGGTGGGCATCGCCCTCATGATCGTGCTGCAGACCCTCTCGCCCGCCGAGCGGCTGGCGTTCGTGCTGCACGACCTGTTCGCCGTCCCCTTCGACGAGATCGCCCCCGTCCTGGGCCGCACCTCCGCCTCCACCCGGCAGCTCGCCAGCCGCGCCCGCCGCCGGGTGGAAGGGGCCGCGCCCGCCGCCGACACCGATATCGCCCACAGGCGCGAGGTCGTGGACGCCTTTCTCACCGCCGCGCGCGGCGGGGACTTCGACGCGCTCCTCGCCGTCCTCGACCCCGATGTGGTGGCGCGCTCCGACGGCGGCACCCTGCGGCCGAGCCTGCTGCGGCGCGGCGCGGAGAACGTGGCCTCGCAGGCCATCACCTTCGCCCGGATCGCGGAGGCCGGGTACGCGGCGCTGGTCAACGGCTCGCCCGGGGTGGTCTCGGTGGCGGAGGGCCGCGTGGCGTCGGTCATGGCGTTCACGATCCGGGGCGGCCGGATCACGGCCCTCGACATCCTCACCGACCCCGAACGCCTCGCGCGGCTCGACCTGGGGAGTGTGCTGGGCGGCTGATCTCCTCCTGTCGGGCCCCTGTCGTGCGTCCGGCGCGCAGCTCCAGGTGGGTGCCGGTGAAGCGGGTGCGGATGCGGCGGTCGTGGGTGACGATGACGACCGCGCCCGAGTAGCTCGTCAGGGCCCCTTCCAGCTCTTCGACCAGGGCGGGGGACAGGTGGTTGGTGGGCTCGTCGAGCAGCAGCAAGTCGGCGGGGTCGGTCACCAGGCGGGCCAGCTCGATGCGGCGCCGTTGCCCGTAGGACAGCTCGCCCACCTTCAGCCGCAGATCGGCCGGGCTGAACAGGCCCAGCGACAGGAGGGTGTCGGTGTGCTCGTCCAGGTCGCCCGCCCGGCCGTGGGCGAAGGCCTGCGGCACGGTCAGGCCGGACGGCCACGAGGTGGCCTCCTGCCGCAGGTGCGCGACCCGGCCGTGGGTGTGCACCGTACCGGCGTCCGGGCGCAGTTCACCGGCCAGAACCCGCATGAGCGTCGTCTTGCCCGCTCCGTTGGGCCCGGTGACCAGCAGCCGCTCCGCGCCTTCGATCCGCAGCGACGGCACATACAGCCGGTCCCCGACGCGGATGTCGGTGAGCTCGGCCGCCACCCGCGGCGGCCGGCCGTCGGCGGTGGTGATGCGGGCGGCGAACACCAGCGGGTCGGGTGGCGGGGCGACGGGATCGCCGGTGAGGCGTTCGACGCGTTCCTTGGCGTTGCGGATACGGACCATCGCGCCGTGGCCCCGGCCACGGCTGCGGAAGCCGCCATGGCCGAACACGGCGAGCGGCGCTTTGCGGGGGATCGCGTCGAGCCGGGCCACGTTCGAGGAGGCCAGCTTCTCGTTGCGGGCCAGCTCGGCACACCAGTCCTCGTACTCCCGCAGCCGGCGCCGGCGCTCGGCGGCCTTCGCGGCGAGATAGCCGTCGTACCCGTCGCCGTAACGCGACACCTTGCCCTCGCCGACTTCCAGGATCGTGGTGGCGACCCGCTCCAGGAACACCCGGTCATGGGTGACCGCGAGCACGGTGCCGCGATGCGCCCGCAGGTGTTCCTCCAGCCAGGCCACGGCCGAGTCGTCCAGGTCGTTGGTCGGTTCGTCCAGCAACAGCAGCTCCGGCCGCGACGCCAGGGTGGCGGCCAGCGCCAGCCGTGACCGCTCGCCACCGGACAGGGTGGAGAGCGCCCTGGCGCGGTCCAGGCCCGGCAGGCCGAGGCCGTGCAGGGCGATGTCCACCCGGGCGTCCGCCTCGTATCCGCCGCGCGCCTCGTACCGGGCGACCAGCCCCGCGTAGGTGTCCAGCGCCGCCGTGAGCCGCGAACCCGTCAGGCCGCGCAGCGCGGCCTCGGCGTGGCGCAGCCGCGATTCGAGAGCGCGCAGATCGGCCAGCGCCACATCCACGGCGTCCTGGACACTGGCCGCAGGCGGCAGGTCCAGGGACTGGGCGAGATGGCCGACGCCGCCGGGCGCGACCACGGTCAGCTCGCCGTTGTCCGGCAGGTCCTGCCCGGCGAGGAGCCTGAGCAGCGTGGATTTCCCCGCCCCGTTGTCGCCGATGATCCCGGCCTTCTCGCCCGGCTTGACGGTGAAGGACACATCGTCGAGCACCACGTGGTCGTCGTAGCGGCGGGTGACGTTCTGAAGAGACAGTTGTGCGGCAACCATGGAAGAGTCCCCTGTTCTCGGCCATGCCGATCAGAACGGGCAAATGGACACAAGAACGCGCGACGGCGGAGCAACGCTCAACGCGGTCGCGCGAGGACTGTCACAGAGAACCCATGGGCAGCACCGTACCCGGGGAGGCGGCGCCCCACACCTCATTTCCTGTCGCCGGCCGCCGGGAGACCCGCCGGGAGACCCACCGGGAGACCCGCCGGGAGACCCGTCGGGCGAGACGGCCGCCTGATGGCTCCGAACAGCGGGGGCTTAGCATAAGCCCCTGGCATGGACACCATCACTCTCTGGCAGTTCGTCGCGCTCGCCGGGGCCGCGACGCTCGTCGGCTTCTCCAAAACCGCGGTCAGCGGCGCCAACACCGTCAGTCTCGCGGTCTTCGCGGCCGTACTCCCGGCCCGCGAGTCGACAGGGGTACTGCTCCCGCTGCTCATCGTCGGCGACGTGTTCGCCGTCTACACCTATCGCCGCCACGCGGACTGGGCCACGCTGGTGCGGCTGTTTCCCGCCGTGGCTGCCGGGGTGGTGGCGGGCACGGTGTTCATGCTGTGGGCCGACGACGCCGCGGTGCGCACCTCGATTGGCGCGATTCTGCTGCTGATGGCCGGGGTCACGGTGTGGCGTCGGCGCGCGACCGGGAAGGCGGGGAGGGCCGGGAGGGCCGGGGAAGCGGACGGGACAAGGGCGTCGGGGAAACCGGCGGAAGCGGGGAAACCGGCGGAAGCGGGAGAAGCGGGGGAGGGGCTGGGCAGGGCGCGGCTCAAGGCCGGGTCGTACGGGGTGCTCGGCGGCTTCACGACCATGGTGGCCAACGCGGGCGGCCCCGTGATGTCGATGTATCTGCTCTCCGCGGGCTTCCGGAAGCTCGGTTTCCTGGGCACCTCGGCGTGGTTCTTCCTGATCGTCAACGTCGCCAAGGTGCCCTTCAGTGTCGGCCTCGGTCTGATCGACGGGCACTCGCTGCTGCTGGACGCGGGTCTGGCGCTGTGCGTCATCCCCGGGGCGTTCATCGGCAAAGCGGTCGTGGACCGGATCAACCAGCGGCTCTTCGAGCGGCTGGTGATCGCGGCCACCGTGGTGGGCGGCGCCCAGCTGCTGCTGCGCTGAGACGGCGGGCCGTGCGCGCCGCCCGCGCGGTGGCGCGCGGGGGGCGCATCGTGGCCATGCTGCGACCTGTCGGGGGCCTAGGAATCCGCTCGTGACTCGATGAGCGCGGCGAGGCCGTCCAGGACCCGCGCCAGGCCGAAGCGGAAGGCGTACTCGGGGTTGTAGGCGCTCTGGTGGGCCTCGCCCGCGGCGCTGCCCACCCGGGCCGCGAGGGGATACCGCTCGGCGTCGAGGATCTTGGCCAGCAGGGGCGCGTGGGCCTCCCACCACTGCGTGTCGGACATCGCGGTGTCCCGGTCGGTCGCCTGGGCGTCCAGCTCGGCGCGGGCCGCCGAGCGGACGAAGTCGAGCAGGAAGGTGAGCGCGGCGTCGATCTCGATGTCGTCCAGGCCCAGGCCCTCGAAGGCGGCCAGCTCGTGCTCGTACTTGGCGATGACCCCGGGGCCGAGCGGCGGGCGGGTGGCCGGGAGGGTCGCCACCCAGGGGTGGCGGCGGCACAGCTGAAGGTTCTCGCGGGCGACGGCCTCGACCCTGGCGCGCCAGGGGGCGGCGGCCGGTGGACCCGGGCAATCGGCGCGCTCCATCTCCAGATAGGCGGTGTCCAGCATGAGGTCCAGCAGTTCGGCCTTGGCGGGGACGTAGGTGTAGAGGGTCATCGGCGTGACGCCGAGCCGCTGGGCCACGCCCCGCATGGTCAGCGCGTCGAGGCCGCCGGAGTCGGCGAGCGCGATGGCGGCCTGGACGACGGCGTCGACGCTGAGGCCCTGCTTGGGGCCGCGGCGGGGTGGCGCGTCCGCGGGTGCCGGCTCGCGCCACAGCAGTTCGAGGGTGCGGGCCGGGTCGCCCGCGCCGCTGCGTTCCTTGGCCATGTGTACGTGTCACCGTTCCTCGCCGTGCCGCGCTCCTTCGCGGACCCGATCTCTCTGTACGTCGTATAGAGTACGGCGTACATAGATATGCAGCCTACAACAGACAGTTGTTCCAGGAGGAGTAGCGGTGAACGCCACGTCCGGACCCCGCCCGGCCGACAGCCACCATGTCATCCAGGTCCGCGGAGCCCGAGCGAACAACCTGAAGAACATCTCCCTGGACATCCCCAAGCGCAGGCTCACGGTCTTCACCGGAGTGTCCGGGTCCGGGAAGTCCTCGCTGGTCTTCGGCACCATCGCCGCCGAGTCACAGCGCCTGATCAACGAGACCTACACGGCCTTCATCCAGTCGTTCATGCCGAGCCTGAGCCGCCCCGACGTGGACGGGCTGCACAATCTGAGCGCCGCGATCGTCGTCGACCAGGAGCGGATCGGCGCCAACTCGCGCTCCACCGTGGGCACCGCCACCGACGCGTACACCATGCTGCGGATCGTCTTCAGCCGCCTCGGCACCCCGCACATCGGGACCTCCTCCGCCTTCAGCTTCAACAGCCCCGAGGGCATGTGCCCCACGTGTGAGGGGCTTGGCCAGGTGTCGAAGATCGACGTCGACCAGCTGGTGGACCGCGAACTCTCGCTGAACGAAGGGGCCATCACCGTCCCGAACTTCGGCGTGGACACCTGGTACTGGCAGGTCATGGCCAACTCCGGCCTCTACGACCCGGACAAGAAGCTCAAGGACTTCACCGAGCAGGAGTGGGCGGACTTCCTCCACAAGGAGTCCACCAAGATCAAGGTCGGCTCCAACAACATCAGCTACGAAGGGCTCATCACCAAGATCCAGCGGCTCTACCTCTCCAAGGACCGCGAATCGATGCAGGCCCACATCCGCGCCTTCGTGGACCGGGCCGTCGTCTTCGCCGACTGCCCGGACTGCGGCGGCAGCAGGCTGAGCGCCGCCGCGCTGTCCTCGACGATCGGCGGGGTCAACATCGCCCAGTGCTCGGCCATGCAGATCAGCGACCTCGCCGAGTTCATACGGGGCATCGACGACGCATCGGTGGCCCCGCTGCTGGGCAACCTGCGGCAACTGCTGGAGTCACTGGTCGAGATCGGGCTCGGCTATCTGAGCCTGGACCGCCCCTCGGCCACCCTCTCCGGCGGCGAGGCGCAGCGCGTGAAGATGGTGCGCCACCTCGGCTCCAGCCTGACCGATGTGACGTACGTCTTCGACGAGCCGACCGTCGGGCTGCACCCCCACGACATCCAGCGGATGAACGACCTGCTGCTGCGGCTGCGCGACAAGGGCAACACGGTGCTGGTCGTCGAGCACAAGCCCGAGGTGATCGCCATCGCCGACCACGTGGTGGACCTCGGTCCCGGCGCGGGCACGAGCGGCGGCGAGATCTGCTTCACCGGCGACGTGAGCGGGCTGCGCGCCTCCGGCACCCTCACCGGGCGCCACCTGGAACACCGGGCGCGGCTGCGCGAGACGGTCCGCACACCGCACGGGCAGCTGTCCATCAAGGGCGCCGATCTGCACAACCTCAAGAGCGTCGACGTGGACATCCCCACCGGCGTGCTGACCGTGGTCACCGGCGTCGCCGGGTCGGGCAAGAGCTCGCTGATCCACGGATATCTCGCCGGGCGGGACGGGGTGGTCGTGGCCGACCAGTCGCCCATCCGCGGATCGCGCCGCTCCAACCCGGCCACCTACACCGGGCTGCTGGGCCCGATCCGCACCGCCTTCGCCAAGGCCAACGGCGTCAAGGCGGCGCTGTTCAGCGCCAATTCGGAGGGCGCCTGCCCCAAGTGCAACGGCATCGGGCTCATCTACACCGATCTGGCGATGATGGCCGGGGTGGCCTCGGTGTGCGAGGAGTGCGAGGGCAAGCGGTTCACGCCCGAAGTGCTCACGTACACGCTGCGCGGCAAGAACATCAGCGAGGTGCTGGCCATGTCGGTGGCGGAGGCGCACGCCTTCTTCCCCTCGGGGCAGGCGCACGCCGTCCTGGGGCGGCTGGTGGACGTCGGACTGAGCTATCTGCGGCTCGGCCAGCCGCTGAACACTCTCTCCGGCGGGGAGCGCCAGCGGCTCAAGCTGGCCATCCACATGGCCGAGAAGTCCTCGACGTACATCCTGGACGAGCCGACCACCGGACTGCACATGGCGGACGTCGACAAGCTGCTGGCCCTGCTGGACCGCCTGGTCGACGACGGCAACACGGTCATCGTCATCGAACACCACCAGGCCGTGATGGCCCACGCCGACTGGCTCGTCGACCTCGGCCCGGGCGGCGGCCACGACGGGGGGCAGGTGGTGTTCACCGGCACCCCCGCCGACCTGGTGGCCGGCGCGGACACGCTCACCGCCCGCCATCTGCGGCGGTACGTGGGGGTGTGAGGCCTCGCCGGTGGTCCGCGTCCGCGGCGGTCAGCGAGGGGCGGTGAGCCGGAGCCGGTAGCGGACCGCGGGCCGCCCGCTCAGCTCGATGTCCTCCACGGCCGTGAACCCGCTGCGGCGGAGCACGGCCGTGGAGGCCTGGTTGTCGAGCGTGGCCGCCGCCGTGAGGGCCGAGAGCCCGTACGACTCCACGGCCAACCCGCACACCTGCGCCACCGCGGCCGTCGCCACCCCCCGGCCCGCGGCCCGCTCGCCGACGCGGTAGCCGAGCTCGGCGGAGCCCTCCTCGACGTCCATCAGGTTCACCCGGCCGATCAGCTCTCCCGCTTCGTCCAGGACCACATGGAAGTGGCACACACCGGCCTCCTGCTCATCGAGCAGGAGGCGGAGGCGGGAGCCGAACTCCGCGAAGTAGGTGTCGCCCCGGTCCGGGATGGACCGCGCGAAGTACTCCCGGTTCTCCCGCTCGAATGCCAGCAAGGCCGACGCGTGGTCCGCCCGAAGCCGCTCCAACCTGACC
This sequence comes from Streptomyces sp. NPDC007917, assembly GCF_042959105.1. Taxonomy (NCBI): domain Bacteria; kingdom Bacillati; phylum Actinomycetota; class Actinomycetes; order Kitasatosporales; family Streptomycetaceae; genus Streptomyces; species Streptomyces sp. NPDC007917. The sequence goes on from NZ_JBIBKK010000025.1 coordinate 125,807, forward strand.
GTGATCATGTCTGGGAGCATACGGGGCCGGGGTCCCCGGGGGCGCATACGGCGGCCAGGCCGACCTGGCCGGAGGTGACCTGGCCGGGGGTGACCTGGCCGGGGGTGACCTGGGTGCGCCGGGCGCGCGGAAAGCGCCTCTCCGGCTCCCCGGCTCAGGCGGGGGCCGGGCCGGTGCTGCGGCGGACGACCAGCTCCGTGGGGATGTCCACGCGCACCCCGGGCTCGGGCGCCCGGTGGAGCTGGTCCAGCATCAGGGCCAGACAGCGGCGGCCGACCTCGGCGAAGTCGGAGCGGACGGTGGTCAGCGGCGGCAGCAGATGCGCGGCCTCGGGGATGTCGTCGTAGCCGACCACACTGACATCCTCGGGCACCCGGCGCCCGGCCTCGTGCAGCGCGCGCAGCACGCCCACCGCCATCTGGTCGTTGGACACGAAGACCGCGGTGACCTCCGGGCGATCGGCCACCCGGCGGCCCAGCTCATAGCCGCTGTCCGCGCTCCAGTCGCCGAACAGCGGCTCGGGCGCGACGGCCCCCGCGTCCTTCAGGGCCGCCCGCCAGCCGTCCACGCGCGCCTCCGCCGCGATCCAGCCGGCGGGGCCCGCGATGTGCCAGACCGTACGGTGGCCGAGGCGCAGCAGATGCTCGGTGGCCTGGCGGGCACCGGAGGCGGAGTCCCCGGCGACGACCGGGACCCGATCGCCGAAGCTTTTGTCGAGGGTGACCAGCGGAATGTCGTGGCCCGACTCGACCAGGGCCTGGCTCACCGAGCGCTGCGGGGCGATGGCGATCACACCGTCCGCGCCCTCGCCGAGCAGCCGGTCCAGCGCACCCGCGACGGACGCCTGGTCGGTGGCGGTCAGCGCGATCGTACTGACCAGGTAACCGGCCGACTGGGCCGCCTCGTTGATGCCCGCCAAGGTGGCGGCCGGGCCGAAGCGGGTCGCGTCGAAGGAGATCACGCCGAGCATCCGGCTGCGGCCGCTGGCCAGGGTGCGGGCGCTCGCGGTGGGGCGGTAGCCCAGCTCCCGCATCGCGGCCCGCACCCGCTCGCGGGTCTCCTCCCGGACCTTCGGGTGGTCGTTGAGCACCCGCGAGACGGTCTGGTCCGAGACCCCGGCGAGGCGGGCGACGTCCGCCATCAGAACCCGGGAGCCGGCCGTGCCCCGGCGGCGCCTGGTCCGGGCGGGCTCCCCCATACCGGGCCTTCCTTCCTGCCTGCTGCGTCTGTCCTTACACCCTAGCCAGGCCCTGCCTGTCACAGAGATCGGATGGCCCGCCGGGAGTCGGGGTCGAGCGTGGCCGAGCTGGCGGCGGAAGGCGCGTCGGGGGCCTTTGGGCGCGTGGCGGTGGCTTCCGGGCGCGTGGCTGTGGCACGGATCAGCCAGCCCGTCGTGGCCAGGCAGATCGCCGAGACCGCGGCCAGGATGAGCGGTACGGCGCGGATGCCGGACAGTTCGATGGCCTTGCCGAGCGCCGGGCCCGCGGCCACGCCGCCGACCATGGACGCCGCGATGACCAGCGCCCCGGCCCGGCGGGCGCGGGGGGCAGCGTCGTTCAGCCAGGGCAGGCCGGTCGGGAAGATCGGCGCGATGAACAGGCCGACGCCCGCGTACGCGTACGGGGCCAGCGCGGGCACCGCGGCGAGCAGCAGGCACGCGGTCATCCCCGCGCAGCTGACCACGATGATGGACCGGGCGGGCCAGCGCAGCGCCAGCGGCGCGACCAGGAAGCGGCCGACCGTCATCATCAGCCAGTAGACGGAGGTCGCGGAGGCGGCGGCGGTCGCGCCGTAGCCGACCGTCTCCAGATGGGTGGGCTCCCAGCCGCCGACGCCCGCCTCGATGCCGACGTGCAGGACGTAGAGGAGGACGAAGGCGCCCAGCACGGTGGCCAGGCTGCGGGAGCGCGCCCGCGCCCGCCGCGCGTCGCCCTGCCCCGTCCCGTCCTGCCCCGTCCCGTCCTGCCCCGTCCCGTCCCGCGGGTCGCCCGCGCGCGGGGGAGCCTCGTCCCGCACCCCGGCCAGGCACAGCAGCAGCGGCAGGGTCAGCACGGCGAAGCCGAGGAAGACGGCGGTGTAGTGATCCGCCCCCACCAGTCCGATCAGCGCCGGGCCGAGGATCGCGCCGATGCCGAAGTGGGCGTTGAGGACGTTGAGCATGGCGGTGCTGCGGCGCCCGAACCCGACGGCGAACAGCTGGTTCAGGCCGTAGTCGATGCCGCCGAAGCCCAGGCCGGCCACCAGCGCCATGCCGAGGGCGGCGGGCCACGCGGGGGCGAGCGCGAAACCGGCCGCGCCGACGGCCATCAGCAGATACGAGCCGCCCAGCAGCTTGCGGTTGCCGATCCGGGCGGCGGGGTCGGCGCGGCCGTAGAGCCGGTCGAAGACGAGGACGCCCGCGACGCCCCCCACGAAGTGGGCGCTCAGGCCCAGACCGGCGGCGGACGGGGAGAGGCCGTACTCGTCGCGGAAGGCGGGGATCGACGGTCCGTAGAGCGCCTGCAGCGCGCCGATCAGGATGAAGCCCACGCAGGACGCCACCACGGCGGCGCGGCTGAACAGCGGGGACCGGTCGTCGGGTCGGGGGAGCGGAGGCGTACTCGAGGGCTTGTCCACGAGCCGGAGTGTTACCGCTAACATTTCGCGCGTCAAGGCATTTACCGTAAGCCGGGGCCCGCCGCCCGGGGCGAGCCCTCGCACACGTTTGCGCCGCCGACCGCCTCGGGTAAAGTGTTCGCGGCTTCAGGAGTTAACGACCGAGGAGGTGAGACCCATTACCGCTGTGTCAGGTCGGGTGCTCTCATCTCACGGCCGTGCGGTCCCTCAGGGATAGGTGACCGCGGGAGCGCCCACAGGCGTTCCGAAAGGCTCCCATGTCGGTCTCACCGTCACTTCTCCCCTTCTCCGCCATCGTCACCAGGCTCCGGTCCGTCGGCTGTGTCTTCGCCGAGGACGAGGCGCACCTGCTCGTCACCACGGCGCGCACCCCCGAGGAACTCGCCGCCATGGTCGACCGGCGCGTGGCGGGGCTGCCCCTGGAACACGTCCTCGGCTGGGCGGAGTTCCACGGTCTGCGGATAGCCGTGGACCACGGTGTCTTCGTACCCCGCCGGCGCACCGAGTTCCTCGTCGACCAGGCCGTCGGCCTCGCCCGGCCGGGGTCCGTCGTTGTCGACCTGTGCTGCGGCTCGGGCGCGGTGGGCGCCGCGCTGATCGCGGCGCTGGGCCCGATCGAGCTGTACGCGGCCGATATCGAGCCCGCCGCGGCGCGGTGCGCGCGGCGCAACATCCCGGTCGACAAGGGCCGGGTGTACGAGGGCGACCTCTACGAGCCGCTGCCCGCCGCGCTGCGCGGCCGCGTCGACATCCTGGTCGTCAACGCCCCCTACGTACCCACCGACGCCATCCGCCTGCTGCCCCCGGAGGCCCGCGACCACGAGCCGCGCGTCGCGCTGGACGGCGGCACGGACGGGCTCGACGTCCAGCGGCGGGTACTCGCCGGGGCGGCCGGGTGGCTGGCGCCCGACGGCCATCTGCTGGTGGAGACCAGCGAGCGGCAGGCGCCGCGTACCGCCGAGACCTTCGCCCGGCACGGGCTGGTTCCCCGGATCGCCGGATGCGAGGAGCTGGGCGCGACCGTCGTCATCGGCACCAGGCCCGCGACGGTCTGACCCCCTTCCTCGCCGACGGTGCACGCCGGCGCGCCCCCCGCCGCGCCGGCGTGCCGAGGCCGCCGACCCGCTATCCCCCGTCAAGCGGGTCGGCGGCCATCCCGAGGCGCCGCTCCGGTCCCACATCGGAGCCGCTGAGAACACTCTGCCGCACGGGACTTGGACGAAATCTTGAATAAACCTTGGACGGGCCTGCACGCGGCCTCACGGATTCGCGAGAAGATCGAAGCGGCGGGGGGCGAGAACCAGGGTTGGGGGAGGCTCATATGGACTTCCGGGTCCTCGGCCCGGTTGAGGCTCGGTCCCAAGACCGGCACGTCGACCTCGGGCACGCCAAGCAGCGTTGTGTGATCGCGGTCCTGCTGGTGGAGGCGAACCGCGTCGTACCGGTGGGGCAGTTGATCGACCGGGTGTGGGGCGAGGAGCCCCCGGCGTCCGTGCGCAGCGTGCTGTACGGGTATGTGGCGCGGCTGCGGGCGGCGCTGCGCGCTCTCGACGGGGACGCGGACGGGGACGCGGACGCGGGCGCGGCGGGCGCCGGGCAGGGCGGGGCCCGGCTGGCGCGGCGCTCCGGCGGCTATGTGCTGGAGGTGTCGGCCGAGTCGGTGGACCTCCACCGGTTCCGCGGCCTGGTCGCCGAGGCCGCGGCCGCGGAGGAGGACCCCGCGCGCGCCGCCCGGCTGCTGCGCGGGGCGCTCGGGCTGTGGCGCGGGGAGGCCCTGTCAGGCCTGTCCGGCGACTGGGCCTGGAACATGCGGGAGCGGCTGGGCAGCGAGCACATCGCGGCCCGGCTGGCGCTGGGCGACGCGGAGCTGCGGCTGGGCCGCCACGGCGAACTGCTGCCCGAGCTGCGCGACCTGGCCGCCGCCCACCCGCTGGACGAGCGGGTCGTACGGCAGCTCGTCGTGACCCTGTACCGGTGCGAGCGGCAGGCCGAGGCGCTGGAGGTGTACACCCGCACCCGCGAGCGGCTGGCCGATGAGCTGGGGGTCGACCCCGGGCCCGAACTCCAGGCGCTGTACCAGCGGATCCTGGTGGGCGACCTCGATGTGCGGGTACCCGCGCCGCCCGCTTCCCCCGCGCAGCCCGGCCCGCGGCACGACAACGGCCCGCAGGGCCACAGTGGCCCGCAGAACCACAGCGGCCCGCGGCTGGTCCCCGCCGAACTGCCGCGCGCCGTGCCCGGCTTCACCGGCCGCGCCGAGGCGGTCGCCCGGCTGCACGCCCTCGTCCCGCCCGGCGGCGCGGCGCCCGACACCGGCACGGTGGTGATCTCCGCGATCGGCGGCGCCGCGGGCGTGGGCAAGACCGCCCTGGCCGTGCACTGGGCCCATCAGGTGCGGGACCGGTTCCCGGACGGCCAGCTGTACGTGGACCTGCGGGGCTTCGACGGCAACCGCGAGCCGCTGCGTCCGCGTGACGCCCTCGGGCAGCTGCTGCGCGGCCTGGGTCTGACGCCGCAGGAGATACCGGCCGACGAGGACGAGATGATCCGCCGTTACCGGTCCCTGCTGGTGGACCGGCGGATGCTGATCCTGCTGGACGACGCGGTCTCCGCCGAGCAGGTGCGCCCGCTGCTGCCCGGCGGCCCCTCCTGCCTCACCGTGGTGACCAGCCGCAACCGGCTGGGCGGCCTGGTCGCGCGGGAGGGCGCGCACCCCCTCATGCTCGACGTCCTGGCCCCCGAGGAGGCACACGCCCTGCTGGTCGCCGTCCTCGGGGAGCCGCGGGTCGCGGCCGAGCCGGACGCCGTGGCCGAACTCGCCCGGCTGTGCGGCTACCTCCCGCTCGCGCTGCGCGTGGCCGCCGCGCAGCTCGCCTGCGAGCCGGGCCGGCGCGTCGCCGACCTGGCGGCCGAGCTGGCGGAGGGCAGCAGGCTGGCGGTGCTGGAGCTGGAGGACGACGAACGGTCCGCGGTCCGCGCCGCCTTCGACCTCTCGTACCGGGCCCAGGGCCCCCGGGGCCGGCTGCTGTTCCGCCGGCTCGGTCTGGTCCCGGGCCTGGAGTTCGACGCCGGGGCCGCCGCGGCGCTGCTGGACGACACCGAGGAGCGGGCCGCGCGGCTGCTGGCCACCCTCGCCGGCGCGCATCTGATCGAGTCGCGCGGGGAGGGCCGCTACGGCTTCCACGACCTGCTCCGCGAGTACGCCTGGGAGCGGCTGGAGTCCGACGACCCGGCGCTCGGCGACCCGGCGGGGGAGCCGACGGCCGCGCGGGACCGGCTGTACGCGTGGTACCTGCTCGCCGCGGACGCCGCCGGACGCATCCTGTACCCGCAGATCCCCAGGCTGCCGCGCGAGATGGCCGAGGCGGCCGAGGGGGCGCCGGGGCACTGCGGTGACCGCGAGGGCGGGCCGTACGTCCCCTTCGCGGCGGGCTTCGAGAGCTTACGCGTCCCTCACGTCCGCGCACCGGTGCGGCTCGCCGACGAGATCGAGGCCATCGTGTGGCTGGAGGCCGAGCGGGCCAACCTGCTGGCCGTGATCGAGCGCACCGCACGCCAGGGGCCGCGCGCCGTGTCCTGGCACCTGACGGACGCGCTGCTCGGCTACTTCTGGCTCTGCCTGCCCCGCGGCACCTGGCAGGTCACCGCGCAGAGCGCGCTGGACGCCGCCGTCGCCGAGGGCGACCGGCGCGGTGAGGCCGCCGTCTACTACAACATCGGCTTCGCCCTGTGGGACCTCGGCGTCCTGGGCCAGTCCGCCCTCCACCACCAGCGCGCCATCGAGCTGCACCGCGCCATCGGCTGGCCCCCGGGCGAGGCGGCGGCGCTCGGCGGACTGGCGTACGTGGAGTGGGAACAGGCCCGGCTGGACGACGCGCTCGGGCACTTCGACGCCGCGCTCGCCATCCTGCGCGAGCTCGGGCAGAGCGACGCCGAGGCGCTGGCGCTCATCGGCGTCGGTCTCGTCCACCGGGACATGGGGCGGCTGCCGGAGGCCGTGAGCGACCTGGAGACGGCGCTGCACATCCGGCGCAAGGCCGGAGTCCGCTACGAGGCCAACCACCTGGACAACCTCGGCATCGCGTACTGGGAGGCCGGGCGGCTGCGCGAGGGCCTGGAGGTCCTGACCGAGGCCGTGGCCATCAACGAGGCCGTCGGCTACCGCAACGGCCACGCGGTGGCGCTCCAGATCACCGGACGGATCCAGCTGGAGTGCGGGCGCCACGAGGAGGGTCTTGACCACGGCGAGCGCGCGCTGCGGCTCGCCGTGGACACCGGAAACCGCCGGATCCAGTCCGACGCCCTCAACACCATCGGTGAGGCCCACCGGCGCGCCGGGCGCGGCGAACAGGCGGCACAGAGCCACGAACGCGCCCTGCTCGCGGCGCGCGCCGCGCAGAACCGGCGCGCGGAGGCGGACAGCCTGCTGGGCCTTGCCGCCGCCCACCGCGCCCTCGGCCACGCCGGGGCCGCACTGGCCCGGGCGGACGAGGCCCGGGAGCTGGCGCGGCGCTGCGGCTTCCGGCTGGTCGAGGGGCAGGCCCTGACCGAACTCGGCGAGATCCACCTCGCTACGGGGCGGTACGCGGAGGCGCTGTCCCGCGCGGCCGAGGCGGTTGCCGTGCAGCGGGAGGCGGGCCACCCGCTGGGCGAGGCGCGCGCCCTCGACGTCATCGGCCGGGTGCCGGACGCCGTGCCGGGAGCCGTACCGGACCTGGCCGCCGGTGAGGAGGAGGGGACGGAGGGGGCGTTGGCCGGGGACGGCCGGGCCCGTGCGGCCCGGCGCCGCGCGGAGCGGATCTACGCGGCCACGGGGGCGCGGCCCGCGAGTTGAGCCGTCCTTCCCGCCCCAGGCGGCGCGGTCAGTCGAGGTCGTCGCAGATCTGGTGGGCCTTGTCGAGGTTCTTCTTCACCGCGCTGTTGCCGAAGTCGAAGGTCCTCGCGTGCTGGTTCTGAGCCATGAGCAGCGCCTCAGCCAACGGCTTGTACGTGGCGTCGCCCCCGGCCGCCGCCGCGGAGAGCGCGATCGCGGCGCCGAAGCGGTTGCGGGCGACGTCGCCCTGCGGACCGTCGTCCGTGTACTTGGAGGTGTCGAGTCCGTTCAGCGCCCGGCAGGCGTCCCGTGCGTCGCCCGCCGCGTCGTTGGAGGACGAGGTGTCGCCGCTGACCGCCCAGGCCACACCGACACCGGCACCACCGATCAGGACCCCCACGATCAGCGCGGCGGCCAGGGCTCGGGGGGACTTGCGTGGCGCCGGAGCGGCCGGAGAGGCCGGAGCGGCGTCCGGCGGTATGGGCGCGGGGGCAGGCTGCTGTGACGACATGCGGACAAGATAGCTGCTCAGCGGGGCTTTGCCGGGGGCGGGTGCGCCCAGGCCACCGTCAGGCGATGCAGCGCTAGCGGCGCTCAGGCGATCCAGCGGTAGCGGCGCTCAGGGCGGCCCGTGCCCCCGTAGCGCAGGGTGACCTCCGCCCGCCCCGTCTCGGCGAAGTACTCGAGATAGCGGCGGGCGCTCACCCGGGAGAAGGCGCCCGCCTCCGCGCACTCCGCCGCCGAAAGCCCCTCGGCGTGCTCGCGCAGCGTGCGCTCGACGAGGCTCGCGGTGTGCGCGGCCAGGCCCTTGGGAAGCTGCTCGCGCGAGCGCGAGCCGCGCGGGCGGGTGCCGAAGATCTGGTCGACGTCCTCCTGGCTGGCCTCGCCGAGCGAGTCCAGGCGGGCCCGCAGGGCGGCGGCGTGGCGCAACTGCTCCTGCAGGGCGGTCCGGTCGAAGGGTTTGATGAGGTAGTGCAGCGCCCCCGCGCGCAGCGCCTCGCGCACGGCGTGCGGGTCCTTGGCCGCGGTGACGAACAGCGCGTCCACATGACGGTGTTCCTCCCGCTCCCGCATCCGGCGCAGCACGCTGATGCCGTCCATATCCGGCAGATAGACGTCCAGCAGGACCAGGTCGGGACGGAGCGCGGCGGCGGCGCGCAGCGCCTCGGCGCCCGTGTGGGCCACCCCTGCGACCGTGAAGCCGTCCAGGGACGCCACATAGCGGCTGTGCAGCTTGGCCACCATGAAGTCGTCGTCGACCACCAGCACTCTCGTCATCGAACGCGCCTTCCCGTTGCCTTCCCCGTTGGCCTTCGCCGTGTACGCAACGACCACAAGGTCTCTTAATACCGAAAGAGAGACAGCGCGTTAACCCACCGGCAACATGTGGCGCGCCTCACACAGACACCCACGCAAGAACAGAAAGGCGGTGTCACCGTGCGTCTCAGTCCGCGTCTGCGTACCCCGCTCGCCCTCCTCTCCGCGGCTCTGATCGTGCTCCTCGGGCCTCCGCTGCTCAGCTCCGGCAGCGGCTCCGCCACCGGTACCCACATCCCCGGCCTGCGCCTGATGGTGCCCAACACCCCCGGCGGCGGCTACGACATCACGGCCCGCACGGCGGCCAAGAGCGCCGAGGACGCCGACCTGAGCCGCAACATCGAAGTGTTCAACCTGCCCGGCGCGGGCGGCACGGTCGGGCTCAGCCGGCTGGTGGCCGAGCGCGGCAACGGCAAGCTCGCGATGTCCATGGGCCTGGGCGTGGTGGGCGCGGTGCACACCAACCACGCGCCGTCCACGCTCGCCGACACGACGCCGATCGCGCGGCTCACCCAGGAGCCGGACATCGTGGTCGTGGCCAAGGGGTCCAAGTACCGCGACCTCGACCAGCTGGTGGCGGACTGGCGCACCAAGCCCGGTTCGCTGCCGGTGGGCGGCGGCTCCTCGCCCGGCGGTCCCGACCACCTGGCGCCCATGCTGATGGCCAAGGCCGCCGGGATCGCCCCGAAGAAGGTCAACTACATCCCGTACGACGGCGGTGGCGAGCTGCTGGCCTCCGTCCTCGGCGGCAAGGTCGCCTTCGGTGTCTCCGGTGTCGGCGAGTACCTGGACCAGATCGAGGCGGGCGAGCTGCGGGTGCTCGCGGTGACCAGCGACAAGCGCCTGCCGGGCCTGGACGCGCCGACGCTCAAGGAGGCCGGCCTCGACGTCTCGTTCACCAACTGGCGCGGCATCGTCGCCCCGCCCGGCCTGACCGACACCGAGCGCGACAAGCTGATCGACCTGGTCACGAAGATGCACGCCTCGAAGCAGTGGAAGGAGGCGGTGCGGCGCAACCGCTGGACCGACGCCTTCGTGACGGGGGACGACTTCGGACGCTTCCTGACCGCCCAGGACAGGCGCGTGGACACGGTGCTGAAGGAGCTGGGACTGTGACGGACAGCCACGCGGACACCAACACCAACACCAACACGGCCAACGACACAACCACCACCACAGACCCCGGCACCGGGCTCAGAGCCTTCCTGCGCGGCCGCTCCGAACTCGGCGTCTGCGCCCTGCTGCTGGCCATCGGCGTCCTCGTCCTCACCGACGCCCTCACCATGGACACCGACTTCGCCCAGCGGGGCCCCGTCGGCCCCAGGACCGTGCCGATCGTCGTCGGCGTCGCGCTGCTGGTCGTCGCCGTACTGCTGGCCGTGGACGTGCTGCGCGGCGGCAAGGGCGAGGCCGAGGGCGGCGAGGACATCGACCTGGCCGCGCCCGGCGACTGGCGCACCGTCCTGCTGCTGGCCGGCGTGTTCCTCGCCAACGCCTTCCTCATCGACCCGCTCGGCTTCCCCATCTCCGGCGCCCTGCTCTTCTGGGGCTCGGCGTACGCCCTCGGCAGCCGCGCCTTCCACCGCGACCCGCTGATCGCGGCCGTGCTCTCCACCGTCACCTTCTTCGTCTTCGACCGGCTGCTCGCGGTGCCGCTGCCCGGCGGCCCGCTGATGGAGGTGCTGTAACGCGATGGACTCCCTCTCCTCCCTCCTCGACGGCTTCGGCACCGCCCTGAGCCCGGTCAATCTGCTGTGGGCGGCGGTCGGCGTGCTGCTGGGCACCGCCATCGGGGTGCTCCCCGGCATCGGCCCGGCCATGGCGGTCGCGCTGCTGCTGCCCGTCACCTACGGGCTCGACCCCACCGCCGCGTTCATCATGTTCGCGGGCATCTACTACGGCGGCATGTTCGGCGGCTCCACCACCTCCATCCTCCTCAACACCCCCGGTGAGACCGCCGCCGTCGTCGCCGCCATGGAAGGCCATCCCATGGCCCGCTCCGGGCGCGGCGCCCAGGCGCTCGCGGCCGCCGCCATCGGACACTTCGCGGGCGGCATGATCGGCACCTGTCTGCTGGTCTTCCTCGCCCCGACCGTCGCCGACCTCGCCGTCGACATCGGCGCGCCCGACTACTTCGCCATCATGGTGCTGGCCTTCATCGCCGTGACCTCCGTGCTCGGCAGCTCCCGCATCCGCGGCTTCGCCTCGCTCCTCATCGGGCTCACCATCGGCCTGGTGGGCCTGGACCAGATGACCGGTCAGCAGCGGCTCACCTTCGGCTCGCTGCAACTGGCCGACGGCATCGACGTCGTCATCGTCGCGGTCGGCCTCTTCGCCATCGGCGAGGCGCTGTGGGTGGCCCTGCATCTGCGCCGCCGCCCCGACCAGCCCATCCCGGTCGGCCGCCCCTGGCTCGGCAAGGCCGAGCTGCGCCGCACCTGGAAGCCCTGGCTGCGCGGCCCGGCGATCGGCTTCCCGTTCGGCGCGATCCCGGCGGGCGGCGCGGAGATCCCCACCTTCCTGTCGTACGTGACCGAGAAGCGGCTCTCCAAGCACCGCGACGAGTTCGGCAAGGGCGCCATCGAGGGCGTGGCCGGCCCGGAGTCGGCCGCCTCCGCGTCCGCCGCGGGCACGCTCGTGTCGATGCTCACCCTCGGCCTGCCCACCACCGCGGTCGCCGCCGTGATGCTGGCCGCCTTCCAGCAGTACGGCATCCAGCCAGGACCGCTGCTCTTCGAGCGCGAACCGGACCTGGTGTGGGGGCTGATCGCCTCGCTGTTCATCGCCATGGTGATGCTGCTGGTGCTCAACCTGCCGCTGGCACCCGTATGGGCCAAGCTGCTGCGCGTCCCGAGGCCGTACCTGTACGCGGGCATCCTCTTCTTCGCCGCGGTCGGCGCGTACGCGGTGGGCGGCGAGCCGCTGGACCTGGTGATCCTGCTGATCATCGGCCTGCTGGGGCTGCTGATGCGGCGCTACGGCCTGCCGGTGCTGCCCGCGGTCATCGGCGTCATCCTCGGGCCGGGGGCCGAACAGCAGCTGCGGCGGGCCTTGCAGATCAGCGACGGGAGCGTGTCGGGGCTGGTCAACACGCCCTTCTCGGTGACCGTGTATGTGGTGATCGCGCTGATCCTGTGCTGGCCGCTGGTGAAGCGGCTGGTGCCGCGCGGGAGCGCGAATACCTCCTGACCGGCGGCGCTTTGACGACGGCCCGGTGGTCCCGCTCGCGGTCGAGCGGGACCACCGGGCCGTGGACTGATGGCGCCGACCCGGTGTCCGCGCCCCCCGTTTCCGTGTCTGCGCCCGACCCGGCCGACCGTGGCACACAATAGGTGCGACAAACCCGCCCGCACGCCCTGGAGCCCAGCACGTGGCCTTGAAGATCACCGTCGACCCGGATTCGGCGACGGCCCCGTTCGAACAGATCCGCGCCCAGATCGCCGACCAGGTCCGCTCGGGGGCCCTCCCGGTGGGATACAAGCTGCCGACCGTACGCGGCTTCGCCGGGGAGCTGGGGCTCGCGGCGAACACCGTCGCCAAGGCCTACCGGGCGCTGGAGTCCGACGGGGTGATCGAGACCCGCGGCCGCCACGGCAGCTTCGTCGCCGCCGCGGGCGACGCGGCCGCGCGGGAAGCGGCGAGCGCGGCGGCGGCCTACGCCCAACGGGTCCGGCGGCTCGGCCTGGACCGGGCGGCCGCGCAGACCGCCGTGGACGAGGCGCTGCGAGCCGCCTACGCCACGGACGCATGACCTCCCGCGCGCGTGCCCCCGGCGCACCCGTGCCATGTCCCCGGCGTGGCCGCGCGTGTCCCCGGCGTGGCCGCGCGCGTACGGCCTCCGCGTCCGGCGGACGGCCAAAGCCTCGAACGGCCCGGCGCGTGCCGCACCATGGAGGCCCGCAGTCGACCAGGTTCAGGACGGAGCCCTCATGCCCAGCGCCAAAGCCATCGTCCGGCGGCCCAGCCCCCGCCTCGCTGAAGGGCTCGTCACCCACATCGACCGCAAGCCGGTCGACGCCGCGCTGGCGCTGCGGCAGTGGGAGGTCTACGTCGTGGCGCTGCGCGCGCACGGCTGGGAGCCGGTGGAGGTGCCCCCGGCGGACGACTGCCCGGATGGCGTCTTCGTCGAGGACACGATGGTCGTCTACAAGAACGTCGCGCTGATCGGCCGACCCGGCGCCGCCCCCCGGCGCGCCGAAATCGCCGACGTGGAGGCGGCGGTGACCGCGCTCGGGTGTTCGGTGAACCGGATCCGGGAGCCGGGCACCCTGGACGGCGGGGACGTCCTCAAGATCGGCGACACCCTGTACGTCGGGCGCGGCGGCCGCACCGACGCCGACGGCGTACGGCAGCTGCGCGCCGTCTTCGAGCCGCTGGGCGCCCGGGTGGTGGCGGTACCGGTCAGCAAGGTGCTCCATCTCAAGTCGGCGGTCACCGCCCTCCCCGACGGCACGGTCATCGGCTACCCGCCGCTGGCCTGTGACGTACGGGCGTTTCCGCGGTTCCTCCCCGTCCCTGAGGAGTCCGGCGCCCATGTCGTCCTGCTCGGCGGCGGCAAGCTGCTGATGGCGGCGAGCGCGCCCAAGAGCGCCGAGCTGTTCGCGGACCTCGGGTACGAGCCGGTGCCCGTGGACATCAGCGAGTTCGAGAAGATGGAGGGCTGTGTGACCTGTCTGTCGGTGCGCCTGCGGGATCTCTACGCCTGACAGAGCGGCCTGAGACAGGCCCCGCCCGGCCCTATAGATACAGTCCGGCGTCCGCGTCGGCCGGCTGCGACGGCACCGACGCGGGCTTGGTGCCGCGCCGCAGCGCGTACAGCTCGGCCAGCGTCGCCCCGTCCCGTCCGATGGATTCCTCGCTGCCCAGCCAGCCGACGGCCTCCGCGCGGGTGAGCCGCCCCACCTCGATCCTGGCGAGACAGCGCCCGGGGCGGACCACCGCCGGGTGCAGCCGCTCCAGGTCCTCGTTGGTGGTCACCCCGACCAGCACGTTCCGCCCCTGGCCGAGCAGCCCGTCCGTCAGGTTCAGCAGCCGGGACAGGGCCTGGCCCGCCGTGTGCTTGGCCTCGCCGCGGATCAGCTCGTCGCAGTCCTCCAGCAGCAGGAGCCGCCAGCGGCCCTTGGCCGAGCCGTCGTCCTCGCCGATCGCGATGTCCATCAGATAGCCGACGTCGGAGAACAGCCGCTCCGGGTCGAGCACGCAGTCGACCTGGCACCAGTCCCGCCACGAGCGGGCCAGGGTGCGCAGCGCGGAGGTCTTGCCGGTGCCGGGCGGGCCGTGCAGCAGCAGGAGCCGGCCGGCGATGTCGTCCGGGGTGACCTTCATCAGCCCGTCCATGGCCTCGGCGACCGGGGCGGTGTAGTTGCCCCGGATCTCCTCCCACGTCCCGGCGGAGATCTGGCGCGTGGTGCGGTGCGGGCCGCGCCGCGGGGAAACGTACCAAAAGCCCATCGTCACGTTCTCCGGCTGGGGCTCCGGCTCGTCCTCCGCGCCGTCGACCGCCTGGCGCAGCACCTTCTCCGCGAGCTCGTCCGTGACGGCCGTCACGGTCACATCCGCGCCCCGGCTCCACCGGGACACCAGCAGCGTCCAGCCGTCGCCCTCGGCGAGGGTCGCGCTGCGGTCGTCGTCCCGGGCGGAGCGCAGCACCTTCGCGGCGGGCGGCAGCAGCGTCACACCGGACTTGACCCGGTCGACGGAGTGGCTGCGGGCGTACGGCTGCTCGCCGGTCGCGAACCGCCCGAGGGAGAGCGCGTCCACGATGTCGGACGGTGAGTCGCTGTCCTCGACGGTCAGCCGGACCGGGAGCGACTGCTCCGGGGGTGTGGTGGGCAGGGCCTGCCTCCTGGATGGGCGGGACGGTGCGTGGGTCAGCGCACACCTGAGCCATGATTCAGCACCGGGGACCGTCGCGCACCTGGGTTTAGCGGCGTTTACCGAGCTGTTCTCGAAGAAGGCCGCCGAATGGGGGCGTTCACGGATACTCTTACCCGATATGGGACGTCATGCGACGGGGCGTCATACAGGGGGACGGATGGTGTTATCGCGCGGCGGCCGGTGGCGGCTCACCGCGCTGCTCGGCATCGGCGTGGCGGCCCTGGCGCTGCTGCTCACCACCTGCGCCGGCCGGCCGGGGGAGGGTGCCGGGCGGCGGGGCTCGGCCCAGGCGCGCGAGCGGGCGGTCACGGCGGCGCCCGGCTGGGGCCTCACCCACACCCAGTACAGCGCCGACCGCGGCACCGAGCAGGGCAGGCGCGCGGCGGAGAAGACGCTCTCCGCGCAGCCGCTGACGCAGAACCAGCACATCATGGGCTGGGGAGCGAGCAATCCCGAGCCCTCGCCGGGCCGTTACGACTTCGCCGACCTCGACCGCCGCGTCGACCTCATGCGCAGGACCGGCGCCACGCCCGTGCTCACCCTGTGCTGCGCCCCGGACTGGATGAAGGGCGGCAAGCCGGGGCAGACGGACTGGTCGCAGCAGGCCCTGGAGACCGCGCCCACCCCCGGGCACTACGCGGACTTCGCCGAGCTCGCGGGCAAGGTCGCCCGGCGCTACCCGGACGTGCGCCACTTCATCGTCTGGAACGAGCTCAAGGGCTTCTATGACGACGACAGGAAGCGCTGGAACTACGAGGGCTACACCAAGCTCTACAACCTGGTCTACGCGGAGCTCAAGCGGCAGAACGAGCACAACCTGGTCGGCGGGCCGTATGTGGTGGCCGACAGCGACCCGCCGGGCGATTCCGGCGGCTCCGGCGGCTCCCCGGTGGTCAGCGGGCCCTGGGGCTCGCTCGACCAGCGCTCCGCCGATGTGGTCACGTACTGGAACGAGCACAAGGCGGGCGCGGACTTCGTCGTCGTCGACGGCTCCAGCTACACCCGCGAAGGCGATCAGCTGCTGCCGGACGAGTTCGGCGCGACCGCCAAGTTCACGGATGTGACGCGCTGGCTGCGCGAGACCACGCGTCTGCCGGTGTGGTGGGCCGAGTGGTACGTCGAGCCGCCCGACGCCGACGACGACCGCGACGGCTGGAGCGAGCCGCACCGCCTCGCCGTCCAGGCTGCGGCGATGGCCCGGCTGGCCCAGGGCGGCACGGCCGCCGCGCTCTACTGGAACCCGCAGGAGACCGGCGCCGCATGCCCCGGCTGCCTGTGGCGCAGCACCGAGCTGGCGGACGGCGGCGGCCCGCTGCCGATGATGGGACTGCTCGGCCGCTTCGCCCGCGAGTTCCCGCCCGGCACCCGCTTCCGTACGGTCGACATCGCCGCCGACGACCGGCCGAACGTGGCGGTCCTCGCGGACGACGACGCGCTGCTGGTCGTGAACATTCTGAAGCGGCCGATCCATGCTCGGATCGACGGCCGGTCGTTCGACATGGACGGGTACGAGGTGCGCTGGTTCAAGCGCTGAGCGCGGCGGCGGGCCCGGCGGACGCGGCGCCGGCTAGGACATCGTCCAGAAGCGCTGCCCGAGCGACGCCAGCAGCACGGCCAGCAGCGGCAGCGAGAACCAGAACGAGCCCTGCAGCCAGCGCAGCCGCCGCACACTCGGCCGGACCGCCACCCGCACCACCTCACGCGCCGTCAGCAGCGCGATCAGCGCGATCGCCGAGAGCGCGCCGAGCACCGACCACGGCGTCCAGGTGATCCGCGGCCCGGCCGCCCCCGGGTCGGGCCGCGGCACCGGTCCGCGCGGCGGCCGCGTCAGCTCGTACAGCGCCGCGTCGTCGTTCGACAGCACCCGGCGCAGCTCGGGCTGCCGGTCCAGGGAGCGCAGCAGGCGCCGCTCCCAGGAGGCCGAGTAGCCCGAGTCCAGCCGCAGATAGACGGACTGGCCCCGGCCCACCATCAGGTACGAGTCAGGTCCCGCCTCGCGCAACGCCTCGACCAGGCCGTCGACGAGGACCGGGTCGCGCGGGGCGAGCGTCGGCAGATAGCTCACCCGCTCCATGTCCCGGTCCCCCCACGGCATGGCCGGGGTGACGTCGTTGACGGTGTCATTGCTCAGCCACAGCACGCGCACGGTCGGCTTGTCATGGGCGTAGACGTACTCCATCGCCGCGACCTCGCCCGGCCGCACCCGCTCGAACGTCTCATTGCCCCAGCGGGCGACCAGGAAGCCGAACATCAGCACGAGCCCCGCCAGCAGGGCGGCCACCGGGCCCAGGCCCCGTCGGGCCGACACGACGCGCGGGAACAGCGACAGCGCCCCGAGCGCACACGCGCCCGGCAGCGCGAACATGAACACGCGCAGCGCCATCTCCCCGCCGTACGACTGCATGCCGAAGCCGAGGAACGGCACGAACGTCAGCACCACCAGCGACCGCTCCGCGAACCCCGCCGCGCGCCGCCGCAGCACCCCCCAGCAGGCGAAGGCGAGTACCCAGCCCGCCAGCGCCACACGGGTG
Organism: Streptomyces sp. NPDC007917; assembly: GCF_042959105.1. NCBI lineage: Bacteria > Bacillati > Actinomycetota > Actinomycetes > Kitasatosporales > Streptomycetaceae > Streptomyces > Streptomyces sp. NPDC007917. The sequence continues at coordinate 142,961 of NZ_JBIBKK010000025.1, forward strand.
CAGAGCACCAGCTTGTGCACGCTGCTGCCGCCCTCGATACGCCCCGAGACGGACGAGGACACATTGCCGCCGACCCCGCCGACCCCGCCGAACAGCTCGTGGAAATGGCCCGACCAGTACGGCTCGGCCAGGAACCCGACCCACACCGCCACCACCACCCCGCACAGCAGCGGCAGCCCGACCAGCTCCGACCGCCGCACCAGCACCAGCGCCGTCACCACCCCCAGCATCATGAACGGCGTCAGCTGGTGTGCCGCCACGGACGCCGTGAACAGCACGAGCAACAGAACCAGCAGCACGCTGCGCTGCCCGCGCGCGGCGTCGGCCACCTCGGCCTCGCCCGGCCGCCACTTCCCGCGCAGCACGCGCGGCTCCCGGAACCACACCAGCAGCACCGCGACGAAGAGGAGATAGAAGAGGTAGGTGAAGCCCTGCGGCGAGAAGTAGTCCTGGCCCACCCAGCCGCACAGCGCGAACAGCCAGGCCGCCGTCCACTTGGCGCGCCAGCTCGCGCGCAGGGACCGCAGCAGCACCATCATGGGCGCGAGGTAGAGGAGCTGAACGGCCGTCGGCCACCAGCGCAGCACGGCGGTGAAGTCCCGGGTGCCCCCGGCCCGCGCCAGGAACTCGGCCCCCGCGAAGAACCCCGGCCAGCTCCACCGCGCGTCCAGGTCCGGCGCCGCCTCGCCGGTACGGCCGATGTAGTCGAGAAACCCGACATGCTGCCACGCGGTCGGAAACCGCGGTTCGCCCTCCAGCACGGCGGGCACGGCGTGCAGCGACACCACCGTCGCCACCAGCGCCACGCTCAGCAGCCCGTGCCGCGGCCGCGTCGGCCACAGCGCGCCGGTGAAGGCGACCACCAGCAGCGCCGCGCCGAGCAGCGTCGCGTGCGGCAGCACGGAGACGAGACCCAGACCGCCCATGCCGTCCAGATCGCCCTCGCCCATCCGGCTCACCGGCACCCAATAGAACGCGAGCGCGACGCCCAGCACCGCCCACAGCCCCAACGTCACCCCACGCCCGCGCCCCGGCACCTCGGCCTTCCGGGCCCTCCCGGCCCTCCCGGCCTCTGGGTGGGGCGGCGCGGCGGTGCGGGTGGTGGGGCCGTAGCGCGGATCGGGCCCGCCTCGCCGCCGGCGGCGAGGGCCCGGGCCGCGGTCGCCGTGGACGGCGAGATCCGCGAGATCGCCGTCGGGCGCGGTGTTGAGCTCGGGTGGCAGAGGCGGGGCGGCGTACGCGCCGGACTCCGCGGGCCGCGCCCTGAGCACCCCGCGCAGCCTGACCGCCGCGATGGCCGCGATCACCGACAGGCTGGAGACCTCGGCGACCCCCGCACCCGTCAGCCCCATCCTCGGCAGCAGCACCAGCGTCAGGCCCAGCACCAACACACACAGCAGGCCCTGCAGATAAGCCAGCCCCGCGGTGCGGCTCTGCGCGCGCAGCACCGCGAAGTACACCTCGATGACGACCCGCAGCGCCGCCCCCACCGCGAACCACCGCAGCAGCGGCGTGGCCGCCCGCGCGTACCGGTCCCCGAACACCCCGAGGATCTGCGGGGCGAAGACGAGGAGAACGAGGCAGACCGGGATCATGATGCGCGCCATCCGGCGCAGCGCCGCGCGGCAGTTCTCCGCGAGCCGGGCCGGGTCGTGCGAGCCCTCGACGGTCAGTGAGGCGCCCATGTTGACGGCGAGCAGGTTCGTCGTGCCTCCGATGGTGGTGGCGATGTAGAAATACGCGTTGTCGGCCGCGCTGACCTGCGAGGCGACGATCACCGGCACCGCGTAGACCACGGCCAGCGAGAAGAGCGACCCCGTGCAGTCCCCGGCGAGGAAGCGCCCCATCTCTCGGTACGTCGCGGGCCGTGCCGTCTCCCGCGTCGCCTCGACATGGCGGGGCACCAGCCGCCGGAACACCAGCCGGCCCAGCGGCACCACGGACACCGCGATCGCGGCGACCCAGGACACGAACACCCCGGCCGTCGGGATCGCCGCGGCCAGCGCGACGAGCAGCAGCAGCTTCGCCGCCGAGAACACGGTGTTGCCCACCGGCACCCACAGCGCGCTGCGCAGCCCGGTGAGCACCCCGTCCTGCAGGGTCAGCAGCGACCACCCGACCACCGCCGCGACGAAGCCGAGGCCGTGGAGGGGCCCGTGCAGAAAGCGGTACGAGGGCCCCCACGTGTCGAGCGTGAGCAGGAAGACCCCGGCCGCCACCGCGACGACCACCGAGCTGCCCGCGTACGTACGCAGGACCAGCCGCCCGGTCGTGTGTCCTGCGACCGGGACGAAGCGGGCCAGCGCCCCGGTGAGGGTCACCGCCGTGACCCCGGCGAGCAGCTTCATCGCGGCGATGGCCGCCGAGCCCTGGCCGACCGCGTCCTCCGTGTAGTAGCGGGCCGCGGCCAGCCAGAAGCCGAGGCCGAGGACCGCCGAGATGCCCGTGTTCAGCATCAGCGCGTAGGCGTTGCGGAACAGCTGGTCGCGATCGCGGTCGCCGCGGCGGCTGGTGCGTCCTGCTGGGCCCGCGGCCCGCGCGGCGGACTTCTCGGCGGACTCCTCGGCCCGGGTGGTCGTATCGGACACGGGCTCAGCGCACCTTCCCCCATACCTGACGTGATGCCTGACGTGATCTGCGGACCAGGGCGTACCCCTTGGTGAGCGCCCGGTCCCGGGCGAAGTGCCGGCCGAGCGCCCGGCCGTCGACCAGCTGCTCGAACTCCTCGATGCGGGTCGTACGGCCGACCGTCACCCGCCGCAGGGCGTACGGCCCCTGACGGCGCGCCGCGAGACCGTTGCCCACCGCGAGCCCCACCTCGAACCCGGCCGCGCGCACCGTGCGGCGCACCCGGCGGCTGGAGTAGCCGTAGGGGTAGGAGAAGGACACCGGCGGTCGGCCGAGCTCGTCGGTGAGGATCTCCCGGCAGCGCAACAGCTCGAACCACAGCCGTTCGTCGTCGAGCTGATCGAGCTGCGGATGGGTGTGGCTGTGCCCGCCGACCTCGACACCGGCGTCCGCGAGGGCGCGCAGCTGGTCCCAGTCGAGCATGAGATCGGGCGCGCCCCCCATGTCGTACGGGCCGCGCAGCCAGCCGGTCGAAGCGAACAGCGTGGCCGCGAAGCCGTGCGCGGCCAGCGCGGGGAGGGCGTACCGGTACACGCCCTCGTAACCGTCGTCGAACGTGATCAGCACGGGCCTGCCCGGCAGCCCCGCCCCGCCCCGCCAGGCTGCGGCCAGCCGCCCGCAGCTGATAGGCGTGAACCCGCGCGCGCCGAGCAGATCCATCTGCTCGTGAAACGCGCCCGGCGAGACCGACAGCCCCCGCACCGCGCGCGCGGGCGCGTGTGCCACGGCGTGGTACATCAGTATCGGCACCTGCTCGTTCACGCCCGGCCCCCCGCACGCGCTTGCTCCGCCCGCCGCCCGCGAGCCGTTCGCACGGGGGCCGCGCGCGGGGGTGTCGCCGCGGGCGCTTGGGCTCTGCCGGTCATGCCGCCCCCTCGCGGGTCTGCGCACGCGCGTCCCCCCGGGTGCCCTGTCCCGTCCGCTCAGCCGGCCGTGCCGCCGTGCCGGGCGTCGGAGCCTTCGGTGGCGCGGCCGCCGCGAACCGGGGGCCGCCCGCCCCGCGGGCGCGGGAGGCGCCCACCAGATAGCCGCTTGCCGCGGCGGCGACGCCCGCCACGATCGCGCCCGCGCGGCCCGCGCCGCCCGGCCTGCCCAGGAGGGCGTCGCGCAGGCCGCGGGCGATGGCCGCGGGGAGTACGCGGGTGGTGTAGCGGCGCTCGGTGGACAGGCCCGCCTGGGCTCCGACGCTGCGGGTGACCAGCGCCTTGGAAAGGCCCTCGGCGTAGGCGCGGCCCGCGAAGTAGGCGAACCGTTCGCGGGCGGGCGGAACCTTGTGGTGGATCACGGCGCGGTCGTCGATGAGCAGCACCGCGTCCGGCCGGGCGCGGGTGAGCCGGATGCACAGCTCGGTCTCCTCGCAGCCCAGGGGCCGCTTGTCGCCGCCCCGCCCGATGCCGGTCGCGAACCCGCCGGTGAGCTCGAAGGCCTCGCGGCGGAAGGAAGCGTTGCCGCCGAGGACGTTGCGCACCCGGGCCCGGCCGGGCGGCAGCCCCCGGTACGTACAGCCGACGACCCAGTCGAACTCCTCGGGGAACCACGGCGGGCGGCGGCGGGAGGCCCACACCGGGACGGTGCGCCCGCCGACCGCGAACACCGCCGGGTCGGCATAGGCCGCGGCGAAGTGGTGCAGCCAGTCGCGTTCGGCGACGGCGTCGTCGTCGAGGAAGGCGATCACCTCGCCGGCGGAGGCCGCGATGCCGGTGTTGCGGCCCGCGGACAGGCCGCGCGGACCCGCGTTGGCGAGCACCCGGACCTCCTCCCGACCCGCGGCCCCAGGGCCTTTGCCGCCGTAGTGGGCGGCGAGACGGCGCAGGAGCGCGGGGTTGTGGTCGACCACGAGAAGCGTCTCGTGGGCGGGCAGCGACTGGCCGCGCACCGAGTCGACCGCCGCGAGGATGTCGTCCCAGCGCTCCTCGGTGTAGGCGCAGATCACCACGGACATCCGGAGCCGTGACGGAAGGGAGGGGGGAGAGGAGGGAGAGGGGAGAGGAGGGAGTGCGGTCACGACAGCTCCCCCCGGATCGCCGCGGGCGCCGGCGCGGGGTGGCGGCGCCGCTTGGCGCCGCGCTCGCCCAGGATGACCCTCAGCACGCGCAGCCCGTCGCGCACGGCCCGCAGATTGCTGACGCCGTGGATGCGCCGGTACTCGTGGCTGGGGATCTCCTGGACCCGCAGACCGGCCTTGACCACGCGGATGTTCATCAGGGTCTCGACCTCGAACCCGGCGCAGTCCAGCGCGATCTCGTCCAGGCAGTGGCGCCAGAAGGCGTTGTAGCCGTAGCACAGGTCGGTGTAGCGGGCGCCGAACTTGTGGTTGACCAGCGCGGTCAGGGCGCGGTTGCCGAGCTTGCGGATCGGCGTCATGTCGTCCGTGCCGCCGCCGTTGGCGAATCGCGAGCCCTTCGCGAAGTCGGCGCCGGAGACCAGCGCGGACACATAGCTGACGATCTCGCCGCCGTCGGCCGAGCCGTCCGCGTCGACCATCACCACGATGTCGCCGGTGCAGGCGGCGAATCCGGTGATGAGCGCGTCGCCCTTGCCCTTGCCGCGCTGCGGTACGACCTTCACCCCGGGCCACAGTTCGCGGGCGACCCGGACCGTGTTGTCCGTGGAATTCCCGTCCACGAGCACGACTTCATGGACCCAGGCGGGCAGGGTCTTGAAGACGTACGGAAGGTTCTCGGCTTCGTTCATGGCCGGAATCACGACGCTCACCGGCGGCGCGATCGCGAGATGGGAGGACACCGGGCGATACCGAGGCGATCCGGATTCGCTTTCCGGTGCGTCCGAGTGCACAGAGGAGCTCATGAAATGGTTTCCCTCTCGTCCGGTGGACCGTCCGCCCCCGGGCGGTCCGTTGGGTTATCCGGTTCGAAAGGGGGGTTCTCACCCGCCCATGACGGCGTGACGACATGACGGCACGGCGATATAACGGCATGGCGCATAATCGCCTGACGATGTCGACAGCCGAACAAGGACGAGCGAGCTGGCTGGTGTTACTTGCCTCGCGGCCCGCGTCGCGGCATGCCTGAGCAGCACAAACGCACAGGACAGCCGGGCGCGGCACCCCCCTACCGCGGTCCCGCTCCGGAATCCGTCGCGACCTTCGAGCCCTCCCCAGGAGCCGCTATGGTGATTGTTTCCGGCGCGGGTGTGACTATGACGGTATTTACCCTGATTACTCTATGGCAAGGGTAATCACCCAAAAACCCCCTTTGGTAAATGTGTTCGTCAATTCTGGGCCCGGATGCTGCCCCATCGCCTGAGCAGCCGGTCGGCCGGCCCGAAGAGCTCCGGCCGGGAAAGCACCGTATTGCGCAGCGCCCGAATCGGCGCACGCCGCGCCCGGTGCCCGAGCGCCACCGGATGGTGGCGCGTCACCCACCCCTCCGACACGCTGAGATCACGTGTTTTCAGGGAGTTCTTGTATTCCTTCTCACCACGCCCGAGATCCAGACAGGCCACCCCCTGCGCGGCCGCCCCCTCGGCCATGCGCAGATGCAGCACCAGTCCGGGCGAGTATTTCGCGAACGCCGTGTCGTACGCGGGGAACCAGCAGGCCAGCACGCGCTCCGAGCGCAGCCCGAAGTGTGCGGCGACCGGCCGCCCGCCGCAGTAGAGCACCGAGAGCAGCCCGGCGCACGAGGCGCCGCGCGTATGGAAGAGCTGCTCCACCAGGTGGGTGATCCAGGCGTGGGCGAAGCGGTCGCTGCGCCCCGTCCTGCGGTACTGGGCGGACTTCCAGCCGATCAGCGTGTGCAGCACGGCCGGATCGCGCTCGTCGTGGACGTATCGCACCTCCCCGACGTCCCGGCCCAGTTTGCGCTCCTTGGCGAGCGTGGTGCGGGTGAACTTCGGTGAGCGGGCCCGCAGCTGGGCGAGATACGCCTCGAAGCCCTGCTCCACGTCGATCACCGGGGAGGGAAAGGAGCGCCGGGCCCCCACCTCGAAGGGTTTCTGTCCCTCCACCAGATGATCGAACTCCCAGACCGCGAGCCCGCAGGCCTGCAGCAACTCGCGCGCGTCCCACTGGAACCCGGGCCGGTGCACCAGGCCCTGCGAGTCCGAAAGGCCAAGGCCGATCGCCCGCCCCACGCCGAGCCCGGTCCGCTGGAACGGGAAGAAGGCCACGGGCTCGCCTTGTTCGCGCACCACCGCGATCCGCACCCCACGTCTGCAGCGGCCGATGGCCAGCGTGAACTCCGGAGCGAGAAAGGGGTTCGCCAGCTGGGGCGCCCCCAGGGGGTGCGCCTGTGCCTGCAGGGCCGTCCAGGCCGCCCGGTCGGCGGCCGTCAGGTCGCCGGGGCGATACACGCCGATGTCCACGTTTCATCCCTGACTGTCTCATCCCCGAGTGTTCGCCGTACGGGCACCGCCCGTCGCGCGGCGGCGCCGGCGCTGCGCGTGGGCCGCCTGCCGTACCGACAGGAAGAGCGCCAGGCTCACCGCGCCGACCGTCAGCACGCCCCCGCGCACCGACCACACATGCGAGGCGAGCATCGCCTGGGCGACCAACAGATCCAGCGCGAGCGCGCCGATGCCCGCGAGCGCCGCCCGGGCCGGCCCGTCCAGCCCGCGCAGCGCGCCCCCCAGGGCCGATGCGGGCGCGATGACCAGGAAGAAGAGGGTGAGGGGCGCGCGGGGCGGCGAGTCGATGTCCGCGAGCGTGAGCGCGGCACCGACCCCTCCGATGGCGACGGCGACGCCCATGAGCGCCGGCCGGAATCGCAGGCCTGCTGGGCTCTTGTCACTGTTGGTCTGCATTGGCGACTTTGCCCCCTGAAGCGCCGGATGCCGGGCTTCAATGTCGCGCAGGCGGAGGAAGCCCGTCAAGATGCGGCGGATGTGCGAACGGGCGGGTCAGGGAAGGAAGTTGACCGTTCCGGTTGACGTGCGCAACGGCGTGCGCGGCGGCGCGCGACCAGCGCGCGGCCCCGCCGCGCGGGAAGTTCATCGCCCCGACCGGAATATTTTCCGAACTACACGCATAGACCCATGGTTTCGGCGGGATGACATAGCCATGTCACGCCATGGCAACAACAACACCATGGTGTGACAGACGGTTTCGAACACGATTGCCCCTTTCGGGGTGGTCGTGCCGCAAAGCATCGCCAGCAATCCTGCTATCGGCAGCAAACCTGCTAGGGGAGACTGAATGAAACTGTCCAGACTCACGGCCACCGCCAGCGCCTTCGTCGTCGGTGTCGTGCTCGCCCTCGCCGGGGCCGGCGCCGCCCAGGCCGCGGAGAGCGCCGCGGGGCCCGCCTATGTGGCGCTCGGTGACTCCTACTCATCCGGCGTCGGCTCCGGCAGCTACGACTCGGCGAGCGGCAGCTGCAAGCGCAGCACCAAGGCCTACCCCAAGCTCTGGGCCGCCGCGCACGCCCCCTCCAGCTTCAGCTTCACCGCCTGCTCCGGCGCCAAGACCGGTGACGTCCTGAACAACCAGCTCGGCCCGCTCAACTCCGGCACCGGCCTGGTCAGCATCAGCATCGGCGGCAACGACGCCGGCTTCGCCGACGTCATGACCACCTGTGTGCTCCCCGGCGAGGACAACTGCCTCACAGCGGTCGCCAACGCCCGCAGCTACGCCCAGAACACCCTGCCCGGCAAGCTGGACCAGGTCTACGACGCCATCCGGGCCAAGGCGCCGTCCGCCCGTGTCGTCGTCCTCGGCTACCCGCGCTTCTACAAGCTCAACGGCGACTGCATCGCGGGGCTCACCGAGGCCGAGCGCTCCGCGATCAACAACGCGTCGGACTTCCTGAACTCCGTCACCAAGGGCCGCGCCACCGCCCACGGCTTCGTCTTCGGTGACGTGGCCACCCCCTTCACCGGGCACGAGATCTGCTCCGGGAGCGAGTGGCTGCACAGCGTCACCTGGCCCATCGACGAGTCCTACCACCCGACGGCCGCGGGCCAGTCCGGTGGCTACCTGCCCGTCCTGAACACGGCTGACGGGATCTGATCAACTGTTTGAGCTATCGCTTCGCCACCATGCATGAGCGGGAGGCCCCGGACGTCCTTGGGTTCTAACGGTCCTCGCAACACCCGCGATCTGTGGGAGTTGCGAGGACCGTGGCCGTTGGACGCGATGATCTTGCGGGGTTGAGGGAGTG